>CAWGFH010000021.1:0-27061 GCA_963821795.1 uncultured Alphaproteobacteria bacterium
GTCGCGGAAATTGCCCATCCAAATGCCAAAGCCGGGCTCGCCATACTTCTTCTCCCAGAACGCTTCGCGCTCCTCGGGCGGCACGTCCATCGTCCTACGCGGGTCGGCCTGATGAATGAACCAGCTCGGCGTCGTCGCGCAATGCGCGTAGATTTCCTCGTAGCGGGATTTGATTTCCGCCATCTCCTCCTTGCTGATCTTGGAATTGTGCAAGGGCGCAGCCCAGTTGGGGCGGCGCTGGAACACGGTTAGGTGCGCCGCCTGTTTCGCGATCTCGGTATCGCCTGGATGGCAGTCGCGCCGGTGCCGATGATGCCGACCCGCTTGCCGGTGAAATCCACCGGGGTATGCGGCCACCGTGCAGGGTGATAAGCGGGGCCCTTGAAGCTATCGCGGCCCGAAATGGTCGGCAACGTATAGGCCGAAAGGATGCCAATGGCGGTAAACAGAAACCGCGATGTCGCCTGCTGTCCGCTTTCCAGCGTCACGTGCCACTGGTTCGCCGCCGTGATCCCAATGCGCGGCCGGAACCGTGCTGCGGAACTCTATGTCCCGGCGTAAGTCGAACCTGTCGGCGACGTAATTCAAATATTCCAGCGTGTCGGGTTGGGGGGAAAAGTGCTCCTTCCAGTCCCATTCCCGCCATCAGCTCCTTGGAGAAGGAATAGCCATACGTCCAGCTTTCGGAATCGAAACGCGCCCCGGGATAGCGGTTCCAGTACCAGGTGCCGCCGACATTCGTGCCGGTTTCAAATACCCGTGCGGTCATGCCCAGTTCGCGCAAGCGGTAGAGCATATTTACCGCCCGAAATCCCGGCGCCGATGACGATTGCGTCATAGACCGCGAGCTGGCTGTGATTCCGGGCGTACCGCTGCGGCGTGTGTGTCCGGCATGTGGTGTTTCCTTCGTTGCGACCGTTGCGACACGCGGCCAAAATACCGGCGAACCGCGGAGGTTCCATCGCCGTGGCGATTGCCGCTTTGGCGATAATCGAGAAGGTAACTCAGCCCCAATCGGGCAAGACAAGCAAATGTCGCATACGGCATTCGCGCTGTTCGACACGTGACTGAACCGGCGATGTCTCGGGGGTGGGATGACTGCCGTTCGACCCGGTGAGCCGATGATCGTTTGCTCTGTTTGCAGTTCGCTATCATCATCCGGGTTGGACGCGAGTGGCCTGTATCCGGCGCAAAACCTCACATCGAGAAAGGGGAAAAGAACGATGAAAGCTGGGGTGGTTTATCCGCAGATCGAACTCGGCGGCGATACCGGGGCGGTCAAGGCGTTTGCCCAGGCGGCCGAAGAATTGGGCTACGACCATATCGTGATCTACGATCACGTCCTAGGCGCCGTACATGCCGGCAGGGAACCGAAGCTGACCGGCCCCTATAAGGAAACCGATCCGTTTCACGAGCCGTTGATCACCTACGCCTACCTCGCCGGCGTCACCAAGAAGCTCGAAATGGTGACGGGCGTGATCATCCTGCCGCAGCGGCAGACTGCGCTCTTCGCCAAACAGGCCGCCGATGTCGACCTGTTCTCGGATGGCCGGCTTCGCCTCGGCGTCGGCGTTGGCTGGAACTGGGTGGAATTCGACGGCCTCGAAATGTCGCGACATTTTCGCCGCCGCGGCAGGCGCCAGGAGCATCAGATCGCCTTGATCCGCAAGCTGTGGGAGGAGCCCGTGGTCGAGTACGAGGACGCCGACCACAAGATCGACCGGGCCGGGATCTTGCCGCGGCCGAAGCGGCAGATCCCGATCTGGCTGGGCGGATTCAGCGAGGCCGCGTACGACCGGGCCGCCAGGATCGGCGACGGCTTTCTGTTCTCAGGCCGGACTCAAACCGAAGCGGTCCAAATCAAGGCGCAAATCGAAACCAAACTCGCGCAATCTCGGCAGGGATGTTGGCGCATTCGGCTTCAAGTCGATCCAGCAATACAGTCGTGGCGACAACCAATGGCCTGGTGATATTGCGGCGTGGCGCAAAGCTGGGGGAAGCCACATATCGGTCGTGACAATGGGCGCCAACCTCAACACCGTGGATGGCCACATCGCAGCCATCAAGCGTTGGCGTGACGTCTACAACTCGGTTAGTTAGCAGCTGCGAAAGAACGAGCCTGCCCAAGCGGCAGCGCTGATGCACTACCGACGCGGAGGGCCGGGCCAAATCCGGACATCCGTGAGTGATTAAGTTTACGCCGAGCCGTCATGCCCAGCCTTGTGCCGGGCATGACGGATAGGGTCAGGCAGCCTACCGGGCAACTCCGACCAGCTTGTGGCCATCGGGATCACGAAGATAGGCAAGATAAGCCCCATTTGGGCGCTTGCCAGGCGGATCCTCGATCGACGTGCCGCCATTCGCGACGCCGGCTTTGTGCCACGCTTCGGCTTGCGCCGCGTCCTTCATCACAAAGCCGATTGTGCCGCCATTGGCCTGGCTGGCCGGCTTGCCATCGATGGGCTGGGTGACCATGAAGCGGCTGCCATTGTGCGAGTAGGCCAAGCGGCCTCTCGCGTCCTCGGTAGCAGGTTGAGCGCCCATTGCGGTAAAGAGGGCATCGTAGAATTTCTTTGACCGGGCAATATCGTTACTGCCGATCATGATGTGGCTGTACATTTCGCTTTCTCCATATAAGCGGCGTCGCCTCGTCCCGCAAGCGGGAAGCGGCCTGCGGTCCGGACAATATGATGGGCCGACGATCGGCAGAAGAGCAAAATCTCTTCCACCCGAGCCGCCCGGTACGGTCGTTTCGATCGTCGGTGCGGTCAGGCCAGGCTCTCTAGGTTAAGCTCGGAATTGAAGTGACGCAGTTGCCGGCTGACGCCGGAGAACGAAAGCTTGGAGAAACGAAAGAATGAGCACCGGCGCTGACGTGATCGTTTTCGGGGCGGGAATGGTCGGGGTGAGCGTGGCGCTGCATCTGCAGAAGCGCGGCCGCAATGTCATCCTGCTCGACAAGCGGGGTGCCGGCGAGGAGACCAGTTACGGCAATGCCGGTTTGATCCAGCGCGAGGCGGTCTATCCCTACACGTTTCCGCGCGAATTCGGGACTATCCTGAGCTATGCGATGAATAATCGGCGCGACGCCGTCTATCATTTGTCGGCGTTGCCGCGCCTGGCGCCTTGGCTCTTTCGCTATTGGCAGAATTCTACGCCCGAACGGATTGAGCGCACAGCCCAGGCGCTTGCCCCGTTAATGGCGCGATGCGTCGATGAACACGAGGCGCTGGTCGCCAAGGCCGGTGCGGCGGCTCGAAACCTCGTACATCACCAAGGCTGGCTCAACTGTTTTCGCAGCGACGAGAGCCTGCATCAGGCCATCACGGACGTCCACCGGCTCGACGACTACGGTGTCGACTACACGGTGCTGACGGCCCCGCAATTGCAGGAGCTCGAACCCCATCTATCGGAGGCTGTTGTCGGCGCCATTCACTTTCGCGGCTCGCCCAGTTCATCCGATCCGGGCATGTTGACGAGAATCTACGCTGACCTCTTCACGGGTAATGGCGGGCGGTTCTGCAAGGGTGATGCACGCCGCCTCGCTTCGGGGTCCTCAGAATGGAGCGTATCAACCGAGATGGGCACGATCGAGGCGGGAGAGGTGGTACTGGCGCTGGGGCCCTGGTCCGACGATGTCTTTCGCCCACTTGGCTACGACATCCCGTTGGCGGTGAAGCGCGGCTATCACATGCATTATGGCGTGCGCGGCAATGCTGCACTCCACCATCCGGTACGTGACGCCGATGGCGGCTACGCGTTGGCGCCGATGAGCAAGGGGGTTCGCCTGACGACCGGCGTCGAGTTCGCCGATCGTGACGCTCCAGCGAGCCCTGTTCAGCTATTTCGCGATGAGCCGTTCGCCCGGAAATTGTTTCCGCTCGCCGAGCGTCTTGATGCTGAGCCTTGGCTTGGCCGGCGCCCCTGCCTCCCGGACATGGTCCCGGTAATTGGCAAAGGCGAGCGGCATCGCGGGCTCTGGTTCGCCTTTGGCCACGCCCATCATGGCTTCACGCTTGGTCCCGTTACCGGGCGCTTGCTCGCCGAGATGATAACAGGAGAGGAGCCATTCACCGACCCCTCACCTTATGCTGCCAGCAGGTTTGCAGAAGCCGGTCATTAGCCAGAAACCTGCGGGGAAGCTCGAAGACGAGCCGCTCGGCTTTGGTGGACGCCCCTGAATTCTTGAGGTTCGCAGAATGTTCCATCTTGGCGTCGTTTGGATAACAACCGACGCTATGCCTCGAACCTAACGGACCGCAATGCCCCCACCCTGTCCTCCCCGCAAGTGGGGGAAGGTTAGGGAGGGGTCTTTTCAGGGGGAATCATGGAGTTCTGGACAGAGCCGCAGATGGCGTCGATCCACAAGATGGTCAACCCGCGCTCGATTGCGATCGTGGGTGCCACGCCGCGCATGCAATATGGCGGGCGGTTTCTGGCGGCGGCGCTCAAGGCCAAAGACCGGGTGCGGGTTTATGCCGTGAACCCGCGCTACGACGAAATCATGGGGGTGAAGTCCTACCCGAGTGTGACAGACCTGCCCGAGGCCCCCGACGTCGTCGCCGTCGTGGTCCCCTGGGACCAGGTGTTCGATGTCCTCGAGGAGAGCCACCGCAAGGGGGCGGGCTCGGCGATCGTGATTTCGGCGGGCTTTGCCGAGCGCGGCGTAGACGACCGGCGCGATTTGCAGGGCGAATTGGGTGCCTTTGCCCGCAGTTCGGGCATGCGGATCAGCGGCCCCAACTGCCTGGGGCTGGCGAACGTCAAAGACGATATTTGGGCCACCGCTTCCTCGCGCGGGGCAGAGGGGCTGACCGGGCTGATCGGCCTCGTGTGCCAAAGCGGTGCTACGGCATTCGGGCCGTTCCTGGTGCGGGCGGTCGAGAACGGCATCGGCTTCAGCTACATCATCTCGACCGGAAACGAGGCAGACCTCGACTTTACCGATTTCGCCCGCTATCTGCTGGACGATCCCGATACGCGGGTCATTGCCGGCTTTGTCGAAGGGTTCAAGCGGGCCGACAAGTTTCTCGAAGTCGCAAAAATCGCCGCCGAGCGCGGCAAGCCGATCGTCCTGATCAAAATCGGCCGTTCGGAACTGGGCGCCCGGGCGGCACGCTCGCATACGGCGGCGCTGACCGGGGCCGACGCCCGGTACGATGCGATCTTTGCCCAATACGGGGTGATCCGGGTCCAGGATTACGACGAACTCCTCGAAGTCTCGCACCTGCTGGCCCACACCCCCAAGCCCGGCGTGCCCGGCATCGCTGTGGTATCGCACTCGGGCGGCATCAGCTCGCTGACCGCCGACATGTGCGGTCAGGCCGGTCTCGATCTGCCGACGCTTGGCGACGCGGCGCGCGACGGTATCAACGGGATCCTGAAGGGTTTCGGCTGGGCGGCCAATCCTGCCGATGTGACCGGCTTTGCCAACAGCGAGTCGTTCCCACAGATCATGGAGCATATGATCAACGATCCCCGGATGGGGACGCTCGTCGTGGCGAGCGCCGGGGCGGACGCCCAAGCTCGGCAGGTCATCAGAGAGCGTGACCGGACCGACAAGGGTATGGTGTTCTTGTGGACCGGCAGCCGGGACGCCAAAGTGGCTTGGCACAGCTCAAAGGCGCCCGGATCCCGATCTTCTACACGCCCGATAAACTGGCCCGCGGCCTGCAAAGCCGGCTCGCATATCACACATGGCGCGAGCGTCGCTTGGCCGACGGTTTTGCCACCGCCCCGCCGCGCACCGCACCTCAGGATGAGGCCATCGCCCGGGCTCTCGGCCTGGGGCGTCCGACCCTCTCGGAGTCCGAGAGCAAAGAGCTGCTGGCGGCCTGGGGCGTGGGGAGTGCGCGTGAACACCGGGCAAATTCCGCCGAGGCCGCCGTCGAGGCCGCAGAAGAGCTCGGGTTTCCGGTGGTTCTCAAGGTCGACTCGCCGGATCTTCCGCACAAGACAGAGGCCGGGGTCGTTCGGCTGAACCTCGGCGATGCGGCACAAGTGCGAACCGCCTACGCCGAGATCTTGGCCAGTGCCAAGGCCCATGCGCCGCAGGCTCGGATCACCGGCGTGTCGGTGCAGGAGATGGTCGCAGACGGTGTCGAAGTCATCATCGGCGTGTCTTGCGACCCGCAATTGGGTCCGGTGCTGCTGTTCGGCAGCGGCGGCGTGATGGTCGAGGTCTACAACGATGTGGCGCTGCGACGCTGCCCGATCACGCGCTCGGAAGCACAGGCGATGATCGCCGAGGTCAAAGGGGCCCGGTTGCTCCAGGGCTTTCGCGGTCGGCCAGCGGCGGACCTCGAGGCGCTCGCGGAGACCCTGGTGCGCGTGTCGCACCTCGCCATGCACACTTGAAGGACATTTGGCGGAGTTGGACATCAATCCGCTGATGGTGCTGCCGTCGAGGTCAGGGCGTGAAGGCGGTAGACGCCCTCGTCGTGTTTCGCGGCACATAGCACGGCGCTTGGCTGAGAGCCGGACCCAAAAGTTTGCACGGCCTAATTGTCGGCAGCAGCTCGTGCCGGTCGGTCGTCGGATCGGGGACAAAAAAATGTGCAATTTCGGTGAAAGTCGCCCCGCGAATCCGGAATGATCTCGCCCATGGGCGGACGTTGCATGATTATCCGCGTTGAGGTAGCCTTGGTTAGGCGACTGGAAGTTGCGCCCTCCAAAGGAGCTGATGCCAGATGGACCCCATCACGATGATTATCACAGCATTAGCTTTCGGCGATTATCACAGCATTAGCTTTCGGCGCAACGGAAGCTGCGAAAGCGGGCGTCGGCGAAGTGGTAAAAGATGCTTACGCCAAACTTCGCCAGACGCTCGCCAAAAAGTTGGGCGATTTACCTGAAAATGCATCCACACTTCGACAGTTCGAGAGTGATCCTGATACCTGGGAGAAACCGCTTCGAAAGGTGCTTAGCGAAGCTGGCGCTGATCGGGACGAAAATATAATAGCCGCGGCAAAGGCACTGCGCATTATTGGCCAAAACGCGTGCGGCTATCAGGTGTTCAACGCTACCTTTGGCCGGTCTGCGATCGGCAACGCTATCGGTCCCAATGCTTCGACGACGACACATATCACGGGTAAGCCAGACTAGGCAAATCTATCGGACTCTGTCATGACTGAATATTCCACGACATTCGATGAAAAGGCTATAGGCAACGCGATCGGCGAAGGTGCCCATGCCTACACCAAAGTGTATAACTATTATGACGAGAACTCAGACGCCCCTTCGCCTATCCCAGATTAATTCCCCGAAATTTAGTGGATCGAGCGACCCTCGTTGAGAAGATACGGTCCCTTTTAAACGAAAACCGCATTTGCGTCCTTGTTGGCCCGGGTGGGATTGGAAAAACGGTTCTCGCAGCCTTGACCGCTGGCGTTTTCGAAGGCTCCGCCTCCGTTTGGTGGATTGATGCGGCACTGACCGCTGGCACAGCAGACGTAGCGCCAGATGCGTCTGATTTGGCCATCGTTGATAGCGTTGCGGAAGATCAAGGGTTCGTTTCCGATCATTGGTTTAGAAGTCTTCGCTGTAACGTTCTGGCCACCACTCGGTCTGAGGCCGTAGCGCGGGAAATTTTATCAAATTTGGGCGCCGCCGATTGCGATGAAGCTATAATCAATGTAGAAGGTTTATCGACGAACGAGTGAGTAAAGTTATTGAAGAGCGCAGTCGGCAATCTTCTTACTGATCAACAAGCCGGAACGCTGTGCAGCTATATGATGGGTTCGCCAATGGCTTTGCAGGCGATCCCGGCCATACTACAGAGGAACCTACCCTTAAGGTCGCAAGGCGCGGGAAATTCGTGGGTGCAGCGCGTGCGCCGGTGGTTCCCCGCCGCCGGTCGTTAGCGCGCCCGAAGCGAGACTGCGTACTATATTAACGGGATCAGCGAATTGATCTCAAGGCTTAAGCTAATTTGACGACCGAATGCCTCCTGGGGATCGCGGGCGAGCGAGCCTGCCAAGCGGTGCGTGCTCTGTGCAGATCATCTTTTTTTGCTATGTCGCCAGCTGTATTGGTTGAGTTAATAAACCAGGACCCGACTCATTGTGAAAGGAACTATCCGAGCTACTTAACGCTGGATATATTCAAAGAAGCATTTGTCCAACCATGTCGGAGGAAGTGTGGATACCACACGATTTAATTCGAGAACATTTCGTAAAGTTACCGGAATTTGCCGCAGACCGCCGTGCTGATCGCGGTATGTTAAATACCATCTATGACCTGGCGCTCAACGGTAAAACTCAAACCTTACCCATTAATACAGCAATAGATGCTTGGATCGTAGGTGCACGCAGTACCTTCTTTTCCGATGAGCAAGTAGTGCATTTGAAGACATTGGCAGACTCTCTTAAGCAATTCTTGGAGAAAATACTTAATCCTGCATTGCTGTCAGGATACCAGGGCGAATATGTAGCCCGTCTATTGTGGCCCCGTATTCAGAACGCCGAGTGTAATGAACTCATTCCGGTAGCACAAGTGTTTTCTGTGATGACCCCCTCACCGATTGTAGCGAAGATAGGCTGGTTGGGAGCAAGCTTCTCTAAGCGCTCACATGATGCTTGGGTCAGGTCAATCAGTATCTATGCGGCGGTAAGTCATTGGAGGAGGCTGTCGTACGAGGTTCAGCGCGAAGGTTTGAAGCTAATTCAATTGTGGATTGGCGAGTGCTTGTCACGTTCGGCCGATACGGTGCTCAAGACAGTCGACCCTGAATTCGAATACGAATACGACGGGTGATCGCTGCGGCGATGGGGGGCTTTGTGAGCTTGGAGCCGCTCACGAGGCTGTCGAGATTGTCTCGGGTACAAGGTTTCGAGAAATCTTCCCGTATTCTGTCTTGGCTATCCCCACCTTAGTCGCCTGGGAATTGAAAGCCGAGCTCAAAGATACACAACAGCTTGTAGACGTACTTTGGAGATACTACCAGCCGGGCCGACCCGGGCGATCTTCGAAGAATATTTTGATGAGGCTCGGATCACTTATTCTGCTCCCCCAAGCGTCAAGTCGTTTGGGATGGAAACATCCCGCGATGCAGCATTGGGAGCATTTAATGACGAGCTGCTCGCTTGGATCAAGGCTAATTCGCCCAAAGGCCATTCGTTCCTTAAGCCATAACCTTGCGGTGCAAATTGTTTTCTAGAAGATCATGGTCATATTTACCTGCAGGACGCTAATCGGGTATGCCGCGCGCTCCGGCGAAGGTCCGTTCACAAACTGATTCGCCGACGTAGCCCTCGCTCGCCAGCCATTTTTGGGTCAGGGTCTGAGAGTGATCACCGCGAGCCGGGGATCTTCAGGTGTCACAGGCCGTCAGCTCGGGGATTTGCCGAACATGATCCAGCCGCCACTGCTTGGCGTGGTGAATGCCGCCAGCGCCGTCTCTGCCCGAACCTTGACCTGGCGTGCGCCAGCCGTGCCGCGGAGCTGCTCTATGCTGTCGGTGTACATGGCCGTACGGAAGCGCCCGGTCCCCAGATTGCCGCCGCTCGAGCAGAACGGGTGCGGTCCCTCAACCCTGATATCACCTGCGTAGAACGCGAAGGCGTCGCCGCGTTTGACGCCGTGCCACTGGAAGCCCTCCAGGAAGAACTGCGCCATCGGTGCATAGCCGTCGTAAGGATTGAATATATCGACGTCGTTGGGCCCAAGCCCGGCGCCCTCGTACATTCTCTTGGCGGCGCGGTCGGTCCAGTCCTCGATTTCGTCCAAATCTTCCTGTGTGCTGCGCTTCCGGAAATTGTGCTGCGAGTGATTGAGCACATAGACCGGCGCCCTGCTTTCGCATGTCGCGGTCGCGCTCGGCAGCACCGCCAAATTGCTTCGGCACCGGATTTGGCGTACTCTTAACTGTGAATTACGGAGTTTGCATGGAAATGGTCCGCATGACCCAAGCCGAGCTGCAACAAGGGTTTCGAGCCTTGGCAGACCGCGCCCGCCGAGAGCCGGTGACGATCACCACCCCGGACGGCCGCGATGAACTTGTGGTGTTGTCGGCCGAGGAATATGCACGCCTCAAACGGCGGGATCGACGCGTCGGGCTTACCGAGGAGCTTCCCGAGGAGTGGATCGAAGCCGTGCGCAACGCCAAGGTGCCGGACGAATTCGCCGCCCTCGACGCCGAGCTGAAATAGCTCGCCGCGTGCCGCTGCCCGCGCCTGTTCCGGGCCTTGTCATCCGCTATAGCTATTTGTGGCACGGCGAGCATCTGGCGGGGCGCGAGGAAGGCGAGAAAGATCGTCCCTGCGCGATCGTGGCGGCGCTACGCCCGGCCGATGACGCCGGCGAAACCCGCGTGCTGGTTTTGCCGGTGACGCACAGCCCGCCGCCGCAAGCGGCGCTGGCGGTCGAAATTCCCGCGCAGGTCAAGGGGCGCTTGCGGCTCGACGCCGAGCGCTCCTGGGTCGTGGTGTCCGAGTGGAACGAATTCATCTGGCCTGGGCCGGATTTGCGGCGCGCGCCAGGCGGCGACGACAACTCAGTCGCTTACGGGATGCTGCCCCCTCGCCTTTTTGCCACCGTCCGCGACCGCTTCCTCGCCCTTGCCACGGCGCGCGGAGCGCGACGCGTACCCCGGACGGAGTAGCCCGAGCTGGTCGGCTCTCACGCGACGCGGCGCAATTTGGTGACTCTAAAATCTCGAAGTTAAGCCGCGGCCGCAGCTGAGGGTCCCGCTAACGGCGCATCCTGGTCGTTGCCGCGCGCTCGGCGAAGATCCGTTCACAAACTGATTTCGCCGACCTTAGCCCTCGCTCGCCAGCCATTTTGGGTCACGCTCTGAGAGTGATCGCCGCGAGCCGGTGATCTCCAGTGTCAGTTGTCAGCTCGGGTTTTTGCCGAACATGATCCAGCCGCCGCTGCTTGGCGTGGTGAATGCCGCCAGCGCGGTCTCGGCCCGGACCTTGACCTGCCGGGGGCCGGCCGTGCCGCGGAGCTGCTCGATGCTGTCGGTGTACATGGCGGTGCGGAGGCGCCCGGTCCCCAGATTGCCGCCGCTCGAGCAGAACGGGTGCGGTCCCTCGACCCTGATATCGCCGGCGTAGAACGCGAAGGCGTCGCCGCGTTTGACGCCGTGCCACTGGAAGCCCTCGAGGAAGAACTGCGCCATCGGGGCATAGCCGTCGTACGGATTGAATATATCGACGTCCTCGGGCCCGAGCCCGGCGCCCTCGTACATCCGCTTGGCGGCGCGGTCGGTCCAGTCCTCGATCTCGTCCAAATCTTCCTGGGTGCTGCGCTTCCGGAAATTGTGCTGCGAGTGATTGAGCACATAGACCGGCGGCTGCCGCATGTCGCGGGCGCGCTCGGCCGTCGTAAACAGATACGCGGTCGATGCATTGACCGGCCGGTCGCAGTCCCAGAGCCTGCAGCGGGTTCAGGATGTAGCGCGAATTGACGTAATCCTCGATCGTCAGCTGCGGCACCTTGTGGGTGGCATTGTACCCCCACGGCGTCAGCAGCCCGTTGCGGTGCTGGTTGACGACAAAGGGGGCGAGGTCGTCGTGCTTGCCGCCGTATTTCAGGCAGTACTGATTGTGCGGGAAGATGTTGATGAAATCGTTGCCGCCGTGATTGCCCCAGGGCGCGGTCCATTGGCGGGCGCCGCGGGCGTAGTCGTCGGCGTTCTCGCCGCCGCGACGATAGCGGCCTTCGAGATTGCCGGTCGGGTAGATGACGAGACAGGTGTGGCACTGGCCGTCACCCACGGCCTGGGCTGCCATGCCCACCATTTCGCTGATGGTCGGCACGCCGGTCGGCGCAAATTTGACGTTGGGCAGGCGCATCTGTGCGATGAGCCACTGCGCGTTGACCAGAGTGAGCCCCCACTCCAAATCGTAGGGCGGGGCGAAGTAGGGCCGTGGCGCCCACTGCGACGCGGAGCCGCCGCTGCCGCCGGCAATATGGCTGTCGCAGCAGATGACGCCCTCGATCTGATCCGGCGTCACACCGGCCTCGTCCATCGCCTTTTGGCAGGCCAGGATCGAGTAGGCGCCCACCGTCTGGTCCATCGAGACTTCGTCCCAGCGACGGTCGACCGGCGAATGTCCGACACCGGCCACGGCGACCTTGCCGCGGTGCTCCCATACGCCGAGCCCGTCCTTATCTCGCCGCCACTGATACCCGGCTGATCCGGCCATGGCTTCAACCTTTCCTCTAATGGTCTGGACTTTCCTCCCTCTCCGCCCCTGGGGGCGGAGAGGGCAGGGTGAGGTGGGGGATTCCACAGCGCCGGGGAAGCACCCACCTCACCCTCCCATCGCTGCGCGACGGGCCCCTCCCTCTCCCCCCTGAAGGGCGGAGAGGGGCAATCGATAGCCAGATCTGCACATCCCCTAGGCGACGACCCGCCACTCGTGGATCAGCTGGCCTGGGGCCACCTCCTCGAATGTCACCGCGACGGCCGCGCCCACCGGCGCCTTGTAGGGCGGGGTGCCGGGGAGATTGGAATAGAAATTGACCCTGATGTCCGCGTCCAAGGTCACCATTGCCAGGTTGTAGGGCTGGTCGGGCATGCGCCGGTTGAGGCGGCCATCCTCGATCACGATGTAGGTCGCGATATGGCCTCTTCCCTCGACCTCCTTCCACGCCAGGCCGGCGGCCGAGTTGCAGGATTGGCAGGCCTGCTGCGGCGGGTATTGCAGCCTGTCGCACTGAGCGCAGTGCTGCAGGACGAGCCGCCTTTGATTGACGGCGTCCCAGAAGGGCTTGCTCAAGGCGTCGGCGACGGGGATCAGTTTCGGCATCGTTTCCTCAGAACCTGACGTTATCGGGTCCCTGCGCAGGCAGGGATCTATCGGGCAACCATCCGAGCGCTGACGAGATGGGTCCCTGCCTGCGCAGGGACCCGACACTTCACCCTTTTAGCAACTCCTAACGCTTTGCCGCAACGCCGCTCCACTTAGTCAGATCCCCGCAAGCAGGGACCCATGTCGTCCGCCGCACTAGGGCGACAGGGATGGGTAAAGATCAGCCCAATGCGGGTTTTCGCGTTCAATCAGATTGATTTTCCAGTCACGCTTCCACTTCTTGATTTGCCGTTCCCGGACCAGCGCCGTCTCAAGGCGTTCATGGGTTTCGAACCACACGAGACGATCCACGCCGTATTTGGCGGCAAAGCCGGGGATGGCTCGTGCTTTGTGCTGCCAAACGCGGCGCGCAAGTTCGAAGGTCGAACCGACGTAGAGAGTCCCATACGGTTTAGCGGCGAGCAGATAGACGAACGGCATCGTGCGGACCGGAACATGGGTCCCTGCCTAGGCAGAGACCCGAGATTTGCGGCAGCCTTGGATCACAAATGTCGGCTCATAGACTTGTCGGTATTACATCACCTGCCGAAATAGCCGGTTTTCCTCTGCGCCGGATCCCTGCGAAGGCAGGGACCCATCGTGCAACCTCTCCATCGCTGGCGAAATGGGTCCCTGCCTGCGCAGGGACCCCAATTGCATCCCAAGTCACTCGCCCCGGCCGACCCACTGGCCGTAGACCGGGTACTGGCAGCAGATGAACTCGATATAGGCCGGGCGACCTGAATTATTGATTTCGAATGCCCGCCGCAGCGCCGGGACGATTTCGGCCGGCTCGCTGACCCGCTCGGTGTGAAAGCCGAGGGCGCCGATCACCTTCGACATATCCACCTCGTCGGGCCCCAGCACCCGGTGGGTGAAGGGGTCGTGTCCGGGCCCCCAGAAGCCAGGCCCATAGCCGGCAAAGCCGCCATTGCTGATATGCACGACCGTGACCCCGAGTTTCTCGCGCAGCAGAACCTCGAGGTTGCCGAGCATGTAGCCAAGGCCCGCCTCGCCGGTCACCGCCACCGAGGCCCGGTCCGGAAACGCCTTCTTGGCGGCAATCGCGGCGGCCAGGCTGAAGCCCAAGGTCGAGACATTGCCCCAACCGAGGAAGCCGCGCGGGATCAAGGTGTCGAAGACGGTGCTGAGCTGGTCGCGGGTGTTGCCGCTTTCGTGCGTCACGAACGAATTGCGCAGATCCAGCACCTCCATCAGATCGCCGTACACCCGGTAGGGGTTGATCGGCGTCTCGCCGGAGTTCATGACCTGCCGGTATCTGGCAAGCGCCTGGTCGCGCGCCGCCTTCACTTCCGCCGCCACATTACCGGCATTCCGCCCGGTATGCGGGGCTGCGGCTCGACACTTCCTGACGGAGCGCCTGCAAGGTCAGGCGTGCATCGCCGATCACCGCATGTGCCGTCGGGAACATCTTGTTGATGTGCAATTCGTCGACGTTGCAGTGGATGATGGTCTTTTTCGCCGCATCGGGAATGCCGTGGCTGAAGCGGCCCGGCGACAGGCTAGAGCCGATGGCGAGGATGGTGTCGCTCAGGTTCAGGTAGTGCGCCACCTGATCGCCGCGCACGCCGACAAACAGCGGATGGTCTTCCGGAAACGCCCCTTTGGCCTTGAGGGTCGTGATCACCGGCACATTCACCAGCTCCGCCAGCGCTTTCAAATCCTCCGAGGCGCCCGCGTAGATGACCCCTTCGCCGGCGTAGATCAGCGGGTGGCGGGCTGCCAGCAACTGGTCGACGGCAGCGCGCACATCCGCCGGGTCGGGCGCCGATTTCCAGCCCTTCACCGGATGGTAAGGGTCGGCGGTCTCGTCGTAGGTGGCGGTGGCATTTGGAATGGCCAGGATCACCGGGCCCGGCCGGCCGCTGCGCAGCATCGTAAAGGCGCGGCGCATGAACTCCGGCGTGCGCTCGGGCTTGTCGAGATAGCCGAACCATTTCGACACGGTCTTCATCGCCGATGCGACATCGTACTGGCTGTTGCCCGAGCTGCCGGCCGGCACGCCATCGGTGATGCACAGAACCGGCGAGCCATCCTCATAGGCCTGCGCCATCCCAGCGTAGGCGTACTGCATGCCGGCGGCATTGACGCCCCCTTGGAAGGTGCACACGCCGATCCGCGAGCCCGCGGTGATGCGCGAGAACGCGTCGGCGACCGCGACGGCGTAGCGGTCGTCGCGCATCATCAGCATCGGCACCCCTTCCCGGCCGAGCGCGTTGTTCACCCGGCAAACCGGGAAGGTCGAAACCCAACCCACACCCTCCTGCTTAAGAATGCGGACAATGCCGGTCGCTACATCGATCGTCATGGATGTGGTCTCCTTTGCGTGGAGCCGAGCCGTCAGCCTCGGTGCGGGCGCACTGAAGCATACTATGGGTTGGCCAGGAATTCATGGCGGAGAGGGAGGGATTCGAACCCTCGGTCCCCCGCAAGAGGGACAACGGTTTTCGAGACCGCCCCGATCGACCGCTCCGGCACCTCTCCAGCTTGGCCAGGAAGCGGAGTACCACGAAGCCGCTGAGAGACAAACCCAAATCAGTGCGCGCTTGACCTCAGCGCCGGCTTGAGGTGCTGAACCACGAAAATCAGCCGGCCGCGGCCGGCGCAATCGGGTACTCGCCCCGCCGTCCCGCGATACGCTAGCCTAGTCCGGTGATCCCAAAGGGAGGTGGGTATGAGCGCATTGGCAGATTACGCTAACAAATACCAAAGTGCCCGGCTGGAGCGACGGGACGGCGTCCTGCTGGTTACGCTCCACACTGACGGCCAGTCCTTGCGCTGGGGTTTTCTGCCGCATGGCGAGCTACCGGAATTGTTTCACGACATCGGCGCCGACCGCGACAACCGGGTGGTGATCCTGACCGGGACCGGAGCCGAATTCTCCGGGCCGCGCGCGACGCCTGGGACCTCGTCCTTTCCATCGCGGCCATCGATCGAGCGCATCGACCGCATCCATTGGGAAGGCCGGCACTTGCTGATGAACCTGCTCAACATCGAGGTGCCGGTGATCAGCGCGATCAACGGCCCGGCCTGGCGCCATTCCGAGATCCCGTTGCTGTGCGACATCGTGCTCGCCGCCGACACCGCGCAGTTCCAGGATTCGGCGCATTTTATGTCCGACGTCGTGCCCGGCGACGGTATGCACATCGTCTACCCCTTGCTGTTGGGGATGAACCGCGGCCGCTACTTCCTGATGACGGGGCAGACGCTCGACGCTGCCGAGGCGTTGCGGCTGGGGCTGGTCGCCGAAATGCTGGCGCCCGACAAGCTTCTCCCGCGCGCTTGGGAATTGGCCGAGGGATTGACCAAAAAGCCGACCTTGCTGCTGCGCTATACACGGCTCCTGTTCACCGAGTATCTGCGCCGGCAAATGCACGAGCTGTTGGGTTACGGGCTGGCGATGGAAAGCCTGGCATTGATCGAGAAGCCCGAAGCGCCCGGCGGGACATGATGACCGGCAACCAATGAGCGAAGACCGTTTGCGCGGCTGGATGGAGGCGAACCGGCTGAATTGGGACGACCGCACCGCGATCCATTTGCGCAACAGTTCAGGCTTTTACGCGATCGACCGGGTCAAGGCCGGCGACGATTAGTTTCACGGATGCGAGGACGCCGAGATTGGCGAGGTCGCCGGAAAGCGGCTGATCCATCTGCAATGCCATTTCGGCCTCGATACAATCCGTCTCGCGAGGCGCGGCGCCATCGCCACCGGGCTCGACTTCTCCGCTCCGGCGATCGCGGCAGCCCGCGCGCTGGCCGCCGAACTCGGCGTGTCGGTGCGCTTTGTCGAGGGAAACGTTTACGATGCGCCTGTCCTGCTCAAAGGCGCAGCCTTCGACATCGCCTTTGTCACCTGGGGGGCGATCATCTGGCTCCCCGACATCCGCCGCTGGGCGCAGATCGTCGCCGGACTGCTGGCGCCGGGCGGCTGGCTCTATCTCGCCGAGGGTCACCCCTCGACATTGTCGCTCGAAGAGGTCGAGGGCCGGCTGGTGGCGTCCAATTCCTGGCGCACCCAACCGATGGCGCCCTGCGTTTTCGACGAGCCGACCACCTACACCGGCGATTCCACCCCGCTTGCACATCCGCGCAGCTACGAGTGGTGCCACCCGCTGAGCGAAATCATCGGAGGATTGCTGGAAAGCGGTCTCCGTCTCGACTTTCTGCACGAGCACGAGACACTGCCGTGGCGCTTTTTCCAAATGATGGTGCCGGACGGCGACCGGCTTTATCGCCTGCCCGACAGCCACCCGCGATTGCCGCTGGCGTTCTCTTTGCGGGCGTCGAAACCCGATTGATTAGCCCCAATCACCGATTTCGGCTGCTTTCGGCGAGGCGACAGGTGCTCCGGTATCATGACCGACATCTCGTTGCCGGGGTTGGCTGCGTGCTCGCCACGGCGCCATCGATCCCGATGTTGCGGTGACCTGCACTCCCGGCCATCGCGCATGGCTGCTCATATACTGTCTCTTCTGAAATAGCGCCCGAGCAAACGCCGCTGCTGCTGTTGGAGCAACTACCATCCAATTAATTAAAGAGCCGTCGATATACGCCAGCAGCTAGTTACATCGTGATCAATTCGTAGTTAATTTTTTAGATATGAATTGCAACCGGTGCCGAATTAACGCAATATGTTGCTGGCATCGTTATGTCCCCCCAACGATGCATTCGCGCCTGTCGGCAGGGCAAGCCGGCGGGCATGCAGAAGCCCCGGTCTCCCCCGACCGGGGCTTTTCTGCGCCGGGCGGCGACATCGTTCTCTGGCGTCGAACGCCGCGCAGTCTCTACAATGGCTCGCGGCCTCTCGCTGGGAAAAGGAACTGACAATGGTGATCGCCCCCGACGCGGAGCGGGTTCTCGAAACCGTACGCCAGTTCCGCAACGCGCCCGACGAGATGGGAATTCAGGCCCCCGTACGCGCGCTGGTTCGTGCCGGCCGCGATGCGCCGACGACCGAGCCGGCTCCAATTGCCGAAATCCGCGATCCCCACGCGCTGGCAAGGGCGGCGGCACGATCCCATGAGGGCGGCGCTCGGCGAGAGCTGAGACGGCTCCGGCGCCACCGGCGTTCTTCTTGAAGGTGATCATCGGCGATGGCAGCGCGTACCCGGTGGCGGCAATGACTGCTCGGCAATGGCGACGCCTTGCGCTGGTGGGATTGGGCGCCTCGGTGGTTCCGCTCGATACCGCCGTGAACATCGGATTTCCGGATATCACCCACAGCTTCGGCCTGCCGATCCGGATGATCCAGTGGGTCGTGATCTGCTATGTCCTAACCTACGCCAGTCTGATGCTGGCCTTTGGCCGGGTCGGCGATATCTTTGGCCATGCCCGGGTGTTTCGTGCCGGCCTTGCCTGGAGCGTCGTCGCATTCCTGCTGTGCGCCGTCGCTCCGGCCTATGGCTGGTTGCTGTTCTTTCGTTTTCTGCAGGGAATTGGCGCCGGCTTAGTGATCAGTGTCGCGCCGGCTCTGGTCACTGGTGCGTTCCCCGATCAGCGGCGAACCCGGGCGGTTGCGGCGTTCACGATGATCTTTGCCCTCAGTTCTGCCGCCGGTCCGCTGCTCGGCGGCGCGCTCGTCGGCACCTGGGGGTGGCCCGCGGTTTTCTGGTTTCGAGCGCCGATTGCGTTGGCGGCGCTGCTGTTCGTTAGAGATTTGCCGCCGCCATCGCCAACCGGTGCGCGCGAGCCGGTTGACCTGATCGGGGCGTTTTTACTGGCGATGACAATCAGCACATTGCTGTTGCTGGTCAACGCGCTACAGCGGCTTGGCCAGGGTGACTACCTGGCTGTTCCGCTGTGCGTGCTCGCTCTCGCCAGCTTTTTCGCATTCCTGCGCCGGGAAGCCCATGTCGCTACGCCCGTTATCAATCTCGAGTTTTTTCGCAGTCTCGGTTTCGTGACGATCAACGTCGCCAGCGTGCTGGTTTACCTGGTCAGCTTTTCGGTGCTGTTGTTTGCGCCCTATTATCTTGTCCGCTTTACTGGGTTTTCATTGCCGCTCGCCGGCGCGATGCTGGCAGTTTCGTTTGCCGGTAACATCGCCGCATCGCCGCTCGCGGGGCGGATGATCGAGCGGTTTCCAGCCGAGCGCATCGGCCTGTCCGGGGCCGTATTGGCCGGCGCCGGGCTGTTTCTGATCGGGAGTTGGGATGCGGCCCCAACCCTCACTGTCATCCTGGCGGCCCTCGCGCTGCATGGGTTCGGCGTGGGCCTGTTCCAGGTCGCCTATATGGATGTGGTGATAGCGACGATTCCGCGGCAGAATCGGGGGGTCGCCGGCAGCGTCGCGATGCTGACCCGTACCCTTGGGACAGTTTCGCGGGGCGACGCTGCTCACGCTCATCTTTCACGGCATCGAGACCTCGGCGCTCGCTGCCGGCCATAATCCGGGAGCTGCCTTCCTAGACGCGTTCAGCACCACTTTTCGGCTTGCCGGCCTGTGTTCGGCGCTGACCGGAGTAGCGATGGCGCTGGTAGCCCGAGCCCGAGCCCGCTGAGCCCCATCGCGGATTATTCGTCTTCGAGCGTGAACCCGACTTTGAGGATCACTTGGTAATGCGCGACCTTGCCATCCTCGACATGGCCGCGGGTCTGCAGTACCTCGAACCAGCCGACCTGCCGCAACGTGCGCGATGCCCGGCCGACGGCGCTCTGGATCGCATCCTCGATGCTTTTCTCCGAGGAGCCGGCGACTTCGATGATCCGGTACACATGGTCAGGCATCTGTGTCCTCCTTTGGCGGGCTCCGGTTGATCCTGAAGTAACGCCCGAGCGTCTACTTCGTCCCGGTGAGCCAGAATTTAAAGGCCTGCAGCCGACGCCATCGGCGCGCTATCCTGCAAGGCGCTTCGACACTTGTGAGATGGAGGACGAAAGTGGCAGCGACGATATATCACAACCCGCGTTGCAACACCTCGCGCAAGACGCTGGCGCTGCTTCGCGAAAAGGGCGTCGAGCCGGTCATCATCGAGTATCTGAAGACCCCGCCCACCGCTGCTGAGCTGAAGAAGATCCTCGGCCAGCTGAAGATGCCCGCGGCCAAGCTCGTGCGAAAAAAGGAGGCTGCCGCGGCCGGCATCGACCCGAAGGCATTGTCCGAAGACGCGCTGATCGCGGCGATGGTCAAGAACCCGATCGTCATCGAGCGACCGATCGTGATCTCCGGTAGTAAAGCGGCACTCGGCCGCCCGCCCGAAGCCGTGCTGTCGGTGCTCTAGCTAGAAGTTGTTGAAGTTGTTGAGGTACGCCGATGCTGACCTCTGGCGCTATCGGGTGTCAGTGAAAGACGGCGGCGCGGTTCACTTCCGCTATGGGCGAACGACGGGCGTTCCCGATCGGTTAAAACGGCAACTGCCGCGAGTTCTGGACCACCTAGGAAAACGACGATGCAGCATGCCAGTCATCACCGCTTTTTCTCACTTTTTGCGCTATTCACGGCGTTTATCGCCCTCGGTCCTGTAGCTGCGCATGCGGACGACCCCACGCCCGATCTTAAAGCCATAACTGACACAGTCGACACGCTCTGCGGCA
The DNA here is from genome assembly GCA_963821795.1 of uncultured Alphaproteobacteria bacterium. GTDB lineage: Bacteria > Pseudomonadota > Alphaproteobacteria > ATCC43930 > CGMCC-115725 > AP-15. The sequence goes on from CAWGFH010000021.1 coordinate 20,355, forward strand.
CTGTCAAGGACAATCTGACAGTCTCGATAAATAATCTTCTAAACCGACTTTATGATGTGAAAATATCGAGAGCTGATAATCTAATATCTAACACACAACAACAACTTGCAACAACTCTTAAGCATGCTCGACATTGCAAGGTACAGATGTTCAATGTCCTTCTAGATATACTGGAAACTGCAAAAGACTTCAACGAGACCGGTCCCCGCCGCGACCCTCAAAAGGCGCAAATTTTGCAATTTGACGGCACATACGCGTTCGTCTCCGCGACGAAAGTGAATGAAACCTATATGACGATGCCTACGGAACACTTACTACCATGCCCGAACCGGCAAGTACCAAGTTCGCTCATCATCTTCAACGGTCAAGCGCGGTTGCTAGCCTTCGGAGGAACGGTTGGGCCATCGGGGGAGTTAGAGATGCGACGCGACCCAGAGCCGTTAGGTAGGGCAGCCGGAGCCTTTCCTGGTATTGAGGTAATCATGCACGGGCGGATTGACGGGAGGGGAATATTACGTGTACGCCAGGTTGGTAAGAATTGTGGGTACGATTTGCTCTGGCAAAAGGTATCCAAATAACGCGCGAGTGGCTTTTAAGGCTCTGTGCCGTTACTATAAATAATGCCAATATTCTTTGAGGGGCGCGCGTTAAATTACTTGAGACGCTGGATGCCGAACGACCGCGACGGGTCGAAAGCTGAAGTGGGAGCTTGACGGCGGCACTCCGATTACAGAAGGGAGCGTTACCGAGTGGCCGAGACCTGGTGTGGCTCGGGGCGCTGTGCCGTTTCTAGCGCTTATTTATCGCGGTGCGTCTTCGCCGTGTATTCGGCCGGCAGGAAAGGCGCCGCCCTGGTAGTGCTCGGCGATCGGGTCGGCCGGCTGGCCAGCTTCGGCCGCCAGCACCGCTTCGGCATAGGGTTCGGAATCGTCCTGCGGCTTGTAGCCGAGTCGATAGGCGTTTGAATTGTCGTACCACGAGCGCCGGTTGTTCGAGACGCCATAGACGATCTCGTAACGGACCTCCGGGTGTTCGAGCCCGATGCGCACGAGCTGGGTCAGGTCGCGCGGGCTGATCCAGATCGACAGCCGCCGCTTGTCGATCGGGCGCGTCCCGAAGTTGCCGATCCGCACGCACAGAAAGCCGATCCCGTGCTTGTCGGAATAGAGGCTGGCGATCGCCTCGGAAAAGGCCTTGCTGAGCCCGTAACGGCTGTCCGGCCGCGGCACGACCCGATGGTCGATTGTCTGGGCGCGTGGGTAAAAGCCGACCGCGTGATTGCTGGTCGCCATGACGATACGCTGAACGCCTGCGCGCCGCGCCGCCTCGAACACGTTGTACACGCCGACGATGTTCGATTGGAGGATCACATCCCAAGTGTTCTCGCCGGAATTGCCGCCGAGATGGATGATGCCGTCGACCCCCTCCACCATGCGCTCGACCGCCGCCATGTCGGAGATCTCGGTCCGGTCGACCTCCTCGCCGTCGCGCGCCGGCGCGAGTGCCACCCGATCTGACAGCCGCAGCACCGGGTAAACCCCGCGCAACGTCTCGCGCAGCGACCGTCCAATCCCGCCGCCCGCCCCGGTGATCAAAACCCGATGCATCGCCTTCACCTCTTTATTGTGCGGACGGGCGGCACGTCCTCAGCAATGATCAGGTTGCACCCTGTGGCGGATTTGATTTCGTCCATCGTCACCCCGGGCGCGATTTCCTTCAGTTCGAGGCCTTGCGGTGTGACCGCGAACAGTCCGAGATTGGTGACAACGAGGTTAACAACTCCGCGCGCCGTCGCCGGGATCGCACAGCGTTCGACCAGCCGCGGACTGCCGTTACGCGTCTGGTGCTCCATCGCGACAAAGACGTGCTTGGCGCAAGCCGCCAGATCCATCGCCCCGCCGATGCCGCCGCCCTGCTGGCCGGCCATCTTCCAATTGGCGAAATCGCCATTTTCCGCGACCTCGTAGGCGCCGAGCACGGTCACATCGATCCGGCCGCTGCGGATCAGCGCGAACGAGTCGGCATGATGGACGATTGCCGCCCCCGGCCGCAGAGTGACGTGCTGGCCTCCGGCATTGACGAGGTGCAGATCCTCGCCCCCGCGGGCCGCAAGCGGGCCATACCCGATCACGCCATTCTCCGAATGGAAGATGATCTCTTTGTCGCCAAAGTCGAAATTCGAGCATAAGGTCGGGATTCCGATACCGAGATTGACGATCCAGCCATCGCCGAATTCCATCGCCAGCCGATCGCACATCTGCTGACGGCTGAGGCCCTTCGCCCTCTCGCTCATGATCAGGTACTCGCTGGCAGTTGCGGCCACCATCCCTCAGGCGGCGGTGGGATCTTGACGATGCGGTGCACAAAGATCCCCGGCGTGTGCACGTCGTCGGGGTCGATCGCGCCGACCGGGAGGATGTCTTCTTCGACTTCGACGACCGTGACCCGCGCTGCCATCGCCATGATCGGGTTGAAGTTGCGCTGTGAACGCCGGAACCGCAGATTGCCGGCGGCGTCGGCCTGATAAGCGCGGATCATTGCGTAATCGAGCGGCAGGGCGTGCTCCAACAGGTATTCGCGGCCGTTGAATACCCGCGTCTCGCGCCCCTCGGCGAGTTCGGTGCCGACCGCTGCTGGGGTATAGAAGGCCGGGATGCCGGCGCCGGCCGCGCGCATGCGCTCGGCCAAGGTTCCCTGCGGCGTCAACTCGGCCTCAATCAAGCCTTTTGCAACATATTCGGACAGGATCAGCCGCTGCGAGGCGCGGGTCGGTGCGGTAAACGCGCAGACCACCTTTCTGACCTGCCCGTTCTGGATCATTTGCCCCATATCGGGGGAGTCGGGGGGCAAGGTGGCGCCCCCGCGCGTCGAATTCGACACACAGGTCAGGCCCTTGGCGCCCTGGGCTGCCACCGCCCCGTAGAGGTTGATCGGCATCCCGACCACCGCGAACCCGCCAAAGCCGATCGTCGCCCCGTCAGGAATGTCCCGAACCGCGTCGGCGAAACTCGGGAAAATCTTGCTTCTGGCGCTCATTCCCCCACAGCCTCTGTCTTATCCGCAGCCATCATGCGGCAGGCGCGACGGGTCGGCAACACTGACTGACCGGTTCGCGCCCGATGCCGCATCACCAAGGCGACTGGCCAGCGCACAGACTCAAGCCGATCAATTCAGTCTGGCGTAACGCGAGGAAAACCGCGAGACTGGCTGTGAACGTCCTCGTCAGAAGGGATGATGGCGAAATTCGCTGAACCATTTGGGAGCCGTTATGACAACCGACCCCCTCGCCGCACCTACCGGTCGCGCCAAAGCATCACTGACGCGGGTCATTGTCGCCGCCTCGCTCGGCAATGCGCTCGAATGGTTCGATTTTCTGCTTTACGGCTATTTCGCGGTGACGATCGCAAAGGTGTTTTTCCCGACCGGCAACGACACCGCATCGTTGCTGTTGAGTTTTGGCACGTTCAGCGTATCGTTTCTGGTGCGCCCCTTTGGCGCGATCCTGATCGGCTCTTACACCGATCGCGCCGGCCGCAAAGCCGGGCTCACCCTATCGATCCTGTTGATGGTCATCGGCACAGCGATGACGGCGTTGACGCCGGGCTATGCGACGATCGGGCTCGCGGCGCCAATTCTGATGCTGGTCGCGCGCCTGATGCAGGGGTTTTCGGTCGGCGGCGAGTTTGGCAGCGCGGTTACCTTTCTCTCTGAACAGACCAAATCGCGCAAAGGCTTTGTCGCCAGCTGGCAATGGGCCAGCACCGGGATCACGAACTTTCTCGCATCGGGTTTCGGGCTGATCCTGGCAAGCACGTTGTCGCCGGCACAGCTCAATGGGTGGGGCTGGCGCATCCCATTCCTGTTCGGCCTCCTGGTCGCCCCCGCCGGTCTCTATATTCGCCGCCGGCTCGACGAGACGCCCGAATATGTCGAGATCAAGCCGACCCGCACCCCGGTGCGCGACATGCTGCGGCACAACCCGGTCGAGTTCGTATTGGCGATGGGCGCCTCGGCGATCTCGAACAGCTCGGCCTACATCATCCTCTACATTCCGACCTATGCGGTCAAAGAACTGCACTTGCCACAGGCAACCGGATTTACCGCGACATTGGTCGGCGCCGTCATTCTCGGCATCTTTTCGCCCTTTGCCGGGCATCTCTCCGACAAGTTCGGGCGCAGCGGGCTGCTGCGCGGTACCGCCTGGCTGTTTTTGCTCTCGACCTATCCGGTGTTCTTTCTGATGGTGGCTTTTCCGTCGCTGACGACCGCGATCTTTGCCGCCGGCTGGCTCAGCCTCGTCAAGGCCGGTTATAGCGGGGTATTGCCGTCCCAGCTGGCCGAGCTGTATCCGACATCCGTCCGCGGGATCGGCGTGTCATTGAGCTTTGCCGTCGCGGTAACGATGTTTGGCGGATTTACTCCGTTTGTCGCAACCTCGCTAATCGCGCTAACTGGCAACCGGCTGTCGCCGAGCTTTTGGATCATGTTCACCGCGGCGCTCAGCATTGTCGCACTGATTTTTGTGCAGCGTCGCCGCTACCCGCGCGAATATTCGATCAGCCGAGAGCTCGGCAGCGTCCAACAAAGCGCCAATTAGCCGACGGCATCAGCGCAAATCCTGCCCGGCTGCGTCGCCGGCGAGAAAAATGTTGGGCTTCAGGAAGAACGACAGCACCAGCGCGCCATTGGGCGAGCGCGCCATATGCCGGTTGCCTTTGGGTCGCCACACGTAATCGCCGGCGCGGACCTCGCCCTCGTCGTCGACGAGGCTGCCTTCGATGACAAAGGTCTGCTCGATCTCGACATGCTCGTGCAGGGTCAATTCGGCCCCAGGCTGCCAGCGGAACAGCGCGGTCAGGAGGCCGGTTTCCGGCTCTTCCATCAGCACTTTCATGTCGATGCCGGCGCAGGGAGTGGGCTTCCACGGGAGCGCCTCGACCTCGATGTAGCGAGAGGCCAATGGCCCAAGCTTGTCTGCATTCTTCAAAAAGGGTGTGCTGGCGGTCATTGTCACTCTCTCCGCAAGGGGTCCGTCAATATAGCGCAACTTCGCCCGGCTTATCCGGCACGGTCTTGAGCAGAAGTGCCTATCAGTTGCGGGCGTCGGCCAGAATCATCGCGGCGCCCTTTTCGGCAATCATGATCGTCGGCGCATTGGTGTTGGTCGAGGTCACCGCCGGCATCACCGAGGCATCGATCACCCGCAGCCGCTCCAGCCCGTGGACCCGCAACTGGTCGTCGACCACCGCCATCTGGTCCCCACCCATCTTGCAGCTGCAGGTCGCGTGAAACACGGTCGACCCGTATTGTCGTGCATAATCGAGGAGCTCGTCATCGGTCTGGACGTCTTGCCGGGGAGGGTTTCGGCGACGACGTATTTGGCGATCGCCGGCGCCGCAAACAGCCGACGCGCCGCCTTGAGCCCGCCGACCACCGCGCGCCTGTCGGTCTCCTCGCCCATATAGCGCGGATTGATCGCCGGCTGCTCGGCCGGGTTCGGCGATCTCGCCTCGACATAGCCGCGCGACAATGGTCGCATCTGCCACATGCCGACGGTCATGCCGGGCTTGTCGTCGAGCCGCCGCACCGGGCCCGGCGCGAAGCTGCCCGGCGAGAACAGGCACTGGATATCGGGCGTCGCCGATTCCTCCAACACCTTGACCGAGGCGCAGACCAGCGAGGAGGCATAGGTCAGCATCCCGGTGCCGGCGAACAGGTAGCGCAACACTTCGCCGGCAAACGGCAAGCCGCGCGACTTCTCGTTCAATGTCTTCGCGCCGGTGACCGAACAGGCGACCCGCGCGATGTAATGGTCCTGGAAATTCTTGCCGACGCCGCGCAGGGCGTGCTGCACCGCGATGCCGACGCGGCCGAGATGGTCGGGATCGCCGACGCCGGACAATTGCAGGACATGCGGCGAGCCGATGGCGCCGGCCGACAGGATGACCTCGCGCGCCGCATCGATCCGCTCGACCGCGTGCCGTCGCGCCCGATATTCGACGCCGGTTGCGCGGTTGCCGTCGAACAGCACGCGATGCACCAGCGCGCCGGTGACGATCTGCAGGTTGGGCCGTTTCTTCGCCGCGCGCAGATAGGTGCGCGCGGCACTCTGCCGCCGCCGGCCGCCGCGGGTCTGCTGGACCCAGCCGATATTGTCGCCGGAACCCGGCGGCAGATGGTTTACGTCCTCGCGGTATTCGAGGCCCATCTGCTGCCCGGCCTCGATCATCGTGTGGCACAGCAGCGGCTGGTCGGCGGCGTGCGAGGTGAACAGCGGGCCGCCTTTGCCGTGAAACTCGTCCTCGCCGCGCTCCCAGCTCTCGGCCTTTTTGAAATAGGGCAGCACGTCGTCCCACGACCAGCCGCGATTGCCGAGCTGGCCCCAATGGTCGAAATCCTCGGGCTGGCCGCGGATATAGATCATGCCGTTGATCGAGCTCGAGCCGCCGAGTACGCGGCCGCGCGGGTAGGGGATTTCGCGTCCGTTGGGGCCGGGGTCGGCGTCGGCCTTGTAGCCCCAGGTCAAGGTCGGATGGTCGAGCAGCTTCATGTAGCCGGCGGGGATGTGGATCAACGGGTTGCAGTCGGGCCCGCCGGCCTCGATCAGCACGACGCGCGTGGCGGGGTCTTCGGTCAGCCGGTTGGCCAGGACGCAGCCGGCCGATCCCGCGCCGACGATCACGTAATCCGCCTCCATGCGTTCCTCC
>CAWGFH010000022.1:0-47616 GCA_963821795.1 uncultured Alphaproteobacteria bacterium
ATCAGGAACAGCAATCCGATCAGCGAGTCCCAGAACGTCCCGGACAGTGCGCCCGGTTCGACCGGCGCTGAGAGCTGGCCTTGCTTGAGGCGGCCGCTGGCGTCCTTCACTGCAACGACGGCATCGCCGGGTTCGATCAGATACTCGCTCTGCATCGCGAGCAGTAGCTCACGGACACCTTCGGCCTTCGTTTCGCCGGCAAATTCGATGACAAGCAGATCAGACAAGACGGGGTTCTCCATCCGCGGCCACCCGGAAGAGCCGGGGCGGGCGGATGTCGCAGCGCCGGCGGCACGCGCCCGTCGGTTTGCTCAGAGGTCTAGCTCTTGATCTGCAGGGTCTCGGATCGAATTGGACGACCGTCAAGCCGCCACGGGGCAGCTGGACCACGGCCACGCCTTTTGTCCAGTCCAGCGCGACAATCAGGCTGGCCTCATGCCTGATCTTGATATTGTTCAGCAGCATCACCTGCAGGATCTCGGTGACCGAGTTGCCGCCGACAGCCCGTGCTTTAACCTGGGCCCGCAGCTCGGGGCTGAGGCCGGAGAGTTCGGCCTGCTCCATCTGTGTCGCCGCCTTGGCCTGGGCGGCCGCGCCGCCGATCAGGGCGAGGGCCGCGCAGGCCGCCAATACCGCATTTCTGCAATGCCGTCTCATGATGTGATCTCCTTCCGGACGATGTTCCCATGCCTCCGCGCGGCCGGCGGCCGCAGTCGCCGAGGCGCTCGGGTGCCAGGCAGGAGTTCATCCAGAACGCAGGCGCGCTGGATTAGCCCAGAAATCCCGGCCCAGGACGCGGTGTCCCAATATTTCGGGCGCATTCGGCGATCAGCGCAGCGAATCGCCGACGGGGTATCCCAAGCCGGGCTTAAAATCCCCGCAGCAGCTCGGCAAAGTCTTGGTTTTCCGCGGTTTCGCGGACCTTCGAGCCGCGGGCGACACGAAGCCGGCCTGGGAGCCCGGGCGCGCTTCACCCGGGCTGTAGCCGAACTCGCGTTTGAAGGCGCGGCTGAAACTCGAAGCATCCGCAAAGCAAAGATCCTCGGCCAAGCCGGATATCGATTTGGGGTTCGCAGGGTCGCTCAATACTGCATGCGCTTCGAGCAGACGTTGGCTCTGAATGTATCGAGCAACGCCTCCGCTGTCTTCAAACAGCCGGTAGAGATTGGATCGTGACATCCCGACCAGCCGGCAAAGGACTTTCGGTTCGAAGGTCGGGGTTCGCAGGTGACGGCGCACCGCCTGCCGCACCCGCTCCTTGCGCCCGAGGTCGATCTGCCGCCGAGCGACCGCGATCCGCTCGGCCGAGGGAGCAACCGCAGCAGCAACCATCGCACCGACCGCGTTTGTCAAGCGGGGGAGATCAACCTGCGTCAGGTCGCTCAGACGGCGTTCCAGGGCAGTCATATAGTCGCCGAGCAATTGTCCCAGGGGCGAATCCAGCGCCGATCCGCAACCAGCGTCGAGCAGCGGCGCCATATCGTGAAACGCGTCGCGCGTCATAAAGAATTGGACCCGGTCGGCATGAGTCCGCTCGTGCAGGAATTCTTGGCCCAACGACCAGAGGAACGGCACTTTCGAAGGGACTTCGAGTTCGGTTCCCGCTGTCCGGGCGAAGTGCGCCCCCCGCAGGCAATAGCTGATAACCCAATGATCGACCGGATTGCGCCTCAGATTGCTCTTTGCTCTAACGACATGGACCGGCAAGGCGGAGGTGGTGCGGCTGACCGCCAAGCCGCCCAGCTTCCAGATCTGGGTTTCGGCTGGAAACCCGTGACAGGGTGGTTGCTCTGTCAAGACCTCGAGGACAGGCGAGTACCATTCGCGCCAGGCTTCAAGCTGATCGCGCGGCCGGACGGCCTGCGTCGTAAAAATCTCGGGCGTCATGGTCCGCTAAGCGTTCCCTCTATGATATTCCAGCTCAAGCTACAGCCGCTGCTGGGGACGGTGTCGACCCGCCCTTTGCCTAATAATAGTCCGCCACTAGGCCGCGCGTATTTGATCAAGGCTTCGATTTATAATGGTAGATGGTCACATAATGGGCTGAGCGATGTCAAACGATCGCTCGGCAGGCGCCGGCGCTCGAACGGCTGCCCGCCGCGGCACGCGACGAGCAGCGGTGTTAGGATCAATCGGGACGACGAGCATAGTTTCTGGAACCCAGAACCCAAGACAGCCTCCACCAGCGCGACTATGTTGGCCGTCCGCATGCCAAACCGTCATGGATGCTGTGGCACTTTGCAAATTGACGGCGCGCCGGCGGTTCGGGCTGATGTGGCGCATGATCGGCTCCATCGGCCGGTCGCGGCCGCGGGCAGCGGGTCAAGGAAGCGGCGAAGGGGAGGAAGCTGAGCGTATCCGGCGCGCGGGCCTGAGACCGACGCACGGCACGTCCGATATGTCGGAATCGGGCGAGGCCAGGTTTGGGAGAACGGGATGAGTAAGCGAACCCAAAAGACGATCAAACTTGCCCTGCAGGGCGGCGGCTCGCACGGTGCGTTTACCTGGGGTGTCCTCGATCAGCTGCTGGAGGACGAGCGGCTGTACATCGAAGCTATCAGCGGCACCAGCGCCGGGGCGATGAACGCGGTGGCGTTTGCCGATGGCATAGCCCGCGGCGGGCCGGCCGAGGCGCGGAAATGCCTCGAAAAATTTTGGGCCGCCACCAGCGCAGCGGCACGATACAGTCCTATACGCCGATCCGTTATCGACACTTTCATGGGAAATTGGAGCCTCGACAACTCGCCTGCCTATATTTTGATGGACCATCTTTCCCGCGTCCTTTCGCCATACGACACCAATCCGACGAACTTTAATCCGCTGCGCGAGGTTGTCGCCGGGGCGATCGATTTTGAGGCTGTCAACCGCGCGAGCGGTCTCCAAGTTTTTTTGACCGCGACCAATGTACGGACCGGCCGGCCGAAGATTTTCCGGCAGCCCGGGATCACGCTCGACAGCGTAATGGCCTCTGCCTGTCTGCCGTTTATGTTCAAAGCCGTTGAAATTGACGGCGAAGCCTATTGGGACGGCGGTTACATGGGCAATCCGGCGCTGTTTCCGCTGGTCGACGAATGCGAGCCGGGCGATCTGGTATTGATTCAGATCAACCCCTTCTATCGCCCGGACGTCCCGAAATCCGCGCGGGATATCCAGAACCGGCTGAACGAGATCACCTTCAACGCGGCGCTGCTCAAGGAATTGCGTTCGCTCGCGTTTCTGTGGGAGGTGATCCACCACGAAAATCTAGAGCGCGAAGCCTATCGCGATGCCCGCGTCCACGCGATCTACGACGAAGAGACCATGCTGGGATTGGGCGTATCGAGCAAACTCAATGCCGAATGGGCCTTTCTGACCTATCTCCGCGATCAGGGCAGAAAGGCCACGCAGAAATGGCTGTCGCTGCATTACGCCGATCTCGGGGTTCGCAACACGCTGGATCTCACCTGGATCTTCGACGAGAGCGTCAAGCCGGCACACTTGCCGGAGGGCTTCGACCGGACCTATCGGGTCAGCGCCGCCGTTCGATGACAGGCGTTTCCGCACGACCGCGGCGGGCACAGCCCGCTTCATGAGGCATAAGCCCCAACGAGCGTTTTGACGGATGGGACTGTTCGGGATCCTGCTCGGGCTGGCGTTGCTGGTTTGGCTGGCGTATCGGGGTTGGAGCATCCTGCTGCTGGCTCCGGGCGCCGCGCTGATCGCTGCCGCGTTTGCCGGCGGTCCGCTGCTCGCCTACTGGACGCAGACCTTTATGGACAATGCGTCGCGCTTTATCGCGCAGTTTTTTCCGCTGTTTCTGCTCGGCGCCCTGTTCGGCAAACTGATGGAGGACAGCGGCTCGGTCGCCGCGATCGCCGATTTCATGACCAGAAAGCTCGGACCGAGCCGTGCGGTGCTTACCGTCGTGCTGGCCGGGGCGCTGGTCACTTACGGCGGCGTCAGCCTGTTTGTCGCGTTCTTTGTTCTGGTGCCGATGGCGCAGGCCGTATTCCGGACCGCGGCGATTCCCAATCGACTGATCCCCGCCGCGGTCGCCTTGGGCACCTCGACTTTCACAATGTCGGCGCTGCCTGGAACGCCGGCTATCCAGAATGCGATCCCGATGCCGTTTTTCGGCACCACCCCGTTGGCGGCGCCGGGTCTCGGCCTCATCGCTTCGGCTATTATGCTCGCCTTCGGCTTGTGGTGGCTCGGCCACGCCGCGGCGGCGGCCCGCCGCAAGGGTGAAGGATTTGGCCCGGCCTTGTCGATTCCGGCCGACGCCGTGGTCGGAGACGAAACCGTGCGCCAGCGGGCCACCACCTCGCACGAATTCGATCCTCCCGAGATCGACCGCGGCCGCCCCGCTCCGGAGGGGCCGCCGATCGCCCTGGCGGCCTTGCCGCTGGTCGTTGTGGTGAGCGTCAATGTTCTGATGACATTGGTCGTTCTCCCGAGCCTCGACGTGTCGTTCCTAGCCAAGGAGGAGTTCGGCGCGACCTCCCTCGCTGCCGTCGGCGGCGTGTGGTCGGTGGTAACCGCGCTGCTAGCGGCGATCCTGGCCGTCGTGATCATCAATTGGCGGCGTCTGCCCGGGATCCGCGAGACAATGGATTTGGGGGCCAACGCCTCGGTTTTGCCGATTTTGAGCGTCGCCAGCCTGGTTGGTTTCGGCGCGGTGGTCGCGGCGGTGCCGGCATTCGCCATCGTGCGCGAATGGGTATTGTCGATCGGCGGCGGCCCTCTTGTCTCGCTGGCGGTAGCGACCAATTTGCTGTCCGCTTTGACCGGCTCGGCCTCGGGCGGATTGACCATTGCGCTCGATGCCCTCGGCGCCACCTATATGCGGCTCGCGGCGGCGCACGGGATCGATCCCGCGCTGTTGCATCGGATCGCCGTGATGAGCGCCGGGACTCTAGACAGCCTGCCCCAGAACGGCGCCGTCGTGACCTTGTTGGCGGTCTGCGGGTCGACGCACCGCGAAAGCTACTTCGACATCGTAATGGCGGCAATCGTCGGGCCGATCATCGCGCTTGCGGTGGTTATCGTGCTCGGGTCTGCCGTAGGTTCGTTCTGAGATTCCGGCTCGCGATCCCGGTTCGCCTTGCTCCGCGATGCGGCTACTGCATGACCCGGGCGCGCAGCCGGGTATATTCCTCGTTGGAAATGGTGCCGGCGTTCTTCAGCCGATCGAGCTTCTCGATTTCGTCGGCAGCACTGAAGCCGACGACGTGCCGCAGTTCCTCGCGCGCCTGCTGCGCCCGCTGGGCGTTCCGCTCGGCCATGCCTCGACTTTGCGTGATCAGATAGATGAACACCCCCAAATAGGGAAACACGACCAGCGCGATCACCCAAATCGCTTTGCCGAGGCCGGAAATGTCATGCCGGCGGAACAGGTCGCCGATCACCGTGATCAGCAACCAGAACCACAGCACGAACACAAAGACGGTGAAGACATCGAGCAGAAAGTTGCCAAAGCTGAAATTGCCGGCCGTTGACATCCTTTCCTCCCTGGCGATTGCCCGTAATGGGTCGAAGTGTGGTTTTTCAGACGTGCACGCGCTCGGTTGCGACCAGCTGAAGGCCGCCGTCGATCTTCAACCGACAGCTGATGAAGGTGAAAGCTGCCGCGGTATTGATCGACGCCGTCTGCGCCGAGCGACGTCGACGGGGCGGAGCACAAGACGATATTTCCGCAAACGCCGATCCAATCCCGATGACGATGGCCGTGCAGCACGATGATCCGCCGTGCATGCGGTGCGAGAACCGCCACCAGATCCGGCGCGTTGATCAAGCGCCAGACCGATGCGCTCGCGCAAGGTGACCGAAATCAGCGGGTATTCGACAACTTGGTGATGAAGCAGAATGAGCCAGGGATGCCGGGTGTTTTGCAGGATCAGCCGCAGCGCTTTCAACTGTGACGGGCCGACGACGCCGATCGCGTTGGTCAGCGCGAAATGGCTTCGCGCGTTCGAATTGAGCAGGATCACCCCGTACAGCTCACCCGGCGGCGGAGGCTCCACCAACGGAAAGATCGCCTCCCACACCCTGGTCATCTCGCGCCGTCCGCGCATCGTGCCGCGATTGGCCAATTCGCGCAGCAATTCGGCACGCTCGACCCTGGCGCAGAAAATCCTCTGAGGGAAGGCCCGATGCCCGCCGGACGCCCGATCGACAGACATGCGCGCGATCGCCGGCCAAGCGTGTCAAGCGCGAGAACGACGCGGAGCTTGCGCAGCGACTGGCCGGCGCTCCACGGCAGGTCGATGACGGCCCGGATTGGCGCGATCGATGATGTTGACGTCGTGGTTGCCGGGGACCAGGGACAGCCGCCGGCGCAACTCGGGACAGCCGCGCAGCAGGTCGACAAACTCCGCCCATTCCGCCCGGGTCCCGGCATCGGTGATGTCGCCGGTCATCAGGACCCGATCCACCGGCGCCGATGCATGAATGGCGCCGAGCTTGCGCAGAGCGCTGCGCATCGGCCAGTTGCCGCGCGGACCATCGGTCCCCGCCTCCATGCGATAGCCATAGCGCTCGCCGACGACATGCAGGTCGGATAGATGCGCGACCCGGACCAGCGGATGCTCCAGCGGTCAGGCGGGCGGGCACCCAATCGAGCACCACGCCTTTCAGCGAGAGCTCGCGCCAGATCCAATAAAGGCTTTCGATCGCTGTCGAGAGACCGAGGATAACCGCGGCATTGCCCAGCGCCGCGATTGCCAACGGCCGCCATCGAACATGCACGATGTCGGTGGAGTTGAAGGCCGAATGGAAAGGTCGACTATGGCGGCGAGAGCCAACCCGCCGACGGTGAACAGCAAGGCCGCGATCAGCGCGCATACCCTGCGGCTGAGGTCGAGCTGTTCGGCGGTCAATCGACCGATCGCGAAATTTTTCTGCCGCCGCGCGCAGCAGTTCGCGGAACACGACGAAGATCGGCAGCACCAGGCTGTAATGGAGATGCCAGAAATTGTTCCACGCCACTGCCAGAAGAGCGGGCGGCCGATCCAAAAAGCGACCGCGGCCAGGACCAGCAGAACGACCGGGGTGACGATCAGGCTGCCGCCGGCGAAGGCCGGTGCATGGAGTATCAGCCGGCCATAGGCGACCGCCACGGACGGCGCGATCCCGATCAACAGGGCGGGAACGACGAAGAGAGCCAAAAAACCGATTGGCGCTTTGAGATAATTGAATTCCAGTGCGGCCGAAAAGACGAGGCTGCGCAGGCCTCGGCCATGCGGGTTCGTGCGGTCGTCGTCATCGTCGCCGCGCCGCAGATCCCAAATCCGCAAACTATCCCCCAAAGGCGCGGTGACTGTCGGAAGGCGTCAGATCGGTGAGGTCTATTTCCCTGGGCGCCGACCGGGCGCTTGCCGGATTATGCGGGGATGCGCACCGGCAATGACCGGATGCCGTGGATGAAATTGGAGTAGACCCGTCTCGCCGGCCCCATAACCTCGATCACCGGGAAGCGCGGCATGATCTCTTCCCACAAAATGCGCAGCTGCAATTCCGCGAGCCGATTGCCGACGCAGCGATGGATGCCGAAGCCGAAGGAAAGATGCTGCCGCGGCCGCGGGCGGTCGATAATAAAATTGTCCGGATCATCGATCGCTTCCGGGTCGCGATTGCCGGAGACATACCAGATGACGACCTTGTCGCCCTTGCGGATCGGCTTGCCCCCTAGCTCGGCATCTTCCTTCGCGGTGCGCCGCATATGGATCACCGGGGTCACAAAGCGGATAATCTCGGAAACCATGCCCGGGATCAGCGAGGGGTCGTCGCGCAATTTCTGATATTCGCCGGGATGCTGATTCAAGGCGAGCAGTCCGCCCGTCATCGAATTGCGCGTCGTGTCGTTGCCGCCGACAATCAGCAACGACAAGGTGCCCATGAACTCGCGGAACGGCATTTCGCGCGTCGCTTCGCCATGCGCCAGCATCGACAGCAGATCGAATTTGGGTGGCTGCTGCGCGCGTTCGTTGAACAGCGTGCCCAGCACCTGTGCCATTTTGGTCAGCTCGGCGAATCTCTCCTCCTCCGAGTGCACCGGTGCATCGGGGGAGCGAACGTTGGCGATCACGACATCGGACCAATAGGTGAGTTGGCGACGATCGTCCCAGGGGTAATCGAACAAGGTGGCGAGCATCATCGTCGTCAGCTCGATCGACACCCGGTCGACCCAGTCGAAGGTCTCGTTGCGCGGTAATCCGTCGAGGACTCCGGCGGTCCGCTCGCGAATGATCCCTTCCATATTGGCAAGGTTGGCGGGTGCCACGACCGGGCTTACCACCTTGCGCTGGTCGTCATGCCGCGGCGGATCCATCCGGATGAAGCTCGGCCGGTCCATGCTCTTGGGCTGATCCTCGATCTGGATGCCGCCCAGTTCGGACGAAGACGAATAGACCGTGTGATTGACCTCGACCTGCATGATGTCCTTGTACTTGGTCACCGACCAGTACGGGCCGTAAAGGCTGTCGCGGCAGTAATGCACCGGGTCTTCACGGCGCAGCCGCGCGAAATAGGCGTGCCAGATGTCGTCCTGGTAAAGCCGCGGGTCGCTGACGTCGATGGCGCCGAGCGCCATGCCTTCGGGGTCGGCATGCAGCGCGGCGTCAAGCAGTGCGCTCATGAACCTGCCTCCTGTTCCAGCAGCTTAATGTTGGCCTTCCGGCATCCGGACAATAAGCCCGTCGAGAGACTCGGTCACGGTAATCTGGCAAGCCAGACGGGAATTGGGCCGGGCGAGCGCGGCAAAGCTCAGCATGGTCTCTTCTTGCGAACCCGGGGCTGGGAGGCCGGTGATGCCGAGCCAGGCCTCCGCGACATAGACATGGCATGTCGCGCAAGCGCATTCGCCCCCGCAATCGGCGTCGATGCCCGGGATGTTGTTGTTGACCGCGCCGCGCATGACGGAAAGCCCGGCAGCGACCTCGACATGGTGCTCGCGGCCGCCATACTCGATATAGGTGACTTTCGGCATGTCGGTGGGCACCCCTGCAAAAATCGCCGATTATCTCACTCGCATCTGCCGGCGCGCCAATCACGCGCCGAAGGTGAAGCGGCTGCCGGTATTCCAGTCGATCAGCCGGTCGGGCATCTCGGCGCGCATCTTGGCGATGAAACTGCGGCCGGTGCAATGCATCGGGATGACCACATCGGGCGCGAGCGCCTTCAACTCGGCGATCGTGTGGTCGACATAATCCGGCGGCGCAACACCAAGATGAAAGCCGCCCACTACCGCGTGCAGCTTGTCCACGCCGGACACTGCGATCGCCGTCCTGACGGCGTTGAGCACGCCGCAATGGCTGCAGGACGAGATGACCACGAGGCCGCGCCCCTGGACGACGTAACAGGTGGCATGCTCGTCGGGATGCCGGTCGGGGACGAGCCGCCCGCGCCGCTCCTCCTCGGTGAAGTGATCGACCGGGGTCGGCTCGACCAGCGTGTTGGGCAATACCCGCTCGAACGACTGGCGCGCGATATTGCCCGTGGTAAACGGACCTTGCAGGGCGTGCGCGGCGTCGCAGCACACGGTCTCGACCCGCGCGGCTTCCAGCGCCGCGCGGTCGAGCGCGCCCCAGGAAACCGGCTCTTCGTCGCGCGAGCCGACCCATTTCTCGCGAAAATTCTCCTTGCCGCCGGCGAAGAGCCGCAGATCGTCGCGCATGCGGTCGCGGTAATGAGCGACAAATCCCGGCAGCCCACCGTAATGGTCGCGATGTCCGTGACTGAGGATCAGCCCGCTCAGATGCTCGGGTTCGATGCCGAGCAGATCGAAATTTCGGATCAACACTTCGGGCGTGTAGCCGAAATCGAGCAGGTATTGTCCAACCGCTCCGGCACTGCGCAATTCGAGGTGGAGCGATAGGCCCCATTCACCGGCCAAGGTCGAGTTCAAATTATTGCGGATGCGGCCGACATGCTCGATCGCAACCATCGGGTGCGTGGCTTTGGGCATAAACTGGTCGAATACCAAGTCGACGACGACCCGCACCGATAGCAATTCGACCACCGGCGGCTTGAACGTTTCGGCCAGTTTCATCCGAGCCTCCCTCGCATTCGACATTCCGCAGATCACCGCCCGTCATGTGACACCACCGGTCACCACCGGCCGTAGTGGGAAACATACCACGCCAAGCCGATCATCTCGTGCAGCGCGTAATAGCTGTCGAGCAGCGAAGGGACTTGCGGCAGGAAGGACGCCGGCGACAGCGATAAGGACCGCTGCTCGGGCGTCGGCGCCGCGACGACCGGGTAGCCGACGGTGCGGAACGCCCATAATGCGCGGGCCATGTGCCAGGGGTTGGTAACCACCAGCGCTGCCGGCACGCCGGCCCGGCGCAAAATCTCGGCCGAATAGAGCGCGTTCTGATAGGTGGTTTGCGAGCGTTCTTCCCGCCAGCGCACCGGCACCCGGAAATCGGTCTCGAGCGCATCGGCCATCATGCCGGCCAGTAAGTCGTCGGCATCGAGTATCCAGCCGCCGCTGACCAGGATCGGCAATCCGAGACGGCGCTGTTCCCTGGCCGCTTCGGCCAGCCGCTCGAGCGTAATGGGTCCGACGAAGTCCTTTCCGCCGGGAAGATTGCTGTGCCGGAATTCGGCGGAGAGAACCACGATCGCCGCCGGCGGCGCCGGGGCGGGGAGGGTAGGGATGACGCCGGCGAGGGCTTCGGCGGAGCGGATCAGCCAGAAGCCGACAATAGGTGTCGCGGCCAGGTACAGGCATGCCATCGCCGCCGTTGCCAATGCGAGACCCGCCCGCCGCCATCGCCAGGCAAGAATTACCCCGATCATCGCCAGCAGGACGAACAGGTTCGGCGGGATCAGAGAGGAGTAGGAAATCCACTGCAGCATGGGAGATTGTGCGACACGTTGCCCTAGTGTCGTGGTTTCGAAGTTCGCCCCATTACCGATATCGCGCTGTGAGCGAACTTCGAAACCAAAACGACACCAGAAATCAAAAAGTTGCCCAAGTCCTTTCGATCCCAAAATTCGCCGAGAGCCCGATATCAGATTAGTGCGAATTTCGGGATCGTGACACGGGTTTGCCTCAGTCGAACGGGACGACCCGCTCGCCGCGCAGGCGATGGTAAAGTTTGGCCGCTTCGCGCTTCAGCCCGAGGCCGAGGCCCCGTTTTGTGCGTGTGTTGGCCGCGGTGATGCCCCATCGCTCGCGGCGTTGCGGCAGCCACAATTTCTTGTACGGATCGTCGCCGCGTCCGAGGTTGATTTCGTCGGGGCGGTCTTCGCCGAGCACGCGCTCGAACATCTCCATGGTCAACAGCGTGCCGAGCGACAGATCGTCGAAGCGCTGATCATGGGCGAGTTTGTAGATGACGGCGCGGCCGTTCCATACGATCCAGAATTGCGCCGCGGCAGGGACTCCGTCGACGCTCGAAACGCCGAGGCGCAGCGCTCCCTCCTCGGCGGCGAAGCGGATCAGCGCCGGGATGAAACCGGGGTAGGCCTCGGCCGGCTTCCAGCTCCTGGCATAGATTGTCTGGTAGTCAGCGATCGCCGCGTCGATGCCGGCCGCTCCGGCATAAAAGGCGGTCTTGAGGCGGCCGCCGGGACCCAGCCGGCGGCGCTTGCGGCGCCAGGTGTTGCGCAGTTCCGAGGGACGCCGAGCCAGGTAATCGGCGAAGCTCATCCCGGCGGTTTCCTCGTACCAGGTCCCGGAATGGAAACGCATTCGACAAGGAACCCGGCGCGGCGCAGAGCCGCTGCGGCGTCGCGGTAAGACGGCGCGCGGGGATCGAGTTCCTCCAGGGCGATGGCATCCCAGCGCCGCACCTCATCGAGAATTTCGCCGACGATCGCACCAAGCCCGCTTGCTGCGTCGGCTGCGGGCCCACACAAAACGCCGTGCTCGACGCTGTAGGCGTTGGTCAGGCTGGCGAGCCGCCGGAAGCTACGACCTTCTTCCACCCGTAGCGCCAGAGCCACCGCCATACCCGGTTTCTCATTGCTGTAAACGCGGGTTTCGCTCGCCGCCGGCATACCGTGCCGCGCCATCAGATCGTACCAGCCGGGCAGGGCGAAGAAGCTGTCTCGTGCCGCGGCCGCGAAAATCGCGCCGAGCCCGTCCGGCAATCGCCGGAAGTCGGGGTTGCGGTACACTGGCATCAGGCGTCCGGTATCATGCGATGGCGGCGCCAATGGCGCATCCGGTCAGGTTCCGCAGGTGCAGATCCTTACTTTTACGACGTTATATCCGAATGCAGCGCGGCCCCAGCATGGGATATTCGTCGAGACGCGCCTGAGAAAGCTGGTCGAGAGCGGGCGAGTCGCAGCCCGAATCCTGGCTCCGTCTCCGTGGTTTCCATTCGCGTCGCCGCGTTTCGGCAATTATTCGGTCATGGCTCGGGTGCCGCGCGAGGAGGTACGGCACGGGCTCCGCATCGAACACCCGCGTTATCCCTTGCTGCCCAGAATTGGCATGAACACGGCGCCATTGGCGCTTTTTGCCGCGACCCTGCCCCGGCTGCGCCGCCAGATCGCCGCGGGCGGCGACTTCGACCTGATCGACGCACATTATTTTTATCCCGACGGGGTCGCCGGGGTGTTGCTCGGCCATGCGCTCGGCAGGCCGGTCGTTGTCACCGCTCGCGGCAGCGACCTGAACCTGATCGCCGATTATGCGGTGCCGCGGCGATGGATCCGCTGGGCGGCGGCCCACGCCGCCGGACTCATCACGGTGTCGAGCGGGCTCAAGGACCGGCTGGTGGCGCTTGGCACCGCGCCGGAGCGGGTGCGGGTTCTGCGCAACGGCGTCGATCTCGCGCTGTTTCGTCCGTGGAGCCACGAGCGCGACCGGGAAGCGGCGCGGCGGTCTCTCGGGTTCATCCGGCCGACCTTGCTCGCGGTCGGTAATCTGGTCGCTCTGAAGCGGCATCGGCTGATGGTCGAGACGCTCGCATCGCTGCCCGATGTCGATCTTGTCATCGTCGGCGAGGGACCCGAGCGCGGCGCGATCGAAGCGCTGGCCGGTACGCGCGGGGTGGCCGACCGGGTGCGGCTGCTCGGCCGGATGCCGCAGCAGAACCTGCCTGAAATCTACGGCGCCGCCGATTTGCTGTTGCTGGTCTCCACCCATGAGGGCTGGCCCAACGTCCTGCTCGAAAGCATGGCCTGCGGCACGCCGGTGGTCGTTTCGGATATTCCGGGGATAGCCGACATCGTCGGGGCGCCGGCGGCGGGCCGCATCGTCGCCGGTGTGACGCCGGATCGCCTCGGCGCCGCCATCCGCGAACTGCTCGCCGCGCCGCCGGACCGTGCTGCGACCCGCGTTTACGCCGAGCAATTCGACTGGCAGAGCACGACCGACGGGCAGATCGCGCTGTTTCAAGAGGTCTGCGAGCGGCATTCGCAGGGCCAAACCGGTCATCGCCGCAGCACCCGGGCATAGACTTCCTTATAGCGGGCGACGCTATGCGTCCAACACCGCTCGCTGTCGATGAACCGCACCGCCTCGGCGCGGATTCGCGGCCAGGAGGCGTCATCGTCGAGCGCGGCGAGCACGCCTTCGGCGAGCTGGTCGGGATCGTCGGGTGGAAAAAGATAGCCCGTCTCGCGGTCTCGGATCAGTTCGCGGTGGCCGCCGACGTTCGAGGCGGCGACGATCCGCTCCTGCGCCATCGCCTCGAGCGGCTTCAGCGGCGTTACCAACTCGGTCAATCGCCGCGAGACGCGAGGGAAGACCAGAATCTCGGCAAGGTCGTAATAATGGCCGATTTCCTGGTGCGGGACCCGCCCGGCGAAGACCGCGCTGTCGCCGAGGCCGAGTTCTCGCGCGAGTGCCTGCAATGCGTCTGCCTCGGGCCCGCCGCCGACCAGAAGGACGGCGATGTCTTGCCGGCGGCGGCGGATCAAGGGCAGCGCGCGCAGCAGCAGATCCAGACCCTCATACGAATAGAACGAGCCGAAAAAACCGAGCACCCGTTTTCCAGCGATGCCGAGCCGGGCGGCGAGCGCTTGGTCGGGGACGCCCGGCCCGTGGAGCGCTATACGATCGACCGCATTGGGGATCACCGTGATCTTGTCGCCGGCAATGCCGCGGCCACTGATCTCGCGGCGCAGCCCCTCGCAGATCGTCGTCACCGCATCGGCGCGGCGAAGCGCATGCGTCTCGATCAGACGGGTCGCGCGGTAGCGCAGCCCGGCCTCGCCATGGGTTCCGTGGCTCGCCGCCCCGTCCTCCCACAGAGCGCGTACTTCGTACACGACTGGAATACGGTGTCGCCGGCCGGCGCGGATCGCCGGTAGCGCGTTCAGAACCGGGGAATGGGCGTGCAGGATTTGCGGCCGTACCTCGCCGATGACCTGTTCGATGCGGCCGCCCAAATCGGCCATCAGCTTGAGCTCGCGCGCCCAAGGGATCCGGCTGGCGAGCCCGTTCGGCCGCGGCGTGCGCAGAAACTCCCACTCGCCGATTTGCTCGCGCGGCGGTCCGGGCGCGTAGTGCTTGCCGCTGGTCAGCAGTACCGGCTCCCATCCCAGCGCTCGCTGGCCCTCGACGATGCCGAGCGTTCGAAAGACGTAGCCGCTCTGCAGCGGCAGCGAATGGTCGAGGATGTGTAGAACCCGCATCGCAAGGTCGAGATTGTTGCGGCCGGCTTTATATCAGGATGTGCGGTCGGCGAATTTACGATGCATCGGCTGAATTCGAGTTAACTGGAATCGGGGCGAGCGGGCCGCTCGATATCGCGATCGGTACCGGCGTCCGCGCCAATGAGCAAGCGCGTTGCCAGGACCTTCTGCGCGCGGGACACTGAAGTCGATTCTGGCGCCGGGTTGTGGAGGACGCGGGCTTCAATCAGAAGGGAACGGCGGTCATGTTTGCCCCACCGGTCAAGGCTTCGGCAGCAAAGACAGCGTTGCGGGCGGCTCCGGCACGCGCTGCCAGATCGCCGCAAAGAAGGCATCCGACGCCCGCAGCCGGCATGAGCAATCAAGCGGTGCTTCGCTGGCTGTCGAAGCGCGACCGAAATCGGTTCAGGCAGCAAGACCGACGCGAGACCTGACGCTGGAGACGGCCCGAGGACCGTTGGCGAGACGCTTCGCTCGCCCGGACAACCGCTCGACGCATCCGCCCGTGCCTATTTCGAGCCGCGCTTCGGCCGCGATTTGAGCCGGGTGCGGCTCCACACCGGCGAGCGCGACGCCGAATCCGCGCGAGGTGTCCGGGCCGCCGCATATACGGTCGGCCAAGACATCGTGTTCGGGGCCGGGAGATACGCGCCTCGGACCGGGGAAGGCCGCCGCTTGCTCGCGCATGAGATCGTTCACACCCTGCAGCAGGGAAGCGCTGCGGTGCCGGCGGGGCGGCCGTTGGAGATCGCACAGCCGGGCGATACTGCCGAACAGGAGGCTGCCCGTGTCGCCGCGAACGTTCGCTTCCGGCGCCGGACGTGGGATCGCCGGCCTCTCCCAGGCGCCGGCCGGCATCAGCCGAGTGCCGTTGCGCATCCAGCGGGATATCGTCGGGACCCAGGACCTGCCTGCCGGCAGGTTCGCGGTCAATTTCAAAGCACGACGCGGCGGTAGCCGCTGTCGATGCCGGGGCGAATGTCGAGGCCGCGCGCGCCGGCGAGCGGGGCACGATCACCTTCACCCCCGACGCTTCGGCTCCGCAATCGAACCAGATCCGATTCCTGCAAGTCGCTCGCCTGACCAAGACCGCCTCCGGCGCACTGAACGAATTCGGAGGCGCACAGGCGCCGCTCAACGAGATGCGGTCGCAGCCGGGCGAATACGCCGAAGGCGGATTTTTCGTCGATGTCCAACCGGACCCCGACAGCAGACGAACCCGCAAATCGGACCTGCCGGTCGAGCCGTTCTACAATTCGAGTGACAAGTTAGGCCGTTCGCGCGTCACTGCGGGCAATAGGATGGGTTGGAATTCGGGTGGCTCCATCGCCCCAGCCGTGCTCGAGGATAATCCGAGGTCTCAGAAATGCACTGAAATACGAACTGATCTCCACCGCAAAGGCTGCAGACACCGGCGCCTGGTACGGCAGCGTGTTCTGGGGCTTTGAAATCTTCATGGACAACGGCAAAGCCAGAATTCGCAATGAGAGCGTGAAGTTCAGCCAATGGGAGGGGCGGGACACCTCGCAAGCAGCGCTCCGCGCCTTCAACGAGTACTACCGAAATCCGGGCGCCTCGACAGAACCAAAAATACCATAGAGAAAAAGAGAGACACAGAGGGGCCGACCCTGGTTGCGCCGTCAGCGGTTTGCGTGGCCAAACGCTTATGTCTGGCAAGGTCGTATTTCGTCACGAGGCGCTGCCGCCGCTCGCTGAACTCGAGTGCGAATGGCGGGCGCTTGAAGCCGTCGGGCGCCCGTCCTTCTTCGTCTCATGGGCGTGGATCGGGAATTTGCTCTCCGAAATTCCCGAGCCGAGGCGTCCAATGCTGCTGCGCGGGCGGGCCGATGGCGACACGGTGGCGCTGGCGCTGCTCGGGAGCGCGGTGACGCGGCGACGGTATGGGCTGATCAGATCGCGCGGGCTCTATTTGAACGAAACCGGGGATCCCCGGTTTGACGCGCTGACGATCGAGCATAATGGCGTGCTGAGCGCGGCCGGCAATGAGTGTGCGGTCATTGATGCACTTTTTTCCTGGTTCGCCGAGGCGCGGGGCGAAGCCGACGAACTGCATCTGAGCGGATCGCTGCATCGCTTGCCTGAGACAGCGCTGGCGGCGCATCGGCTGATTCGAGAGGAGATCGTCAAGCCTTCCTATTCCGTCGAACTCGGCTGCCTGGCGGCGAATGACGGCGCCCTCGAATTCGGTGCTTAGCGCCAATGCCCGCCAGCAGTTGCGCCGCGCGATGCGGCATTTCGCAGCGCAAGGTCCGCTTCGGTTCCGCGGGGCCGCCACCGAGGCCGAGGCTCAGAGCTGGTTCACCGGATTGAAGGAGCTGCACTGCGCTTCATGGGAGCGGCGCGGCGTCGCGCATGCGTTCCACAACGAGGTTTTCGAGAAGTTCCACCGGCGGCTGATCGCGCACAGTTTTGCCGACGGCACGGTCCAGCTCGGCAGAGCGCGCGCCGGCAAGCGGGTCATCGGCTATCTCTATAATTTCCGCCGTGAGGGCTATGTCTACGCTTATCAGAGCGGGTTCGCCGATGCCGATCCGCGCGAGCGCCCCGGCGTCGTCACCCATGCGCTGGCGATCGGACACGCCTTTCGTTCGGGTATGCGGGTCTACGATTTCATGGCCGGGCGTAACCGGCTGAAGGAAAGCTTTGCGACGCGATGCGAGCCGATGCTGTGGCAGGTTGTCCAGCAACCTCGGCTTGCTTTTCGCTTCGAGCATCTCGCCCGGCGTCTGAGCGAACGAATCCGGGGTTAACCCAGAAATCGCTTGCCGGCGGCGCGGCGAAACGATAGGGCAGGCGCGTTCCTCGGCAGGAGCCTCATGTCCACCCTTCTGACCGGCGCCGCCGGGTTCATCGGCTTTCATGTCGCCAAGGCATTGCTGGAGCGGGGTGACGAGGTCGTCGGCATCGATAATCTGAACGACTATTATGACGTGCGGCTGAAGGAAGCGCGTCTCGCTGAACTCGCCCGATTTCCCGGTTTCACCTTCAGCCGGCTCGATATAGCCGATCGCGATGGCGTCTTCGCCTTGGTCGACGCGCATCAGGGTCTGACCGGGATCATCCATCTCGCCGCCCAGGCGGGCGTCCGCTATTCGCTCGAAAATCCCTTCGCCTACATCGACTCGAACGTGATGGGCACGCTCGTCATGCTCGAAGCGGCGCGGCGAGTGCAAAAACCGGGCGCGATCACCTATGCCTCGTCCTCGTCGGTCTACGGCGCCAATCGCAAGCAGCCATTCAGCGTCGCCGATCCGGTCGAGCAGCCGGTCTCGCTCTATGCCGCGACCAAACGCAGTTGCGAACTGATTGCCCGCAGCTACAGCCATCTCTACGGGTTGTCAGGCGACAGGGCTGCGCTTTTTCACCGCCTACGGGCCTTGGGGCCGGCCGGACATGGCGGCTTGGCTGTTCACCCGAGCGATCCTCGCCGGCGAGCCGATCAAGGTCTTCAACGAGGGCCGAATGGCCCGCGACTTCACCTATATCGACGACATCGTCGCCGGCACCATCGCCGCGCACGATCGAGCCCTGTCGGCGGCCGGAGCTGCGGACGGGGTTCCTCACCGGATCTACAATCTCGGCAACCACCGACCGGAAAAGCTGCTGGATTTCATCGCGGTCCTCGAGCGGGCGCTCGGGCGCACCGCAAAGAAGGAGCTGCTGCCGCTCCAGCCCGGCGATGTCCCCGAAAGCTTCGCCGATATCGACACTGCGCGGCGCGACCTCGGTTTCGAGCCGAAGACGACGATCGAGGAGGGGATCGGCCGGTTCGTCGCCTGGTACAAGCGCTATCACCGGATCAACTGACGGCGGGCGGAGGCGATGCGCCGGCATGAGCGCTTTCTTAATCAGATCAGTTCAGCTTTCGTCGGGATCGCGCCGTAATCGCCGAGAGGAGCTTTGCGGGTAGCCGCCGGCATGGAACGCGGGTTTGCCGTGATTGGGCTTGGCTATGTCGGGTTGCCGGTAGCTCTGGCCCTGGCCAGAAAATTCGCGCCGGTCATCGGCTTCGACATCTCGGAGCACCGGGTCGCGGCGTTGCGCCAGGGAAAGGACGCGACTGGCGAGGTCCCGATGGCGGCGCTGCAGACGACTTCGCTGCGGCTGACCGACGATCCCGATGCGCTCGCCGAGGCAAGCTTTTTGGTCGTCACCGTGCCGACGCCGATCGATGGTGAGCGCCGGCCCGATTTGACGCCGCTGTCGGAGGCCTGCGCGCTGATCGGGCCGCGCCTCAGACCCGGCTCGGTCGTCGTCTTCGAATCGACGGTCTATCCCGGCCTGACCCGCGACATCTGCGGGCCGCTGCTGGCCAAGGCGTCGGGGCTGGTGCAAGGCGTGGATTTCAAGCTCGGCTATTCGCCCGAACGGATCAATCCCGGCGATAAGCGGCACCGGCTCGAAACCATCGTCAAAATCGTCGCCGGCGAAGATGCGGAGACGCTGGAGCGCGTTGCAGCCGTCTACGGGCAGATCGTCGAGGCCGGCATGCACCGTGCCGCCTCGCTCGAAGTCGCCGAGGCGGCGAAGGTCATCGAAAATACGCAGCGCGATTTGAACATCGCCCTGATGAATGAATTGGCGATCATCTTCGACCGCCTCGGCATCCCGACCCGCGAGGTGCTGGCGGCTGCCGGCACCAAGTGGAATTTTCTGCCGTTCACGCCCGGGCTGGTCGGCGGCCATTGCATCGGCGTCGATCCATACTACCTGACCGCCCGGGCCGAGGCGGCGGGTTATTACCCGCAGGTGATTCTGTCGGGGCGGCGCATCAACGACGGCATGGGCGGCTTCATCGCCCAGCGCCTCGTCAAATTGCTGATCGCCGAGGGGCGTCCGGTCAAGGGTGCGCGGGTCGGCATCCTCGGCCTCACCTTCAAGGAAGACGTGCCCGATCTGCGCAACAGCCGGGTCCCCGACATCGTCTCCGAATTGCGCGAGTTCGGCATTGCTGCGCAAGTTCACGATCCGCTGGCCGATGCGGAGCAGGCGCGGCGCGAATACGGCATCGACCTCGTCGCCCTGGAGGAGTTGAGCGGCCTCGACGGGGTGATCCTGGCCGTCCCCCATCGGATTATTGCCCGGGCGGGATGGGACAAGCTGTTCGCAGTGCTGGCGCCCGGCGGCGTCTTTATCGACGTCAAATCCGCGGTCGCCGTTCACCAGGTGCCGCCGAACATCCGTTATTGGAGCCTTTGACCTCCAGGCTGGCGTGTCCCGGACTAGACAATCATCCGGGTCATTTGTCGGGCCAAGGCTTTCGTCTGATCCAGCGCATTGCGCGAAATAACAGGGCTCTTGCGCCATCGCCGCAGCCGAACATCAGATTATTGTACTAATCCATTCTGAGTAATCCTCGTCAGGAGGCGGGCCCTGCCGCCCGGTCAATTCGGCTTTATGGGCGCAGCGCGTGGTAGAGCCGCTCGTCATAGAGCGCGCCCTCGAGCGGCGTCAGCTTTTGCCGGAAGTCGCGGGCCGGTGCGGCCATCAAACTGGCGTCGAAGGCTTTGCGGTCGCGCCAGCCTTCGACCAGGGTGAAGTGGTTCGCATGGCCGTCCACTTGCAGCACGTCGAACCGCAAATTGCCCGGCATCTTGCGCCCAGCTTCCGCGAGCGCGGTGACGAGCGCGCCGGCTTGGTCCTTCCCCGCCGGGAAGACATCGACATGGGTGACGACGTAGACCGCCAGAGGTCCGCCCTGCGCGCCGGGCCCAGCGATCGAGAACCCGTTGAACGACCGGATCTCGAACGGGCCGACCAGCATCGACTGAATCTTGTCGCGAAAAGCCGCCGCTGATGCCGCCGTATTGTGGGTGTCGGATGCGGCCTTGTCATGCCATGCCTCGAGCACTGCAAAGCGGCTCGGGCGTCCGATCTCCTGGAACGCTTCGAAACCGGCATTGCCGGGCTCTTTGCGACCGCCTGCAGCGAATTCGCGGGTCAGCGCGGCGGCGTGTGCCACATCGGGTGCGGCGGCTTCGAAATAGGTGACGGTGTAGACCGGGCCGCTTACGGCCGGTTGGGCGGCACTGGTGGGCAGCGCCGCGAGAGCCAGTGGAACCAGCCCCAAGACCAGCTGTGACAACCTCATGTGCCCAGTTCCTCCCTATACGATTGCGTTGAACTTACGTGACTCTGTCCGGTTGGCGCAACGCGCCGGTCACCGGGCGGCGAGACCGAAGCCCGAGTTGCCGTTGCGATGCCCCACATGCTTGACAGTCTTGCGTCAGCTATCTGTAATATTTAGAGCCGCAGTTTATTCCCCTTAGCGCATGAGGGCGGGTATGCACATTCACGGGGCATGGGCCGGGGCGCTGATAAGGGCGATCCTCGGCACCTGCGTAATGTTGTCACCTCTGGGATGTTCTCCCTTCCGCTACACCGGTCCGCCTCTTACCCCGATCCACGGGCCTCCTCCCAAGTACGCCGCCGTAACAGTGGGCCTCGATCATGCCTGCGGACTGACGACAGCAGGTACCGCATTTTGCTGGGGCAACAACAACCTTGGCCAAGTCGGGGCCGGCTTCTTTTCTGCCGTCGTGACGCGGCCCACGGCCGTTGCCGGCGGCCACACCTTTGCAATGCTCAGTGCAGGCAGCGGCTTTACCTGCGGCATAGGCAGCGGCGGTGATGTCTTGTGCTGGGGCGCTAACGGATTAGGAGAGCTCGGGTCTGGCGCGCTGGGAGGAACGAAAAACACACCCACTGCAGTCGTGTTTGGTGAGAGCATGGGGCCGAATGATTCCGGGCCGTTTCGCTCAGTCACGGCGGGCCCCCGTTCGGCATGCGCGATAACGGTGAACGGCTTCGCCTATTGCTGGGGCAGCAACTACCAGGGCGCGCTCGGAGTGGGTACTAAGGTGACTGCGCTGGCCGACAGCAACAGCAATAGCGGCGTCGCCCTGCGGCTGAACACGAACGACACCTTCCAAACGATCTCGATCGGCAACCAGGTAGCGTGCGGCGTCACCGCAACCGGCGCGGTGGATTGCTGGGGAAGCAATCTTACAGATCAGCTCGACAGTGCCTTCGTGCCAGACACCTGCCATTTCCTCTCCGTCTTTCCTCCGAGCCCGGCTAATGCGTTCCCTTGCGCGCTATCGCCGTCTCGGGTCTCCCTGCCAGCAGCCGCGCAAATGGTGTCCGTCTCGCCGGGCAATTACGTTTGCGCTCTGCTCAACACATTACAGACTTTTTGTTGGGGCGAGTTCCAATCCGACGTCTTGGGCGCGGATCAATCCGGCGTTCCGATCGTGCCGCCGGTTTGTCATTTCAACGATGGAGGCTCGGGCCCGTGTTCATGGACGCCAATTTTGGCGGGCATCAAAAACGCTACGCAGATCTCGATGGGATTTGATTTCGCCTGCGCGGCTACCGGCCCCGCGGGCGCTCCAATCGTGTGCTGGGGAGCCCAGGATAATGGGCGACTAGGTGACGGCGTCGTTGCTCACGCTCTTCGCGCCGTCGCCGCACCTACATCGGTGCCGCTTACTGGAAACGTTCAGGTGGGTGGTGGGTTTGCGTGCGTGGCGACGGGCGCCGGTGTGCCCGTTGGGGTGCCAACGGCGGTCTCCACTGTGCCGCAGAACGCTATCTTCTGCTGGGGCATAGCGAACGACGCCACAGGCCGCCTGGGCGTAGGCCCAGGCCCCAGCGCGGTCCCGAAGCGGATATTGGAGCCGTAGCAGCCTTCGCCTGCCTCCAGCTTCCGCTGCACCGCGCCTCACGCGTCTCCGGTGATCTTGCCGCCGGAGCGCGTGAAGCCTATCCGGCCACCGGCACTAAGCGAAATCGGCAGTCTGTATCCCGGGCGATCTGGTTGACCAGGTCGATCTCCCAGGCGAGGTATTCGCGCATAAAGCGCTCGC
This sequence comes from uncultured Alphaproteobacteria bacterium, assembly GCA_963821795.1. Classification (GTDB taxonomy): domain Bacteria; phylum Pseudomonadota; class Alphaproteobacteria; order ATCC43930; family CGMCC-115725; genus AP-15. The sequence continues at coordinate 22,467 of CAWGFH010000022.1, forward strand.
GGTCGGCGGGCCGGTCGCGCGCCGACAGCGACACATCGTCGGGTTCGTCGGCGAGCGGCCCCATCCCGGTTTCGAGCGGCAGCCCGGCCGCCTTCCAGGCCTCGGTGCCGCCAGCCAACACCTTGACCGGGCGGTCGGCAGCGGGCGCGATTTCCGTGGCGGCATAGCGGGCGACCGCGCCATCCTCGCTGGTCAGCACCAGCTCGCCCCCGGTCGGCAATTTGGTCAGCGCGGCGCCGAGGCGCGCGCGGATCGCGAACCATGCGCCAGGGATGTGGCCGTCGCGATGCCGGCGGCTCAGCGCCAGATCGACAACGACCCCCGGGTTGGCACGCAGCTCGGCCGGCGAGACCGTCGCCGGTTCCGGTCCAGCCAACGGAAACAGGCTCGCATCGACCGCCGGCATGCCGGCTTCGAGCGCGGCGCCGTCGAGACCGCGATCGAGAACCGCCGCGTCCCAACCCATGCGCTTGAGCCATGAGGCAGTCATCCGCGCGCGCACGCCGGTGTCGTCGACCAGCACGACGCGTGCGCCCCAGGTGCCGAGCCAGCTGTCGGTTTCCTGCACCAGCTGACCGCCGGGCGCCATCAACGATCCCGGCAAATGCCCCGCCCGGTATTCGGCCGGATCGCGGACATCGAGCACATAGAGTGTGCGCCGGCCGGCCTCGCGCTGCCACGTGGCGAGAGTGTCGCGGTCGATCGCCGGCACGCCATAGCGCCGGGCGACCGCCTCGGCGCGCTGCTAGTGCCGCGGCAATCCCCGCGACCGAAACCTCGGGCGCCCGGCCGGTCGCGCCGCTGACCACATCGAGCCCGGCGAGGTGCCAGGCCATCGTCCCGTCTTTCAGATCCACGACGCGGTTCGGCACCCCAGCGTCGATCAAGGATTGCGCGCCGATGATGCTGCGGGTACGGCCGCCGCAATTGACCACGACGAAGGTATCGGGCGACGGCACCAGTTCGTTGAACCGGTAGACCAACTCGGCGCCGGGCACGCTGATGGCGCCGGGGATGCTGTTCGAATGGTATTCCTCGTAGGACCGGCTGTCGAAAATGACCATATCGTCGCCGCGGCGTTGCCGGTCGGCCAATTCCTCGACGGTGATCCACGGCGTGTGGCAGTCGTGCTCGACGACCTCGGCGAAGGCCTTGCTCGGCACATGCACGCCGCTATAGACCGGAAAGCCTGCCGTCTCCCACGCCGCAACCCCGCCGCTGAGAACCGACACATCGCTCCAGCCGCCTTCGATCAACCGCGCGGCCGCGCGCTCGGCCAGGCCGTCGCCGCCAGCGAGACCAGCGTCGCAGACGACAATCGGCGCATCGCGGCGCGGGAGCAGGGCAGGGGCGATCAGTTCGAGCCGGCTCAATGGCAGGCACGACGCCATCAGCAGATGTCGGTTATGAAAGCTGCCTTCCTCGCGCGCATCGACGATCGCGATCTCGCCGCCATCGTTCAGTCGGCCCCGCAGTTCCACCGGCGTGATTTTGCCTGGTCGCGCTGCCATGTCGTTCCTCCCACGGAATTTCCGAGGTTCCGTTTGCCCGAATTCGCGGCGGGCGTCAAAGTCGCATTCGGATCGGTTCAGGGAGGCAGGGATGTCCGAAGGACGACGCGCGCGGCCGCAGCCGACACCCGAGACGCAGCATTTCTGGGACGGCACAAAGGCCGGTGAGTTGCGCCTGCAGCGCTGCAACGCCTGCAGCAAGGTCTATTTCCCGCCGCGGCCGTTCTGCCCCACCTGCGCCTCGCGCGATGTCGGCGTGTTCCGGGCGACCGGCAAGGGCCGGCTCTTCTCCTATGTGATCCACCACCGCCCGGTGCCGGGCTTCACCCCGCCCTATGCGATCGCCGTCGTCGAGTTGGACGAGGGGCCGCGGATGATGACCAACATCATCCAATGCCCGCAAACTCCGGAGGCATTGCAGCTCGACATGGCCCTCGAGGTCGCCTTCGAAAAGCTCGACGACGACATCACCTTGCCGTTGTTCCGTCCGGCGCGGAGGTAGCGCGATGAAACCCAAATCGATCGCCATCGTCGGCGCCGCCGAGACCACAAATCTCGGCGTCATTCCCGACATGTCGCAGATCCAACTGCACGCCGACGCGGCACTCAACGCGATGGCCGATGCCGGGCTCAAACCGTCCGACATCGACGGCATCGCCACCGCCGGCGAAACCCCGGTGACGGTGGCGCATTATCTGGGGCTGACGCCGAAATGGGTCGACGGCACCGCGGTCGGCGGCTGCTCGTTCATGATCCATGTCCGCCACGCCGCCGCGGCGATCGAGTCGGGCCTGTGCAGGACGGTGCTGATCACCCATGGCGAGAGCGGCCGCTCCGGCGTCGGGCGCACCCGCAATGTCGTGGCGCCGACCAGCCTCGCCGGCCAGTTCGAGCAGCCCTATGGGCCGATGGGGCCGCCGACTTTGTTCACGATCCCGGTCCTGCGCTACATGAAGACCTATGGGCTGACCGACGAGACCCTAGCGATGGTCTCGGTCGTACAGCGCGAATGGGCCGGCAAGAACCCGCGCGCCACCTTCAAGGACCCGATCACCGTCGAAGACGTATTAAACTCGCGGATGATCGCCTACCCGTTCCGCCTGTTGCAGTGCTGTCTGGTGACCGATGGCGGGGGCGCCTTGATCCTGGTTGCCGCCGAGCGCGCCAAGGATTTCCCGCGGAAGCCGGTTTACCTCATCGGCACCGGAGAGAGCGTCGAGACGCCGATGGTGAGCCAAATGGCGGACTTCACCTCGTCGCGCGCGTTCCGCGTCGCCGGCCCCACCGCCTTCGCCGAGGCCGGCATCACTCACAGCGACGTCGACCATCTGATGATTTATGACGCCTTCGCCCACCTGCCGATCTACGGCCTCGAGGATTTGGGCTTTGTCGGGCGCGGCGAGGCCGGCGCCTTTATCGCCGAGCGCAACACCGCCCCGGGCGGCAAGCTCCCGCTCAATACCAACGGCGGCGGCCTCTCCTACATGCATTCCGGCATGTACGGCATGTACGCCCTACAGGAGAGCGTGCGGCAGATGCGCGGCGTCGCCCCGGCGCAGGTGCCGGGCGCCAAGATCTCGGTCTGTCACGGTGTCGGCGGCATGTTCGCCGCGTCGGGCACGATCATCATGTCGAACGAAGGGCCTTGAAAACTCCCGTGCCGTGGGAAATCGCTCGGAGAGCATGATTTTGCACCTCTAGCCGAGGACAGGCGCAGAGATCTAAGGGAGGCTCAGCGGCCCGCCGCCGGGATTGATGTGTCGGGGTGTCGCCGGCGGCAGGCCGGGAGCGCCATGTATTTATTATAGCGCCATGCATTTGTTGCATTGGACATATACGGATAAGTATCGCCTAGCGAAATTTGGTTAACCTTAATGACGGAACTTTGCCGCTAGAATGACGGGACTTTGCTACGGTCTAGTTACGGTACATGTCCGTTCTAACCTTCTACCTTGAGTTGTAGCTCTCCAGTTCCGTTGTCAATCGGGCGCCTGTGCAGTTAGCGGCTCACCGTGGCAGCACGCTCGACGATGCGCTGCGCGAAATAGTTACATTGGGAGGAAAAGCGATGAGAACGTTGGCATTAGCGCTCGCTTTGGCCATTCCGGCGCTGATCGCAGGCGCTTCGGCAGTCCGCGCTGCCGATACTGACTGCACCAGCAGCTTGAGCGGAAACATCGCCGGCAATGTTGTCGTGCCCAACGGCGGCTCCTGTACGCTGTCAAACGCGACCGTCAGCGGCAACTTGCAGGTCTTGCAGAACGCAACTCTCACCGTCGATGCGACGGCACAGCCGACGACGATCGCCGGCAGTGTCGAGGCGGTCGGGTGCACGTCCGCGATACTCGAAGGCGGCGTGACGGTAAACGGAGCGGTGCGGATCGAGCAATGCTCGCAACAGAGCGGGTTCACCGGACCCGGTGTCAAAATCGGCGGCGTTTTTCAATGCATCAACAATCCGGGGGGCTGCGTGGCCGACCTTGGCACCGTCCAGGGCGGCGTCCAGATCCAAGGCAGCAGTTCCTCGGACATCAGCCTTGTCTCGATCGCCGGGAGCCTGCAGTGCAGCGGCAATACAGCCGCCCCGACACATAATTTCGGGCCCGACTTCGTCACCGGAAGCCTGCAAGGCCAGTGCGCCGCAAACCTCGGGTTTGCCCCGCCGACGACAGCGCCTAGCTGCGTGGCCTCGACGTTGAACGTCCCCAACGTGACCGTCATATCCGCCGGCATGATGCCGGCGTCGACCGCCACCGTCGCGGCGGGCACCTTCAACGTGCCGGCATATTGCCAGGTGATCGGTAAAGTCGCGACTGCGGGGGAGTGCCCAACGACAGGCCCATGGGCAACCGGCTGCCAGACGGGCGGCCCCGGCTCCGCGGAGTTCCGGATCAAATTGCCGCCCGACTGGAACCAGCATTTCCTGTTCGAAGGCTGCGGTGGCAATTGCGGGTCGGTTAACTCGACCTCGGTCAACACCTTGGACGCCGACGAAGCGCTTGGCCTCGGCTATGCGGTCGTCAACACCGACACCGGCCACGAACAAGACCCGGCGACAATTCTTCTTACCTGGGCCGTCAGCGACAGCACGCCGCCTGTCGTCAATTCGCCGGCGATCGTCGATTTCTACTATCGCGCGGTCCACCAGGTGACGGTGGCGACCAAGCAATATGTCGAAGCCTTTTACGGCGCGCCGATCGACGATGCCTATTTCGACGGATGTTCGACCGGCGGACGCCAGAGCATGGTGGAGGGTACGCGTTATCCTGTCGACTATGACGGCCTCATCGTCGGCGACCCTGCCATCTCGATCAGTCGGGGGGGCGCCTCGACCCTCAAGCAGGGACTGGCCTTTGTGCCAACCGGAGCCTACATCCAGGTCGCTACGGCGCAGGCTGTCGATGCAGCTGTTTATGCCAGCTGCGATGCCGCCGACGGCGTGACGGATGGCCTCATACAAAACCCGGCGGCATGTAACATCCTGCCTGCGGCGCTGGGTCCTTCGGGCTCGGGCATCTTGACCACGGCGCAGGCCAACGCGCTGCAAGCCTATATCCTGCCGGAGACCGACGCGACCTTTGGCCAGACAGTGTTCCCCGGTATGGCGATAACCGACCTGAGCACTGCCAACTTCAGAGCGCCGGGGACAAACGACGAGATCGCAACCGCGCCGTCGTCTCCGACCGCAGCCGAGCCCTGGGGCATTCCTAGCTGCCCTTACGCCACATGCGGCGGTCTCGGGCCGTCTGCCTGGTCACTCGGCGAAGTCGCAATCAAAGCCTATGTCGAGGAGAACGAGTTTTTTGACGTCAACCCCAGTGGCCCGACCCCGAATTGGCCCGAGACGGTGTCGGCAACGGGCAATACGATACCCGACGCAACCCTAGCCCTCTTGGTAGCCCAACGTGGCCAGGGCGACGCCGATGACCCGCACCAATTGATGCCCTTCCTGAAGAAGGGCGGCAAAGTGATCTGGTATCATGGGAGCAGCGACTCGCTGATTTCTCCTTACCGCTCGACCTGGTATTACGAGCAACTGGCGTCACTGGTCGGCGGCTACGGTGCGACGCAGAATAGCGTGCGCCTGTTCATGGTGCCCGGGATGGACCATTGCTCGGGCGGGGTTTCGCCGAACAGCTTCGATACGCTTGCAGGCGCTCGACAACTGGGTGACAAAAGGTGTCGCTCCGGAAGGGATTGTCGCGACGGCGCCGGCGACGGCCACGGTACCGTTGCCGCACCCCAGTCGGACAATGCCGCTGTGCAAATTCCCGGAGGAGGCGAGCTATTCGGGATCAGGCGACAAGTATTCAGCGGCCAACTGGTCCTGCAACCCCCGTGACACGCGGCTGTTGCAGGTTGGCACCACGGGTCAGGCGTCAGGCGTGGATACCGGCACGGCCCTTGACTACTTGACCGAATCGCTCGGCCTCAACGGGCAGTAACGAACGGGCGAGGGGGGCGCTGGGGCACCGCACGCACCCCCCTTTCGCGCCGATCGCGGGCCGCGCTGTAAAGCAAGCGCCGAATCACGCTAAGCTCGGAGTGGTAGAAACAAACCGGGCATTTCCCTTCATCCGCAACTCGACGATCCGTCCGCGGCTACAACGTCCTTTGAGCGCGTCTTTCGGGGCGCCAGTAGCCCCGTATGGGGTCAATCGGTGGCGCCGGGCAGCTGCCGCAGCTGCGCCTTCAAGGCGTCGAAATCGACCGGTTTGGCGATGAACTCTGACGCCCCCAATTGGCTCGCCCTGCGGCGGCGTTCGTCGTCGCCATAGGCGGTCACCATCATGACCGGGTATTCCGGCCAGCGCGCTTTGATCGCGCGCAACAGCGCCAGCCCGTCCATCCCCGGCATGTTGATGTCGGAGAGGATCACGATCAGCTCGGGGCGGACCCCAGTGTCGAGCGTGTCGAGCGCCTCCTCGCCGGAACCGGCAAAATGCAGCACGTAAGTGCCCTGCCGGACCTCGCGACGAAAGCGCTGGCGAAACATTTCTGGGACGTCGGGCTCATCGTCGACCACCAGGATGCTGACGCTCATGCCGTCTCCCTCAGATGCTTTATCCAGGATACTTGCAAAGTATCGACTTGTTCCCGCCCCACTGGATGGGTGTCGCCAAGGACCTCGAGTTTCGGATGCCGTGACACCGGCTGCCGATTTTAGGTTCCGCTTGCTGGCTGCGGCGGCCTTCACCCCCTCCGAACCTCCCCCATCGAGGGGGAGGGGATCGCTCCGGCGGCAGGGTGGGGGCGCCGCGGCAGCCGAACCGTGAACTCGGTGAAGGCGCCCGCTTCGCTGTCGACCTCGATCGTGCCACCGTGCTGTTGCACAACGATGTCATAGCTGATCGACAAACCGAGGCCGGTTCCCTCGCCGGTCGGCTTGGTGGTGAAGAACGGCTGAAAGAGTTTATCCCTGATTTCGGTCGCAATGCCGGTGCCGTTGTCGCGTACCCGGATCTCGACCGCCTCGCGCAGATCGCAGGTCGTCACCTTCAGCATCGGGCGAAAGCCGTCGCCCGCCTTATGGCGGCGCTGATCGGCGGCGTAAAAGCCGTTGCCGAACAGGTTCAGAAACACGCGGGTTATTTCCTGCGGCGCCAGCTCGATTGGCGCGATGGCGGTGGCGAAATCTCGCTCCATTGTGATGTTGAAGTTCTGGTTCTGGGCGCGCGCACCATGATAGGCGAGGTTCAGCGCTTCCTCGACCAGCGCATTGATGTCGGTCGATTGCCAGCCGCCCCCGCCGCCGCGCGAATGCGCCAACATCGATTTGACGATGCCGTCGGCGCGCCTTCCGTGCTCGGCGATCTTTTCGAGATTGCCGGTCAGCATCCCGACGATTTCGTCGACGTCGGCGCGCTCGTCTTCGGCCAGCCCGGCGATCGCCGGTGCCGCGGTCTCCTTGAGCTCGTCGAGCAATTCGACCGAGAGGCCGGCAAAGTTGTTGACGAAATTGAGCGGGTTCTTGATCTCGTGCGCGATGCCGGCGGTCAGCTGGCCGAGTGAGGCCATCTTCTCCGACTGGATCAGGCGATCCTGGGCGCGGCGCAAATCGGCGAGTGCGTTCTCGGCAGCGTCGCGCGCGCGGCGCGCTTCCTCGCCGCGCGCCGTCAGCTCCTGAAACAGCCGCGCATTCTCGATCGCAAGCACGGCCTGCCCGGCGAAGGTTTGCAACAAGGTCGGGATGGTCGGCGCAAAGCCGCCGGCCGTGCGCCGGCAAATCACCAGCCCGCCGATGACTTTGTCCTCGCGCAACAACGGCACCGCGAGGACCGCATGGATGCCTTCCAGCAATACACTGCGGTCGGGGCCGAGCGTCGCATCCTGCTGCACGTCGTCGACATAGACCGGGGCGCGCTCGACGGCGGCTCGGCCGAGATGGGTCTCGCCCAGCCTGACCCTGCGTTCGCGCAGCGCCGCCACCCGCTCGGCGCTCATGCCGAAGGCGGATTTGGGATCGAAGACCTGCTCGGCCTCGTCGAATTCGTAGATGGTACCTTCATCGGCCTGCGAGAGCTGCGCCGCGCGGCTGATGATCGTGGCGAGCACGGTGTCGAGGTCGAGCGAGGAATTGACCGCGCGCAGCACTTCTTCGAGCGCCTGAAGTTCGCCGACCGAGCGGGTCAGCTCGTCGGTGCGGGCCTGCAATTCGCCGAGCAGCCGCGCGTTCTCGATCGCGATCACCGCCTGATCGGCAAAGGTGCTGACAAGCTCGATCTGTGCGGCCGTGAAAGGCCTAACCGCGCGCCGCGCGCATCCGATGACGCCGATCGGTGTGCCGTCGCGCAGGATGATGGGCACGCCGAGAAATGTCCGGTAGCCTGTGAGCGACTGCAGGACCTCGCGAGTTCGGGGATCGTAGTCGGGGTCAGCGAGAACATCTTCGACATGCACCATGCGACCTTCCACGAAGGCGCGGCCCATTACAAATCCGCGATGTGGCGATCGCGGAAACAGGCTGTGAAAGGCCCGCGCCTCATCCGGCAACAGATTACCGACTGCCACGAGGCGGAGCAGACCGTCCTCGAAGCGCGCCACTGCACTGAATTCCGCTTCGCACAATTTAGCCGCCCGCGCGGTAATCGCCTCAAACACCGGCTGCACATCGGTCGCGGATCCGGAGATAACCCGCAAGACCTCGGCGGTCGCGGTCTGCTGCTCCAATGCCTCGCGCGTCTCGGTAATCAGCCGCGCGTTCTCGATCGCAATGACCGCCTGGTCGGCAAAGGTGCGCACCAGCTCGATTTGACGGTCGGTGAACGACTCGACCCGTTTCCGCGCGAGACCAATCGTGCCGATCAAAGCGCCCTCGCGCAGCAGCGGCACCCCAAGAATGGTACGTCGCCCGGCCGCCACATTTTCGGGCCAGGAGTAGTCCGGGTCGGCCAGGATGTCCGCGACATGCACGACCCTGCCTTCGAGCAACACCCGCCCGGCGAGGGTTTCACGACCGGGGACAACTGTTCGCTGGCGCCGGATCGGCCAATACTCGGCGTCCAATGCAAAGGCCGATACGTAGCGGTAGACCTCGCCCTCGCGTATGGAGATCGCTCCGACATCGGCGCCGCAAAGCCGGCACGCCGTTTCGGCCACCGTGTCCAGCACCGGTTGGACGTCGGAGGTCGAGCGGCTGATGACGTTGAGCACGTCGCTGGTCGCGGTCTGGTACTTGAGCAATTCTTCGAGGTCTCGTGTGCGGGACTGCAATTCGCCAAGCAGCCGCGCATTCTCGATCGCGATCACCGCTTGCTCGGCGAACGTCTCGACCAGTTCGATTTGCTTTTCGGTGAAGGGCGAAACCCGCGCGCGAGTTAGGGCAATGACGCCGATCAGAGCGCCCTCGCGCAGCAGCGGAACGCCCAACATCGTGCGGAACTGGCCAAGACGCTGTGACTCCGGCCAAGTGTATTCGGGATCGTTCATCGCGTCTTCCAGGTGCACCGTCCGAAGTTCGAGTGACGTTCGGCCGACCAGAGTGCCGTGTCCTGGCGCGATGGGGTGACGCACAATAAAATCCTTATATTCGGCGGAAAACCCAAACGACGCAGCCAGATGCTGGAGGCCGTCCCGCAGCCGAAAGATAAAAGCGCTCTCTCCGTCACAGATCCTTGCCGCCGTTTCAACCAGCGCGTCGAGCACTGGCTCAAGTTCGGCCCCTGACTGGCTGATGACCTTGAGCACGTCGCTGGTCGCGGTCTGGTACTCGCGTGCCTCGTTGCGCTCGGCAGTGCGCTCGGCAAGCTGGCGCTGCAGATCGGCGATGAGCTGTGCGGAACCGGCATAATCTTCTGTCGTCGCTGCTCTGCTCCCTTCCCATCGGAGAGTTCTTTCATTCCCTCTCCCTCGATGGGGAAGGGCGTGTAAGGCGGTCGCGGTCTGGTATTCGAGCGATGCTTCGAGCTCAAGGGTGCGCTGACGCAGGGCCTCGGCCGTCGCGGCCTCGCATTCGCGCGTTGCCGCCAACTCCGTCTCGAGCACGCCGATGCGGGCTTCCATGTCGGCGGCGGAGGGACGCCGCCCCCTTTTCGGCCCTTGCCGAACCAATGCTCTCTTGCTCTCGCTCATGTGCTGCCCCTCCCGCGCCCGGCGATCATTTTTTGGTCTTTGGCCGGGCCGGCCGCCTAGTTTATCCACAAACTCCCAGCTCTCCCATACCGTGAGTCGCCCGCGGTCGGTGTGCGGTGCTCCATCGAGCAGGCACGCGAGACGGCAATAGACTAAGATCGCATTCCGTTGGAAGCTACCCAGAGGCTGGACAAAGATGGCGCCGCATCCGCAACGGCTAACAGTCACCCGCCGCGGCTGGGCGCTTGCCCGACCGATTACGACCGCGCACGGGGTCGAGACCACGGCCGACGTGGTCATCGCCGAAATCTCCGATGGCGACTCGCGCGGCCGCGGCGAATGCGTGCCGATTACGCGATACGGCGAAAGCATCGACAGCGTCGTCGCCGCGCTCGATGCGATGAAAGGCGCGGTCTTCTCCGGGCTCGAGCGCGAGACACTGCAGCGCGCGCTGCCGCCGGGCGCGGCGCGCAATGCGCTCGACTGCGCGTTCTGGGACATCGACGCGAAGCGCGCCTATCGCACCGTCGCGGAACTGGCCGGGCTCGGCGCGATGACGCCGGTCGCGACAGCGTTCACGCTCGCCCGTGATACGCCGGAAAAAATGGCCGAAATGGCGGCCGCCAATCGCGCCCGGCCGCTGCTCAAATTGAAACTGGGCGGCGAAGGTGACGTCGATCTGGTGCGGGCCGTGCGTAATGCGGCGCCGGCGTCGCGCCTGATCGTCGACGCCAACGAGGGCTGGAGCGAGTCGCAGCTCGGCGATATCATGCCGGTTTTGGCCGATCTCAGGGTTGAACTGATCGAGCAGCCGCTGCCGGCCGACGACGACGACGCGCTGGCGCGGGTGGAGCATTCGGTCCCGCTCTGTGCCGACGAATCCTGCCGGACCCTTGCCGATCTCGATCGGCTCGACGGGAAATACGAGGCCGTCAACATCAAGCTCGACAAGGCGGGCGGGCTGACCGAGGCGCTCGCGCTGGCGGCGGAAGCGAAGCGGCGCGGCTTTCGGATCATGGTCGGCGGCATGGTCGGCACATCGCTTGGGATCGCGCCGGCGCTGCTCGTCGCACAGCAGGCCGAGATCGTCGATCTCGACGGTCCGCTGCTGTTGGCGTCCGATCGCGTTCCCGGGCTCCGCTACGACGGTAGCGTCGATCCATCCGCCTGAACCGAATTTCTGGGGTTGATTTCGCTAGCGCCGGGGCTGCGAGTCCGCGGACGGGGCGCAATCCCAGCCCCCGGCGGCGTCTCGGTGCTGCGACTGTGATTTGATTTATATAACCTGCCGCCGAGGTAATACTGATCGCTGATAAATTAACGATCTCGCCGCACAGAAGAGAGAGCGGCGGGAAGGGGATAGACGTGGTTAACACGACACTAAAGATCTTGACGATTGGGCGTCGCCGGCTGATCTTTCGGCGTGAATCCGGGGTCCCAACGTTGACGGTTGGTCTCGGCGCAGTACACGCCATCTCTGCAACATTCGGCGACAGGGTCCATCATGGATATGGTACCGGAGACGTTCGTTGACCGGTTCGGCGAGGTCTCTCTGAAAGAAGGGATGATCCGCATCGAGCTCGTCTCTCTGTCGGCTGCCGAGCCGCGGGTGTTGCAGCGCCTGGTGATGAGCGTGCAGGCCTTCATCCAGATGCTGCAGACGCAGCACAACATGGTGCAAAGTCTGGAGCGAGCCGGTATTCTCTCGGTCCAACCGCCAACGAGACCGGCGGACCCCGCGACGGCCACAACCGAACCGGAACTCTCGCCGGGCATCACCCCACCGCGGTCGCCAAACTTCCCAAGCGGCTAGGGCTTTGATGGAAGCGTCGGCGCTCGACACGGCACTGCAATGCCTTGTCGCCGTCGCGCGGCATCACGGGCTCGACCCAAGCGTCGAGCGCATCAAGCATGACCACGCGCTCAGGCCCGGCGATGATGTCGCCCGGCAGCTGGCGATCATCGCCCAGAAATGCGGCCTGAGGACGAGGTCGCTGAAGCTTTCCTGGAGCGAACTGCAGCGCCTCGGTGATGCCTTTCCCCTGATTGCGCGGCTGACGAACGGAAACAGTGTGATCGTTCTGGGTGTGCGGGATGGGCTTGTCGGCGTTCTCGACCCCCTCGCGGACCGGGCCGCAGTAATCCACCTCGACGAAGCCACTTTCTGCGAGACCTGGCGGGGCGAAGCTCTGCTGCTGCGCCGCAACTACTCGCTTGGCGATGAGCACCGCCCGTTCGGGCTCGGATGGTTCGTACCCGAGATCATTCGCAACGCGGCGACATTCCGCGACATCGCCATTGCCGCCGTAATGCTGCAGGTCCTGGCCTTGGCGCTGCCGATCTTTGTCCAGATCACGCTCGACAAGGTTCTTGTACACCAAGCCTACACGACCCTTTACGTCCTGGCCGCCGGCGTCAGCATCGCGATTGTCTTTGACGCAACGTTCAACTTTCTGCGCGGGACGCTTCTCACCTATGCCTCGGCGCGGATCGATGTCCGAACCGCGACCCGGACGTTCGAACGCCTGCTCTCATTACCGATCGACTTCTTTGAACGGTCATCCGCGGGCGTAATTACCAAACATATGCAGCAGGTCGAGAAAATCCGGGAGTTCCTCACCGGGCGCCTGTTTTTGACCTTGCTCGACGCCACGTCGCTATTGGTCGTTGTTCCGCTGCTCTTCTTTTACAGCGCCAGACTTGCCACGCTCGTGCTCGGCTTTTCGGGTTTCACCGCCTGCGTTATCGCCGGGCTCGTCCCGGTCTACCGTCGCCGGCTGCGTGTCCTCTATGAGGCAGAGGGGCAGCGCCAAGCCTATCTTGTCGAGACGATCCACGGCATGGCGTCGGTGAAGGCGCTTGCCACCGAGCCCTTGCGCCAGCGCGACTGGGATATGCGCTGTGCCCAGGCAGCCGAGTTGCATTTTCGCGTCGGCAGGGTCTCGACCTTGGCCCAAGCCGTTGTCGGTCTGCTCGAAAAGCTTCTTACGGTCGCGGTGATCGGGTTCGGCGCTGAACTCGTCTTCGACGGAAAGATGACGGTAGGGGCGCTCGTCGCATTTACCATGCTGTCCAATCGCGTGACCGCGCCGCTCGGACAGATCGTGTCCTTGGTTCATGGCTATCAAGAAACCGGGCTCTCGGTGCAAATGCTCGGCGTGATCATGAACCGCGCGCCCGAGCGAAATCCGAATGCACGCGGGCTGCGGCCGCAGTTCAGCGGCCGGGTCGAGTTCAACAACGTCACCTTCCGCTACGCCGAGAGCGGTCCGCCGGCCCTCGACGATGTTTCAATCTTCATCCCGCCGGGCACCGTGTTTGGGATCGTCGGCCGCAGTGGTTCGGGCAAGACGACGCTGACCCGATTGATCTGCGGCATGTATCCGATCCAGCTGGGATCGGTACGCATCGACGGCCATGACATTCGCGAAATCGATCTTCCGCACCTGCGCAGCCAGGTCGGGGTGGTGATGCAGCAGTGTTTTCTGTTTCGCGGCAGCGTACGCGAGAACATCGCCGTTACCCGGCCCGATGCGAGTTTGGAGGAAATCGTTCACGCCGCCGAAATGGCGGGGGCGGATGAGTTTATTAAGAACTTGCCTCAGGGATACGACACTTTTCTGGAAGAGGGAGGTACTAACCTTTCGGGAGGCCAGCAACAGCGGCTCTCGATCGCGCGTGCATTGTTGCGTCAACCGCGGATACTGATCCTGGATGAAGCGACCTCAGCCCTTGACCCGGAGAGCGAAGCGATCGTCCAGGCCAATCTGGCCGGTATAGCCCAAGGGCGGACCGTGATCATCGTGTCGCACCGCCTGTCGTCGCTTGTCGCGTCCGATGCCATCGCCGTCCTCGACCGCGGCCGGGTCGTCGACTATGGCCGGCACAGCGAGCTGCTGTCACGCTGCACGACCTACCGCCAATTATGGAATCAGCAGCACCGGCACCTGGCACGATGACGACTCTGCTTCCCTCGGCGATCGACTTCCAGAGCGGTGCACGCAAGATCGACGAGCGGCGCCCGCCCTGGATCGCACGGGCCACGCTCTATGTTCTCGTTGCACTTGTCGTCAGCGCCGTCGTCTGGGCTGCGCTTGCCAAAGTGGATCGGATCGTCGTAGCCCCGGGCAAGCTGGTGACAACGACGCCGACGATCGTGCTCCAGCCGCTCGAAACATCGGTTGTGCGAAGCCTGAACGCGAGGATTGGCGACGTCGTCCGCAAGGGCGATGCGCTCGCCACCTTGGATGCGACCTTCAGCGAAGCGGACGCCTCGCAGCTGCAGGACAAGGTGGCAAGCCTGGACGCTCAGATCGAACGACTACAAGACGAGTTCGACGGTCGGCCTTATGCCCCCACGGGAAGCGGCGAGGAATCTCGTCTGCAGCTGACGATTTGGACGAAGAGCATGGAGGAGCACAAGGCCAAGCTTGATTCGTTCGATCAGCAGATCCGCCAGGTCGAAGCTCAAATCACCACCAGGAAAGAGGACCGCGCCTCGCTTGAGGCCCGCCTGGCAGTCGCCAAAGAGCTGGAAGGCATGCGGGCGACGCTGATGGAGAAGGAAATCGGCTCGAAGATCAATTATCTCGACGCCAAAGCCCAGCGCATGCAAATCGAGCGCGACATCCAGCTCGCCACCAACGAGGGCATCGAACTGCAAGAGGCGGTCAAACGCATCAAAGCCGACGAAGCGGCCTATATGGCGGAGTTCCGCCAAAAGGTCGCCGAGTTGTTGGTTGACGCCCGCCGTGATCAAGATGCGGCAGCCAAGCAGCTGGAGAAGGCCGTGCGGCGGAACGCCGTTACCGTCCTCAAAGCCCCGGCCGACGCCGTCGTGCTCGAAGTTGCGCACCGCTCGGTCGGCTCGGTAATGAAGGAAGCCGAGCCGCTTTATACGCTGGTCCCGCTGGATTCGCCGATAGAGGCGGAAGTCAGGATCGATGGGCATGACATTGGCCAGGTTCCCACTGGCGCCGCCGTGCGCCTGAAGCTCGACGCATGGCCGTTCCAAAGGCACGGCACGCTGTCAGGCCGCCTGCGGACCGTGTCCGACAATTCCTTCTCGCCGGAAACGACGAAGGACCCCCAACAGCACCCATACTTCGAAGCGCGCGTGGCGGTTACCTCGGCGCGGCTGCGCGATGTACCGGCCGATTTCCGGCTCATTCCGGGGATGGCAGTGTCCGCCGAGATCAAGGCCGGGGAGCGCAGCGTGCTTTCGTATCTTCTCTACCCACTGCTCCGCGGTCTCGACGAGAGTATGCGCGAGCCGTAACGCCGGAAATAGGGGATGATCGTCTCCATCCGAGCTCACGAAGCGCCCGCTATTGATCACCTGCCCGCCGTAGTTAATGAAGGAAACATTAATGCCTTTATCCTTTCGGGTCTCCAACGCAACTTGCCGGCGTTTAGGCGAATTTGAGCTAACGCTTGACATTCATCGATTGCTATAATAACGTGCAGATAGCTTGCTGTGATGATCTGGAATAACGAAGTTTCTAGTGCGCAGTATGCTACTTCGCTAATCAATCTGCCAATAATATTCCGGGGCGCGAGCATTGTCGCTGTTGTCTGATGACGGGGTCTCCGGCTTGTCCGAAGGCGAGGTTCTGGACCCGCACGCACGGTCCTTGACGCGGGGTCCCGAGCTAACCGTTGTCGTGCCGTCGTTCAATGAGCGGGACAATGTCGAACCACTGATCGCGCGCCTCGATGTCGCCCTGCGCGGCATCGAGTGGGAAGCCATCTACGTCGACGATGATTCTCCGGACGGCACTGCCGCGAAAGTGCGCGAGATCGCCGTAGGCAATCCTCGCATCCGTTGCTTGCAGCGCATCGGCCGGCGCGGGCTTGCCACCGCGGTGATCGAGGGAATTCTCGCCAGCAGCGCCCCGTACCTGGCGGTCATCGACGCCGATCTCCAGCACGATGAGACGCTGCTGCCCGATATGCTCGCGGCCATCAAGGCAGAAGGGCTCGACGTCATTGTCGGCAGCCGGCATGTCCCGGGCGGCGGCATTGGCGACTGGGACCGGCGCCGGGCGACGATCAGCGATTTTGCCACCCGCCTCTCTCGGCTGATCATCGCCGCCGATCTCAGTGATCCGATGAGCGGGTTTTTCATGATTTCCCGACCGGCGTTCGAACGCGCCGTCAGGCGGCTTTCCGGGCAGGGCTTCAAGATCTTGCTCGATCTCTTCGCTTCTACTCCGGCGGCCTACCGATTTAAGGAAATTCCGTACGTATTTCGTCAACGCCAGTACGGCGAGAGCAAGCTCGACAGCCTCGTCGTCTGGGAATACATGATGCTGTTGCTGGACAAATTGGTGGGCCGCTATGTCCCGGTCCGGTTTGTCTTCTTCGCGGCGATTGGGACCTCGGGCGTCGCCGTCCACTTCCTGACCTTGTATTTCGCATTAAAGGCCGTTGAGTTTCCAATAGCCCAGGCGCTGGCGACCTTTGTCGCGATGACCAGCAACTTTGTGCTGAACAACATCCTGACTTATCGGGACCAGCGCTTGGTCGGCAGGCGCTTTGCCACAGGCCTCGCCTCGTTCTACGCGGTGTGCGGTCTTGGCGCCGTAGCCAATGTCGGCATCGCCTCGGTCGCGTTCGCGCATCATTACACCTGGTGGGTGTCCGGCCTGGTCGGTGCCGCGGTCGGCGTCGTTTGGAATTACGCGGTCTCGTCGGTCTTTACTTGGCACCGCAAATAATAATTCTTGCGCGCTGGCCGATCCGGTTTGGCGCAAGGTGACGCCTGCGGTTCGCGACCGGTTCGAACGGGCCCTCGTGCCGGTCATTCTGGTTGGCGCAAGCATAGCGTTGATGAGGACCGCCCCGGTCGGTGGCGATTTCTGGTGGAGCGACGCGCCCCGGCACGCGCTGAACGGCGCTTTTGTCAAAGACTTCATCGCGGCGGCGCCCTGGCACGATCCCAAGAGCTGGGCGATCAACTATTACCTCCAGTACCCGGCGCTGACGATCCTATTTTATCCGCCGCTGTTTTACGGTTTCGAGGCGGTTGCCTACGCGCTGTTCGGGGTCAGCCACCCGGTAGCGCAGGCGATGGTCAGCTTGTTTACGTTATTGCTCGCGGTTGCGGCTTACGGTCTCGTCCGCTTCGACTTCCCGCGCTGGTCGGCACTCGGCGCCAGCCTGCTGGTGATCGGCGGCCCCGAGATCACGTTTTGGGCACGCCAAGTCATGCTGGATGTCCCAGCCTATGCTGCGGTCGTCACCGGCGTTTTCTTTTTCGTCCGCTATTTGCGCGGGGATCGGCCGGCCGACCTCTTCATGGCCGTAATCGCGACCCTCTGCGCAGTGTATATCAAGATCAGCGCAGTCTTCATCGCTCCTGTCTTGACGGTGGGACTAATAGCGATCAAAGGGCCGGGCGTGCTGCGCCAGCCGCACGCTGTCGCCGCGGCGCTGCTCGGCATCCTGGGGCTGATCCCGGCCGCGCTGCTGACCCTGAAATTCGGTGCGATCAACGTCGAATCGGTAGTCGGGCGATCGACCGATTTGCCTCGCACCAGCATTGCCGCCTGGCTGTTCTATGCCAAGGCAATCCCGCTGTATCTCGGCTACGTCGCCGTCGCACTTGCGGTTTGTGGTCTGGTTCTGGTCGTTCTGCGGCGATCCGAGCCGCTCGAGCCGTGGTTCGCCTGGTTGCTGGTCGGTTGGCTTGTCTTCGGCTATCTGTTTTTCTCGGCGATCGGAGTCCGCGAGACGCGGCACGGCATAATGGTCGCGTTCCCGCTGACCGTATTCGCGGTCTTGGCGATGCATCGGGCGCTGCCGCGACGGCTGGCGTCGGGGGCGGTCGCCGGGCTCGGCGCCGCCACTTTTCTTTACAGTCTTGTGCTTTATCCGCCACCGAGGATCGAGGGATACGCGAATATCGCGGATTATGTTGCGCAACACGCGCCGAAAAATGCCGTTGTGCTGTTTTCCGGCTACCGCGATGGAAACTTTGTCTTTGACCTTCGCACCCATGAAGACCGGCGCGACATCTCCACGATCCGGGCCGACAAACTCTTGCTGAGGATCGCCGTGGAACGCGTGCGGGGCGTCGCTCAGGCCGATCTCAACGAAAAGCAGATCGCCGCTGCATTGCGCGAATACGGGATCAGTCTGATCGTGTTTCAGCCGGATTTCTGGACCGATCTGCGCGAGATGGCTCGCCTGTCCGCAGTGCTGCATACGCCGGACTTCGCGCGGATCGCCAGCTTCGACATTACCGGGACGGCGCCTCACAGCGACAACCGGATCGAAATCTACAAGCCGACCTACCCGGTTGAACAAACCCGCCGCGCCCTTCAGCTGCAAATGCCGATAATCGGCGAGAGCATCAAAGGTGATGTCGGCTCGCACTGACGGCGCCGGGAACAGGTAGCCTTAAATTCAGCTCTGCTACACGCGGGTATCCGGAAAATCGGTCACGACCACTTCCTCGGTTTCAGTGTCGAGGACGGCGCAGCTCAATTGCCGGCCGTTGCCGCTGTCGCGAGCCTCGCCTGCCGAACCCGGGTTGATCACCAGCACCCGGCCGACGCGGCGCACCAGCTGATGGTGGGTGTGGCCGTAGAGAACGAAATCCGCCTCGGCCTCGGCGAACCGCTCCAACAGAGAGCTGTGCGGATAGACATAGGTGCCGCGCGGCTCCCAAGGCGTCGAGTGCACCGCCAGCAGCTTTTTCCCGCCGACCGTCAGTTCGATCCGGTGCGGCCGTTCGGCGAGCCAATCGAGCAACGTTCGGTCGATCCAGTCCGGCTGACGCGCGCGGGCGCCCTGTGGCCCGAGAAAACCTTCTTCGTGGTTGCCGAGGATTACCTGCGCGCCGCGGTCCCTGAGGGTGCGCACGACCTCGTTCGAGAAGCGGTATTCGTAGATGCTGTCGCCGAGGCAGACCAACTCGTCAACATCGCCGATGATGTCCAGTGCCCGCAGCAGCGCCCGATGGTTGCAGTGCAGATCGGAGACGATGCCGATCTTCACGCGCCGCGTCTACCTCGAGCAGCGGAGGCGGCGGCAGCGCAGCAGATTCATCGGCTTCAGGCTCATCACGATTTCGCCGTTCTGGTTCAGCACCTCGACCAGGGTGCGCACCATGCCGCGGTCGGGCTTGGAGCGCGAGCGCGTCGCTTCGAGCACCGTCACCCGCAGATGCAGCACGTCGCCGGGCCGCACCGGCCGGGTCCAGCGCAACTCGTCGATGCCGGGCGAGGCAAGGCTCGCGTGCCTCGGACAGAAAATCGTCGACGAAGCAGCCGCATCATCATCGCCGCGGTTTGCCAGCCGCTGGCGATCAGCCCGCCGAAATGGCCGCGCGCCGCGGCTTCGGGGTCGACATGCATCGGCTGCGGGTCGAACGGCGGGCGAAGTCGATGATCTCGGCCTCGGTGACCCGGCGATGCCGCCAATTCGTAGACCGCGCCCGGGACGATAATCCTCGAAATACCGGTCTTCGATCGGTGCGGCAAAATCGGTCGCGCTCAAGGCAGCCCCTCCAAAGCGATGGCCGGGCTTGACCCGGCCGCAGGCGATTGCATTACATCATCCTTCGCGGAAAAGTCGCGGCTGCGCGGCGCCGCATGGATCGCGCCCGCGGCATGATCGAACGGCACCTGAGAGGGAGGAGATGACTTACGATTACATCATCGTCGGCGGCGGCTCGGCCGGCTCGGTCATGGCCAACCGGCTGTCGGCCAAGAGCGCAACCAGGTATTGCTGTGCGAGGCGGGCCAGGACACGCCGCACGGCAAAGTGCCGCCCGAGATCCTCGACAGCTATCCCGGCACCGCCTATTTCGACCCGCGCTTTCATTGGACCGAACTCAAGGTTCATACCGAGGTCATCTCGCACAACCGGCCCGAGGAGAACCGCCCGCCGTTGCGCAAATACGAGCAGGCGCGGGTGCTGGGCGGCGGCTCGTCGATCAACGGCCAGCTCGCCAACCGCGGCGCGCCCTCCGATTACGACGAGTGGGAGGCGCGCGGGCGGCCGGGTGGAATTGGGACGCGGTGCTGCCCTATTTCAAAAAGGTCGAGCGCGACATGGATTTCGACGGGCCGTGGCACGGCAAGGACGGCCGCATCCCGGTCCGCCGGATCTTTCCCGATCATGTGGAACGGCCACGCCAAGGCGGTCGCCAAAGCGTTCGAAGCAGGCCGGGTTCTCCTATATCCAGGACCAGAACGGCGAATTCAAGGACGGCTATTTCCCGATCACGATCTCGAACCTCTACGACCGCCGCGTCTCGGCGGCGATCGGCTATCTCGATCCGGGCACCCGGCTGCGCGACAATCTGACGATCTCGGCCGAGACCCAGGTCAAGGAGCTGCTGTTCGAGGGCACGCGCTGCGTCGGGGTCAAGGCGCTGGTCGAGGGCAAGGAGACCGAGTTCCGCGTCGGCGAGGTCGCGGGGCGAGGTCATCGTCTCGTCGGGGGCGATCCATTCGCCGGCGCATCTGCTGCGCGCCGGGCATCGGGCCGGCCGGCGATCTGCGCGATCTCGGCATCGAGGTCATCGCCAACGTGCCGGGGGTCGGCCAGCGGCTGATGGACCATCCGTCGATCTCGGTGTCGTCGTTCATCAAGCCCGAAGCGCGGCTCAACGACCTGACCCGGCGCCATATCCTGCTGGCGTTGCGCTATTCGTCGGGGATCGGCGAGCGCGCCCGCCGGCGACATGTTCGTCGCCAGCGTCAGCAAATCGGCCTGGCACGCGGTCGGCGAGCAGATCGGCTCGCTGCTGGCGGCGGTCTACAAGACGTTTTCCGAGACCGGCCAGGTCAAGCTCGCCTCGCGCGACTGGCGGGCCGAGCCGATCGTCGAATTCAACCTCTTGTCCGACCGGCGCGACCTCGAACGGCTGATGGACGCGTTCCGCCGGCTGGGCGCGATGCAGATCAGCGCGGCCTTGCAGCGAGGCGACCAGCGACCCGTTCCCGGCGAGCTACACCGAGCGGGTGCGCAAGATCGGCGTCGTCAACGCCAGGAACAAGCGGATCACCGACGTGATCGCCAAATTGCTCGACGGCCCGGCCTGGCTGCGCCGCTATGTGATCGAGAAGGTCATCGTCGAGGGCTACCGCTTCGACCAGCTGATGCGCGACGACGAGGCGCTCGAAGACTTTATCCGCAAGGCCGCGATCGGCGTGTGGCACGCGACCTGTACCTGCCGCATGGGCGCCGAGGACGACCCGATGGCGGTGACCGACAATCAGGGCCGGGTGCGCGGGGTCGGCGGCTTGCGCGTCGTCGACGCCTCGCTGTTCCCGGTGGTGCCGTGCGCCAACACCAATTTCCCGACCCTGATGACCGCCGAAAAGATCGCCGACGCTATTGTAAGCGCCTAATGGTTGGCAACGGGGTGCTCACCATCGTACGGGCATCATCCCGGGCGAGTGGTGGACTCTAACAGGCGGTCGAACCACTCCAGATCACCTCGCCACTGAGCCCAATCCGGGAATTTGGCGACCAATTCAGCCATGATCTCCCTGCCGGTGGCGAGTTCATCACGCGCCAACTCGATGTCTTCCGTAGCGCCGTAAGCGGTCGCCAGCTTGGCATGTGAGACAGCAACGTCACGCTGCCAGCCGGCGTTGTCGGGGTCGGATTTGGCCAGCCGCTCTCTGATCGCGAGGCCGTCGCGGAACGAGCGCAGCGCCTCGGGCAGGTCGCCCTGGGCGACCAGCACGTCGCCGATCCTGTCAAAGGAGACCGACAGGTCGCGCTGCCAGCCGGCGTTGTCGGGGTCGGCTTTGGCCAGCCGCTCGCTGATCGCGAGGCCGTCGCGGAACGAGCGCAGCGCCTCGGGCAGGTTGCCCTGCGCGACCAGCACGTCGCCGATCTTGTCGTAGCGAGACCGACAGGTCGCGCTGCCAGCCGGCGTTGTCGGGGTCGGCATTTCGCCAGCCGCTCGCTGATCGCGAGGCCGTCGCGGAACGAGCTCAGCGCCGCCGCCAGGTTGCCCTGCGGCGACCAGCACGTCGCCGACCTTGTTGTAGGAGACCGAGAGGTCGCGCTGCCAGCCGGCGTTGCCGGGGTCGGATTTGGCCAGCCGCTCGCATATCGCGAGGCCGTCGCGGAAGGCGCAGCGCCGCCGCGCAGGTCGCCCTGGGCCACCAGCACGTCGCCGACCTTGTTGTGGAGACCGAGAGGTCGCGCTGCCAGCCGGCGTTGCCGGGGTCGGCTTTCGCCAGACGCTCGCTGATCGCGAGGCCGTCGCGGTAGATTGCAGCGCCCCGGCAGGTTGCCCTGCGGCGACCAGCACGTCGCCGATCTTGTCGAAGGACACCGAGAGGTCGCGCTGCCAGCCGGCGTTGTCGGGGTCGGCTTTGGCCAGACGCTCGCTGATCGCGAGGCCGTCGCGGAAGGACTTCAGCGCCGCCGCGCAGATCGCCCTGGGCCACCAGCACGTCGCCGACCCTCTCGTAGGAGACCGACAGGTCGCGCTGCCAGCCGGCGTTGCCGGGGTCGGCTTCCGCCAGCCGCTCGCTGATCGCGAGGCGTCGCCGGTAGCGAGCCAGCGCCGCCGGCAGGTCGCCCTGCGCCACCAGCACGTCGCCGACCCTGTTGTGCGAGACCGACAGGTCGCGCTGCCAGCCGGCGTTGCCGGGGTCGGATTTGGCCAGACGCTCGCTGATCGCGAGGCCGTCGCGGAACGAGCGCAGCGCCTCGGGCAGGTTGCCCTGGGCCACCAGCACGTCGCCGACCTTGTCAAAGGAGACCGACAGGTCGCGCTGCCAGC
Source organism: uncultured Alphaproteobacteria bacterium (assembly GCA_963821795.1). Taxonomy (GTDB): domain Bacteria; phylum Pseudomonadota; class Alphaproteobacteria; order ATCC43930; family CGMCC-115725; genus AP-15. Next base: position 45,309 of record CAWGFH010000022.1, read on the forward strand.
CGGCGTTGTCGGGGTAGCAATTGGTCGTCCCCTGCAGCGCCTTTCGTTCAGTTGCGTCTTGCTGCATGCGCCTGAGACTCGGTTCTCATAGACCTCGTCCGACTTCGTTCTCTTCGGCGCTGTCTTCCGTTGGCGCGGGGGCCTCCTCCGGCATGAAGAAGCGCTCGCGCTTGCTGTCGTAATCGAACAGCTCCGCGTAGCGGCCCCAGTTGATCGCGGTCTCAATCTGCAGCTTGGCCTCGTCTTCGCTGAAGTGCTCTTCCAGCAGATCGAGGAAGAATTCATCGGGCAGAGTGCGGTCGGCCTTGGTTTCGAGAGACCGCGTGATCTGTTTGATCAGCGACGCGCGTTCGAGAGCGGCGATGCGGAACACTTCCTTGCGCGCCAGAATATCGGCGTCGACGAAGGCTTGTCCTTCGGGCGTGATCTCCGCGTCGCCTTCGAACAGCTTCAGATAGCCCAGCAAAACCGCGGCCTCGACGGTGGGCAGCATGTCGTCGATTTCGAACATCAGGTCGTCGGCCAGGTGGTAGATGTCCGCATGGCCACCATGGTCGGCGAGGATTTCGAGGAAGCCCGCAATCCCGCCCGGCCGGGCGTGCGGCAGCATTTGGTACTTGGGCTTCTCCCGCGTAAAGATGGGCGTGGCAGTCGGCGCGAGGCTCGACATCCGAGCCGTGCGTCGGGCTTGGTGAGCACTTTGTACACGTAGTCCACCAGGATGGTGAACGCGGGCGACTTGCGCTCGCGCGGGCGCGGCAATTCGACTTGGAAGTCCGTGCGAATGCGGCCCGGGTTCTTGCCGAGCACGACGATGCGATCGGCCAGCAGGATGGCCTCTTCAATGTTGTGAGTCACGATGAAGACCGCTCGCGTGTCGATCTTCTTGTCTTCCCAGAGTTCCAGAAGCTCGCCGCGCAGGTTCTCGGCGGTGAGAACGTCGAGCGCCGAGAACGGCTCGTCCATGAAGAGCACTTCGGGCTGCACCACCAGGGCGCGGGCGAATCCGACACGCTGCTTCATGCCGCCCGACAGCTCTTTGGGATAAGCGGATTCGAATCCGTCGAGACCGACGGTGTCGAGCATCTTCAGGCTGCGTTTGCGCCGCTTCACGGCATCGATGCCGCGCGCTTTCAGCGGCGCTTCGACGTTTTCGAGCACGGTCAGCCAGGGGAAGAGGGCGAAGCTTTGGAAGACGATGGAGACGTTTTCGCAGGGGCCGTGCAAAGGCTCGTCGTGCCACAGCACCTCGCCGCCCGTAGGCGTGGCGAGTCCGGTGAGCATTCGCAGCAACGTGGATTTACCCGACCCGGAAGGACCGAGCAGCGCCACGATCTCGCCGGGATAGATGCTCATGTCCAGCGGCGCGATCACCTGAATCCGGTTCCCGCCGGGCTGGCCGTAGTACTTCTCCACCTGCCGGGCTTCAACGATCGGCTCTTTCACGCTGCCCCTCCGTAACTGTATTGAAACTAAGCCGCTTGTTACTTCTGGCTTATTATCGCAGTGACGGGGCGGGCGATCTACTCGCCGCGCCCTATAGGGTGCGCGACACAAAAGTTGCGACGTTTGCGGTTTGCGAGGAATTTGCGGAAGATCTGAGCGTAGCCAGTGTGCACAGATCTCCTGGTGAGCATGGTTTTGTGGCTTTGTATCAGGGCATGGCTTTTAGCCGTGCCGCAGAGCCACAGAAGTCTAGGGCTTTAGCCCCTGTCACATGACCGAGACACGGCGGCTAAAGCCTCAAATTCAGCTCGGTTTCGGCACGGCTCAAGCCGTGCCCTGATGCGATTGCTGTCGCCCTCCTCCACTTTTATGTCGCACACCCCGCCCTATATCGGTCGCTTCATTTGGATCGGGATCCCGCGTCCGGCTCAGTCCGGCAATTCCAGCATGAAGCCCTGCTTGCCGGCGTTCACGCCGCGCGTCTTACCCAGCATCACGTCGCGCCCGGCCGCTTCGTGAATGTGTCCGCAGACGAACCACTCGGGTTGGTGCGTGTCGATGAACTCGCGCACCGCGCGCGAACCGAAGTGCTGGCCCGGCCCAGCCTCGTCAAGCGGGGTGTCCCGGGGCGGGCAGTGGCAGATCAGTGCCAAGGGATTCAGGCCGGCGAACGCATCCAGGTTCTTGGCGATGGTCTCTTCCGAGTCTTCGCCCGGCGTGTTGAAAGGCGTCGGGTTGGAGTGACCCAAACCGGCGAGATGGACTCCACCCACGAGGAACGACTTGCGATGCAGCGCCTGAAATCCGTATCGCCTGCAAAACTCATCCACCTGGCTGGCATGCTCATGGTTGCCGGGCAGGA
>CAWGFH010000023.1:0-6552 GCA_963821795.1 uncultured Alphaproteobacteria bacterium
ATATTCATAGAGCCCTTGCTGCGCCTTGGTCGTCGATTTGATATGCCAGGTGATCAGATCCTTGCCGATGCCGCGCGCGATCTCATGCGCGAGAATGGTCTTGCCGGTCCCCGGCTCGCCCTTGACCAGCAACGGACGCTCGAGCGCCATGGCGGCGTTGACCGCAACCTGCAGATCGGGTGTCGCGACATAGCTGCCGGTACCCTCGAAACGTCGCATATCGGCTGTGTCTCGCGTTGTTCGCGGGATGACATAACCTGCCGCGCTCACTGGCGCCAGTCCGGCTATGACCCGGTCAGGTATTCGCCGGCTCGGCTAATCGCAGGGTTCGAACCACAACGCACAGCCATAATCGATCGTGATCTCGTCGCCCGGCTCGATGTCGGCCATCGCCACCAGATCGAGGGTGTCTCGGGCAAAGTTGCGGTCGACCCGGGCGCGCGGGCAGCTCGAATGATTGCACAAGCTGACCAGGCCGAGGCCGAGCGCCCCCCGTCCGTCGCCGTCGGGATCGCCATCCCAGTGAAAGTAGTAATTATGGAGGATCGTGCGGTCCAACATCGCGCATTCCGCGCCAGCAACGATGATCACCGGCGCCGCCTCGACCACGGTCCCGGCCGGTATCGCTACCTGTGCGAACACGCCGCGCCCGCGCACGGCCGTCTGCGGATTTCGACGAGAGGATTGGTGATCGGCCAACCGGTGATCGGCCAGTCGGCAATCCGATGCCGTGCCGGCCGCCATTCTTCCGCTATCGGCGCGGCTTCAGACCCGGTCGTGTGGACGATCGGTAGCGGCGGCCGGCCCCGCTGCGCTCGCCGCGCCGACCGGTGGCGACACCTGCGCCGGCGGTGGCCCGGCCTCGGGTTCGTCTTCCTCGCGCATGCCGGCCTTGAACGCCTTGATGCCCTTGGCAAAGTCGCCCATGACTCGCGGCAGCTTCCCGGCACCGAACAAAATGAGGATAATGGCCAGGACCACGATCCAGTGCATCAAGCTGAACGAACCCATATCGACGACCTCGAAAGGCTGACGGGAGCTGTTCTATAAGGCTCGCCCGTCGCATTGCAAGCTGAAGGCGGCGCGCCGCCCGAGCCGCTCCCTGACGAGGTCGTACCAATTGCCCCGAAAATCAAGCCCGATGGAGTCCGATGGAAGCTCTGCAGATGACTCGAGTTCCCACCGCCGCATCCCGCGGCGTGGCCGAGCTACGACTACGCCAAGACCATGCCGGGAGCCGACGCTCTTCGCGCGGCCGCGCGCCACGCGGTGGAACACGAGACGCCGTGGCTGCGCGATCTTTCCGTGATGGTGACCCGCGATTTCGACGAAGCCCCGCCGCACAACGAGACGCTCGGCCCGGTGCGTCCGCGCGGCGGCCCGAACGGCCTGCTTGCTGCGTGGCGGCCAGGTCGCCGCCGAATGGGGCGACACGACGCGGGCCGACATGACGTTCAGCGTCGCCAAAAGCTATCTCGCGATCCTCGCCGGCCTCGCCTGGGATCGCGGGCTGATCGAGAGACCCGCACGAAAAAGTTCCCGGACAATCGACGACGGCGGCTTTGATCCGCCGCACAATGACCGGATCACCTGGCACGACTTGCTGCAGCAGACCTCGGAATGGGAGGGCGAGCTGTGGGGCAAGCCGGATCTGATCGACCGCAACCGCTCGGCCGGAGGCCGGCGCGCCGCGGCACCAAAGGGAACCCACCGCGATCTGCACCCACCCGGCGAATTCTGGGAATACAACGACGTTCGCGTCAACCGGCTCAGCCTCGCCCTGTTGCGGCTGTGGCGCCGGCCACTGCCCGAAGTCTTTCGCGAGCTGGTAATGGACCCGATCGGCGCGTCGCCGGATTGGGAGTGGCACGGTTACCGCAATTCCTATGTCGAGATCGATGGGCGATCGGTGCAAGCGGTCTCGGGCGGCGGCCATTGGGGCGGTGGCTTGTTTATCAACGCCCGCGATCAGGCCCGTATCGGTTTGATGATGCTGCGCCGCGGCAAGTGGGGGAGCCGGCGCATCCTCTCCGAGGCATGGGTCGAGCGGATGCTCGAACCCTGCCCGCTTTACCGCAATTACGGCTATTTGTGGTGGCTCAACACCGATTACGGGCTTTACCCGCATGCCTCGGCCACCAGCTATTGCGCGCGCGGAGCCGGCGGCAATCTGACCTGGATCGATCCCGATAACGACATTGTCGCCGTGTTGCGCTGGACCGATCCGGCGGCGATGGACGGGTTCATGGGATTGGTCATGGCGGCGATTGGAGGAAAATCCCACCCGTGATGTGAGCCGCCTCACATAGCTTCGCATTCGATCGGGTGCATTAGAGGTCCGTCGAAATCATTCTCGACGGAAATAACCCGGGGAGGCATCAATGCTGCAGATTGCCGTCATCAACGAGTTGACTGACCCGAGCACCACCGATGACGTGGTCGAGGGCTACTTGCCCGCTTTCTCTCAGCAATGGAATCAGCATTTGCTGCCGGTTTGGGGCGTCGACGCCGCAACGTTCACCTTCGTGCCGCACGGACAAACGCCGGCCTCCGGCACCTGGTGGGTGGTGTTCCTGGACGACAGCGACCAGGCCGGGGCGCTCGCCTACCATGATTTGACTGACGAGGGTTTGCCGATCTCCAAAGTGTTTGTGAAAACCATCAAAGCGGACAACAACGGGAGCGTGACTGTCGGCGCCACTCACGAAATCTGCGAGATGGCCGTCGATCCGTGGCTGAACAGCGCCTACCAGGACCCTCAGGGCGTGTTTTGGGCCGGTGAGGTCTGTGATCCGGTCGAGGACGACCAGTATGGCTACGAGATCGGCGGCATCCTCGTGACCGATTTCGTTACGCCGAACTGGTTCGGGCACCAGCACGCGCAGAGCAACATCGACCTGAAGGGGCACGCCAACGCCGCATTCCAGGTCCTGACCGGCGGCTATGCACAGAAATTCGATCCACAGGCGGGATGGCAGCAGGTCACCGGATCGATGGCGCGGCGCAGCAAACGAGCCGTTGATGCACCAGAGGGTTCGAGAAGAGACCGCCGGGCGCGCCTATGGACGAGCCACCACCATGCCGGCGCGACTGGACGCCCAATCTACGGGGTACACAGCGTCTCGGCTGCGGCCCGGGCACGTCTGCGCCGGCCGCACCGGCGTTAGAGCCGGAGGACGGCCCACTCAGCCCCGAGACAGATTGGCCGTGACACGCGGTTCTCCTGGCGGAGACCGCTGGATAAGCCGGCGACACAAAAGACCGCGCGCCCCCTACTGACGCACGAGCTTTTTGGTCATCATGAATTGGGTGTGGCCCGGCGGATCGCAATCGATGCGGCCGAGCACCTGCCAGCCCTGGCGCTCGTAAAAGCCGGGCGCCTGGAAAGATAGGGTGGACAGGATTGCCCGGCTGCAGCCGCGCCGCACTCCTTCTTCTTCGGCCGCTTTGAGGATCCGGCTGCCGAGCCCCTGCTTGCGCAGCCTTTCAGGCAGAAAAAATCGATCGATGCGCAGCAGCCCCATCGACGTGCTGCCATACAGCCCGCCGACAACCTCTCCGGTGTCGGGATCGGAAACCAGAACCGCCAGCGGCCGCTGGTCCCGATATCCGGCCTTCTCGAAATTGTAGCCGCTGAGCCCGTCGCGGATTGCCGCTTCCGCACGCTCGCCGGGCAAGTCGGTGACGGTGAACGGTGCGTCGCCGGGCGGCGTGGGCATCAGCCGGTTTCCATCGGCAGGGTCGGATCGTTCGCCCATTCGCTCATCGACGCGTCGTAGAGCCTGACCTTCGAGTGGCCGAGCATGACGAGCGCCAGCGCATCGGCGCTGGCGGCGATGCCGCCGCCGCAATAGGTGATGACCTGTTTGTCGAACGCGCCGACCGCCTCGAAGCGCGCCGCAGTTCTCGGGCGGGAGGAAGGTGCCGGTCGCCGGATCGAGCAGATGCGCCGCCGGCACGTTGACGCTGCCCTTGATCCGGCCCAGGCGGCCGTAATTGTTGCCGCCGGTGCCGGCATGCACCTCGGCCGCAGCGCATTCAGGGTGCACACCGCGCTGTCGCCGATCGCTTGCAGCACCTCCTCCTTGCCGACCATCAACGGCCGCTCTTCGCGGACCGCGAAATTGCCGGCGGACGCGGCTTTGCCGGCGCCGGTCTCGACCGGACGCTTCTCGCGGCCCATTTCTGCCAGCCGCCGTCGAGCACCGCCGCGTCGTCGAAGCCGAATACCCGCAACAGCCACCACACCCGCGTCGCCCATTGCGGCGTTGTCGTGCTGTAGGTCACGACCCGCGTCTCCTCGCCGATGCCGAACCGGCGCATCGCCGCGGCGAAAGCCTCGGCGGAAGGCTTCATGAACGCTGAAGCGATGGCCGTTATCCGACAGATCGGCTTGCAGATCGACGAATTGCGCGCCCGGGATATGGCCTTTTTCGAAATCTGCCCGGCCGGGCACGATCTGGTAGGTCGTCTTCGGGTCGGGGATCAGATGCGTCGTGCAATCCAGAACGCGCAGCCCGGGGTCGCCGAGTTGACGTTCCAGGGTCTCGGTGTCGATCAGGAACTCAGGATGGGCAAAGGCGTCGGTGGTCATTGAGGGTCTCCTTCAACGCCGCGGCGGTAAGCCAGCGGCGATCGCCGGGCGCTGGCGGTGGAAATCGGTCGCCTGCTCGAAGGCGTGGCCGGCGCGCATGACGCCGGCTTCGTCGAACGGCTTGCCGACGATCTGGAAGGCGAGCGGCAATCCATCCTCGAAACCGATCGGCACCGACAGTGCCGGCGAACCGGTCAGGTTGAAGGGGCCGGTATAGGAGGCGCGCGAGACGGTTCCAAAAGTCGCCGAGTGCGTCGATGCGCGGCGCCGGACCGGTCGCATTAGCCGAAACCACGAGATCGAGGCCGTCGATCGCGCGGGCGAATTCGGCGCACAGCTCGCGCCGCTGGCGCATCGCCTCGACATAATCGGCGGCGCGTCAAAAACGCGCCGAGCCCGATCCGCGCGAACATATGCTGGCCGAAAATCCTGCGGCCGTTCGCGGAAATCCTTTTCGTGCAGCGCATAAGCCTCGGCGATCATGATCAGGCGGTTGGCGTCGGCGTAGTCGATCAGCGGCGACAGTTGCAGATCGACGAGCCGCGCGCCGAGGCTTTCCAGCGTGCGGCAAGCGCCGTCGAAGGTCTCGATATAGGTCGGCGCACGGCGCGACTCTCGGCCGAACTCGGCGACGGCGTCGCGTTCGTGGAAATGGCGGACGACGCCGATCCTGCACCCCGTCGAGGCGCGGGGGTGAACGCCCTCGCGTAATCGGGCACCGGGACATCGGCCGAGGCCGGGTCGAGCGGGTCGTATCCGGCCAGCGCCTGCATCATCAGCGCGCAATCCTCGACCGTGCGGGTCAGCGGCCCGCAATGGTCGAGGCTGTAGGAGAGCGGGAAGACGCCGCGCCGGCTGACCCGGCCATAGGTCGGCTTCAGCCCGGCGAGGCCGCAATAGGCGGCCGGTCCGCGGATCGAGCCGCCGGTATCCGAGCCCATCGCCGCGGCGCACAGGGGCGCGCCGACGGCGGCGGCCGAGCCGCTCGACGAGCCCGCCGGGTAATGCGCGGTGTTCCACGGGTTGCGCGCCGGCGGGAAGGGCAGGGTGAAATCCGGGCCGCCAATGGCGAATTCGTGCGTCTCCTGCTTGCCCAGCAGGATGGCCCCGGCGTTGCGCAGCCGCACCCAGGTCTCGGCGTCCTCGTCGGGCACATGGTCTCGTAGACCCGCGAACCCGCGGTGGTGCGGATGCCCTTGGTCTTGTAGATGTCCTTCAATCCGATCGGGATGCCGTGCAGCGCCCCGCGCGAGCGCCCGGCTTTGAGTTCGGCTTCGGCGGTGCGCGCACCTTCCAGCGCCTGGTCGGTCAGCACCAGCAGATAGGATGCAGTTCGCCGTCGAGCGCGGCGATGCGCGCGAGATAGGCCTCGGTCAGCGCGACCGGGGACACTTCGCCCTTGGCAATGGCGCGGCTCGCCTCGGCGAGCGAGCAGTTGGGTCGGGTCCGCCATCGTCACGCCTTCGGATGGACGAAGATATGCGCCGGCTCGGCGGCGCGGTCGCGCGGGCAGCGAGCGATACGCTGCATCCGCTCGACGTAACAATGCGCCGCCCGCAATTCCTCGAATTGTTCCGGGGTCAGCTTCAGACCCGCCTGTTCGGACAGAGAATCGCAAAGCGTTCGGCGGAGATCGGAGTGGACATCGGGGTCTCCTGTTGGCGCAGCCGCGATCAGCCGGAGAAAATCGCGCGCCGGCGTTCAAGGCTGGCGGCGGGCCATACCTCCCTCGAGCTGTAATAGGCCTCAAAAGCCGGGACGGTTGCCGGGGAGGGCGACCCAAGGCAATTTCGATCGGGTGTAGATATGCACGTCGGGGGGCAGCGCGTACCCAGGATCGTCGAGCGTGCCGACGCGGACGAAACGCAGTTTGGCGATGCCGCCATACTCGCTCCACACCCCGATCTGGCAGGTGGGGCAGCGGTAGATGTGATGCGGGCGGCCGCTGTCGGTCGGCA
>CAWGFH010000024.1:0-3574 GCA_963821795.1 uncultured Alphaproteobacteria bacterium
CTCGATCGGAACCAGGGTCTCGACCCGGCTGTCGAGGTTGCGCGGCATCCAATCGGCCGAGGAGATGAACACCGCCGCCTTGGGCGACGGCAACCCGTGCCCGGCGCCGAAGCAGACGATACGGGCGTGCTCGAGGAACCGGCCGACGATGCTCTTGACCGAGATGTTGTCGGAAAGGCCGGGGACGCCCGGGCGCAGGCAGCACATCCCGCGAATGACCAGAGAGATGGTCACGCCCGCCTGCGACGCGCGGTAAAGGCCCTCGATCATGTCGCGGTCGACGAGCGCGTTCAGCTTTGCCCAAATCGCCGCCGGTTTGCCGGCCTTGGCATGCCCGATCTCGGCATCGACCATATCGAGCAGCTTGGTCCGGATTCCCTTGGGCGAGATCGCCAGCTTTTCGAGCCGCGCCGGGTGGGCATAGCCGGTAATGAAATTGAACAGCCGAGCCGCGTCGCGGCACAGCGCAGGGTCGCAAGTGAAAAACGACAGGTCGGTGTAAATCTTGGCGGTGATCGGGTGATAATTGCCGGTTCCGAAATGTACGTAGGACCGCAGGATATCGCCTTCGCGCCGCACCACCAGCGAACACTTGGCGTGCGTCTTCAAATCGACGAAGCCATAGACGACTTGCGCTCCGGCCTGCTCCAGCCGGCGGGCCCATTGAATGTTGCGCTCTTCGTCGAACCGCGCCTTGAGTTCGACCAATGCGGTCACCGATTTGCCGGCTTCGGCGGCGTGGACCAGGGCGGCGACGATCGGTGAATCGTCGGATGTCCGATAGAGGGTCTGCTTGATCGCGATGACGTTCGGGTCATCGGCGGCCTGGTGCAGAAACTGCACGACGACATCGAACAATTCATAAGGGTGGTGAACCACGATGTCCTTGGCGCGAATGGCCGCCAGGCAATCACCTCCGAAATCCTTGATCCGCTCGGGAAAGCGCGGGGTGAACGGGGGGAACACCAGATCGGGCCGGTCCGAGGTGATCAGCTGGCGGATATCGGAAAGGCCGACCAGGCCGTCGAGCACGGCGACGTCCCGATGGTGGGTGGCGGTGTCTCGGATCACGAATTCGCGCAGCCGCTGCGGGGTTCCGGCGCCGAAGGTCAAGCGGATGATGCGGCCGCGGCGCCGGCGTTTGAGCGCCGATTCGAACATCTCGACGAGGTCGTGCGCTTCTTCCTCGATCTCGATATCGCTGTCCCGCAACACCCGGAAGGTGCCGCGGCCGCCCGGTTTCATGCCCGGAAACAGCTCCGCCATACCGGCGGCGAACAGCGCCTCCTCGATCAAGATGAACCGCGCCGTATCGCCGGGCAGGCGGATGAAGCGTTCGATGCGTTCGGGGATCATCACCAGCGCGTTGATCTCGGAGCCATCCTCCCGCGTCAGCTCCACCACCGAGACCAAGGCGCGATTGGGGATGAACGGGAACGGGTGCGCCGGGTCGATGGCGATCGGCGTCAGCACCGGCAGATAACGGTCGACAAAGCGCTGCCGCAGCCAGGCGCGGTCGTCGGCCGTCAGCGCGTCTCCGCCGAGGATCGCCACCCCCTCCGCGGCCATGCGGCGCTGCAGATCCGACCAGCAGTGCTGCTGACGCTCCACCAGCCGGCCGGCCAGCTCGGCGATGGCTTCGAGTTGCTGGTCCGGGGTGAGTCCGTCTTCGCTCCTTACCGGAACCGCGGCTTGCGCCAATTCCTTCAGTCCGGCGACCCGAACCATGTAGAATTCATCGAGGTTGCTGTCGGAAATCGACAGGAAGCGGACCCGCTCGAACAGCGGGTGGTGGGGGTTCGCCGCTTCCTCGAGGACGCGCTCGTTAAACGCCAGCCAAGACAGCTCACGATTGATGTAGCGCTTCTGCGGAACCTCCGGCGGGTCGAGGACCGCTTGCTCGGCAGATGATTGATCGACCGCCAATTGTGTCATGCGCCGCCGCCGATTGTTGGTTCGCAAGGGATGCCGTGTTCAGTAAGCAGCCATCATCTCGTCGGCTACCCGCGATACGCCGGGCACGCCTTCGGCGAGGGCGCGGATCAACCTGCCTTCTATATTTGGGCGCGGGCTATGCGCGCCGGTCCCCGTTATATGGATCGCGGCATCGGCCATGTCGGCTACCTTAAGCCGCTAAACTGCGCGGCGCAGAATGCCCAGACAATTTGACATTTGCGTTACATTTTTATGACACGTCTGCGCCCGTCGCATCCATAGTATTTCGCATTCGCGCGCCGGCTTATTTCTGCATCGGCAAACTGCGCTGGGCGAATTCTCATTTCTGCTGATTTGGAAGAATCGGTCGAAGCTTGTATCTAAATCTTATGTTACTGTGACGACAACCCGATAGATTAGCACTTGACTAGTGCGGCCGACCGTGGTGCGAGTGCCGCCGATCTTGGGGGCGGGGATGCAGGCACGGGAAAGTGCGATTACCTATGCGAGCCTAACGGCGCGCGGCTTGACTCCCAACCGCTGGGATCTGATTGCCTTTCCATTGGTCATCGGCCTGTTGCTGCTCGCCAGCAAAGGCGCGCGGGAGACGCTGGCGCCGCTGTCGGCGCTCAAAGAGCCGGTCGTCTCGCTCGATCCGCTCAATCTTCCCGAATATGCGCTGCGCACGACCTTGCGCATGCTGGCGGCGATGGCCGCATCCTTGCTGTTTACCTTTACCTACGGGACGTTCGCCGCCAAAAGCCGGCGCGCCGAACTGGTTCTGATTCCGCTGCTCGACATCCTCCAGTCTGTCCCGGTGCTCGGCTACATCTCGTTCACCGTCGTCTTCTTCATGGCCCTGTTCCCCGGCCGGGTCGCCGGCGCCGAAGCCGCGGCGATTTTCGCGATCTTCACCAGCCAGGCCTGGAACATGACGTTCAGCTTTTACCAATCGCTGCGAACGGCGCCCCGCGACCTCGAGGAGGCGACACGAAATTTCCGGTTTTCGGCCTGGCAGCGCTTTTGGCGCCTCGAAGTGCCGTTCGCGATGCCGGGCCTGGTCTGGAACATGATGATGAGCATGTCCGGCGGCTGGTTCTTTGTCGTGGCGAGCGAGGCGATCACGGTCGGCGACACGACGATCACCTTGCCCGGCATCGGCGCCTACCTGGCCCGGGCGACGAACGAAAAGGACCTCGCCGCGGTCGGCTGGGTGGTGCTGGCCATGGTTGTGGTGATCGTCCTCTACGACCAGCTGATGTTCCGGCCGCTGGTGGCTTGGGCCGACAAATTCCGCTTTGAACAGACCGGTGCGCAAGTCTCGCCGAATTCCTGGTTTCTCGATCTGCTGCAGCGTAGCCGTCTGTTACGCACCTTGGGCAGGCCCGGAGGGACCGTGCTCGGGACAATGGCGCGCCTGCGCCTTGCTCCGCTGCGGGTCAGAGCGAACGGCAACGCGGCTCGCCGTCGCCGGTGATCGATGCCATGTGGTTTGCCGCGGTCGCGGCGGCGGCCCTGTTCGCCGCCTGGAAGGTCGTGGCCTTTGTCGCCTCCGGCGTCGGCTGGGACGAGGTCTTAACCGCCTTCGAGCTCGGCGGTTTCACCCTGGCCCGCGTCGTCGTTCTGATCGCGATCGCCT
>CAWGFH010000025.1:0-23794 GCA_963821795.1 uncultured Alphaproteobacteria bacterium
CGCCAGCGTGAATGCCAGAATGCCCGAAACAAGCCGGTGCTGTCCTTATTCGACGGCCCATGTTTTCTAAGCTGACGGGCAGGGTGCCTTAATCTCCGGAGGTTAAACTTCAATTCGAGTCCCTCCGGTGGCGTACCGTCGAGGTCATATTGATACCGCTTCGCTTCGGCGCGGCGCTTTGCCTTCCGCGGAAACAGGTGGAGGTAGATCTTCGAGCTCCTCGTGACTCGCGACGGACGAGTGCGCTGGGAAACTGACCACAAGATAGCCCTCGTCGAGCGCCGAAGACTTCTCGCCTCGTTCCTAGTGCGGGCTTTTGCTGGATTGTCGGACTTGAGGTCGTGATCGGCAGAATGGGAGCGACGGGCTTCCCTTTCTCTTCCACGATTACGTCTCGTGCTCCATCGGTGTTCCCGTCTCGTTACCATCAACAAACACCAGAGCGTCCGCCATGCTCCTCTGAATCGCCCTCACTCGCGCTGGCTTCTCCAACACGAACGCGCCGTCGATCTCCGCCTGAACTAGGTCTCCGAGCTCAGGCAGCAACCGATCGGTTCGAGGCTTTTCCTCCGCAGCAGTCCCTTTTCCGGAGGAAAATTATCAGGCTTATCGAGATGCGCGAGCTTTCCAAAGTCTCTCGGATCATTCTCGTGGATAGCCTGAGCCGCTTGCTCGCTCTAGCCACGATCTCAGGTCAAAAAGGTCTCGACCACAAACTCGGGCAGCACGGGAATGCCCGAGACTCGTGCTTTAACCGAGCAAAGATAGTCAGGGCGTCAGAGCCAATTCGCGAAGCGCCGCCAACCAATCCGAGGAGTTCGGCACCTTATCGAATATGATGCGATCGGGCGAGCGGCGGACAGCCGGCACCTGCTTTTCAAGTCCCCACGTCCAACATTATTTCTATCAGTTGCTATGGTAAGCGAGAGCCATTAGGGGCCGCATAGCGCCGCTCTCCCCTATATCCGCATACCTCTTGTAGTAAATGTCGGGGTTGAACGGCCGCTCGGGTCCAAATTATTGTCCCGAACCTCTGCTCCAACTCCATTGCCTTGCGCGAGCGAAACCGCCGGGTATGCCGGGCCGCGGCCCGTAACGATCCGCTCCATTTCTGGCTTTACCGCCGCATCTGCCATGCGTCCGGTCCTTCAACTGCGGCTTGTATGACGGCATATATGGCGCGGCTTATCGACTGTCCAGATAAAAGCCTGCGTGAGGATCAAGAGAAGCCTACCTTTTCACTCGTGGGTTTGGAGGCGCGCGTCAGAAAAGCAGCGAGCCCCGGCGCAAAGTCGACCGGCGGCCGGGACGAAGATGAAATAGGAGGGGCCGCTGCCCAGCCCGGAAGGTGAAGCGCAGCGACCCCTGATCGGCACCCTCGGGTGGGGATGGCAGGTTCGCCGGAGAGGCCCTTACCAAGCCGAGCCCGGTCGGTTCAAGTCCCGACCATCTCCACCAAGTTTAGCAGCGGAGCCGGTCACTGTTCTTAGCAGCAGCCGGCCTCTTGATCCACAACTCGGGGCTAGACCGCATGACCGACCCGCATGTCATATATAGGCGATTATGCCCGTTTCGTCTACGAGCCGAGTTTAGTCCGAACCCGATGGGGACCAGTCAATGAATACTCTCTCTCAATCGGCGGGTTCTGTTCCTATCGACGCCACTTGTCGTTCGTCATGGCCGGACTTGTTCCGGCTATCCATGAGCCCACGGGGCGCTCCGGATCGACCGGAAGAGGACGTGGATCACCGGGACAAGCCCGGTGATGACGAAAACAGGTGGCGGTGGGTGTCGCTGCCGGGTAGAGCCTATCGGTGTTGACACTGCGGGCTTTTCCGCGCGTGCTTGGGCAGATGAGCGCGGTGGCATTCGATACGTTGAAGCTTGCCCAGCGGCTGGAGGCGGCGGGCCTGCCGCCGAGGCAGGCGCAGGATGTCGCGAGGGCGCTTTCGGAGACGATCGGCGAGGTCATCGTTACCCGCGAATACCTCGATCTGCGTCTTGGCGAGATGCGCGCCGGGCTCGATTTGCGCTTGGGCGAAATCCGCGCCGGGCTCGATTTGCGCTTGGGCGAAATGCGCGCCGCGCTCGATTTGCGCTTGGGCGAGATCCATGGCGAACTCGATTTGCGCCTGGGCGAGGTCCGCGCCGCAATGGCGACAAAGGTCGAACTCGCCGAAGCCAAGGGCGAGATTCTGAAATGGATGTTCGGCGCCGTTGGCCTGCAGACGCTCGCGATCCTCGGCGGGGTCGCGGCGTTGTTCCGATTATTTGGGCATTCCTGAGCGGATTTTATTCGCCCGCCATCGCCTTCAGCCGGTAGAGGAGGTCGAGGGCTTCGCGGGGGGTCAGTTCGTCGGGGCGGGTGTCGCGCAACAGGGCTTCGGCGGCGGATTCGCGGGCGGGTGCGGCCGGGGGGTGATGGCGGGCGGCCTGGAACAAGGGCAAATCGTCGGCGAGCCGGGTCAACGCGCTGCCTTGCTCGCCCTTTTCGAGCACCTCCAGCACCTCTTCGGCGCGCGCCGTGACACTGTTCGGCAGGCCAGCGAGCTTGGCGACATGGATGCCGTAGGAGCGGTCGGCGGTGCCCGGCGCCACCTCGTGCAGGAACACCACGTCGCCCTTCCATTCCTTGACCCGCATCGTATGGCAGGCGAGCGCCGGCAGCTTGGCCGCCGAGCGCGGTCAGCTCGTGGTAGTGCGTGGCGAACAGGGCGCGGCAGCAATTGGCCTCGTGCAGATGCTCCAATGCCGCCCAGGCGATCGACAGCCCGTCATAGGTCGCGGTGCCGCGGCCGATCTCGTCGAGGATGACAAAGGCGCTCGGTCCCGCCTGGTTCAGGATCGCCGCGGTCTCGACCATCTCGACCATAAAGGTCGAGCGCCCGCGCGCCAGGTCGTCGGCGGCGCCGACCCGGCTGAACAGGCGGTCGACGATCCCGATCCGGGCCGAGATTGCGGGGACGTAGGCGCCCATCTGGGCCAGGATCGCGATCAGCGCGTTCTGCCGCAGAAAGGTGCTCTTGCCGGCCATGTTGGGGCCGGTGACGAGCCAGATCCGGGCGTCGGCCAACACGCAGTCATTGGCGACAAAGCCCGCGCCATTGCCCGAAGCGGCGAGCCCCGCCTCGACCATCGGGTGGCGCCCGCCGCTTATCTCGAAGGCGGTTCCGGCCTCGACCACCGGCCGCACCCAGCCGCCCTCGGCGGCGCGCTCGGCCAATGCCGCCGCCAGATCGAAGGCCGCGAGCGACGCGGCGGCCTCGGCGATTTCCGCGCGCCTCGCCATGATCTCGGCGACGAGGTCGTCATAGAGGCGCAATTCCAATGCCAATGCCCGCTCGGCGGCGCTGGCGATCTTGCTTTCCAGCTCGGCCAGCTCGGTCGTCGTATAGCGCTGCGCCCCGGCCATGGTCTGGCGATGGATGAATTCCGGCCCGAGCTTGCCGGCATGGCTGGCCGATACCTCGATGTAATAGCCGATCACGTTGTTGTGGCGGATCTTCAGCGTGCCGATCGCGCTCTCGCCGGCATAGCGCGCCTGCAGCGCGGCGATCAGGCGGCGGCTCTCGTCGCGCAGGCGGCGCCACTCGTCGAGTTCGTCCGAATAGCCGGCGGCGACAAAACCGCCGTCGCGGGCGAACAGCGGCAACTCGTCGGCGAGCGCGCGTTCGAGCCGGTCGACCAGCACATGGTGCAGGCCCAGCCCATGCCGCGCCGCGGCGAGCCGCTCCGGCAGCGGCACCAGGCCGGGCTCGGCCAGCATCAGGCGCAATGCCGCGGTCTCGTCCAAGGATTGGCGCAATGCCGACAGGTCGCGCGGGCCGCCGCGTCCGAGGCTCAGCCGGGTCAGCGCGCGCTCGATGTCCGGACAGCGATGCAGCCGCTCGCGGAAGGCCGCCCGCAGCTCGGGACAATGGATAAAGAACTCGACCGCATCGAGGCGCGCCGCGATCGCCGCCGGCGTGGTCAAGGGTGCGGCCAGATGCTCGGCGAGCAGCCGCGCGCCCGCCGCGGTGATGGTGCGGTCGAGCGTCGCCAGCAGGCTGCCGCGGCGCTCGCCCGAGGACGCCGTGACCAGCTCGAGATTGCGCCGGGTCGCCGCGTCGATCTGCATGACCGAGCCGGGCATCACCCGGCGCGGCGGTTCGAGATGGGGCACCCGCCCCTGCTGGGTCAGACCGACATAATCGACGAGCGCCCCGCCCGCGGCGATCTCGGCGCGGCCGAAATTGCCGAACCCGTCGAGCGTTCCGACCCCGAAAAAGCTCTCCAGCCGCCGGCGCCCCCCGTCGCTGTCAAAGCGGGGGTCGGGCAGCGGGGTCAGGACCGGCTTCCACTCGGCCAGGAGCTCGTAGAGCACCGGGCGGGTCAGCATCCGCTCGGGCAGCAGGATCTCGCCGGGCGCCAGGCGGGCGAGATCGCCGGGCAGTGCCGGCGTGCTGGTTGGGGCCAAGGCGAAGGCGCCGGTCGACAGGTCGAGCCAGGCGAGGCCGATCTCGCCGCCCGCCTCGGCGATGCCGGCGAGGTAGTTGTGCCGGCGCGCGTCGAGCAGCCCTTCCTCGGTCAGCGTGCCGGCGGTCACGACGCGGACCACGGCACGCCGCACCGGCCCCCGCGAGCCGCGTTTTCTCGCTTCGGCCGGGTCCTCGATCTGTTCGCAGATCGCCACCTTGAACCCGGCGCGGATCAGGCGGGCGAGATAGGTTTCGGCGGTGTGCACCGGAACCCCGCACATCGGGATATCGGCGCCGTCATGCCGGCCGCGCTTGGTCAGCGCGATGTCGAGCGCCTGCGCCGCGGCGACCGCATCGTCGAAGAACAGTTCGAAAAAATCGCCCATCCGGAAGAACAGGAGGCAGCCCGGATTGGCGCTTTTGATTTCGTGATACTGGGCCATGACCGGCGACGCCGCGGGGGCGGAGGCGCCGGCATCGGGGCGGGAAGGTTCGGTCACTGGCAAGGCGGGCATCGGCGGCGGGTGCGGTGACGGCGGACAGAGGAGGGTGTCTGACGGTAGCATGCGCAGCGGGTGAGCACGAAAGAGAGGATCGGCATGAGCGAGGCCGCGGAGAAGTTCCCGATCGTACGCGAGGCGGTGGCCTCGTTCCCCGACCGCGCCCATTTCCACAGCGCGGTGGCGGACCTGCTGGCGGCCGGGTTCGCGCCGAGCGACCTGTCGGTGCTGGCCTCGCACGATTCGCTCGCGGCTGCCGGCGAGCCCGGCGGCGCCGAGGGATCGCTCGTGCCGGCGAGCGTCAGCGGCGAGATCAAATATATCGGACCGCTGACGGTGGCCGGCATCGTGCTGCTCTCCGGCGGACCGATCGCCGCCGCCGTTGCCGCTCTGGTCGCCGCCGGGCTCGGCGGCGCCGCGCTGAAGGAGCTGTTCGACGACTATACCGCGCCGCGTCATAGCGAGGATTTCAAGGCCGCACTCGCCGCTGGTGCGGCGCTGTTATGGGTGCGCTGCGACGATCCGGACCGGGAAATTACCGCAACCCGCATCCTTGAGGCGGCGGGCGGCAATCACGTCCACATCCACGGCCGCCCGGAGCATCCGCAAGAAGGGAACGGCTGATCGGCCACTCCGGCGGGTCAATCCATCAGCAGGCCGCCGGACAGATTGATCGACTCGCCGGTGATATAGGCTGCTTCGTCCGAGGCGAGAAAGGCCGCGATCCGGGCCACGTCATCGGGTACCGAGACCCGCCCGATCGGGATCAGCTTTTCCCGTTCGGTGGTTTGCGGCAGCCCCCAGTGGCGTTGCTGGCCTTCGAGGGTGGCCCGCATCGCGGTGTCGACGACAATCCCCGGGCAAAGCGCGTTGACCCGGATACCGTGCGGCGCCATCTCGCGCGCCAAGGACTGGGTCAAACCGATCACCGCGAATTTGGTCGCGCTGTAGCCGGCGAAATAGGCGGCGCCGGTCTTGCCGGCCCAGGAAGCAAGATTGATGACCGAGCCGGAGCGACGGCCGATCATATGCGGCAATACCGCCCGGCTGGCGATAAAGACGCCCTCGACGTTGACCCGCAACATCGATTGCAGCAGCTCGAGCGGCATCTCCAGCACCGGCCCGGTCCAGGCGATGCCGGCGTTGTTGACCAGCACATCGATTTTGCCGAACCGGTCGAGGGTAAGGTCGACGGCGCCCGCTACCGCTGCGGGCGAGGTCACGTCGGCGGCCAGTGCAAGCCCGCCGATCTCGGCGGCGACCGCCTGCGCCGCGTCACCGTCGCGATCCAGCACCGCGACCATCATCCCGTCGCGCGCCAGCCGCCGGGCGATCTCCCGCCCGATCCCGCCGCCCCCGCCGGTGACCAGCCCGATCTTGCCGTTCAGCGCGTACATGACAGCCTCCTGGGTCACGGTCGGAGCCGGTCCGGTTCGAGCCCCGGCATCTCGATCGCGGCGGCTCTCGTCTTCTCCCGCGCCCCGCGGTTCCGGCGGTGCGATTGGCGCTTTATAGCCCGACGACGGGTACGAGGTCTCGATATGGCCGGCATTGTCGACCACCGCCTCGATTTCGTCATCGCGGGATGTTAAGTCCGGCGGTCAGAAAAGGAGGCCAAGGCGTGCTCGAGCGGATTTTGGTGACCAACGACGACGGCATCGACGCGCCCGGCCTCGCGGTGCTCGAGCGGATCGCGCAGGAACTTGCCCGGGAGGTCTGGGTCGTGGCCCCCGAGCACGATCAGAGCGGCGTCTCGCATGCCGTCAGTCTCCACCACCCGGTCCGCATCAGTGAGCGCGGCCCGAGGCGCTGGGCCGTCACCGGCACGCCCGGCGACTGCGCGGTCATGGCGATCAGCCATCTGATGCAGGCGACGCCGCCGCAATTGCTGCTGTCCGGGGTCAATCGAGGCGCCAATCTCGGCATCGAGACCGTATTTTCCGGCACGGTGGGCGGGGCGATGACCGGGATGATGCTGCGCGTGCCGGCAATCGCGCTGAGCCAAGCCTGGACCGATCGCGCGCATGTCCGCTGGGATACCGCTTCCCGGCTCGGCCCGCAAATCGTGCGCCGACTATTGGAGATCGGCTGGAGCGCCGACACCTGCCTCAGCGTCAACTTCCCCGACCTTCCGGCTGATGAGGTCGGGCCGCTGACCCTTGCCCGGCAGGGCGCCGGGAGTGTTCAAGGCATGGATGTCGAGGCGCGGACCGATCCACGCGGCATGACCTATTACTGGGTCGGCTTTCGCCGCGGCGAGCGCGGCCAGGGCCCGGAAAGCGACATCGAGGCGCTGAATGCGGGCCGGATCACCGTCACCCCTTTGCGCTATGACCGCACCGACGAGGAGGCTTATGCGGTGATGGCGCGGTCGCTGCCGCGCTGACCCTTGATCCGCTCCGCCGGCGGCGGCGCTCGGTTGCCGTTTTTCCGATCATTGTTTCTGAAAAATGACGAATATGATCTTTGCACCGAATGCGCTCGGGTTTTATGATCCTAATTAATAAGCGCTTTAGAGCTCCGCCAAGGAGCCTTTTCCGCGGACAGGGGAGGAGGGATCATGTCGACCGGCGTGGAGACGGTAAAGATCGCATGGTGGCGGGAGCCGACCAAGGACCAATGGCTGGCATGGTGGGCCGCGTGGCTCGGCTGGACCCTGGACGCCTTCGATTTCACGATGTTCTTGCTGATCATGGTGCCGATCTCGCAGGAATTTCACGTGCCGCTGACCGACGTAGCATTCGTGCTGTCGGTCACCTTGTGGTTGCGCCTGGTGGGTGCGGTCGGCTCCGGCTGGCTTGCCGACCGGGTTGGCCGCAAAATCCCGCTGATGATCTCCATCCTTTGGTATTCGCTCAGTAATTTCGCAGCCGGGTTTTCGCCGACTTTCGCCTACCTGTTCCTGTTCCGGGCGTTGCTCGGTCTCGGCATGGGTGCGGAATGGCCCGCCGGCGCGGCGCTGGCGATGGAGAGTTGGCCGGCAAGGTCGCGTGGTTTCATGGGCGGGGTGCTGCAAGGCTCCTGGGGCATCGGCTTTATGCTGTCCAGCGGCATTTACGGCTTGCTTTATAGCCATATCGGCTGGCGTGGCATGCTGTGGATCGGCGTGCTGCCGGCCTTTGCCGTTCTTTACGTCCGTAAATACGTTAAAGAACCCCCGGTATGGACTGAGAACCGGCGGCTTCAGCGCCTCGCGCAACGCGAGGTTCATGCGCCGCTGCTGGCGATTTTCAAGCCTGCGGTGCTCAACAACACCTTGACCGCGTGCTGGTGGATGGCGAGCGGCTTTATTACCTATTATTCGATCAACGCGCTGTTCGCCACGCACCTGCAAAAAGATCTGGGCCTCAGCCCGGCGCTGGTAGCCACGCCGATCTTCTTTGGTAATTTGGCGGTATTCCTGGCCAGTGCCGGTTGGGGTTGGGTCGCCGACCGCTGGGGCCGGCGTTGGGCGATGATCATCCCGGCATTGTTCGCGATCCCGATCGCGCCGCTGTATTTGATGACCCATAATTTATTGTGGATTGCCGTGGGGTTCATGCTGCAGGGCATCTGCGGCGGCGGCGGCATGCAAGGCCAGATGGCGCCCTACCTCAACGAACGCTTCCCGACCGAGGTTCGGGCGACGGCCGCCGCCTTCTGCTACCACCAGGGTGCGATCTGGGGCGGGCTCGTGCCATTGGTCCTGACCTATTTCGCGGTACACCACAATCTGGGGTTCGCCATTCCGATGATGGTCGCGACTTGCGTGGCGGCGCTGAGCTTTGCCTTGTCTCTGCTCTACGCTCCCGAGACCAAAGGCAAGGTATTGGTCGCCGACCTGCAGGTGGCCTGAACCTGCCCGGCCGCGCCGCCGGCGACTGCCGGCGGCGCGGTCCCGGACCCTCTGCTACGGGCGGCTGATAAATATCAGATGCGACTTGTAGGAGAGCCAGACCCGATGCAGGCGCAAAAAATTGGCGCCGATCACGAGGTCTGCGTCCTGTAACCCGAGCCCGGCGACAACGATGACCGGGTCACGAATTACCTCGCCGTCTATCTCGAGCCGAGAGAAGCGGTGAACGCGGGACTTGACGATCTCGGCCGTGGCGCCGCGCAAGGTGGCGACCGGATCCCGCGCCATCGTCTGCCCCGTCACTCCGAGCGCCGCCGCGGCACTGGCGTCGAGCGCGGTCAATTGCGCTCCGCTGTCGATCAGCGCCGCGAAGCGATGCCCGTCCAGGCTGACCGGAAAAAACAACCGGTCGTGCAACGACCGGTTGGCATTAATGGTGGAGTAGGGCTCGCTCCATGCCGGGCCGGTGATCGGGCATGGCGGAGGCTGATACAGCAGCACGCGGCGCTCCGACAAATCGAGATCGACCTCGAAATCGGCCAGAAAATCGGCCCCGAGAAGCCCGTCCACCGCTCTGCCCTCGACCAGCGGCAGGGAGACGGGACCGACCAGCACCCTGACGTCGGGGATCGTCATGCCGCCAAGATTGACGGATTGCAGCCGCGCATCGCCACCCGAAACCGCGCCCCCGATACTGCGCATTCGTCGCGCGTATTCGAAGTGGGGTACGATCCCCAGCCGTTTGGCCGCAGCCGCATTCAGTACGGTGCGCTCGGCTCCGGTATCGAACAGAAAGCTCGCCGGCGAACCGTTGATGCGCAATGTGACGATAGGGACATTTCCCATCGGCGTGACCGCGAGGTCCACATGGCGCCCGGCCCGGCAAACTTGCGCCGAGGCCGGCGCAGGACAGGCCGCACCCGCCAAACAGCAGGAGAAAAAGTAGTCGGAGAGATTTGATCACTGGGCTCGACTGTTCCGCCGGTGCGGAGGTTTTGCGCACTAGCCGATGACGGCAACGCCCTGCACTTCGACGAGAATCTCCGGGCGGGCAAGGCCGGCGACGGTAATCAGCGCGCTTGCCGGAAAGTTGTCGCCAAAGATGTCCTTGCGCAGTTGGGTGAAACGGTCGCCATAGCGCGCATCGGTAATGAAGACAGTCATCGTGACCATGTCGCCCAGATTGCCGCCGGCTTCGGCCAAGGTGTGGCCCAGCCGCGAAAATACCTCGCGCACCTGAGCGTCGAAATCCCCGGCGAGCGACCTGCCGGCAGCATCCACGGCGCCGACCTGTCCAGCCAGCCAAACCGTCTTGCCGCCGGTGGTGACGACAGCCTGGGAGTAGGCGCGGGCCTGCGCCGTCTCGCGCTTCAGGTACTGCCTGGACGGTTTTGCTGCAATTGCCCCCGTCATTCCTCTCTCCCGCTACAGCCGAGGGACCTTGGCCCAGCCCGGGCGGCCTGTCCAGCCGTATCCGGAATTGGCAGACCGGATGATTTGCGATGAATTACTTACATTATTGTTCTCTTCGGCTCTCTTTGTCGAAATCGAGCTGATAATTGACCCAAGGGGCGTGCGCGAGGTTTTGCGCCGCGCGGCGCCGGTCGGGCGCGTCGAGGCTAGCCAACCTTTGCAAAAAATCGTTTAGTCACACCGCAAGGTAATCCGCCTCGAGAAGCGATGACACCTGGGAGGCTCCAAAACCGACGCATGCTCGCAGCGGGCGGCGAAAAAGGGACGAGGAGCGCATCGATGAAGACGACGCACCGCCGGTACTGGGTTTTCTTTCTGCTGTTTTTGTTCAACGCCATCGCCTATGTCGATCGCGTCAACATGTCGGTCGCCGGCAAGCCGATCGCGCATGAATTTGGCCTCTCCCCGATCGCGCTCGGCTATCTGTTCTCATCGTTCCTGTGGGCCTATGTGCTGATGATGTTGCCCGGCGGCCGGTTGATCGACCGTTTCGGCACGCATGTCGTGGCGTCGGTCGCCACGGCGGTGTGGTCGGCGGCGCAGATGGCGACCGGAGTAGTCGGCAGCTTTGCGACGATGCTGGTCGCGCGGCTGGGTCTCGGGGTCGGCGAGGCGCCGTTCGCCCCCGTCACTTATAGCAGCGTCCGGTCATGGTCGCCCTATACCGAGCGGGGCACGGCGATCGCCGCGATCTCGGCCGGGTCAAGCCTCGGGTTGGCTTTCGGGGCGCCAGCCGTGGCCTGGCTGATCGAGACATTGTCGTGGCGCTGGTCTTTCATCATCACCGGCGCGGTCGGGTTTGTCTGGGTGCTGGCCTGGCTCGCTCTGGTGTCGACGCCGGAAAAGACCCGGTGGCTGCCGCAAGCCGAGCGGGAACAGATCGTGGCCGGGCGCGACGCCGGCGTAGCGCCGCCGAGCCACGGCGGCGTCGGCTATCTGGGGCTGATCCGGTGTCCCGCCATGTGGGGGCTGTTCATCTCGCAAGGATGTCTGGTCTATACGGTCTATCTCTACATGTCCTGGCTGCCGAACTACCTGCAGACGGCCCGGCATGTCTCGATGCTCGGTTCCGGCCTCTACACTTCGATCCCGTTTCTTGTCGCGTCGATCGTCAACATCGTGGCCAACTGGGCCGGAGACAAGTTGATGACGGCGGACGCGGTGCGTGGCGGCAACCGCCGGTATCTGGTGGCGCTGTGCCTGCTTTTGACTGCGGTAGGATTGGCGATCCCCCTTGTCCAGTCGCTGACCGCGGTCATCACCCTGGTCACCATTGCCGTGTCGTTCGCCAATGTCGGGCCCGCCGCCAACGGCGCCCTGGTCGGCGACTTGCTGCGTTCACCGGCCGATGCGGGGCGCGCCTTTGCGTTCCTGGTCCTCGGCGGCAACACCTTTGGTCTGCTCGCCCCGATCGTGACCGGCTACGTCGTCGCGGCGACCGGGAGCTTCAACTCGGCCTTTGCCGTCGCGGGGGTGCTGGCGCTGGTCGGGGCGGTGGCGGCGCTGACATTGTCGCGCGGCACGCTCGGCGAGCACGCCCGGCCGGCTTTCGCCGGGGCAGACCTCGTGTCGAAATAGAGCGCTATCTTCTATGCTGTCAGAGGCTGACGCATAACCTCCCACCCTGAAAGGACGCCGACATGCCGAGCTTTCAACACCAAGGTGCGCAGATCTACTACGAGGAGTTCGGCCGCGGATTCCCGATCCTGACCTTCGCGCCGGCCGGCCTGGCGTCGGTGATCGAGGTTTGGAGCCAGCCCTCGGCGCCGATCAACCCGACGACCGAGTGGGCGTCAGACTATCGTGTGATCGCGATGGATCAGCGCAACGCCGGCGGCCGATCGCACGCGCCGATCACGGCGCAGGACGGCTGGGACAGCTATACCGCCGATCATATCGCTCTCCTCGACCACCTCCGCATCGACCGGTGCCACCTCTATGGCCAATGCATCGGCGGGTCGTTCATCATCAACCTGCTCAAAAAGCAACCAGAGCGGGTTGCCAGCGCGGTCTTGGCGCAGCCGATCGGACGGGTCGGTCCGATGGCGCCCGGCCGCCCCGCCCGGTTCAATGCCTGGGCCGAGTCGTTGAAAGACCATCCGGAGGCGACCGACCAGGTGCTCGATGCCTTCTGCCGCAACCTCTACGCCCCCGGTTTTGTCTATTGCGCGGACCGGGCGTTCGTATCGACCATCCGGACGCCGTGCATGGTGCTCGCCGGCAACGACGAGGCGCATCCGTGGCCGATCTCGGAAGAGCTGTCGAAGCTGTTGCCGAACTGTGAATTCGTACCGGAGTGGAAGACAGGAGCGGCGCTGAGTTCGGCGAAAGCGCGGGTCGGGCAGTTCTTGTCGAAGCATACGCCCGGCTGAGACACAGCCGATCCGGCAACGGCCGGCGGCGGAGCCTTGCGGCGCCGGCCCGGCCGGATTTTCGGGTGGATCTCGCTAGCTGTTGAGAAACCTCGACCGGCGGCGCCCGGCCCCCACCGCCATCACCGCGATAGCGCTGGCGAGCAGCGCCAAGGCGTCCGGCTCGGGCACTCCCGGGGGAGGAGGACCAACCGCCTGCGAGCCCATGTACTCGTTGTCCATGGGATAGGGGACGCCCGCGGGCTGATAGTCGAACGTGGCTATTCCTCCCGAGATGACCTGGGTTGGTCCCACGACAAAATTTTCATCGCCGATGTTGGAAGCAAACGGAGACGAGAAATAGAAAATCATCCGTCCTCCCGCCCCCGAATTAACGCCGGAGATGTCGCCCGCCGTCGTCGGTAAAGCGAAGCCAATCGGCGATCACGCTGCCGCCTGGGGCAAGAATTGCCACATCGCCGGTGACGACGGTCTCGGATGTGGGGAGCAGATAGGTCAATTCGGGGGTACAGGCGGATGGGCATGCCGGATCTGCGGGATCGTCCAGCAATGTGCCGGGAAGGCTGGTCCCCGTCATGCTGCCGCCGATGAAGATTGTGCCATTCCCCATATCGTCGAATACCAGCAGAAGCTGGCCTGGCGTGATGCAGCTAATCCGGGCACCTTTGCCAGGCGGCAGCATGGCGTCGCCGCGCGCTGGCACCCGATCCAACCGTGAAAGCGGCGGCAACGGCAATCGAAGCAACAAAAGCGACGGTCTGAACATGCTCTTCTCATCCGATACCAACGGCGATCAATCTTCAAAAGCAAGTATCGTGCCAGTAATAAATCTTCAGCTTATCAACATTAACGGAGATAAAGGCGGTCAATATATCATTCGTTCTGTAAAGAATCCCGACAGCAACGCTCTCTCCCGATGAACCGGTATCGCTATACCGATACCTCATTGATTTAAATTGGCTGTCGATAAGATGCGTCCGAGAAAGAGTCCCTTCCTAACGATCAATTGTAAAGATACACCGACAATAATGCCTTATATTCACCGACGGCAAATTGCGCCCGGTTTGGGGAACGCGACTGCGCCCAAGCTGCCGAGTGCCGGGTTTCCGTTTGTTTCAGACAGGTTTCAAGAGCCGCTTTAATACGCCTTAGAGCTGTAATATCCATTTTTTGTCACAGATTAACGTTAATCCCCGTGCTAAACGTCCCGTTGAATTGAATCAATAGTGATTCAACAAGACGGGAGGATGGTCAACCATGTACCGGTCCGGTCTCTTCCTGCTATTGCGCTTTGGGGTTTTCTCTCGGGCTTCCGGCAAGCGTGGCCGGACAAGGTGACTCGGGGACCGGCTTTTTGCGAGTGGCAGCGCCGCTGCACAGCCGCCGAGCGTCAACAGCATGACGATCACCAATGCGAGCGGCGCGGCAATCAGCAATTATCCGTTTCAGTTCGGCCGGCCGTTTCTCGACGGCGCGATCGCCAACGAGCCGCAGGTGCTGATCAACGGCCAGCCGGTTGCCACCCAGGCCGACGTCAAGAACCGCTATCCCGACGGTTCGGTCGAATTCGCGGTGATCGCCGTCGTCATCCCGAGCTTCCCGGCCAGCGGCTCCTCGACCCTGACCTTCCAAAACCAGACCACGGGCAACAACACCCCGCTGACCCAGGCGCAGATGCTCGGTCTGAATTTCAACCTCGTGGCAACCATAAGCCTGCGACGGTACAGCGGGGGTCACGAAAACCGCCTCTGCCCGCGCGATGCTGCAAAACGGCGACTACAAGCTGTGGACTTCGGGGCCGGTGGCGCAGACGATCAACTCGCCGACGATACGACCGCGCGCAAATACGACATCGGCTTTGGCGATGGCTACCATCCGCTTCGCCCACGCTTCTTTCGCGACCTTCTGGCCGGCGACGCGTCAGGTGTTCGTCCGAGCTGTGGTTGAGAACGGGCTGTCGACCGAGATCGAGGACATGGCATACAAAGCCACTGTCAGGGTGGGGGCAGTCAATCCGGGCGGGAGTCCCAATCCAGTGCCGAGCTATTCCGTCGATCTGACCGGCACGCAAGCGGTCAACCGCAAATTGCATTGGGCCGAAAGCCGGTGGAGCAGGAAGTTCTGGATCGGCGGCACCCCGTCGGCCCAGGTCAATATCGACAACAATCTCGCCTATCTGGAGAGCACCCGGTTCCTGCCAAATTTCGACACCTCGATCACCGTGTCGCCGACGCCGTCGCCACGGAATATGCCCTTTACGCGCAGAACACCAACGACATTTATGACGGCTTGTGGGATCAACCGACCAACAGCACGACCTGGCAGAACGGCATGGGTGCGACCGGCGCCCGCCAGGACATCGCGCCCTATCCCGAGTGGACCGCGCTGTGGCTCTATACCGGCGACTGGCGGATGCGCCAGGTGGCGCTCGGGCTCGCCGACCAGGCCGCATCCTGGGCTGTTCACATTCGCGAAGGTAATCCGACGAAACGTTTCTGTTGACGGACCCGGCGGGGTCGGGAACGGGCTACGGTAAGATCGTCTCGCGGGTCGATCACGAGAGCGTCTTGGACAATGACGGTGGGCGGCAAGGGCCCTTTGATTGGGGCACCCCAGCCGATAATTTTGTCCAGGTCGGTCCGAATTCGGATGAGAATGATCCCTGGACTTTCGACGGTGCGCACCAGCCGCAGGCGTTCTATCCCGCAATACATCCTGACCGGCGACCCGTTCTATCTCGAAGAGATGAACTTCTGGGCCTCCGTCTCGGCCTTTGATTGCTGGGGCGGGACCCCGACGATCGGACAAGGCTGCGGGCCGTACCCTTCGAGCTTGGTCTATGCCGGCGCGATTTATGATCAATTGCGAGGCGACGCTTGGGTGTCGCGCAACCGGGCCGAGACCGCCTTTGCCGAGCCGGACGGCACTCCGGAGAAGACCTACTTCACGGCGCTGACCGACGAGGCCATTGCCCGCTGGGAAGGCGGCTTCCAACTGACCGGGACCAAGTTCGACGGGACGCCAGAAAAAGTCTGGGGGCAGCAGGTCGGCAACGAGCAGACCACCAACGCCGGGCCGTTTAGCGGACAGGTTCCGCCGCTCAAGGAGTGGGGCAGCATCTGCGACCCGACGATTGCCTACACCGCTTGCATCAACGACCCGCAATGGCTGAACCCGACGACCGGCGGTTTTTCCGATCCGTGGATGCAATGGTATGTCCAGTACGCGATCGGCCGGGCCGCCGAACTCGGCTACCCGATGCAGGCGATCAATGGCATGTCGGCGTTATTCCCGATCGGGATGATCCTCGACAGCGGCATGCCGACCCTGGTCGGCTATTACGAGGACGGCCCGCTCGGGCGCGGAACCTCCGGTTGGTACAGCACCTGGGCGTCGTGGATGACTTCGCTCAACCTGACGCCTGCATGTTGCGGCGGTGTCGGCTTCCCCGCTTACTTCATGGATAATATCGCCAGTGACGGGCGCGAGGTGTGGCTGACCCCCGGATTGGCGATGACGGTCGACCAGAACCAGCCTCGGGCCACCCAGGCCTGGGCATGGTTCAAGGCGAACGTCTATTCCAAGGTGCCTGATTTCGCCGACGACCCGAAATGGGCGATC
Organism: uncultured Alphaproteobacteria bacterium; assembly: GCA_963821795.1. Taxonomy (GTDB): domain Bacteria; phylum Pseudomonadota; class Alphaproteobacteria; order ATCC43930; family CGMCC-115725; genus AP-15. Next base: position 16,259 of record CAWGFH010000025.1, read on the forward strand.
GTGCCGCGCACCGACGCCAACGTTCTGCCGGCGCAACCGATCATCCCCTGATCGGCGAGCCTGCGGCCGCGCGCACGGCCGGATCGGTCTGTCGGCCCGCGCATGGCAGCCGCGACGGGGCGAGAGGCGGCTGGTAAATTTTCGGGTGGACTCGTAGCCTGTCGGCATGTTCACCGGAATCGTCACCGATCTCGGAAGGGTGCGCCGCCTGCAGCGCGGCGAAATGCTTGATTTGACCATCGCCACCGGTTTCGACACCGCGAGGATCGCTATCGGCGCGTCGATCGCGTGCTCGGGGCCGTGCTTGACGGTCGTCGCAATCGAGCACGGCGGGTTCACCGTACAGGCGTCGGTCGAGACCGTATCGCGGACGACGATCGGTCAGTGGACCGTTGGAACAGCGGTCAATCTCGAACAATCCTTGCGGCTCGGCGACGAGCTGGGCGGGCATCTGGTCTCCGGCCATGTCGACGGGTTGGCGCGGATTGTCGAGCGCCGGCCGGAATCCGAATTGGTCCGCTTTGCGTTCGAGGCGCCCGCGAGCCTGATGCCGTTCATCGCACCCAAAGGCTCGGTATGCCTTGACGGGGTCAGTCTGACGGTCAACGAGGTGTCGGGGACCCGCTTCGGCGTTAACATCATCCCGCACACTCTCGCCTGCACCGGCTTCAACGAGGCCCAGCCAGGGCAGCAGATGAACCTAGAAATCGACATGATTGCCCGCTACGTCGCGCGTTTGGTCGCGGCGGCGGCACCCCTTACTACGCAGAGCCCCGCACCATGAGCCGACCGCCGCATATCCTGCTCGTCGAGGCCCCCTACTACGCTCACATCGCCGAAGCATTGCGGCGCGGGGCGGAGCGGGCGCTCGCCGCGGCCGGCGCCACCCATGAAAGCATCCAGGTACCCGGATCGTTCGAAATTCCTGCGGCGATCGGGATTGCTGCGCGGGCAAGCGAGCGGTTCGACGGGTTCGTGGCGCTCGGTTGCGTGATCCGCGGCGAGACGACGCATTACGACCACATTTGCGCCGAGAGCGCGCGCGGGTTGCAGGAATTGGCGGTCCGCGATGGACTTGCCATCGGCTACGGCATCCTGACCGTCGAGAACGAGGCGCAGGCGCTTGAACGCGCTCCACCCGAGGGGCGCGACCACGGCGGTGCGGCGGTGCGCGCCTGCTTGGCAATCGTCGCACTGAAGCAGCGTCTGGCGCAGTCCGGCGGATGAACGCAGCGGACGACCATACGAAGGGCGACGGCCGCGCGCGGGTCGGCGGCCGGCGGCGCACGGTCGCGCGCTTGGCGGCAGTGCAGGCGCTCTATCAGCTGGAGCTGAACCCGGAGCTCGATCCCGAAGCAGTCGTGCGCGAATTCGCCCGCTACCGGTTCGACCATGAGATCGACGGCGATCAGTTGGCCGAAGCGGATCCGGCATTTTTTGCCGACATCGTGCGCGGCGTGGCCGCCGACCAGGAGCGGCTCGATGCCGAAATCTCGGCCGCGCTGGTCGAGGAATGGCCGCTGGCCCGGCTCGATGCGGTGCTGCGCGCGATCCTGCGCGCTGGAGCCTGGGAGTTGGTGCATCGGCCGGATGTGCCGGCGCGGGTCGCGATCAGCGAGTACATCGCGATCGCTCACGCCTTTTTCATTGGCAAGGAGCCGGGTCTGGCCAACGGCGTGCTCGACCGGCTGGGCCGATCCCTGCGCCCGGCCGACATGTAGGGCGATGGCAACGGGCGCCGCCGATCAGGCGCCGGGCGAGTTTGAGCGCATCCGGCGTTATTTCGCGCCTCTGGCGGGGCCGGGCGGGCTTGGTCTGCTCGACGACGCCGCCCTGGTCGGTTGTGCAGCGGGGCGCTCGCTGGTCGTGACCGCGGATGCGATCGTCTGCGGCGTACACTACCTGCCGGAGGATCCGCCGCATCTGATCGCCAAAAAGCTGTTGCGGGTCAATCTGTCGGACCTCGCGGCGATGGGGGCCCGCCCGCTCTACTATCTTTTGACGACGGCATTGCCGGCCGAACTGGGAGTGGAATGGCTCGCCGCTTTCGCCCGCGGGCTTGATCAGGACCAGCGACGCTACGCCGTCCACTTGTTGGGCGGGGATTCGGTTTCGACGGTGGGACCGGCGGTGTTGTCGCTGACCGCGATCGGCGAGGTCGCGGAGGGAACGGAGATCCGCCGCAGCGGCGCCCGCGTCGGCGATGTCGTCTGGGTTTCCGGCACGATCGGCGACGCCTATCTCGGGCTCAAGGTCCTGCGCGGTGCGTATCCGGATTTGAGCGAAGAGCACCGAGCCGCTCTGATCGCGCGATTCCAGCTGCCGGAACCGCGCGTTGGGCTCGGTCCCGCGCTGTGCGGGGGCGCGCATGCAATGATTGACGTTTCCGACGGTCTGCTCGCCGATCTTGGCCATATCTGCGAAACGTCGCAGGTCGCCGCGGTCGTCGAACTCGAGAGGGTGCCGCTATCGCGCGCTGCGCGTGCGCTCGTCGCTGTCGAGCCGGCGCTCGCACCACAGCTGACGGCGGGCGGCGACGATTACGAATTGCTGTTCACCGCGCCGGCAGAGGCGGCCGAGCGGATTCGCGGGGTCGCATCGCATCTCGGGATGTCGATTACGGCAATCGGCCGGATCGAAGCCGGGGCGGGCGTTCGTCTGGTCGACGGCGGTGGCCGCGAGGTCCCGGTTGGAGCCCACGGTTATCGCCATTTCTGAGATTTGGCCGGAGTTCGCTGCCTCGCTCCGCAGTGGGCCGGAGGCGGGCGCTGCTTCGCGGGGCGGTTGCCCAAGGGTTAGGCTTCTGCCATGTTCCGCGCGTCCCAACCTGTCTTCTTCGGGCAGCGCCGGGTTCCCTGTTAAGCGGTCGAGAGGCGATCTTTCGCATGGTTAGCGCAGAGTATCTGGTCATCGTTTGCGGTGCGCTGGCACTGCTCTACGGCTTCCTCACTAGCCGGCAGGTGCTCAGCGCCAATGCCGGGACAACCCGGATGCAGGAAATCTCGGGCGCCGTACAGGTGGGCGCGCGGGCCTATCTCAACCGCCAGTATCGAGCCGTCGCGGTGGTCGGGGTGGTGATCCTGATCGTCCTCGGCGCCACCCTCGGCCTTCGCGTGGCGATCGGTTATTTGATCGGCGCCGTGCTGTCGGCGACTGCCGGATATATCGGAATGAACGTCTCGGTGCGGGCCAATGTACGCACCGCACAGGCCGCTCGAGGCGGCCTCAAGCCCGGGCTCGCGATCGCGTTCAAAGCCGGTGCCGTGACCGGGCTCCTCGTCGTGGGGCTCGGGCTCCTGGGCGTGTCCCTCTATTATTTCATTCTGCGCGCGACGATCGGCGGCGATGATCTGCGGCCCGTGCTCGAAGCCATGGTCGGATTGAGCTTCGGCGCGTCGCTGATCTCGATCTTTGCCCGGCTTGGGGGTGGGATCTTCACCAAGGGGGCGGATGTCGGGGCGGATCTGGTCGGCAAGGTCGAAGCCGGCATTCCCGAGGATGATCCGCGCAATCCAGCCGTTATCGCCGACAATGTCGGCGACAATGTCGGCGACTGCGCCGGGATGGCCGCCGATTTGTTCGAGACTTACGCCGTTACCATCGTCGCGACGATGCTGCTCGCTGCGATCTTCTTCACCCCGCCGTTGCGCGACAAGATGCTGCTGCTGCCGCTGGTGATCGGCGCCGTTTGCATCGTGACCTCGGTGCTCGGAACCTTCTTTGTCCGGCTCGGCGCGGATAACGCGATTATGAAGGCGCTCTACAAGGGGCTCGTGGCCACCGGCGTGCTGTCGGTGGGGGCCATCGCCCTGGTCATCTGGTGGCTCGTCGGCCTCTCGGAGCCGTTGCCGATGACGAGCGGCGGCGCGGTGACGGGGCTCGGATTATGGCTATGTGCTCTCGTCGGTCTTGGCGTGACCGGCTTTATCGTCTGGATCACGGAGTACTATACGGCGACCGAATACCGGCCGGTGCGCAGTATCGCCCAAAGCTCCACGACCGGTCATGGGACCAATGTAATCCAAGGGCTTGCGGTGTCGATGGAGGCGACGGCGCTGCCGGTTGTCGTGATCTGCGTCGGAATTATCCTCTCGTTCCTGATCGGCGGGCTATTCGGGATCGCCGTGGCGGCGACGACAATGCTGGCCTTGGCTGGAATGATCATTGCCCTCGACGCTTATGGCCCGGTGACCGACAACGCCGGCGGCATTGCCGAAATGGCCGATCTGCCCGGCGACGTGCGGCGAACGACCGATGCGCTCGACGCGGTCGGGAATACCACCAAGGCGGTGACGAAGGGCTATGCGATCGGCTCGGCCGGGCTGGCGTCGCTGGTGCTGTTTGCCGCCTACACCGAGGATTTGCGGCATTATTTTCCCAAACTAGACGTTCATTTCGCGCTGCAAGATCCGTATGTCGTGATCGGGCTGTTCATCGGCGGACTTCTGCCCTACCTGTTTGGCGCTCTCGGCATGACCGCGGTCGGTCGCGCGGCGGGCTCGGTCGTGGTCGAGGTGCGTCGCCAATTCCGCGAGATACCCGGCATCATGGAGGGCCGCGCCAAGCCCGATTACGGCCTCGCGGTGGACCTGCTCACCCGGGCCGCGATCCGCGAGATGATCGTGCCCTCGTTGCTGCCGGTGGTGGCGCCGATCGCCCTCTACATCGTGATTTCGATCATCGCCGGACGGGCGGCGGCGTTCAGCGCGCTGGGAGCCATGCTGCTCGGCACGATCGTCACCGGCATATTCGTCGCGATCTCGATGACTTCGGGTGGCGGCGCCTGGGACAACGCCAAAAAATACATCGAGGAAGGCCATCACGGAGGCAAGGGGTCCGAGCCCCACAAGGCGGCGGTGACCGGCGATACGGTCGGCGACCCCTATAAGGACACGGCCGGCCCTGCGGTCAATCCGATGATCAAGATCACCAACATCGTAGCGTTGCTGCTGCTGGCGATCCTGGCGAAATGGGCGGTCTAAACCCCTTGGGCAATCGGGATCAGGTCCGGTTTACTCCTCGCTCTGGGGGTTCGGGCCGGGCCCGCGACCACCGCTGCCCGCGCTGGCGGGGGCGCCGCCACCGCCGTTGAACTTGCCGAGATTGCCGACGATCTGCTCGAGAAACGACAACTCGCGTCCAGGGGCCGGCGTCGTCCGCGCGACTGGGGTGACCTCTTGCCCATCTTTTAGAGTTTTGTGGTCGACTGCCTTGACCACATCGTGGTCGTCGAAATCGACGACGAAGACTTGTTGATCGAGCAGCTTCGGATCAAAAAACGAAAACTGGCTGGTCCGCCTGCTGATGTAGTACCAAGAATTCTCGTTGAAAACCCCGACGCTCGATGGCGTTCCGAGTATTTTCACCACCTGTTCCTTGGTGGTCTTGCCAGGGTGGATTTGCGAGATCTCGTCGGGGGGCGGAAGATTGCCGCGCTGTTCGACGGTTGTAGAGCAGCCCGTCACAATGGCAGCAGCCGACAGCACAGCGAGAGCGGCCGATAAGTGTAACTTGAGCATGGCTTGGCGACCCGACAGGATATCAAGCAGCAGGATCTCGACGAAGGCAGGTCTTGGTTGAAACAGATCCGCAAGAAGCCCATTTCTAGCCCGTACCTTTAGCCGAGAGTGGGCCGCTGTCAACGACGGTGAAAGTGGCAACGCCGATGGAGATTTACGCTACCCGGCGCAAGTCGATTCGCGATGCCGCGCAGGCTGCTTATCAGCGGGTCGTCGAACAGGCCCGGCAGCCGGTGTTTTTCGCCGGCTATGGCGTGCCCGACACGCTCGACGGGCGGTTCGAGCTGATTTGCCTGCACGCATTTCTCTACCTTCACCGGCTCAAGGCGGACCGGCCGCATTCGGCGGCATTGTCGCAAGCCTTTTTCGATACCATGTTCGCTGACTTTGATCGGGCATTGCGCGAGATGGGTACCGGCGATTTGAGTGTCGGCAAGCACGTGAAGCGGATGGCGCGCGGCTTTTATGGCCGCATTCGCGCCTATCAGGAGGGCGTTGAGAAAGACGATGCGGCGCTCCTCGCAGCGTTGGAGCGCAACCTCTTTGGCACCGCCCTAGGGTCGGCGGCGCGGATCGGAGCAATGGCGGAATATGCGCAGTCGGCAGTCAGGAAATTGGCTGGTCAGGCCGCGCCGGAGCTGGCGAGCGGCAAGGTGCGCTTTCCTATCCCGGAGGCAATCGAGCGGAATGTCGGGTTCAGGGCAGATAGGAGCGCAGGATGAACGGGCCCGTCCCTGAATTCACCCGGCCGGTGCCGCTCGGCCGGCTCGGCTCGCAGCCCTTTCGCCAGCGGATTGAAGCCACTGCCGAAGAGCGTGAACGGCTCGCACGCCGGTTCGGCCTGATAGCGCTCGATAGCCTGACCGCGACCGTAGCCCTGCGCCGCCAGGACGGGGAATTCATCTTACTCGAAGCCGAGTTCGAGGCTGCGCTCGCGCAGGAGTGCGTCGTCACCTTGGAGCCCGTCCCAGCCGAGGTCTTCGGATCTTTTTTGTTGCGCTACGGACCGGCCGGCGAGGCGGCAGGCGACGAAGACGATCCGAGTGCCGACGGCCCGGTGTTCGAGCCGTTGATCGGTGAGACCATCGACATCGGAGAGGCGGTGGCCCAGGAGCTTTCGCTGTCGCTCCCCGAATTCCCGCGTCACCCCGACGCTGTTCTCGATATTGCCGCGACGGTGGAATCAGCCGATCCTCTAGCCGACCCTTGGGCAAGCTTGCACAAGCCGGCCGACGATTGACGTTCATGTTGAGCTTCTTCGCGGCGCCGCCACCGTCACTATTGCCGCCGCAACCGATTTTGGCTAATTACCGGGACCTCTCCGACGTCCCCGAAACGAGTTGCTATGGCCGTTCCGAAAAAGAAGACTTCGCCTTCGCGCCGCAACATGCGCCGCTCGCACCATGCGTTGAAACCGGCTGCCTACGCAGAATGCCCGAATTGCGGCGAACTCAAGCGGCCGCATCATCTCTGCGCGTCCTGCGGCTATTATGATGGTCGCGAGGTTGCGGCGCCGCGCTCGGAGACGGCCTGAGGGACCAGCGCCGCCGGCTCCAGGGACTGCGCGGTGAGCGGGGGGATTACCATCGCGGTCGACGCGATGGGCGGGAATCAGGCTCCGGAGATGGTGCTGAAGGGCGCCGAGATGGCACTGCTCCGCTATCCGGAACTCAGCTTTCTGCTGTTCGGTCAAGAGAATGCGGTCCGGCCTTTGTTGGCCAAGCTGCCGAGGCTCGCACAAGCAGTTAGCTTGCATCATACCGAGCGAAGTAGTCCTGGATGATGCCAAGCCCTCGGTGGCGCTTAGAGCCGGGCGTCAATCGAGCATGCGCATGGCGATTGACGCGGTCGGTGACGGAAGGGCCGATGGGGTCGTCTCGGCCGGCAACACCGGCGCATTGATGGCAATGGCGAAATTCGTTCTGAAGACACTGCCGGGGATCGACCGGCCGGCCATTGCCTCGTTCTTTCCGACCCGGCGCGGCGAGAGCGTGATGCTCGATCTGGGCGCCAATGT
>CAWGFH010000026.1:0-76726 GCA_963821795.1 uncultured Alphaproteobacteria bacterium
GAACCCGACGGTGCATCAGCAGATCCTCGACCAGATCATGATCGCCAACCTGCACGACGACACCCAGAGCTGGCAGTCTGCGCCCCGACGGCACTTCGAGCGGCTTGTACCCGATGCCGACCCGTTCAGCGCGCACCTCTATTTCATGACCAATCCCAGTCTCTCGGGCCGCGGCAGCGCTTGCACCGGCCGCCTCGCACGGCGGCGGCTGCGGGTCGGCGATGACTGACCAGGGTGCCGCGCAACGATCTGCCCGGCAGATTTCGCACATCGCATCGAAGCGGGCGGTCGGGCTCCGGTCCCTTGACTTCTCTCTCGCGCTCGGAATACGGTTTTACCTGCCGAAATCGGCGTAAGGGCCTTGGTTTCAGGGCGGGTGAACACTCGGCTGCATCGGAGGAGGTCATAATGGCGGCGTACCAGCTGATCTCGGCGGATTCGCACATCGTCGAGCCACCGGACATGTACACATCGCGCATCGACCCGAAATTCCGCGACCGCGCGCCGCGCATGGAGCGGCGCAAGACTCCGGCCGGCCGCGAATTCGACGCCTGGATGCTGGACGGCATGCAGGTCGGCACGTTGGGTGCGGTGATGCAGGCCGGGCAGCGCTTCGAGGACCCCTCGCAGATCGATTTCCTCGGCCTTTGGGAGGATGTCCGCAAGGGCGCCTACGACGCCGACGCGATGCTGGTCGAGAACGAGGAGGACGGCATCTGGGGCTCGGTATTGCAGCCGAGCCAGGGCCTGTTCTGGTACCGCATCCCGGATTCCGCGCTCTTTTCCGAAATCTGCCGCTGCTACAACGACTGGATCGCCGATTTCTGCAAGCCGCATTCGCGCCGCCTGAAGGGCATCGCGATGCTCAATGTCGACGACCCCGATGCCGGCGCCAAGGAGTTGGAGCGCTGCGCCAAGATGGGCCTGGTCGGCGCGTTCATCCCGGTGGCGCCGCTGCCGGACAAGCCCTACAGCAGCCCGATCTACGACAAGCTCTGGGCGACGGCGCAGGATCTGAAGCAGCCGCTGCTATTGCATATCGGCACGCCGCGCTGCGGGGTTCCGGCCAACGAATTCACGATGGACGTGACCGAATTGACCGGCGCGGGGCGCTCGACGACCGATTACTGGGTGCGCTATTCGCTGGGCTCGATGCTGTTCGCCGGCGTGTTCGACCGCTTCCCGGGCTTGAAGATCGGCTCGGTCGAGCACGAGGCGTCATGGATCCCGCATTGGCTGCAGCAGATGGACTTCACCTATGTCGAGCGCCCGGTATTCACCAAGGGCTGGAAGTCGGCCGAAGGGCTGATGCCGAGCGACTACTGGAAGCGCAACATGTTCGTCGAGTTCATGGAAGACGGCCTCGGCGTGCAATTGCGCGACCGCATCGGCGTCGAGAACATGCTGTGGGGCAGCGACTACCCGCATGCCGAGGCGACTTTCCCGCGCTCGCAGCAATTCCTGCAGCGGATGTTCGCCGGCGTGCCCGAGGACGATCTGCGCAAGATCACCTCGGGCAACGCCGCCAAGATGTTCGGCTTCGAGCTGAACTGGCGTCGACAGGCGGAACAGTAGGCCGGATTGCTTCGCTAGCGCTCGCAATGACAGGACTTCGCTGTCATTGCGAGGAGCCGCGAGGCGACGAAGCAATCTCGGCCTAGAGGACGCTGGCGTAGCAGCAATCAGACAAGCTGACCCCGTTCTCGTCGATCGCCGGCGAAGGCCGGGACCCATTTCTGCCGTGGATGCCGGCGCTTCGCCGGGTAGGCCAGAGCGGTCATGGTCCGGTATGACCGGTACCAGGGCGATAGGAGCTGATATCAGGATATCACTGCATGCCGGAAGGCTTCGTCGCCGTCGCCCAGGTGAGCGACCTCGCACCGGGCGAGATGAAATTTGCCGCGGTCGAGGGCGAGCGGATCGTGCTGGCCAATGTCGAGGGCAGCTTTTACGCGCTGCGCGACGTCTGCGGCCACCGCAACGCGCCGTTGTCGCGCGGCAGGCTGGAGGGCTGCGTGATCGAGTGCCCGCTGCATTTCGCGCAGTTCGACATCCGCACCGGCAAGTTCGTCGACGGACCGATTTCGGCCGACGTGCCGGCCTACGAGGTCAGAGTCGAGGGCGACACCGTTTATGCCAAGCGATAGCGCACTGTCGGCGATCGCAGACCGGCTGGCGATCAACGATTTGTTCGTGCGTTACACGACCGCGCTCGATGCCGGCGATGTCGAAACCGTCGTCGGCTGCTTCACCGCCGATGCCGTGCTCGAAAGCCCGGTGATCGGGGTCATCGCCGGACACGAGGCGATCCGCGCCTTTGCCGGCCGTTTCGCCGCGCAGCGCGCGGCCGGCACGCAGTTCCGCCATATGATCAGCAATCTCGCCGTCGAGTTCACCGGCCAGCGGGCGCGCGCCACCTGCTACCTGCTGGTATTGATCACCCGCAATGGCGCGAGCCGGCAACTCCCGCCCGGCCATTACGAATGCGAGCTGGCGAAGGAGAGCGGTCAATGGCGTTTCCGCCGCCGCGTCGTGTTCCACGACCACGCCTATACGCTCGACGGAATCTAATCGATCAATCTGACCGCTTGGCCTCCGCGCCGAGCTGCTGTCCCTGGCTTGCGGTGCGGATCGGAGCTAGGCCGACGCGATAGCAGGAGCCGCGCGATACCGGTTCATGCAACAACTCTATCAGGCTACTCGATGACCTCGTCGGCTTGCGCGAGAATCGAAGACGGGACGTGAGGCCCAGCTCCTTCGCCGCCTTTGCATTTACGATCAGCTCAAAGCGGGTTGGCTGCTCGACCGGTATGTCACCGGGTTTTTCACCCTTAAGAATCTTGTCCACGTAGCCGCCAGCGCGCCGAAGCAGGTCGGCTGAGTTCATACCGTAGGACAACAGTCCCCCGTCCTCCACGTAGCGCCGCTCCAAATAGATCGCCGGCAATCGGAAGTGTGCTGCAAGCTTCGCTATCTCCGCCCTATGAACGTAGGGGAGCGGGCCATTCAAAACCTGGATCGCCGCGGCGCCTCCGGCGCGTGCTTTTTCGAAAGCGGCTTCGTACTGATCCGGCTTGCTCGCTTCGACTGTGAACAGCTCCACTCCCACCTGGCGACCGGCCTCGGGGAGTCTCCGCAACTCACGCTGGTGCGCCGACATCGTGGGATCGATCAAGACGGCTATGCGCGATGCCTGCGGCACCAGTTCCTTGAGCAATTGCAGTTGCTTGCCGGCAAATTTTTCGGGGACGAGCCCCAGAATTCCGGTCACGTTCCCACCGGGATGGTTGGAACTCTCGACCAGCCCTAGTCCGACAGGATCACCCACACCCGCTACAACCACGGGAATCGACGGGGCGGTGGTGTAAATCACGATCGCGGGATTGCTTTGGGAGGTGACGATAACCTCCGGATTAGACGCAATCAGTTCAGCGATGAGCGAAGAGACGTCCGTCCGGCCCTGGACCCAGAGAAATTCAATTTCGCAGATTCTGTCCCTCGACATACCCATGCTCATGCAATCCCTGCAGCCACGCCTGCATCAACTCGGGGACCGGGGTGTTCCCGAGATATCCAATTCGGTGAACCTGCTGTTGTGCCCCAGCTTGTGATGCGCATAAGATCAAGCTCGCCGCGATCACGGCGAATGTGCGGTGCCGCCACATGATCACCCCGGTCTAGGTGCGATGTCTGTGTCACATACCCTCGTGGGAAGTCGAGGACTGCATGTTAGCTCGTGAGCGAGTTGTTTTCGGCACTTTAATTAAAGCTGATATTCAGGAAGTCGATCGTTTTACCTGAAATCCGCTCAACGGATCGGCGCCGAGCCGCAACGGTTGTCGAGCCGGCCGCCATCGGCGATCGCCATGACCACCAGGATCTCGGCCGGCCGCGGCGCGTCGGCCAAGGACACGGTGATCGTGTCGAAATGCTCGAACGACCAGAAATCGTCCTTGTGGCCGAGCGGCACATCGAGGATGGCGCCCGGCGCCGCAACCTTGACGTTCGAGCCGATGACGGCCTTGCCGCCGCCGATTGCGGCGCGCATCGGCCGCCCGAGCATCGGGTGGACAGCAGGCGCCGCCATGCTCCATCTCGCCATCGACCCCGACCAGCGCGCCCTTGCCGTAGGAAACCGCCGGCCCGTCGAGCAATTTGACCAGCTCGGGCATGATCCGCTCGCCGAGCGCCGCGCCCGCCTCGAACAGCTCGCGCAAATCGGCGACACGACGGCCGGCGAACGGGTTGCGGATCACCGCCATCCCGACCGCGCGCACGATCGGCCGCGCCGCGGCCCGCCGAGTTCGGAGAAAACGACTTCGCGCAGGGTGACGATCTTGCGGATCTCGATGTCGGTCATGGCTGGTCCTTTCAGTGGCACCCTGCGGGCGGTGGCGTTTGACGGCTTCGGGGTTGGTCGAGTCGGCGCCCATATAGATGCCGCGCTCCCATTGGCGCTTCAGCGGGTCGACGACCTTCAGCGCCATGCGGCCGACATGCTGGACCTCGATCTCGACGGTCTCGCCGTCCTGCAACGCGCCCGAGCCCCTCGTGATTGGTGCCGCAGGCGATCAGGTCGCCGCGTGTTCAAGGTCATCACCGTCGAGGCGAACTCGATCAGCTCCGGCACCCGGTGCTCCATGTCGTCGGTGTTGTAGTTGTGGCGCAACTGGCCGTCGTTCCAAAAGCGCACGACAACGTCGTTGGGCTCGGGGATTTCGTCGGCGGTGGCGATGCACGGGCCGATCGGGGCAAAGGTATCGAACGACTTGCCGAGCCAGCTGCCGGCCTTCCAGGTGCGCCGCCCCTCGCCGCGCGCCGACACGTCGATCAGGCCGGTATAGCCGAACACCGCGCTGCGCCAATCCGCCTGGCTGATTTTTTTCGCCGGCCCCTTGATGACCAGCGCCAGCTCGGCCTCGTGCATGAAAATCCACGGCTCGGTGAATTCGGGCAGGCGGATCGTGTCGCCGGGCCCGACCACGGCTTCCGGGTTTTTCAGGAACATGTTTAAGCGGCCGCGCCTCGCGCTGCGCGTGCTCCCAGTAATTGGCGATGCAGCACAGGATCTTGCCGGGCCGCGGCAGGGGCGGGCGCAGCCTGCACCCGGTCGAGCGGCGCGGCCTCGCCCTCGGCCGCCAGCCGCTCCAGCGCCGGCCGCAGCCGGTCGAACCCGTCGATCAAATTCTGCATCGTCAGTTGCGGGGTGTGGCCACGCTCGACGACGCCGGCCGAGGCTGACGACGCCGCGCTCGGTCAGCAATCCCGGCGTCGGCCCGCCGTGCCCGCCCGCCTCGAACATCACCAGCTTCATGATCTGACCTCCCCAAACCTGACGGGCAGATTAGCGGGTTCGGCGCATGGCAACCATGGCATTTCTCCAGGTTGACACCCTGGTGAAGCGCGGGCCGAGCTGTCGTTGTTGCGTTCGGGAGGAGTGAGCGATGGTCGAAATCCGCCGCATGGGGCCGCAGATCGGCGTCGAGGTCACCGGGGTCGACGTCAAGACGATCGACGAGGCGAGTTGCGCCGATCTATCAGGCCTGGCTCGACCACAACGTCATGGTGGTGCGCGACCAGGAGCTGACGATCCCCGATTTCATGCGTTACAGCCGGCGCTTCGGCCCGGTCGTGCCGCACCCGTCGAAATCGACCCGGCATCCCGAGCATCCCGAGATCACGATGCTCGGCGTCAACAAATTCGACGCCGACGGCAAGCTGCGCGACGAGATCTACCGCCGCGGCGCCGAAGGCTGGCACACCGACGGCGCCTACAACCAGGCGCCGTTCAAGGCGACCCAGCTTTATGCGCTGGCGGTGCCGAGCCGCGGCGGCAACACCTTGTTCGCCAACGCCTATGCCGCCTATGACGGCGTTGCCGCAACGGCTCAAGGAGCGGCTCGACGGGGTGATCGGCGCGTTCTCCTATGGCGGCCGCCGCGGCAAGGCGCGGCTGCTGAACCCCGAGGACCAGGACTGGACCCCGGTTTACCACCCGATCATCCGCATCCATCCGGAAACCGGGCGCAAATCGCTCTATTTCGATCCCGGCAAGATCTGTCGGCTTGGTCGGCGTCGAGGACCGCGAAGGCGACGCGCTGATCGCCGAATTGAAGGAGCGGATGATCACCGCCCGACGCCGAATACCACCATGTCTGGCGCAAGGGCGACATCGTGATCTGGGACAATCGCTGCTCGTACCACAAGGCCGCCGGCGACTACCCGCCCGAGGAAGACCGCATCCACTGGCGGGTGTCGATCAACGATTTCGGCGTCGAAGCCACATGGAAGCGGCGGAGTAAGCGCCATGACCATCGAGATCGTCCCGTTCGAGGCCGGGCTCGGCGCCGAGATTCGCGGCGTCGACATCCGCGAGCCGCTTTCCGCCGCCGATCGCGACGCGATCCGCGCCGCCTGGCTCGAACATCTGGTGTTGCGGTTTCGCGGCCAGCCGATGAGCGACGCGCAGCACATGGCGTTCACCCGCCAGTTCGGCGAACTCGAATTCAACCCGGCGGCGCTGATCGCCAAGCAATACGGCGTCGAGACCCAGACCGCGGGCCGGCGCCGCGAAATTCCGCCGGAAATCTCGGTCATTTCGAACATCGTCGAAGACGGCAAGGCGATCGGCGGGCTCGGCGACGGCGAGGCGTTCTGGCACACCGACAGCTCGTTCGTCGACGTGCCGCCGGCGGCGAGCCTGCTGCGCTCGCTCGAAGTGCCGCCGCCGAGCGCCGGCGGCTCGACCTATTTCCTCAATATGTATGCGGCCTATGAAACCTTGCCGGAGGAGACGCAAGCGCCGGATCGACGGCCTGACGATGATCCATGCCGCGACCCATTCGAGCGGCGGCAAGGCGCATCAAGGGGTTCGAGACCGTCGCCGACGTGTCGAAGGTGCCGGGCGCGCACCAGCCGATGGTGCGGACCCATCCCGAGACCGGGAAGAAAGGCGCTTGTTTCTCGGCCGCCGCATCAACGCCTATGTCCTCGGGCTGTCGGTCGAAGACAGCGAGACAGCTGCTCGACGCTGCTGTGGGAGCACGCGACCCAGGAGAAATTCACCTGGCGTCAGGATTGGCGGGTCGGCGACCTGATCTGGTGGGACAATCGCTGCGCGATGCACCGCCGCGACGCCTTCGACCCGTCGGCCCGCCGGCTGATGCACCGCACCCAGCTCAAGGGCACCCGCCCGGTCTGACGGGCGGACCCGGCGTCCCGTCATTGCCACGAATGCGCGGCGTTGCCCCGCAGGCAACGGCATCGCTGCGCACCAACTTGCTCGTCGCCCCCGCGCAAGCGGGGGTCCAGGATAACCGGACGCCGCTTGTCCCCAGTTTAAGCCAGGGCCCGCCACGTGCTCGACACCGGGGGCAGGCTCTGGATTTCCCGCTTCCGCGGGAATGACGGGGATTAAGCGTTAAATTCCCACCACCAGCCGGATAGCCGCTGCTGCTTCGCCGGCGACCCGAGGCGCCAGGGCCGGCGTGATCGGCGCCGCCGAAGGCTCGTGCGTCTCAGCCCGGCAACTCGGCGGCGGACACTGGCTCGGAGTGTATCCATCGCGCTACCTGGCTGCGCCGCTGGAGTTCCAGCTTACCCAGCACGTTGTGAACATGCGATTTTGTCGTCCCGAGCCCGATCTTCAGCTGGCGCGCGATCTCCTTGTTGCTGAGCCCGGCGCCGATCAGCCGCACCACCTGTTCCTCGCGGACGGTCAAAGAACCGGGATCGGCGGCGCTTGCCTGCGGCTCCGCTCGCCGTGGCGATTGGCTGATCCAGCGTAAGAGCCCCGCCGCGATATTCCCCGAGCACGCCTGCTCTCCGCGCATTATCCCCTCCAGCAGCACGACGAGTTCGCTCAGCGCGGCGCTGCGCGGGACATAGCCGCTGACGCCCGCCTCGGCCCAGGCGATGACCGCCGGCTCGGTCTCGGCGAGTGCGAGGGCGACGATCTGCGGCTGCGGCGACAGGTTGCGCAGGCGCGAGGCCGCAGCAAGTCCGTCCGGCAGGGCCACATCGATCAGAATTATCCGTGGCGCTGCATCGGCCGCCGCCGCGAGCGCCTCGCCGATATTGGCCGCGAGCCCGATTGCCGCGAAGCTCCCCTCCCTCTTCAATATTTCGGCGAGGCCTTCGCGAAAAAACCGGATGTCGGAGAGGATCAGCATCGTGCGCGGACCCTGCCCGCCAGCATCGCTTCCCTGGGCGCTTCCCTCCGTGCTGCGATCGTCCTGGCCCTCCAACCATTCGGCGCTCGTTCCAACCCCTTGTCGTGGCTTGCTCATGACGGCTCCCCTCGATTGTGGCCCTCGGCGCGTCACCGAAGCCGCTGCGCTGACGATCGCACCCGATGCTAATGTTCCTCCCTTCGTCATCCGCACCTGCGCCGGGCGGCGAATTCGCTGCTCGACCTGCTATTTCATAGACCGATCCCTATCCTTTGATGGTGTGAACCGTTTCACACTCGCTAACTTTCAATAATCTGACCGTCCTCCAGCTTCGGTGCAGGGCAGAGGCTTTTTTCAATATTCCGAAGATTGACACAGATGCCGATGGCGGACCGGGACGCCGACCATCTCACTGCCGCCCATTTCCTGAGCTATCGAATTGCAGCAAACCACGACAGTTGACGGCTGAAGGAGCCTTTCGGCCGATGCGGATTATCCCGAAACCGCGGTCGCCATCGCCGCCGACGTCGGTCGCCGCGGTACCCGGTTGATTCCCGGTTCCGCCGGATAAATTCCCGATTAGGGCGGCGCAAATTCCCGTTTGGGGTGCACGGGAATTGGCTCATACCTTATTGATTCGGCAGGTATTTTATCAGGACGAAACCGACCGGTCCGATAGAAATCCCGGTTATTTTCCCGGTTCACGGGAATTGGCGCCGGCGCCAGTGCCGCCTCGCCACACCGCCGAAGCGTACAGTTCGGGCGCGAATTCGGGCGCGACGTCTGCCGAGAGGCGTTGCTGGTGGGAGGGAAAATCGGCGAAGAACAGATCGCGGCTGATGCGGGCGGTGACCGCGGGAAGGCCGCGCTTCATGCTCGGCACGTCGCCGACCGGCACCCCGAAGCTGACGAAACCGGCCGGGTTTTGGACGTGGATGTCCCCCAGATAGGGCGCCGCGCCCGGGCGTCTTTTCGAGGTATTCATGGGCCGTTCCGAGATAGGGATGGGCGCCGAGATAGGGGTCCTCCTCGTCGGGCGGCGGCTGATAATGGTCGCGCCACAGCAGGATGTGCCGCGCGAAATCGGCGAGTTCAGGACGGGCGCCGGGCTCGACGAAATATCCGGTGCCGGCGATCGCGAAGTCGAAATCGAACGCGCCGCCGGCGGTCCGCGCCACGATCCGCCCGGCCTCCTCGCGCGCCGAAAGCCAGGGCGCCGCCAAATGCAGGCGGAAATTCGCATGCTTCAGCACCCGCTCGATCGCGTCCGCGGGAGCGGTCGATCCGGCGCGCCGGAAGCGGATCGCCTGATGCCAACGCACCGCGTCCGGCAATTCGGGGAAATTGTCATAGGCCCCCGGATAGCCGCGCACCCGGCCAACCGGCAAGGACGCCAGCGCCGCCCGGCGGGCGAACAGATCGACCGACGCCGCCCCCGCTTCGAGCGCCACGCCGGCAGCGTCAAAGGCCGAGGCGGCGCCACCGATGACGGCGACCTTTTTGCCGCGCAGGCGGCTGAATTCGATCGCGTCCGCGGTATGGGCGTAAAGCTGCCGCGGCAATCCGTCGGTCAGGTCCGGCGGGATATAGGGGCCGCCATTGCCGGCGACGCCGTTGGCAAGGATGACCTTGCGGGCGGTCTCGATCCGGTCGGCGCCATCGGCTTCGAGATGCAGGCGGAAATGCCCCTCCGCCGGCTCGACCCGCACCAGCCGGGTGCGATAGCGGACCGGGATGCCGAGAAATCGCCGGTACCAGGCGAGATATTCGGCCCAGGCGGCGCGGGGGATGCGCTCGATCGCGGCATAGGCAGCCTCGCCGTGGCGCGCTTCGTACCACGCCTGGAAGCTGAGCGCGGCAATGCCGTATTCGGGGCCGGGCAGGGTTTTCGGTGTCCTCAGCACGTTCATTCGCGCCGCGTTCAGCCATACCCCGGCCCGCGCCTCGTCCGCGGCCATGTCGATCACCGCAACCTTGCCGATCCCGGCCCGGCGCAGGGCAAAGGCGAAGGCGCTGCCGCTCTGCCCGCCGCCCACAATCAGCACGTTGTGGTCTATCCCCGGCCGCTCCGGAACCCAGTTTTGCGGATCCGGACCGATCAGCCGCAGCGCGGCGCGGGCATGGGAGTCGGGGTCGTCCATCGGGGTTGTCTCCTTATTGTTCGGGCGAGGCGCGGCGGGCCCGGCGATAGTTGTCTCGGTCGGCAGGCCAATCTATCATCGCGTCCAGCGTGTGGAGGAGCCCCGATGGTGCAGGTCGCCGAACTCGATACCGAGCGTGAAACGCTCAATGCGACGCTCAGCTATTTCGTCGACACTAAGGAAATGCCGGTGAGTTTGGTCGGCGCGCCCGGCGAATCCGACAAGCGCGTCGGCGGCGGCGATTCCGAGCCGCACCGCGTTACCTTGCAAAACGGGCGGCTTCACGCCGGCGGATTCGTGTTCGAAAAGAATGGCTTTCGCTTTGTCCGGCACGACACGCAGGTTGCAGATTTTTATGAGGAAGACGAAATCCGGCGCGTTTACTACCCGGAAATGGAAGCGTTGGTGAAGCAGGAGAGCGGGGCCAAGCGCGTCGTCGTCTTCGATCACACCTTGCGAACAGCCGATGATGATTTGCGCCAGGCCGCGAGAATCCGCGATGTCGTGCGCCGCGTCCATAACGACTATACCGAATGGTCGGGGCCGCAGCGGGTGCGCGATCTGATGGGCGACGAGGCCGAGGAACTGCTCAAGCACCGCTTTGCAATCGTTCAAACGTGGCGGCCAATCCGCCACCCGGTCGAAAGCTGGCCGCTGGCGATCGCCGATGCGCGCACCCTGTCGCCCCATGATCTGGTGGTGACCGAGCGGCGCTATCCGGATCGCATCGGCCAGACCTCGGCGATCACCTGGAACCCCGCACACCAATGGTATTGGTTCCCGCGTATGCGTCCCGATGAGGCGTTGGTGTTTAAAACCTACGAGTTGATGCAGGACGGCCGCGCCCGGTTTACCGCCCACACTGCCTTCGACGATCCCTCGACGCCGCCGAATGCGCGGCCGCGCGAGAGCATCGAGATCCGCACCCTGGCGTTCTTTTGACGGCCATTCTTTTGACGACGCTCCGCAAGCTCGACGTCGTCCCTGCCGCGGGCTGATTTGTGAAAAAGGGAGAAACCGATGGCCAATGAGCTGATCTCTTGCGACGACCACATGGATTTAGGTCAGTTGCCGGCGGATCTGTGGACGACGCACCTGCCGGCGGCATTGCGCGACCGTGCTCCGCACATCGAAGAGCGCGACGGCCAGGCGGTTTGGATCTGCGACGGCAAGGTTTGGGGGACCTGGGGCGGCAAGCCGCCGGCGACCGGCAACCAGCGTCCCGTCAAGCCGCTCTACAACTCGTTTGACCGCGCCGGCATTTACGACCAGAGCGCGCGCCGCCCGGCGGTCGCCGAACTGCGCCTCGCCGACATGGACCGCGACGGCGTAGGGACGCAGGTCATCTTTGGGCCGATCTTCCAGATCTCGACCGACGACCCGGTGCTGCGCGTCGCCTGCTACCGCGTGTACAACGATTGGCTGATGGAGTTTCTGCAAGGCGGCGCCCGATCGGCTGCTCGGCGTACCGATGCTGCCCGAGACCCCCGATGGGGCGGCCGACGAGTTGTTGCGCCTCGCCGCGAAGGGCGGGGTCAAGCAGGTCACTTTGATGATCGCCAACATCAAGCCCAAGCTCGACGACCCGGCCTGGGAGAGGCTGTGGACCGCACTCGAAGACACCGGGATCATTCTCTCCTGGCACATCACCGTGTTCGGCAACCGTGACGAGCGCGCGGCCGGGAAGGCGGCGAGCGTGTTCGAAAACACCAAATTCTTCATGGCGAATTTCCTCGAACCGTTTGTCGATTTGTTCGCCTGGGGCATTCTCGAACGCCATCCGAAGCTCAAAATGGTCATCGCCGAGGCCGGCACCGGCTGGCTGCCGTGGCTGGTGCAGGAACTCGACTACCGCCATTGGCGGCTGTGGGAGGCGAAGGATTTTTGGGCCGACAAGGGCGGCGCCGCGCTCGAAACCAAACCCAGCGAGTTGTTCAAGCGGCAGATCTGGGCGACTTTTCAGGAAGATCTATGCGGCGATGTCATTGATCCCGTTTTTTGGCGAAGGGCATCTGCTGTGGGCTTCGGATTACCCGCATCCCGACGGCGTGTGGCCGAATTCGCGCACCGCGATCGAGCGCCAGATGAGCGAGTTGTCGCCCGAGATGCAGCGCAAGCTGACCCACGACAACGCCGCGCGGCTCTACGGTTTGGCGTGACCGACGGCCAGGCTGAAGCCCTTATCGATCACCGTAGAATATTGCAAGCCACACGGTCGGCGTCGACGGGTCGGTCCAGTCGACCCGGTGACGCCGGCGCGGGGCGATGTCGAGCCAGTCTCCAGGGACGAGCAGGCGGGGTTCGGCCTCGTCCGCGAAACTCAACCGTGCCGTCCCGGCCAGCACCAATACCCACTCTCCCTCCTGTTGGTCGTACCAAAAGCCGGGCGGGCTCGCCTGGGCCTGCGAGACGATCCGCTCGATGCGCAGACCAGGACGGGTGAGGAGCCGATCGACCGCTTCCGAGGCCTGGGCGTCGGGAGGCGGCGAGAGCAGGTTCACGGCCGCGGCGCGTCGCGTTCCAGCGCGGCGCGGTCCCATTGCGCCGAATTGGCGGCAGCTTCATAGGTGCTTTGCAGGAAATCGAGCAATGCCTCATCCGGCGCCGGCGCCTGCCGGACTGCATCGTAGGGCAGGATGAACTCACCGAATTCGGGCGAGTAAGAAGCCGCCTCCGGGCGAACCGGCGCGTCCTTGAATCCCGCCGGCTCGGCATAGGCATAGGAATAGAAGATCGGCTGCTCCAGTCCGGCGCCGCCGGGCCAGAAGCCGCAGCTGCTGACCTCGTGCGAATAGGCCTCGCGGGTGATCCGGTCGGCGACGTTCGGTGCACCCGGATGACGCGGCGCGCGGCGGCCGGAAAAACGCGTCACCGCGAGGTCGAAGCTGCCCCAGAAGAAATGCACCGGGCTCGCCTTGCCGAGAAAGCGGGCGCGAAATGCGGTGAACACCCGGTCGGTCTGCACCAGCACGCGCCAAAAGCGGTTGGCGTATTCGGGATCATAGGCGGCATGCGCCCGGTCCTGCTCGAACGGGACGGGGTCGGCGATTTCGACCGGCGTCGTCCAGATGCGAATGTCGAGCCCGAGCGCCTTGCAGGCGCCGCATGGTCTCGCTCGTAGAAATCGGCGACGGTCCGGGACCGCAGCGCGAAACCTTCGCTCGCGCCGTCGCTCGTCGTGATCGCGAGGCGATGCTCGATGAAATCGAAATCGATCTGGAAGGTTCGCGTGCCATAGGGTATCGGCGAGGTGGTCAGTCCGCGGCTCGTCACATAGAGCGGGACCTGCCACCAGTGATTGATCAGCGGCGCCTGCGCCAGCCGGATTTTGCCGATCACCTGGGTCCACATATGGAGCGTGGCGCAGGTGTCGCGCCATTCCGAAAACGGCAGCTCGGGCCACTCGTCAGCTCGCGTCATCGCTTTCTCCATCATTCGAAGAGGAGGCCGCGGCGAGGACGCCGACGACCGCACGCCGCCAACCCCGATAACGCTCCTCGCGCTCGACTTCGGGCATTTCCGGCATGAAACGGCGCTCGGGCCGCCAGGCCGCAACCATGGTTTCGGGATCGGGATAGATCCCGCACATCAGTCCCGCCGCGTAGGCTGCACCCCAGGCGGTGGTCTCGACCCCTGCCGGGCGCTCAACGGTAGCGGGCAGGATGTCGGCCAGGAATTGCATCGTCCAGTCACTGACCGTCATCCCGCCATCGACACGCAAGGTGCCGATCTCGACGGAGGCGTCGGCCGCCATCGCCGCGATAAGGTCACGGGTCTGGTAGCCGACCGCTTCGAGGGCGGCGCGGGCAATTTCCCCTGGTCCGCAATCGGCAGTCAGCCCAACCAGCGCCGCCCGCGCCTGCGGCGCCCAATGGGGCGCGCCGAGCCCGGCAAAGCCAGGGATCAGATAGAGTCGCTGCCGTGGATCGGCCTGCGCCGCAAGCGCCGTCGCCTGCGCCGCCGTTTCCACGATACCGAGCTTATCGCGCAGCCATTGAACTGCCGCACCCGCAGCAAAAATGCTGCCTTCCAGCGCATAGGCGGTCCGGCCATCGAGGCGGTAGGCGATCGTTGTCAACAGGCGGTGGCGTGAGGGGGCCGGATCCGAGCCGATGTTGAGCAGCGCGAAAGCGCCGGTGCCGTAGGTCGATTTGATCATGCCGGGACGGAAGCAGCCTTGGCCGATCAGCGCCGCCTGCTGATCGCCGGCCATCGCCGTAATTGGGATCGCGGCGCCGAGCAATTCGGTGAGACGCCATGCCGAAATCGGCGCCGGTTTCAAGCACCTCGGGCAGGATTCCGCGCGGAATCCGGAATGCGTCGAGAAGCTCGTCGTCCCAAGCAAAACGGCGGATGTCGAACAGCATGGTCCGCGCGGCATTGGTCACATCCGTCGCGTGACGCGTCCCGCCCGACAGCCGCCACAACAGAAAGCTGTCGATCGTGCCAAAGGCGATTTCGCCGGCTTCGGCGGATCGGCGCAGGCCGGGTATAGCATCGAGCAGCCAACGAATTTTCGACGCCGAGAAATAAGGGTCGACAACCAAGCCGGTGCAGCGGGCTACAATTTCCGTCAACCCCTGACGCCGCCATTGCGCGCACAATTCGGCAGTGCGCCGGTCTTGCCAGACGATCGCGTTGTAGACGGCGCGACCCGTGGCACGCTCCCACAGAACCGTGGTCTCGCGCTGGTTGGCGATACCGATTGCTGCGATCGGACCGTCCGCAGCCGCGGCCGCTTCGCGACAAGTCGAAACTACGCTTTGCCAGATCTCTTCTGGGTCGTGCTCGACCCAGCCCGGTTGCGGGTAATATTGCTTCAGCTCGATTTGCGCCGTGCGCCGCACCCTGCCTTGCGCGTCGAAGAGCATCGTCCGCGTGCTCGTCGTTCCCTGGTCGATCGCCAGGACGTAGGCTGATCCGGTCATGATCTCGCCTCCAGCGGCGCCGCCGGCCGCCGCTGCTAGACCTTAGCAATAGCGGGGCGGCGGAGTCCCCCATCGCGGCAAGTTGTGCGACACATCCCTTGGTTGTTTGTGCCCTCGGTCGTATGGTCAATGTGCGGGTTGCTCGGAGGTTCTTTAATGAAATTTGCCGGACTCTTTGCTGCGCTCGTCGCCGCTATAATCGGGGCCGGAGCAGCAAAGGCCCAAACGCAGCCGCAGGTGCACCGCGTCGGGCTCCTGTCGGTCGGCGCCGACCCAACCGATCAAAGCCCATTTGGGGCCGGGCTCATTCGTGGCTTTGCGCGCCAAGGTTTTGTTGTCGGCAGTAACCTGGTGCTCGAGCGTCGCGCGGCGCATGGACAACTCGCTCGCCTGCCGCAGTTAGTCGACGAATTGGCTTCCAGCAAGGTCGAATTGATCGTGACCGGGGGCTACCCGGCCGCGCTCGCGGCAAAACAACGAACAGCCTTGCCGGTCGTAGCGGTGCAGGCGGGGGACCCGGTCGAAGACGGCCTTGTTGCCAGCTTCGCCCGACCCGGGGGTCATGTCACCGGTCTGTCCGAAATAGCCGCCGAGCTGTCGGCAAAACGACTAGCATTGCTCAAGGAAGCCGTGCCGGGCGTGCATCGTGTGGCGATGCTGTGGAACGCCGAAGACCTTGGCATGTCGTTGCGTTACAAGGCCGCGGAGGCGCAGGCGCACAGCCTCGGCATCGATGTCGAGTCACTGGGCGTAAGCGCGCCCAACGGGTTCGAAGCGGCATTTTCGGCGATGATCACGCGGCCACCGGACGCGATTTTGATGGTCAGCGACGTCCTGACGACGTTGAACCGCAAGCGGGTGTTCGAATTTGCAGTTCAACACAAATTACCGGCGATTTATGAATATGACTTCCTCGTGCGTGACGGCGGGCTGATGTCTTACGGTCCAGACGTGAGCGAGATGTACGATCGCGCGGCCGGACTGGCCGCGCGCATACTGAATGGCGCCAATCCGGCCCAGCTTCCCCTCGAAACGCCGAGCCGGTTCGTGCTGGCGATCAACCTGGAGACAGCCAAGGCGATCGGTCTGACAATCCCAACTTCCTTGCTCGCCCGTGCCGACGACGTAATCGAGTGATAGGAGCGGCGGTCTCGTGCTCGCCAGACACGGTGTTACATTCGGGGTGACGGGGACTGCGGGCAGTCCGCCCCGCCGGCGTCTGCGGATGGGGCTCGCGGTCAAGCTGGCGGTGGCTTTTCTCGGTCTTGTCAGCCTGGTTTTGATCGTCGACGGTTCGATTGCCATGTGGCTCGGCTACCGTACCGCCGAACGCGCCGCGATACTGATGCAGCAGGTAAAGGCCCAGGACGCCGCCCGGCAGATCGAGCAGTTCATTTCCGGGATCGAACGGCAGATCGGCTGGACTACTCCGCCGCAATGGGACGCACTGCCGCTCGAGCAGCGCCGCTACGATTTCATCCGCTTGATGCGCCAGGTGCCGGCGATCACCGAACTCACCCAGATCGATGGAGCGGGTAAAGAAGAGCTGAGGCTGTCGCGCATTGCTCCCGACGCCGTGGCGAGCGGGGTCGACGACAGTGCCGCCCCCCGCTTCATCGAGGCGCGGGCAAAAGGCGTCTGGTTCAGCCCGGTCTATTTTCGCAACATGTCCGAACCGTATATGACGATCGCGATGGCGCAGGCGGGGCGTCACGCCGGTGTGACCGTCGCGGAAGTAAACCTGAAATTCATCTGGGATTTAGTCACCGCGCTGCAGGTCGGGCACAGCGGCTATGCTTATGTGGTCGATTCCCGTGGGCGGCTGATCGCCCATCCTGACTTGAGCCTGGTATTGCGGGAGACCGATCTGTCGCACCTTCCGCAGGTGGCGGCAGCGCTGACCGGTATGCGGGGCGCACCGGCCGCCCACGTCCACACCGCAACCGGGCCGGCTGGCGGCATGATGTTGACCGCCCATGCGCCGGTTCCGCGGTTGAACTGGGTCGTCTTTGTCGACTTGCCGCTGCGCGAAGCGCTGGCGCCGGTCTACGCCTCGTTCTATCGGACGATCGCGCTGTTAGCCCTTGGGCTGTTGCTGGCCGCAAGTGCCGGCACGGTGCTCGCCCGGCGGATGGTGGTGCCGATCCAACGCCTGCAATCGGGCGCAGACCGGTTGGGCTCCGGTGTGCGCGGGCAGCCGATCGAGATCCATACCGGCGATGAAATCGAGACCCTGGCCGACCGCTTCAATCAAATGGCAGAAAAGATCCAGGAATCTCACGACACGCTGGAGGCCAAGGTCGAGGCGCGAACCGAGGAGCTGCAGGCGCGCGAGCACGAAGCCAGAGAGGCCAGGCTGGCCGCTGAACATGCGCTTGCCAGCCTTCAGACGGCGCAGGACCGCTTGGTCGAGACGCAAAAGCTCGCCTCGCTCGGTCAGCTGACCGCCGGGATAGCCCACGAGATCAAAAATCCGCTTAATTTCGTCAACAACTTTGCCGAGCTTTCGACCGAGCTGACCGACGAACTGCGTACCACGCTCGCTGCCGAGGACATGCTCAGATCCGAAGCGGCACGCAACGAAATCGACGATTTGACCCAGATGCTGACCGCCAATCTTGCGAAGATTGTCGAGCACGGAAAACGCGCCGACAGCATCGTCAAGAATATGCTACTGCATTCTCGCTCCGGGGTGGGCGAGCGCCGGGCCGCCGACCTCAATGCCCTCGTCGAAGAAAGCTTGAACCTCGCCTATCATGGCGCCCGCGCGGAAAGTCCGGATTTCAACGTGACCCTTCGCAAGGATCTCGATCCTGCCATCCGCGAGATCGACATCTACCCGCAGGAAATCACGCGGGTTCTTCTGAACCTGTTCGGCAACGGCTTCTATGCGGTGCGCGAACGCCAGCGCAGCGGCCACGAACCCGGATTCGAGCCGACGCTTTCGGTATCGACCCGCGAGCTCACCGACCGGGTGGAAATTCGCGTGCGCGACAATGGCACCGGGATCCCGGATCAAGTGAGGGCGAAAATCTTCGATCCCTTTTTCACCACCAAGCCGCCAGGCGAGGGGACCGGCCTCGGGCTGTCGCTGAGCTTCGACATCGTAGTCAAGCAACATGGCGGCACCTTCGAGGTCGAGACCGAGCCTGGCAGCGTTTACCGAATTTATCGTGACTTTGCCGCGAGCGATGATGACGGCCACCGCCGGCGACAGAGGAGAGCGGGCATGACCGCGACGATCCTCGTCGTCGATGACGAGCCGGATCTCGAGACACTTGTCGCAGCAGAGGTTCCGGCGGCAGATCCGCAGCGGCGAGTTCGAGTTTCACTTTGCCCATGACGGGGTCGAAGCTCTCGAAATGCTGACAAAGGATGGCGGCTTCGACATGGTCGTCAGCGATATCAACATGCCGCGGATGGATGGTCTGACCCTGCTGCAAAAAATACAGGAGACCGACGACCAGCTGTCGACCGTCATCGTCTCGGCTTATGGCGACATGGCCAACATCCGCACCGCAATGAACCGCGGGGCCTTTGATTTCGTGACCAAGCCGATCGATTTCGTCGACCTCGAAGCCACCATCAGAAAGACGCTGGGGCATATCGAGAGGCTGCGCGAGGCGCGGCGCCGGCAAGCGGAAGCTGAGCGCGCGCATGCGCTGCTGTCGCATTACTTCTCGCCAAACCTGGCGGAACGGCTGGCGAGCGATCCCGACGCGATCGATCTGGGCGGGCAGCGGCGCGAGATCACCTCGCTGTTCACCGACATCGCCGAATTTACCACGCTGGTCGAAGACCCTCGATCCCGACATCATCGCGCCGCTTCTCAACGATTACCTCGGCGGTATGACCGACATCGTATTCGCTCATGGCGGAACGGTAGTGAAGCTCGTCGGCGACGCGATGCACGTGCTGTTCGGCGCGCCTTCGGATCAACCCGACCATGCTGAGCGCGCCGTCACCTGCGCGCTCGAACTCGATTTGAGCGCGCAAACCTTTCGCGAACGCTGGGCTCAGCGCGGAATCATGCTTGGTGCCACCCGTCTCGGCCTCGAATCCGGCCCGGCAATCGTCGGCAATTTCGGCGGCGGCCGGTATTTCGACTACACGGCCTATGGCGATACGGTGAACACATCGGCGCGTCTCGAAGCGGCGAACAAGCAGCTCGGCACTCGGATCTGCATTGGCGGGAGCGTGGCGCGGCAGGTCACGGGGTTCAAGGGAAGGCCGGTCGGCGACTTGTTGCTGCGCGGTCGCAAAGAACCGCTCCGGGCCTTCGAGCCGCTGACGGCCGAGGCATTCGACGATCCCGCGACCCGCGCCTATCTCGATGCTTTCGCCAAGCTCGAAGCCGAGGATCCAGGCGCGATGCCGGGTTTCGCCGCCTTGCTCGGAATGCGCAGCGAGGACTCCTTGGTCGGCTTTCACCTGAGGCGGTTGCTGAGCGGCGCGACCGGCCCACTTATCGCCCTCGAATAAGCGAGCCGACGGGAAATTCGGGTTGCTCCCCGTTCAGCGCTCGGTGAACTTCAGCTCGATGCGCCGATTACGGTTATAGGCGTCGGGCGTATTGCCGGGATCGATCGGCTGGGTGTCGGCGAAGCCCGCGGCGGCCAGACGATCCGCCGGGATACCCTGGCTGATGGCATAGCGCACGACCGATAACGCACGCGCCGTCGACAATTCCCAATTTGACGGAAACTGCGGCGTGTTGATCGGGCGGTGGTCGGTGTGCCCATTGACCAGCAGGATCCAGTTGATATCGGGAGGGATCTCGGCGGCGATCTGTTTGAGCGCGCTAATAATCGGGTCGAGCTCCTTCTTGGCGGCATCACTGAGGTCGGCGCTGCCCGGGCCAAACAGAACCTCTGATTGAAACACAAACCGATCGCCGACAACCCGGATATCCGGCCGATTGCCGAGAATCTCGCGCACACGGCCGAAGAACTCGGAGCGATAACGGGCGAGCTCTTCGACCTTGCTGGCGAGGGCAATGTTCAGCTTTTTGCCGAGATCGGCGATCTGGTCCTGCTGCGTTTTGACCTTCGACTGGGAAATGTCGAGCGCCGCGGCAATAGCCGACAATTGCTGACGCAACGCAGCAATCTGCTGGTTCAGTCGCTCGACCTGAGCGAGCGCATCCAAACCCAGCTGCTTTTCGGTAGCCAGCTGGCCCGTCGCCCGCTCGGCGCGCGCCGACGCATCGTTCGCCTTGGCGGTGAGTTCGGTGACCTGCGCGGCGAGCTTGTCGCGCTCGGCCCGAGCGGAGCTGAGCTGGGCAGTCAGTTGTGACGCTCCCTGACTGAGGTCGGCATTGCTACGCTTTTCGAGCGACAGCAAATCGGCCAGTTGGTCGATCTGCTGCTGCAATTTGTGCAGGGCCTCGTCGCGGCCGGATAACGCCGCCGAGAGATAAAACTGGCCGGCGGTGAACACCAACAGGATGAAGATGATCACCATCAGCAGCTGCGCCAGGGCATCGACAAAGCCAGGCCAGATATCGATGCTGGACCGGCGAGGATTTCTGCGGACGATGGGCATGGCTCGCCAGGGTCCCCGTGGTCAGCGCCGGCCTTCTTCGGCGAGTGCCGCGATGGTGCGGGCAAGGATACGGATTTCGCTGCGCAATTCCTGCACGCTCTGCGCCCGGCCTTGAGCCAAATCCTCGATCAGGCGCACGGTATAGGCTTCGATATTGCGCAGATGGTTGCGCAACGCGTCGTCGTGTCCGGCCGAGCTTTCCGTAGCGTCGGTGAGCCGCGTCAGCACCGGCTTAAGTTCAAGCTGATTTTCGGCGAGCCGCAGCATCAGCATCTGCCCGGCCTTCATTTGCTCGCCGAGGACGCCGAGACGATCCGTCAGGGCGGTCAGCGTCGCATTGGCCCCGATACGGCTCTCTTCGCCGCGGCCGATGATCCGCTGCAGGTTTTCCAGGCTGTCCGCGGTCTGTTCGAGCAGGGCCTGAATGTAGGCCGGGACCGGGGCGTCCGCGCCATCGCCCAGACCGCCGGTGGAAAGACGCGTGTAGGTCGACAGCCATTCTTCCAGATCGTTGTAGAAACGGTTCTGCGCTTGACCCGCCTGGAGGTCGAGAAAGCCGAGGACGAGGCTTCCCGCAAGCCCGAACAGCGACGAGCTGAACGCGGTCCCCATCCCGGCAAGCGGTGATTCCAGCCCTGCTTTGAGATTGGCGAAGGCGCGAGCGAGATCGCCGCCGCCGACGGTCAGTCCGCCGATCACCCCGCCAACCGACCGCACGGTTTCCAAGAGCCCGTAAAAAGTCCCGAGCAACCCTAGAAAAACCAGTACGCCGATCAGGTAACGCGAGGTTTCACGGGTTTCGTTGAGGCGCGAGCCGATGCCGTCGAGCAGGGTCTGCAGCGAACTCGCCGACAGGCTGACATGCCCAACCTGACGCCTGCCCAACATGCGGGCCATCGGTGCGAGCAGCCTCGGAGTTGGCCCGCGTCCCGCTATCGGCTCTACGCCACCGGCTTCGCGGTGGCGAAAGCTCTCGATCCAGTCGATTTCGGGTTCGAGCAGCAGCACCTGGCGAAAGATATAAACAATGCCGGCCACGAGAATGCCGAGAATCACCCCGTTGATCGCAGGGTTGCCCATGAAGGCGACAGCTAGCGAGCGGCCCAAGGCTGCCGCCAACGCAGCCACCAACACGAGGAAAACTATCATCCGAACGAGGAACCGCCGCGAGCGGTTCATGCGCGAGGACCATTTGGCTGGATCATGTGTGCAGCCTTCACACCTGACGGCTTTGGACGATCAAAATTTGCGACCCCACCCTGACCCGAGCCTACCATGGAATGGCCGCCGCGGCGCCTACGGAACGCGCGGAGTTAAATGCGCCCGCCAGCGCGATCGCACTACTCGGCGGCGCGGGCGGTTCGCAGGGCGTCGCGGATCAGCGCCGCGAGCGGCAGATGCAGATGATCATTGGCGGCCAATATGTCTCCACTGGTCATCATGTCGTGACCGCCTGAGAGGTCGCTGACATAGCCCCCGGCCTCGCGAACCAGCAACAGCCCGGCGGCCATGTCCCACGGTGACAGACCGAATTCCCAGAAACCTTCGAATCGGCCGGCGGCGACATAGGCAAGATCGAGCGCTGCCGCACCAATCCGGCGAACGCCGCTGGTTGCCGCCATCACCGCGCTAAGGCTCGCCATATAGGCCGGTCGATCGCCACGATCGGCGAACGGCATGCCGGTACCGATCACCGCCTCGCCAAGCCGCCGCCGTGCCGACACCCTGAGCCGCCGATCGTTGACATAGGCGCCGAGGCCCTTTTCGGCCGAGTACATCTCGTCGCGCACCGGGTCGTAAACGATCCCGGCGACGATTTCGCCGTCGCGCTCAAGGGCGATCGAAATCGCAAAATGCGGAATGCCGTGCAAAAAATTGGTCGTGCCGTCGAGCGGATCGACGATCCAGCGGTGACGCGGGTCCGATCCCGCCTCGGCGCCGCCCTCCTCGAACAACAGCGAATAGCCGGGGCGGGCGCGGGTCAGCTCGGCCTTGATCGTGCGCTCGGCCTTGAGGTCGGCGGTCGAGACGAAATCCCCGGGACCCTTGACCGAGACCTGGAGCTGCTCGACCTCGCCGAAATCGCGCAACAGGCTGCGCGCCGCCTTCAGCGCGGCGTTCGCCATGACGTTCAGCACCGGCGAGCGCATAACCATGGCGGCTTCCCGGCGCTCAGTCCTTCGCCCGTTCCATGTAGCTGCCGTCGGCGGTGCTGACGACGATGCGGGTGCCGGCCTCGATATAGGGTGGGATCATGACCCGCCGCCCGTTGTCGAGCTTGCCGGGTTTGTACGAAGACGATGCCGTCTGCCCGCGCACCACCGGATCGGCTTCAACCACCTCCATCACCACGCTCTGAGGAAGCTCGACCGAGAGCGGCGCGCCTTCATACAGCATTACCGTGCAAACCATCCCGTCGCGCAGAAAATCGGCGGGGTCGCCGATCGTCTCGGCCGGGATCGAGATCTGCTCGAAGCTGTCATTGTCCATGAAGGTGGCTTGGCCGTTCTCCATGAACAGAAACTGCATATCCTTTTCGTCGAGGCGAACGCGTTCGACGGTCTCCTGAGTGCGAAAGCGGTCGTTGAGCTTGATGCCAGTGCGCAAATCACGCATTTCGACCTGGGCGAATGCACCACCCTTACCGGGCTGGACCAGTTCGCGCTTGAGCACCATCCACAGCTTGTTCTGGTATTCGAGGACGTTGCCCGGCTTGATGTCGATGGCGTTGATCTTCATGACAGGGATCCCGGAAAGGGGCGCAGCAGGCGCGGCTCTGACGAGAAATTAGCACGGGCCGGTCTCACGGCAAGCAGGAGCGCCGAGCAATGGAGAATTGGTGGCGACCCGAACGGTTCGACCTTCGCCGCCGACGGCTGGAGCAGCGCGGGCATATCCTCGCCGCGGTGCGCGGCCTCTTTGCCGAGCGGGGCTTCGTCGAGGTCGATACCCCGGCGTTACAGCAAAGCCCGGGGCTCGAGCCGCATCTGAGGGCGTTTGCCACCCAACTGCACGACCCGCGCTCGGGCCAAACTCTACAGCGCTATCTTCACACCTCGCCGGAATTCGCGATGAAAAAGCTGCTGGTCGCGGGCCTGCCGCGGATCTGGCAGCTCGCCCATGTGTTTCGCGACGGCGAGCGCGGCGCTGCCCATCATCCCGAATTCTCGATGCTCGAATGGTACCGGGCCGGCGCGACATGGCGCGACCTGATCCCCGATTGCATCGGGTTGCTGCGCGCGTGCCAAACAGCCGCCGGGGCCGAGGCGCTGGTTTGGCGCGGGCATAAGGCAGACGCCCGTCGTGATTGGCAGCAGATCAGCGTCGCCGAGGCATTCCGCCGGCATTGCGGCATCGACGTCCTGGCGACCGCGCCCGACCCGCTTGTTCCCGATGTTGCGCTCCTGGCCGCCGAGGCAGGCCGCATCGGCATCGAGCCGCATCCGGGCGACGACTGGGAGACGCTCTATTTTCGCATTTTCCTGGAGCGGGTCGAGCCGCATCTGGGCCTCGGCGCGCCGACGGTCCTCTACGACTTTCCGGCCTCGATGGCTGCCCTATCGCGCCGCAATCCAATCGACGACAGGGTCGCCGAGCGCTTCGAGCTCTATGTCTGCGGCCTCGAACTCGCTAACGCGTTCGGCGAATTGACCGACCCGGCCGAGCAGCGCGCCCGCTTTCTGGCCGACCAGGCCAAGAAGCAAGCGCTCTATGGCGAGACTTATCCGATCGACGAGGATTTCCTCGCCGCCCTCGAATATGGCATGCCCCCTGCGGCGGGCATCGCCCTCGGTTTCGACCGCCTGGTCATGCTTGCGACCGCCGCCCCCGACATCGAAGACGTGCTCTGGACGCCGGTGAAATGATCCCCAATTGCCGAAGGCCCGCTCCCACCGGTAGCGCGCATCCGGCGGCGGGACGGAGGCCGCTATTGGTGATAGGCGCGACCGTGCCCGGCGAACACTTCGTTGAAATCGGCCACGGCGGCACGGGGGCCCTTGGGGTAGGACCAGATCGCACCGATGACTGCGAGAAAATCGGCGCCGGCTTCGACCAGCGGCCCGCAATTCTCTTGGGTGATGCCGCCGATCGCGCAGCACGGGACGACCGTCGTTTCGCTCCAGTCGCGCAACACTTCGGGATCGGCGCGGAATTTGGTCGCGGTCTTGGTCATGCTCGGGAAAAAAGCGCCGAAAGCGACATAATCGGCGCCGGCTTCGGCGGCGGTGATGGCGCGATCCCTGCTGTCGCCGCAGGTCACCCCGACGATGCGATCGGGCCCCAGCAGGCGCCGCGCCGCGGCATAGGGCATGTCCTCCTCGCCGACATGAACGCCGTCGCAATCGAGTTCGGCAGCGAGATCGGGCCGGTCGTTCATGATGAACGCAACATTGTGCGCCTGCGCGATCGGCTTGAGCGCCGCGGCTGCACGGCGCACCGCCGCGTCGTCGACCTCCTTGAGGCGCAACTGCAGGCAGGCGACGTCACCGCCCGACAATGCCGCATCTAGTTCGATCGCGAACCGGTCGGGATCGAAGGCCGGCGGCGTGATCAGATAGAGCCGCGTCGTCGGCGCGGTCGCGTCTTTTGGGATCATCACTTCCTGCCGAGATGGATTTTGACGGGTTCAGTGAGGAACATCGTCGCATTCCTCGCTGCGGCGTGCATGCATTATCGTAGTGGAATCGCCGCGCCGAGGCGAGCGGATCACCCGAACAGGATTTATCCAATTCATCGGCGCGGTCCCTGCTATAATCGGCCGCGCTGCAATCCTCCACGATCACAGAAAATGGAAAGGGGGAAATGATGGATCCCGTCGTCGGAACCGGCAAATACACCTACCGCGTAAACGAGAATTGGATGAAGCCTCCGGCCCATATCGAAGTCAGGGCGTGTGCGGTGTCGGTCAATTCGCAGGACCGGGTCTATTGCTTCAACCGAAACGCCGAGTATCCGGTGGTAATCTTCGATCGCGACGGCAAATTTCTGTCGTCATGGGGCGCCGGGTTGTTTTCGTTTCCACACGCGATCCGTATCGATAGAAAACGATCACGTCTGGCTCACCGATGAATATCATGGCCAATTCATGAAATTCACCACCGATGGCAAGCTGTTGCAGACCATCGGGGTCAAAGGCGAACGCTCCGATACCGGAGTGCCGCCGGACCAGTTCAGCTCGGCTGCATACAAGGAGGTCACGCATGGCGGCGGCCCCTTCAACCTGCCGACCGACATCGCCTTTGCGCCGGGCGGCGAGATGTTCATGAGCGACGGCTATGGCAACGCCCGCGTCCACAAATTCGACGCCAATGGCAAGCTGATGTTTTCCTGGGGCGAACCGGGCACCGCGCCCGGCCAGTTCAACCTGCCGCATGGGGTATGGGTCGATCGCCGCGGCCGGCTGCTGCTCGCCGACCGCGAGAATGACCGGGTGCAGGTGTTCGACCAGGACGGCAAGCTGCTGGAGGTATGGCCGACCGAGTTGATCGGCCCGGCGTTCTTTTATGTCGACGACGACGACACGGTTTACGTCAACGAGCATAATGGCGGGATGATCAGCATCCTGACGCTCGACGGCGAAAGGCTGGCGCGCTGGGGCGATGGCCCGGTCCATCGCTCCAATCACGGGATCTGGTGCGACTCGCACAAAGATCTCTATGTCGTGCAGCCGGGCGAGTGGGGCCGGGTCCGACGCGTGGTGAAATACACGCGGCAATAAGCCCTGGCTGAGGGCTGGCGACGCGGCGGCTTCGCTCCGTCGCCACCCGAGCGCAGCGAGCGTGGCTAGATCTTTCCGCGGCGCAGGAAGACCAGGCGCGCGGCGCCGTAGCCGCGCTCGTCGAGCAGGGTGAAACCGTCTGCCGGCGGCACTTCCTCGCGCGCCGCGATTTCGATCACGACCAGCGCGTCGGGGGCGAGCCAGCCGGCCGCGGCGAGGGCGGCCAGCGCCGGGCCGGCGAGCCCGCTGCGATAGGGCGGGTCGAGAAAGGCGACGGCGCAGGCGACCGTGCCGCGCGGCGGGCGGGTCGCGTCGCCGGGAATGATCCGCGTGCGGGTCGGTCTCGCCCAGCGTCTCGATATTGCGGCGCAAGGCCGCCAGCGCCTCGCGGTCGCGCTCGATGAAGACCGCTTCGGCGGCGCCGCGCGACAACGCTTCGAATCCGAAGCGCGCCGGTGCCGGCAAAGGCGTCGAGCACGGCCGCATCGGCGAAACGGGAGCCCGCCGCGGCAAGGCGGCCATGCGACAGAATGTCGAACAACGCCTCGCGGGCGCGGTCGCTGGTCGGCCGGACCGCGTCTCCCGGCGGCGCCAGCAGGCGGCGGCCGCGATGCCTACCGCCGACGATCCGCATGCGCGGCCCATTTGGGCACCGCGGTTCCGAGCTGCTCGGCGAGCGCCTTTTTCGGCACCTCGGCGATCGCCCCGCGCTCGCAGATTGCCGAGCTGGAACGGGCCATAGGAGAGCCGGATCAGCCGCGTCACCTGCAGATCCAGATGCTCGAGCACGCGGCGGACCTCGCGGTTCTTGCCCTCGCTCAAGGCCATCGCGATCCAGGCGTTGCTGCCCTGGCTGCGCTCCAAGTCGGCGTGGATCGGGCCATAGGCGACGCCGTCGATCGTGATGCCCTTGGCGAGCGGCGCGAGGCGCGCCGGGTCGACGTCGCCGTGAACCCGCACCTTGTAGCGCCGCACCCAGCCGGTCGCCGGCAGTTCGAGCCGGCGCGCGAGCGCGCCGTCATTGGTCAGCAGCAGCAGCCCCTCGGAATTGAGATCGAGCCGGCCGACCGAAATGAGCCGCGGCAGTTCCTTGGGCAGCGCATCGAACACGGTCGGCCGGCCCTTTTCGTCGCGATGCGTGGTGACGCAGCCCGGCCGGCTTGTGATAGCGCCACAGCCGCGCCCGGTCGGGCTGCGGGAGCGGCTTGCCGTCGACGCGGATGTCGCTGTCGGCCGTCGACCGTCACCGCCGGGCTCGCCAGCACCTCGCCGTCGACCGAGACGCGGCCTTGCGCGATCCAGCGCTCGGCGTCGCGGCGCGAGCACAGCCCGGCGCGCGCCAGCAACTTGGCGATGCGCTCGGGCGCCGCGGTCTCGCCCGCCACCGGCTCGGCGAGTCGCCTCATCATCCGCGCGCGGCCTCGACAAAGGCGCGGAAGATCCGGCGGTCGGCCTCGCCGATCTCGAATTCGGGGTGCCATTGCACGCCGAGGCAAAAGCGACGGCGCGGGTCCTCGATGCCCTCGACGACGCCGTCCTCGGCGACCGCATCGATGACGACGCCCGGCCCCGCCTCCTTGACCGCCTGGTGATGCGCGCTGTTGACCGCCAGATGTTCCGCCCCGGCGATGCGGTGGAGCAGGGTCCCGGCGATCGACCCGGACGTCATGGCCGGGCTCGTCGCGCGGATTCGGCTGGCGATGCGGCAGCGCGCCCGGCACCTCGTCCGGGATGTGCTGGATCAGGGTGCCGCCCAGCGCCACGTTCAAGCAGTTGCTGGCCGCCGCAAATGCCGAGCACCGGCATGTCGCGGGCGAGCGCGCCCCGGGTCGCGGCCAGCTCGAAGGCGGTGCGGCGGTCCTTGGTCGTGACCGCCGGATGGCGGGTCGCCGCGCCGAACAGGGCTGGGTCGACGTCAAACCCGCCGCCGGTCACGACCAGCCCGTCGATGCGGCCGAGATAATCCGCCGCGGCATCGGGATCGTGCGGCAGACAGGATCGGCAGCCCGCCCGCGTGGCGCACCGCGTTGCAGTAATTCTCGCGCATCGCATACCAAGGAGACTTCGACCAGCCGCCCGGCGGCTCGTGATCGAGGGTGAGGCCGATGACCGGTTGTGTCATGCTGAGGTTCCGGTTCGGGACCGGTGAGTCGATGAGCGAATTCTACGAGTTGGCGCTGCGGGTTCAGACCTACGACATAGACTTCGCCGGCATCGTCAGCAACATCGTGTTCGTCCGTTGGCTCGAGGATTTACGCCTTGGACTGATGGACGAGGCTTATCCGCTGGTTCAGGCATTGGCCGAGGACGTGGCGCCGATTCTGATCTCGACGCGGATTTCCTACGCCGGCCGGTGACGATCGCCGACAAGCCGCATGGGGCGCATGCGGGTTGCCTGCGCTCGGCCGGGTGCGCTGGCGGCTCGCCGCCGAGTTCGCCGTCGGCGGCGCCGTTTGCGCCGAAGCCGAGCAGGAGGGCCTGTTCATGCGGCTTTCGACGCGGCGGCCGATCGCGATTCCCGAGCCGATCCGGCGGCGGCACCGCGGATGACCGCGACGCCGATGGCGCTGGCATTGGCCGAGGCCAAGGCTGCCGCAGCGCGCTGCGAAGTGCCGGTCGGCGCCGTGCTGGTCGATGCCGCGGGACAGGTTGTCGCCGCAGCGGGGAACCGGGTCGAAGCCGATCGGGACCCGACCGCGCATGCCGAGATGCTGGTGCTGCGCGCCGGGACGAGGCTGCTCGGGGCAAAGCATCTGGTCGGTTGTGATCTGTGGGTCACACTCGAGCCTTGCGCGATGTGCGCTGCGGCAATCGCCCATGCGCGTCTGCGCCGGCTTTACTTCGCCGCATACGACGCCAAGGGCGGTGCGGTCGAGCACGGCCCGCGGCTGTTCGACCAGCCGACGATCCATCATCGGCCGGAGATCTACGGCGGGATCGACGAGCGGCGCGCCACCGAATTACTACGCGCGTTTTTTCAAGACCGGCGGCAAGCTGCTCAGACGAGGTAGGCCGCCGCCGCGGCAAAGCCGAGCACTGCCAGGGCCACGAGGATCCCGGCCGGCCGCTTGGTGCGGGAGAGGCCGCCGAAACCAAGCGCGTAACCGGCTTTGGCGAGGTTGTTGGCGGAGGCGGCGATCAGCACCGCCGCGGCCAGCGCCGGCAGGCTCATGCCCGGCGCGCCGCCTTGCGCCAGGTTCAGGACGAACGGGTCGATATCGCTGGCACCGACGAGTGCCGCGAGGGTGAAAATGCCGGCCTGGCCGAACAGGCGTTCGACCCAGACCGTCGCCAGCGAGATCACGACGAACAATGCCGCAAACACCATCGCCGTACTCAGCTGCAGCGGGTTGGCGGCAGGAACCCCCAGATCGTTGGCGCCGCCGCGCCCGGCCCGCCGCCATTCGCTCCAGGCCAAGAGCCCGCCCGCCGCGCACAGCACGGCGAGGGCCGGGGCCAGAACTGCCGCCAGCGGCAGGCTGAACAGGGCAACGACGATTGCGAGCCGCAGAAACATTATTGCCGTCGCCGCGACGGTGCCGGCCGACAAATCGGCGCGGGGAGCCGCGGTTTCGCGCTGCCGCTTGGCGAGGACGACCGTCGTGGCGGTCGACGAATAAGCGCCGCCCAGCAACGCCGGGAACAGCGCGCCACCTCCTGCCGGGAGATATTTCTGGACGAGATAGGTCAGGTAGGACAAGCCGGAGATCGCGACCACGGCAAGCCAGACGCGGTAAGGCGTCAGCGGCGCTACGGCGATCAATCGGGTGTCAGGGAGCAACGGCAGGATGATGCCGGCGAGGATCAGAAACTTGCCCGCGGTCAGGATCTCGTCCTGCGGGACCGACCGGACAAAGCCGTGCATCTGTTCGCGCCAGCCGATCAGCAGCACCGCAGCAACGGTCGCGCCGATGGCGACCCAGGAAGGCTGCGTCAAGGCAATCGGCCCGAGCGCGTAGACGAGCAAATTCGCCGCCGGGATGACCAATGTCCGGCCGAGCGCGGTTTGCGGCTGCTCGATCCGGAGGAAGGCATAGAGCCACGCGCCCAAGGCGATCAACCCGGCGACAAAGGCCAGAGCGCGATATGGCTCGACCAGGTAGAGCAATGCCCCGGCCAACGCCACCAGCGGAAAGGTGCGGATGCCGCCGGGGACCTCAGGTTCGCCGCGCTTGTAAACCTCCTCGAAGGCGAGGCCGAGAAACACGCCCAAGGCGACGAGCAGCGCGAACCGCTCGGCAAGTTCAATCGGCGGCATATGCGTGTCTACCATGGGCAGCCATGATACGATCGGCCGAGCAGAGAGCCAGCCGCGATCGGAGTTTCGGATGCAAGACCGACCCATTCTCATTCGCCATGCCGACCAGCCGACCGCGTTGTTTCCGGGAGGCGCCACTTATCGGCCGATCATTGGCGACGACACCGGCGAGGGCCTGTCGCTTCGCACCGGCATCCAGGTTTCGCCGCCCGGCTATGCAACGCAGCCCCACTCGCATCCCTACGTCGAGCTGCTGACCGTGCTCGAGGGCACCGGCGAGGCGTGGCTCGACGGCGAGGACAGCGTGATGGTGATGGAACCCGGCATAACCATCGCCGTGCCGGCCAATCGCGTGCACGGCTTTCGCACGACCGGCGACCGGCCGCTCGTCACTTTTGGTATCCACACCTCGGGGAAGCGCATCGTCAACTACCAGACGGCTCCGGCGAGCGCCGGCTGACGCCGCAACGTTCCAATTTCACAGGGGAAAAGACCATGGACATCCGTCGTATCGATTTAACTCAACCCCCGGGCCCACGCATGAGCCGCGCCGTCATTCACGGCGACCGCGTGTTTCTGGCCGGTCTGACCGCCAGTGACGCCTCCCAGGACATCAAGGGGCAGACCAAGCAGATCCTCGACAAGATCGATGCCTATCTGGCGCAGGCCGGCAGCAGCAAATCGAACCTGCTGTCGGCCAATCTGTGGATCAAGGACATGGCGCTCTTTGCCGACATGAATTCGGTGTGGAACGCCTGGGTCGATCCGCAAAACCCGCCGGCGCGCGCCTGCGTCAGGGCCGACATGGCGCGCCCCGAGATCCTCGTCGAAATCATGGTGACCGCCGCGAAATAGCCCGGTTCGGCGGCGCGCCGGCAAAATCGGCGCCATGCGGGGCGGGTGCGCGCCTGCTGACGCCGAAGCGCCTCTAACCGGCTGCCTCGGGCGCCGTTAGATGCGGCAGCACGGCAACCGAAACGTCGCGGTCGGCGCGCATCTGCCTGGGTTCCATCTCGACCGGGGCCAAAAGCGGCAGCTCGGAACCGGTCCCCTCGACTTCGAGCTCGTGAAACCGGCGCGCCTGAGGCATCACGGAGCCCTCCAGGCTGCCGACGAACTGATTGTACTTTGCGATGCTCCCGGCGAGGCTGGCGCCGAGACCGACAATGTGCCCGCCCATCACCGAGAGGCGTTTGTAGAGATCGCGCCCCAGTTCGTGAACGCGCTTCGCATTTTCAGCGACTTTCTCCTGACGCCAGCCATAAGCGACCGCTTTGGCAAGCGCGATCAGCGTCGCCGGGGTCACGATCAGAACGCGCTGCGCAGCGGCAAATTCAAAGAGGCCGGGATCGCGCTCCGCGGCCGCCGCGTAGAAGTTCTCGCCAGGGACGAACATGACCACGTAATCCGGGCTCTGCATCAGCCCGTCCCAATAAGCCTTGCCGGCGAGCAGCTTGACCTGGGAGCGAAGCTGTTGTGCGTGCAAGACGAGATTGCGCTCGCGCTCGGCGTCATCGACCGCATCTACCGCGTCCAGGTAGGCCGCCATCGACGCCTTCGCATCGATAATGATGCTGCGCCCGCCCGGCAGGCGGATCACGACGTCGGGTCGCGACAGCACGCCGTCTCGAGCGAAGCTTTGCTCCGTCGTAAAATCGCAATAGGCGTTCAGCCCCGCGAGTTCGAGGACATTGCGCAAGGTATTCTCGCCCCAGCGTCCGCGGGTTTTTGGCACGGCGCGTAGCGCATTGACGAGGCGCGACGTCTCGCCCCGCACCGCATTTTGCGCCTCGACGACATTCTTGAGCTCGGCCGAGAGCGCCCCGTTGCTCTGGACTCTCGCCTTTTCTATCTCGGTGAGATTGAGCTGGTAGGCTTGGAGTGTTTCGTGAATTGGCGAAACCAAGGCGTTGAGTTCTGTTGATGCGCCCTGCTTGTGCTTGTCGAACACCTCGTTCGCGAGCTGCAAGAACGCCGATTGGTTCTCGCGCAGACTGTCGGCAGCGATATTTTTGAGATCCTTCTCGATCCCGCCACGGATTGCGGTAAGCGCCTCGATCTTTTCGCGGTGTCCTTGGTCCTGCTCGATCAATTTCGTTTCAGCCACCGCGCGCGCCAGGCTGTCGGTCTCAGCCTGGGTTCGCCACCGGTTTGCTTCGTACCGTGCCGCCTTGAGTTCTTCCTCGGTCTTGCCGAACTGGCTTTGCAATTGGGCGGCTTGCGCGGCCAGCTCACGCACCCGGAAAGCCATGATCACCCAGACCGTCCCCGCGCCGGCCCCGGCCGCAGCCAGGGCGACCAGCAGTAGCAACCAGATTTCCACGTCCCCTCACCGACCCGGTACTTCCACCCCTCGCGAACATATTCGGAACATCAACGGGTGTCAATCTACTGTTCTGTTAATGTTCCTGTTATCGATTTAGCAAAAAGCAGTTCGTGGAGGCAGTTCGGCCCATGTGCCCCGCGCCGGATTCGCTCTACGACAGTCCGATTTCGCCATCGATCACGTGTTCGAGGCCGATTTCCGGTATCGACAAGACCATCTTCGGCTTCAGTACGGCATTGTCCGCGAATGTCCCGTTGGCGAGTGCCGCACGCACCGCGGTCTCGATCTCGCGCTGCGAGGTCACCCCGACGACCTTGAGGAATTTGCGAATATCCATGTTGAAGCGGTCTTCGTTCATTGCCTTCCTCCTCTGCGCTGCGAATCGCCTCCTCTGCGCTGCGAATCGATTGCGCCGGGCTCTCGCCTGAAGTAGACCCCCCGGCCGCGCCTCGCAACGTCCCCCTGATCTCCGCCGCGATGACCCTTTATCGTTATCATTGCCGATCGCGATGACTCCGCCCGACAGCGAAACCTCGGGTTCGGCGGCGGAGCCGATGGCGCGCTACCGGGCGCTGCGGAGGCAGGGGCTGCTTGAACCCGACGCGGCGCAGCAGCTGGCGGTTGAGCAGTTGCAAAGCCTCTATCGGGCGTTGCTCGACTACCGTCCCGAGTCCGGATGGCATGGTTGGCTCGCCCGGTTTGGCCTCAGCGAGCACAACGGCGCGCACGCGCCGATGGGCCTTTACCTGTGCGGGCCGGTCGGACGCGGCAAATCGATGCTGATGGATTTGTTCTTTGCCGCTGCACCAGGCACGCGCAAGCGACGCGTTCATTTTCACTCCTTTATGCTGGAGGTGCACGACCGCATCGAACAGGAGAGGCGCGAGAAGACACGCCGGCCGATTGCGAAGGTTGCAGCAGACATCGCGGCCGAGGCCGCGCTGCTCTGCTTCGACGAGTTTCAGGTTGAGGACATCGCCGACGCGATGATTCTCGAACGCCTGTTCACCGCGTTGTTCGATGCCGGGATCGTAGTCGTCGCGACCTCGAACCGGGCCCCCGACGAGCTTTATCAGCACGGTCTGCACCGCGAGCGATTTTTGCCGTTCATCGGACTGCTGAAGCAAAAGCTTTACGTGCTCGAACTCGATAGCGGCCGTGACTACCGCCTTGCCCGATTGCGCGGGCAGCGCGTCTACCACTATCCGCTCGCAGACGCGGCGCATCAGGCTTTGAAGGCAGCCTTTGCCAGACTGACCGACGGCGCAGTCGGCAAAAGCACGGCCCTGACCGTCAAGGGAAGGCTGCTGACGGTGCCTCGCGCAGCACGCAACGTTGCCTGGTTTGGCTTTGCCGATCTTTGTGCGATGCCGCTTGCCGCCGCCGACTACCTGGCGATTGCCGAACGGTTTGCCGTCTTGATCGTCGAGGGCATTCCCCGTCTCGCTCGCGAACAGCGCGACGAGGCTCGGCGCTTCAACATCCTGATCGACACGCTCTACGAGGCGCGGACCTTGCTGGT
Source organism: uncultured Alphaproteobacteria bacterium (assembly GCA_963821795.1). GTDB lineage: Bacteria > Pseudomonadota > Alphaproteobacteria > ATCC43930 > CGMCC-115725 > AP-15. The sequence goes on from CAWGFH010000026.1 coordinate 34,610, forward strand.
CGCCTCGGCCGAAGTACCGCCCGAAGAAATCTACGTGGCCGGCGACGGCACCTTCGAGTTTCAGCGCACCGTCTCGCGCCTGATCGAGATGCAAAGCGAGGACTACATCGCCAACCGCCCAAGGCAATGAGGATGGCCGGGGAGCATGCCGGGCCGGATTCCGCCAGTCCGAGAACATCGCTCGGCCCGTCCGCATGATGCCAGCCAACCCGGCCGCCTTGCCGACCTAGGCAATTCGCGGTAAGAGGCGAACCGTCCCTTGCGCCTCCACCCGGCGCCCGCAAAAACGAGGCATTCGCTATGGCACGCAACAAGATCGCGCTGGTCGGCGCCGGGCAGGTCGGCGGCACCATTGCCCTGCTGGCCGGGCTCAAGGAACTCGGCGACATCGTGCTGTTGGATATCGTCGAGGGCGTCCCGCAGGGCAAGGCGCTCGACATTGTCCAGGGCTCGACCATTGAAGGCTATGACGCGATCATCAAAGGTTCCAACGACTACGCCGAGATCGAAGGCGCCGATGTCGTAATCGTCACCGCCGGGATCGCACGCAGGCCGGGAATGAGCCGCGACGATCTGATCGGCACCAACGCCAAGGTCATTTCGACGGTCGGCGCGGCGATCAAGAAACACTGCCCCGACGCCTTCGTCATCACGATTACCAACCCACTCGACGTGATGGTCTGGGTCATGCGCGAAGCGTGCGGGCTGCCGGCGGAGCGCGTCGTCGGCATGGCCGGGGTGCTCGATAGCGCGCGCTTTCGCCTGTTTTTAGCCGAGGAGCTGAAGGTTTCGGTCGAAGATGTCAGCGCCTTTGTACTCGGCGGCCATGGCGACATGATGGTGCCGCTGGTGCGCTATTCGACGGTCGCCGGCATCCCGCTGCCCGATCTGGTCAAGATGGGCTGGACTACTCAGGAGCGGCTCGACGGGATCGTACAGCGCACCCGCGATGGCGGAGCCGAGATCGTCGGCCTGCTGAAGACCGGATCGGCGTTTTACGCACCGGCGAGTTCGGCGATCGCGATGGCCGAGGCCTATCTGCGCGACAAGAAGCGGGTGTTGCCTTGCGCCGCGTTGCTGCAGGGCCAATACGGCGTCAAGGACGTCTACGTCGGCGTGCCGGTGGTAATCGGCGCCGGTGGAGTCGAGCGCATCATCGAGATCGCCCTCGACGGTGAGGAGAACGCCGCTTTCGAAAAGTCGGTCGCCGGGGTCCGCGAGCTGATCGATGTCGTCAAGACAATGAAGGTTCTGGGCTGATCCGATGAACATCCACGAATATCAGGCCAAAGAGCTGCTGGCGAAATTTGACGTGCCGGTGCCGCGCGGCGCGGTCGCCTACACTGCCGCGGAGGCGGTCGACGCGGCGCGCCGTCTAGGCGGAGCGGTCTGGGTGGTCAAGGCCCAGATCCATGCAGGCGGCCGCGGCAAGGCCGGAGGCGTCAAGGTCGTGCGCTCGGAAGACGAGGTCGCAGCCGCAGCGAGGGCGTTGCTTGGCCATAATCTCGTCACCCACCAGACCGGGCCGGCGGGGCGCGAAGTAAAGCGCGTCTATGTCGAAGAAGGCTGCGACATCGCCCGCGAGCTGTATCTGGGGCTGCTGATCGACCGCGAAACCGGCCGCATAACCTTGATCGGTTCGACCGAGGGTGGGGTCGAGATCGAGGATGTGGCAGAGCACTCTCCCGAAAAGATCATCAAGGTGGCGATCGACCCGGCGAGCGGAATCGAGCCGTTTCACGCGCGCGAGATCGCATTCGGACTGGGCCTTGAAGGCAAGCAGGTCGGCGTCGCGGTTAAATTTGTCACCGCGCTCTACCATGCGTTCACCGATCTCGACGCTTCGATCGTCGAGATCAATCCGCTGGTGGTAACCGGCGCCGGCGAACTGGTCGCGCTCGACGCCAAGGTCGGGTTTGATGACAACGCATTGTTCCGGCACCCGGAAATCGCCGCCCTGCGCGACGAGGACGAGGAGGACCCGACCGAAGTCGAAGCCAGCAAGCACGCGCTGAACTACATCAAGCTCGACGGCAATATCGGCTGCATGGTCAACGGCGCCGGGCTGGCGATGGCGACAATGGACATCATCAAGCTCTATGGCGGCAGCCCCGCCAATTTTCTCGATGTCGGCGGCGGCGCGACCCGCGAGCGGGTCGGGACGGCTTTCAAGCTGATCCTCAGCGACCCCAACGTCGAAGGCATCCTGGTCAACATCTTTGGCGGCATCATGCGCTGCGACGTCATCGCCGAGGGCGTCGTCGCCGCGGCCCGCGAGATCAACCTGCACGTGCCGTTGGTGGTTCGGCTCGAAGGCACCAATGTCGATCTCGGCAAAAAGATCATGCAGCAATCGGGCCTGCCGATCCTCGCCGCGGAGAACCTCGCCGACGCTGCGCAAAAGATCGTGACCGCGGTCAAGGAGGCGCGCTGATGTCGATTCTGGTCAACGCCTCGACCAAGGTCGTGTGCCAGGGGATCACCGGGTCACAGGGCACCTTTCATTCCGAACAGGCGATCGCCTACGGGACCAAGATGGTCGGCGGCGTCACCCCCGGCAAAGGCGGCACCCGCCATCTCGACCTGCCGGTGTTCAATACGGTGCACGAGGCCCGCGCGAAGACCGGCTGCGACGCCAGCGTGATCTATGTGCCGCCGCCCTTTGCCGCCGATGCAATCCTCGAGGCCGTCGACGCCGGCATCCCGCTGGTCGCATGCATCACCGAGGGCATCCCGGTGCTCGACATGGTGCGGGTCAAGCGTGCGCTTACCGGCACCAGAACCCGGCTGATCGGTCCGAACTGCCCGGGCGTCATCACTCCCGACGAATGCAAGATCGGCATCATGCCGGGGCATATCCACCGGCGCGGCAAGATCGGCATCGTCTCGCGGTCGGGGACGCTGACCTACGAGGCAGTCGCGCAGACCACCGCGGTCGGGCTCGGACAGTCAACCTGCGTCGGCATCGGCGGCGACCCGGTCAATGGCACGAACTTTGTCGAAGTGCTCGAAATGCTCCTCGCCGACGACGAGACCGAGGCGATCGTCATGATCGGCGAGATCGGCGGCACCGCGGAAGAGGACGGCGCCGCCTTTCTCAAATCCTCGGCCAGGAAGAAGCCGGTGGTCGGGTTCATCGCCGGCAGCACCGCCCCGCCCGGCCGCCGAATGGGCCATGCCGGGGCCATCATCGCCGGCGGCAAAGGCGGCGCCGAGGACAAGATGGAGGCATTGCGCAGCGCCGGTGTCACCGTAGCGCTATCGCCGGCAGCGATCGGCACGACGATGCGCGAGGTGCTCGGCGCCTAGATCGGGTCAGGTCGAAATCGCCAAAGGGGACGCGTCACTCGGCAGGCGAGATTTCGGGTGGCGTCGGCACCGGCACCATCGCGTCGAACACGCCGTCCCGTCGGATAAGTGCATGAAACAGCGCCGCCGCGACGTGCAGCAGGATCAGAGCGAAGAACACAAAAGCGAAATAGAAATGGGCATCCCAAAGCACGGTATGCAGGCGGTCGCTCTGCGGCAGGATCGCCGGAAGGTGCACAGATCCGAACAGCATGACCGGATAGGCGGCCGCCGACAGCATCCCCCAACCAAGCAAGGGCATGCCGATCATCAACGCGTAGAACGCGTAATGTGACAGATGGGCGGCGAGCTTCATCGGCGCCGGCAGGTCCGCCGGCAGCGGCGGCGCCCCGTAGCGCAGCCGCACTGCCAGGCGGACCAGCGCCAGCGCCAGAATTGCAATCCCGAGCGGCTTGTGAATCGAGACCAAGGTCAGGTATTTCGGCTGCACGGTAGAAACCATGCCCACGCCGATAAACAGCATGGCCAGGATGCAGAGGGCCATCAGCCAGTGCAGCAGGCGCTGGAGCGGCGTAAAGCGCTGACGGCCGGCGATCATGGTTTGGCGTCCGGTGCAGTTCGGGGATAGTCCTTAGCCTCCGCCGTGCGACGGTCATATGATTTTGCGTAGGCGGACGACCGCGCGGCCGGGAACGGATCGTCCGAAACCCGCATACCGGCAGGCAGGACGGTCGGATCGAAATTGATGTCGCGGCAAGGACCATCTCGCTCGGGTTCGATCTGCTCCACGGTAAGCGTCCCAACAGCGATGGCGCGGCGGTCTTCCGGCCAGGCCTTGCTCGGGTCCGCGGTGGGGTCGCCGGGGCTAGCAACGACGACGACCATCGTCCAGTGCAAGGGACCGCGGCGGACCCGCTCGGCGATCTCTTGTTCGAGGAAATCGGGGCCACGCTTTGCCAGGTCGTCGGGAGAGACCGACACCGGTTGGGCCGCCGGCACAAGCGACCAGCGCACCGTGTGCTCCGCGCCGGACCCATCGGTGAAGACGAAGCTGTTGAGACCATTGTACCGATCTTCCGCGTAGCTGCCGGTCCAGGGCGCGCTCTTCGCCCATGCGTCGAATGCCGCGATCTCGGGATGCGCGCCGGCGAATGTTTTCATCACGTTCGGGTCCTTGCTCGCCGAGGCAACGCAGCAGTTCGTAAAAGGCTCGCGGTGTCGACACCGGAAAGAAAGGGGCGTCGATCATCGCGGTGCGCCACTCCTGCCCGTCCGGCGTCGAGATTCGCAGCCCCATCCCCCGCACCCGGACGGTAGCGTCCGGCGCGTTCGGATCGGCTGTGGCGAGATTGAAGCGGCCGAGAGCGGGATATCGACCGCGGCTGAAAACCTGGGCAGAGGACAGCGCCGATCCGGCGCCGTTGGCGTCGAATATCCCGGTGAAGCAGATGCCCTTGGCATGGTTCCGGCGATGTCCGAGCGGCTCGCCGGTCGGCGGCGTGAGCGCGTCCACCATTTTATCCGGCGTCAGACGCTCGGGCGAGAACCACCCCGCGGCATAGGCAAAGGCCGCCGCACCGGCACCGATGACGACCGCGATCAGCGCCAGCGATCCCAAGACGGAACGCAGCGGCGGTTGCTGCGACAGAGCCATCCAACCTCGCTTTTACGCAGGACGGGCCTTCGTGCGAACCTGCCAATCCTGCGGGGCGCGACCAGTTTAGCGGAGTTGTACCGGGCGAGCCCACCATCTCACGCCGATCGGACCGGCGGTTGTTGCAGCGCAGTAAGACCATCCCAACTTATTTGCTGCGTGGGTGTGCGGTATGGGTTCGGCGCGCGGGCGCCCCGCATGTCTTCAGGCGCCGCTGCCGATTGGGGAAATCCGGATTTGCCGATGGCTGATATCGACGGCGCAACTTTCTTGACTGGCGCCAATGCCGGGTTCATTGCCGATCTCTACACCCGCTTTCTCGACGATCCAGCATCGGTCGACCAGAGCTGGCGGCGCTTTTTTCCGAAATTGGGCGACGATGAGATCATCGGCGCTCGCCGAATTGCGCACTTCTTGGGACAAACTTCCGCCGCGGCCAGGCGGCAATGGTACGGCAGCACCGGCGGCTTTCGATGCAACTGCATTGCGGCGGGCGACCTCGGACTCGATCCGCGCTTTGCAGCTGATTCGCGCCTATCGGGTGCGCGGCCATCTCGAAGCCGATCTCGACCCGCTCGGCCTCGACAAGCGCGGGCCCTATCCCGAACTCGATTACCGCAGCTACGGGTTCGGCGAAGGCCGATCTCGACCGCGCGATCTACCTCAACAACATCTTCGGGCGCGAACGCGCGAGTTTGCGCGAGATCATTGCGATCTTGCGCCAAACTTATTGTGGCAAAGTCGGCGTCGAGTACATGCACATCCAGGTCCCGGCCGAGCGCGCCTGGATCCAGGAAAAATTCGAAAACCAGCCGCGTCGTTCGACACTGTCGTCTGCTGACAAGAAAGTGATCTTGGAGATCCTGACTACCGCCGAGACCTTCGAGCGCTTTCTCGATCGCCGCTATACCGGCACCAAGCGGTTCGGCATCGAGGGCGGCGAATCGCTGATGCCGGCGTTGGAGGCTATCCTGCGGCGTGGCAGTACGCTCGGCATCCGCGAATTCGTGATCGGGATGCCGCATCGAGGGCGGCTCAATGTGCTGGCCAATTTCGTCGGCAAGCCTTTTACCGCGATCTTTTCCGAGTTTCAGGGCAATTCGGCCAATCCCGAGCACGTCCATGGCTCGGGCGATGTCAAATATCATCTCGGCACCTCAGCCGACCGCGAAATTGCCGGCAAGACCGTTCATCTGTCGCTTACCGCCAACCCGTCACATTTGGAAGCGGTCGACCCGGTAGTGCTCGGCAAGGTCCGCGCCAAGCAGCAGCAACACAAGGATGTTGGGCGGGACGAGGTGGCCGGCATCCTGATGCATGGCGATGCCGCCTTTGCCGGCCAAGGGCTTGTCGCCGAATCGCTCGAACTGTCGGAGCTGACCGGTTTTGCGACCGGCGGCACGATCCACATTATCGTCAACAATCAGATCGGGTTTACCACCAGCCCCTCGGCGGCCCGTTCGAGCCCCTACCCGTCCGACGTCGCCAAGGGCGTGCAAGCGCCGATCTTTCACGTCAATGGCGACGATCCGGAGGCCGTGGTCGAGGTCGCACGAATCGCCACCGAGTACCGACGCGAATTCAAAAAGGACGTCGTCGTCGACCTGTTCTGCTATCGCCGGCATGGGCACAACGAGGGCGATGAGCCGGCCTTCACCCAACCGCTGATGTACCGAACGATCGCGCGTCACCCGACGACGCGGCAGATTTATGCCGCTCGGCTGGTCGCCGAGGGCGTCCTCGGCGAGGACGAGCCTGCAGCAATCGCGGCGCGCTTTGTCGCCCGACTGGAAGCCGAGTTCGAGGCGGCCAAGAGCTATCGCCCGAACAAGGCGGATTGGCTCGAAGGCGCATGGGCGGGGCTCGAACCGGCGCCGCACGACGCCTGCCGCGCCGAAACTGCCGTGGCGCCCGAGCTGTTACGTGAGCTGGGCCGGGGGCTGGTGACTGTTCCGGAAGGTTTCCGGCTCAACCCCAAAATAATCCGCCAGCTGGACGCCAAGCGCGCCGCGATCGAATCCGGGGAGGGGATCGATTGGGCAACCGCCGAAGCGTTGGCGATCGCCTCGCTCTGCGCCGAGGGGACTCACGTCCGAATGTCCGGGCAAGACAGCGGGCGCGGCACCTTTTCGCACCGCCACGCCATCCTGGTCGATCAGGAAAACGAAGAGCGGTACATCCCGATCAACCATGTCCGGGCCGGTCAGGCGCCGTTCGAGATCATCGACAGCCCGCTCTCCGAAGCAGCCGTCGTCGGGTTCGAGTACGGCTATAGCCTCGCCGACCCGTCGACTTTGGTGCTGTGGGAAGCGCAGTTCGGCGATTTTGCCAACGGCGCGCAGGTCATCGTCGACCAGTTCCTCTCGGCCGGCGAAGCAAAATGGCTGCGCATGAGCGGCCTCGTGATGCTGCTGCCGCACGGCTATGAGGGGCAAGGACCCGAACATTCCTCCGCGCGCATCGAGCGGTATCTGCAGCTATGCGCCGAAGACAATATCCAAGTGTGCAACCTGACCAGCGCCGCCAATTATTTCCACGCCTTGCGCCGCCAGATCCACCGGAATTTCAGAAAACCGCTGATGATCTTCACTCCGAAATCGCTGTTGCGCGCAAAGGAAGTAACCTCGCGACTAACCGAGCTGGGGCCAGGCAGCAGCTTCCACCGAGTGATCCCCGAATCCGGATCGGTCGCCGCCGATGAACTGGTCCGCTGCGTGGTGTTGTGCAGCGGCAAGGTCTATTTCGATCTGGTCAAGGCGCGCGCGGCGAGCGGGGACAACCGGGTGGCGGTAGTGAGGCTCGAACAGCTTTATCCGTTCCCGTCGGACGCGCTCGGCAAGCTCCTGGCGCGCTATCGCCATGCCGACATCGTCTGGTGCCAGGAAGAGCCGCAGAACATGGGCGCCTGGAACTTTGTCGACCGGCGCATCGAACAGGTGCTCGCCGATCTCGACATCGCTGCCAAGCGGGCCCGTTTCGCCGGCCGGGCAGAGGCCGCGTCGCCAGCGACCGGGTTATTCAAGCGCCACGTCGAAGAGCAGGCGCAATTAGTCGCGGATGCGCTTGCGGCTTGATCGCGGAGGACCCGACGATGGCGACCGAAATCAAGGTGCCAAACCTCGGGGAATTGGTCACCGAGGCAACCGTCGCGAAATGGCTGAAGCGGCCAGGCGACAGTGTCGCGGTCGACGAGCCGGTGGTCGAACTGGAAACCGACAAGGTCACGCTGGAGGTGCCGGCTCCGGTCGCCGGGACGCTCGCAGCAATTCTGGCCGATGAAGGAGCCAATCTGCCGGTCGGCGCGGTGCTCGGCCGTATCAGCGAGGGCAATGCGGCGGCTACGCCTCAGCTTCCCGCCGCTGGCGCGGGGGACATCACCCCTTCCCGCGGCGGGAGGGCCGATGCCAAGCTCGGCGAGGCAGCTGAGCGTGTATCGGCCGCAGAGATGCTCGAACGGTCGGGGCCGGCGGTACGCAAACTAATTACAGAAAGCGGGCTTGACGCTGCGGCGATCCCGCCGACCGGGCCTGGCGGGCGGCTCAGCAAAGCGGATGTGATCGAGGCGGTAGCGCGTCCGGTGCCGTCAGCGGAATCGGTTCCGCGCCGCGTCCCCGGTCCTGCCGCTGCCGGCCCCGATCGAGCGCGAGATGCGGGTGCGGATGACGCGCCTCAGAAGGCGCATCGCCGAACGCCTGAAGGCGGCGCAAAACACCGCGGCGATGCTGACCACCTTCAACGAGATCGATATGAGCCAAACGATCGCGCTGCGCGAACGCTGGCGCGAGGCGTTCGAGAAAAAACACGGTGTGCGCCTTGGCTTCATGTCGATCTTCGTCAAGGCGGCGATCGCCGCGCTGATAGAGTTTCCCGCAGTCAACGCCGAGATCGACGGCGACGACATCATCTACAAGAACCACTACGACATCGGGGTCGCGGTCGGCGCTCGAGCAGGGGCTCGTGGTGCCGGTCCTGCGCGACGCCGATCGGACTGAGCTTTGCCGAGATCGAAAAGACGATCGCGGCACTCGGCCAAAAGGCGCGAGACGGCAAACTATCGATCGATGAGCTTTCCGGCGGGACTTTTACGATCTCGAATGGCGGGGTCTACGGCTCGCTGTTGTCGACCCCGATCCTGAACCCGCCGCAATCCGGCATCCTCGGCATGCACAAGATCGAGAGGCGGCCGGTTGCGGTCGCTGACAAGGTCGAGATCCGGCCAATGATGTATGTGGCGTTATCCTATGACCATCGGATCATAGATGGGCGCGAGGCGGTGGCCTTTCTGGTGACGGTCAAGGAACGCGTCGAGGACCCGTCGCGTCTGCTGTTCGACATTTGAGCCCCGCTAGCGCGCCGCCGTCTCGGGCAAGCCGGGGGATCCTGCGATTCGGGCGATCATCGGCAAGATCTTCCGGTCGATATCCTGCGGGCTCAACGGACCGACCTGGCGGTATCGGATATGACCGCTGCGATCGACCACATAGGTTTCGGGAACCCCGTAAACGCCGAAGTTGATTGCCGTGTCGCCGTCGCGATCGACCGCGACGCGATTGAAAGGATTGCCGAGCTCATCGAGAAAGCGGCGGGCATCGGCGCGGCTTGTCCTTATAGGCAATGCCGTCGAGGGTGACCCCGTCACGGTGCGCCAACGCAGCTAGCGACCCCTGTTCTTCTCGGCACGGGACGCACCACGACGCGAAGAAATTTACGATCGTGATCCCGCCGCCGAGGTCCCGACGAGACAGCCCCCGGGCCGGGTCGTAAAGGCCGGGCAAGGCGAAATCCGGGGCCGGCCGGTTGATCAGCGCCGACGGCAACAGTTGCGGGTCACGGTTCAAGCCCATCGCAAACGCGATCAGCAGCACCGCAAACAGCGCGACCGGGATCAGAAAGGCGAGCTTGCGCGCCATCTGCTACCGGTTGTCCGTATTAGCAGCCCGCAACGGTGCGGCGGTTCCCGCGGATGCCGCACCTTCCTGCCAATGTCCGCTCTTTTTCAGCGCATCGACGACCTCTCGCGGCATATACCGCTCGTCGTGCTTGGCGAGCACCGTCGACGCGGAAAAGACGCCGCCCGGCTCCAGCCTTCCTTCGACGACCACCCCCTGCCCTTCGCGGAACAAGTCCGGCAGGATCCCGTGATAGACGACCCCGATATCCGTCTTGCCGTCGGTAATGCGGAACGAGACCGTGCGCTGATCAGCCGCGTGCGAAACACTTTGCTTTTCGACCAGGCCGCCGATCCGCAACCGGCGGTCGGGTGCGGGTGCCTGAGTTTTCAAATCGCTTGGGCTGTAGAAAAAGACGAGGTTGCTGCTGAAGGCGGTCAGAACCAACGCGGTGGCCCCGGCAAGCGCCGTCATGCCGAGCGCCAGCAACCCCAGGCGCTGCTGCTTGCGGGTCACCGGCCGATTTGCCGCTGCAATTCTTCGACGGCGCGCACACTCTGCCGGTAGCGCCGCCAGGAGTGAAGGGCCAACCCGCCGAGCACGGCGACGGTCAAGCCGTAAGCCGGCCAAACGAAGGCGGCATAGCCACCCATTGCCAAGTAAGTACTGAGATTGCTCACTCGGCGGTCCTAGCGCAACGCCGGATGCGGCGACCCAGCACTCGCGGACTCGGACCGGGGGCGGCGTACAAGAGGGGTGTTGAGGCGCAGCGCCAGCGCTTTTCGCTCGTTCAAACCGGTTCGCATCCGCACCATCAGCAAGCTGACAAACAACAGCGCGAACCCGCCCGCCATAACCAGCAGCGGAACCAGCATAGACAGCGCGATGGTCGGCCCGCCGAGGCGAAGGACGCTCGCCGGCTGATGGAGCGTGTTCCACCAATCGACCGAGAATTTAATGATCGGCAGGTTCACGACGCCGACCAGTGCCAGGATCGATCCCGCCTTGCCCCCACGGGTCGGATCGTCGAAGCCGTTTACCAGCGCCATATAGCCCAGATAAAGAAAGAACAGGACCAATACCGAAGTCAGCCTGGCATCCCATACCCACCATGTGCCCCACATCGGCTTGCCCCAGAGCGATCCTGTCGTCAGGCATACGAAAGTGAAGGCGGCACCAACCGGGGCCGCCGCGCGCGCCGCGATCTCCGCCAGCGGATGCCGCCAGACCAGCGCGATGCCGCTGGAAACCGCAACCAGCAGATAGACGGACAGCGCCATCCACGCCGCCGGGACATGAACGTACATGATGCGCACGGCTTCGCCCTGCTGGTAATCGGCCGGCGCCGCGAAGAGCGCCAGATAAAAGCCGAGCGCCAGAACAACGGCGGTCGACCAGCCGCACCAAGGCAACGCCCTTGCGCTGAGCCGCATAAACCGCGCCGGATTGGCAAACCGGTTGACCATCGCCCTGCAGCCTCGCTGGGATCGGGGCCTTTTAGCTCAAACTCGGCCGCGCGTCAGCCGCGACACGACCGCACCCCTGGGTCATTCGAGCGCCAGGCGCAAGGCCGCGGCGCTCGCCCACGGACACAGCGCCAGTGCCGTTAGGGTCAAGGCCCCGAGGATGTATAGATCGGCGCGGGGTCCGGTCCCGGTGGCGCTCGCTTCGATCGCCGCGGCGCCGAACACCAGCGGCGGCACGTAAAGCGGTAGAACGAGCAGAGACAGCAGAACGCCCTGACGCCGCGCGCCGAGCGTCAAGGCGGCGGCGACGCTGCCGATCAGGCTCAGAGCCGGGGTCCCCGCCAACAGGCTCAGCACCAGGGCTGGCAGCGCGGCCGGATCAAGATGGACGATGAGGGCGAGAAGCGGGCTCAATAGTGCCAGCGGAAGCCCGGTCGCCACCCAATGCGCGGCGCATTTCGCCAGCACCGCCAGTTCGAGCGGTATCGGCGACAGGACGATCAAGTCCAGGCCACCATCTTCATAATCCGCCTGGTAAAGCCGATCGAGGGAAAGCAACGCCGCGAGCAATGCCGCCACCCATAGAATCCCGCCGGCGATGCGCTCCAGAATCTCCGGCTCGGGACCGACGCCGAACGGAAACAGGACCACGACGAGAACAAAAAATCCGAGGACGAGCGCGGTATCACCGCCTTGTCGCAACGCCAGGCGAAGATCGCGGCGAAAGACGCTGAAAAACGCCGACATTTCAAAGGAGAAGATCGGGGTCGACGGGCTGCCCAAAGGCATCCAGCGAAAGTTGCTTCGCGTCAGCGAGCGCGATCGCCGCATGGGTTGCGAGCACCACGCGGCCGCCCGCCGCTCGATGAGCGGCGATCGCCTGTTCGAGCCGGGCCTGGCTTTCCGCGTCGAGCACGCTGGTCGGCTCGTCGAGCAGCCAGAGCGGCGCCGGAGACACCAACAAGCGCGCAAGCGCCAGCCGCCGCCGCTGACCGGCGGACAGCCAGCGGCACGGCCAATCCGCGACAGTTTCGAGGGCAAATGCGCTGAGAGCTGCGCTGGTGGCCGAAGCCGCCGACTTCGAGACCGCGCAGCGCCCGCCAAAAGCTAAGCATTTCGCGCGGCGTCAGCACCGGCTTCACCGCATCCAGGTGACCGACATAGTGCAGCCGGGCACGGTGCCCGACGAGGTCGGCGGCGATCGGCTCCTCACCCCATGAAAGCCGGCCCGCGGCCGGAGCGAGCAAGCCGCCGACAAGCCGCAATAAGCTCGACTTGCCGCTCCCGTTCGAGCCGGCCAGGGTCAGCGCCCCGCCCGCACGCTAGCCGGAACGACAGACCGGCGAACACCAGCCTCGCCCCGCGCCAGCAAGCCAACTCGTCGGCGATCAGGTCCGGGGCCGCCACAACCGCGATCGAATGCCGGAGAAGTCATCGCAAAAAAGGCGGCTCCGAAGGGGGAATCCGGAGCCGCTTTGAAAACCGGCCGATATTATCGGCCAGTTCCGAGGTTTGGGGGACAAACCTGTAAGGCTAAACCTTACGCTTGGCATATTGAGGGGTGGATTGGGACTTCTGTTTGATGAAACTGTGACCTTTTAGTGAATTTCAATTCAAATTACGACGGTCCTCGATCAGCCTGCCATCTTGCGGCAAGCTCCCCTGCGCCGCCGGGCTCACCGTGCCGCGCAGCCGCGTCAATGCATGCACGGTTTCGGCGATACGCGCGAGATCATCCGGCGGGTCGACGATTTCGACGAAGAGCGTCATCTCATCGATTCCGGCCGGCCGTTCGACCACGAGACGGGCGCGGGCGATCGATTTGTGACGGCGCAGAACGTCGGCGATCTGTTCGGGGTGTACGAACATTCCGCGCACTTTCGTGGTCTGGTCGACGCGCCCGAGCCACCCCTTGATCCGACAATTCGTCCGCGCGCTGCCGGCCCGGCCGGGCAGCGTCGCCGAAAGATCGCCAGTGGCAAATCGGATCAGCGGATATTCGGGGGTCAAGGTCGTCACCACCACCTCACCCATCTCCCCGGTCTCCACCGGCTCGCCGGTCCCGGGCCGGACGAGTTCGAGGATGACCCCTTCATCAAGAACCATCCCCTCCTCGATCTCGCCGCCGGGTCCGAAGGTTTCATAGGCGATGACCCCCAAATCGGCGGTGCCGTAGCATTGCAGAACCGCCAGGCCCCGGTGGCGAAACTCACGACGCAGATCCCCCGGCAAGGCTTCGGCCGACACCAGCGCCTTTCGCAGCGAAGAAATGTCGGTGCCCTGGCTCGCCGCCCGGTCGAGCAGGATTTTCAAAAAGGACGGGGTGCCGACATAGCCTACCGGCTTCAGATCGGCGATCGCCCGCAGCTGAAGTTCGGTTTGACCGGTACCGGCAGGAATGACCGGGCAGCCGAGCAGTTCGGCCGCACTCTCCACCATCGCTCCGGCCGGCGTCAGGTGGTAGGAAAACGTGTTGTGAATGAGATCGCCGGCACGAAATCCGGCGGCGAACAGCGCCCGGGCAAACCGCCCGTAATCCTGGCGCCGCGCTTCCGGCTCGTAGATCGGGCCGGGCGAAACAAAGACGCGGCGCAGCCCGGAAACCGGCACCGCGGCAAATCCGCCAAATGGCGGATTGCGCCGCTGCAATTCGATCAACTCGGATTTGCGCGTCAAAGGCAATCCCGATAAGGCCTGCCGGTCGGTTACGGTCTCGGGCTGCACCGCAGCCAATCGATCATGGTAAGCGGGACAGCGCTCCTTCGCGGCGACGATGATACCTGGGAGGGCTGCCATTAATGCCGCCTCTCTCTGGTCGGGGTCGCGCCCCTCGAGCGCGTCATAGAGCGGGGTGTCCAAGCGACCGGCTCCTCCCATCGGGCCCGCCTGTCGCCACAACGGGGCGACCGAATTAGCCTGGTAGTTTGCGCCCGATCGAACCGCGTCAGCAAGCGCGCGCGGCAGCCCCCGCCAAAACACCCTGAACGCAGCCGGCCCGCGGCAGGAATGGCCGCTTTCCGATGGCGGGCAGACTTGCGGGCGAACCAAGCATTCCCGTAAAGTCGTTTTAGTTGGGAAAGCTAGGACGCGGTGTAACCGAACGGCGAGGATGAACGCCTTGGAAAGGGATAACGGCGCGGGCGGTCGGTTCGGCACAATACTGTGCTTTTTCTGCAAGTTGATTGCGCTCGCCATCCTGCTCGTCTCCCCGCTAGCTGTAGCGCAGCCGGTTTCCGACGCCGACCAGGCGAAGCTCGAAGCGCAGAAGGAAGCGCTGTTCCAGCAGATGCTGCGCAGCCCGGCCAATCTCGACGTCACGTTTTCCTACGCCGATGTTTCGGCGCGGCTGGGAGATTACGAGGCAGCGGTCTCAGCGCTTGAGCGAATGCTGTTGTTCAACCCCAATTTACCGCGGGTGCAGCTCGAACTCGGCGCATTATACTTTCGAATGGGATCGTTCGACCTTGCGCGCGACTACTTCGAAAAGGCTGCGGCCAACAATCCCCCAGCCGAGGTCCGTGCGCGCATCGCGGAGTATCTGGCGCAAATCGACAAGGCCCAGTCGCGCCACCACCTGTCGGGCTACATTTTCCTCGGCGGCCAATACCAGAGCGACGCCAACGTCGCCGGTGGGGCTCCGCTGATCCCGACACCCTTCGGCATCGTCCAATCGACGCTCCCGAGCCAATTCACCCGGCAACCATCGGGCAGCATCTTTGCGAGCGGCTCGCTGTTGTACAGCTATGATTTGGAAACGCAAAATCGCGATTCGCTCGACGTCACCACCGTCGGCTACTTCGATCACTTTTATAACACCAACGTCAACCGCCTCGACCTCTCTTTGGTAGAAGTAACGGCCGGGCCGCGTTTCAATTTTCCCGAGGGCCTGCTTTTCGCCAACACCCTGGCGTCGATCAAGCCTTATGCCATCTTCGACGAAGTAGGCCTCGGGGGCGCACAGTATTTCGACGCGTATGGCACCGGACTGGAATTCGACGACACAGTGTGGCATGATTTATTGCTGAAAACGATTTTCGAATTTCGTCAAAAGAACTTTTCCGACGCGGGCGACCGGCCATTGTCGCGCGGTCTGAGCGGCAGTGACAAGCTGGTCTCATTTTCTGTAACCAAGCCTGTTCGGGAAAATTCGGAGGTGTCCCTCCAGTTTGACTATTTGGATCAGAACACGCGGCTACCCTTTTACACAAATGACAGTTATGCCATCACTGGCGCCTATCATGTTCATTACGACGTCCCATTTAAATTTTCTCACTATGCGTGGGAAAGCTCGATTTTTCTGGGCCGGGGCTGGAGTATTTACGCCGCCCCGGACCCCTGCTGCGTCACCGGACCCATTGTCGACTACCCCAGTGGCTTCAGTAGCCAATTGACCCAAAGGTGGCGTTTCGGTGTTACCGAGGCGGTGCCGGTAACGCAGAGAATTGCTATAGTGCTTCAACTCGAACGCGATATAGTTTCGTCAAATCTGCCGATCTACGCTTATACCAACAGTTCGATCTTGCTCGGACCCCAAATTCGCTTCTAGACCGGGAAATCACAAAAGACGCAGCAAGCCTATAGCGCCTCGCGCTGTTCCGTTGCCCGCGTCCATCGCCGTTCGTTCTCGCGAAAGTCGACTACATGCGCCTCGTCTGCTATCCGACCTCGGGGGAGGCCCCGAAACTCATCGCCGCGCCGGTCGAGCGCGACTGGATGGATCGGACCGATCAGGGATTTGCCTACCGTTGCCTGCCCCTCAACATCGCCAACGCGCATGGCTGGCTCCTTCTGAACACGATTCCCTTCGTCGCGCAATGGAATGGAGGACCGGGGCTCGACGCGGTCAGCCTTCACGCGCCCGCCGCGGACGGAACACTGCTGGCATCGAGCCATTTCGGTCACGGCGTACTGACCTTCAATGTAAACGCGCTATTTCGAACCGAACCCGGCTACGACTTGATGGTAACCGGTCCCTTAAACCGGCCGAAGGACGGGATCCAGCCGCTGACCGGGATTGTCGAAGCGGACTGGGCGCCGTTTACGTTTACGATGAACTGGAAATTCACCCGCAAGCTTACCCCAATCGCCTTTGACTGCGACGAGCCATTCTGCATGATCTTCCCGGTAAAGCGCGGCCTGATCGAGGAGTTCCAGCCGGAGTTTCGCTCACTGGAGAGCGACGAAGAGGTCCGCGAGGCCTATTTGGCTTGGGCCGACAGCCGACGCGGCTTCAACCAGGATCTGCGGGTACCCGGATCGCAAGCCCAGACCCAGAAATGGCAGAAGGATTATTTCAGAGGCTCGGTGCCGGGCCAATCGCCCGCCAAGCCCGCCGCCGGGCCAGAACAGGGCTTGCGCGCCTCGGGAGTCAGGACCGCTCCGCCCGATCACCGCACCAAGCTGAAGCTCCGCGAATTCAAGCCGGCCCCGTGAGGCCTGCCGGGTAGGCCGCTATGCGCCGGATGCGGGCGCGCCGAACACCAGCGGTTTGACCACTACGGTCTCGCCCGCAGCTGGAGGAAATCTCAGTCTTTTGAAACCGTCGACAAGGTCGGCCCGCAACGCTTCCCAGTCGACATGGCGGGGGTCTTCATGCATCACCCGGTCGACCAGGATGTCGCAAGTCTGCACCGAGCCCTTCGGGCCGATTATAAAGCGCAGCGCCAGTGGTCCCCGGTAGAGTGCGATCCGCGCCGGGTTTCGCGCAGCAAAGTCGTGGAACAGCCCGATCAGCGCCTCTTCCACGATGGCGCCCGGGAGAAAGCCGGTGACCATCGTGCCGGTTTCGCCCAGATGACCGTGCAGCACGAACCGCCCTTCGACCGGGTCCATCGAGCCTTCTACACGCTCGACGGCATGAGGAAGCCTGTCGTCGAACACGACAAGCCGGTTGAATTTGGGTTCGACCGCATCGTAGAAGCCGCGTCCGGCCGACGCTTCAGCCAAACCGCCGCGAAACAGATCACCCTCGCGATAGACGAGCGTCTCGCCACCGCTCGTGCGCCGCCGATCGCGGGTCAGCGAATAGACGAAGGCGAACCGGCCGTTCGTCGCATCATTGTGCAGTCCCTGCCGGCATCCGCTCACATAGAGGCTGAGATAAGGCCATGTCACATGGCCCATGCCGAGGGTGCCTATTGACCAGCTCTGCAGCGCCTGCATGAAATTCTCGACCCGATCGCGTCGGATCACCTTTTCGGGGGCGGTCCGCATATAGGCATAAAGCTCCGGGACAAACCAATAATTCCAGACCTGATGGGTGTCGGGACGGTGCGCCTCCGGCTCGCCGAAATGCGCATCGATGTCTTGCCGCATCGCCACGGCCAGTTCTCGGGGTAGGAAATCGTCGGCGATGAAGACCCCCGCGCGCAATGCCGCGTCCGAAGCCTCGATAACGCCCGGCATCGTCGACATGCCCGGTCTCCATTCGAGCAGTTCCTCGCTGCGGAGTGTTCACTTTGCCGCTGCAATCGTCAACGCCGTAGAACAAACCAGGGCCAGGATCCGGCGCCACCAGCGCCCGACCTCTTCTCCCGCCACACAGCCGCCGAGAGGAATACCCGGCGGCTCCAAATCGCCCAGGCTCGGCGGTTTCGACAAGCTGTGCCAGCGGACCGGGCAGCAGTGACGGCACCTCGCCAAAGTGATCGATATATGCCTATAATACGCGCGAGCAGATTTGTGTTTTCCGAGGGTTCGGCGATGGCGATTGTCCGGTATCAGCTATGCGCCACCGCGCTCGCGCCGCTGATGCTGGGCATGGGACTGGTGAGCCCGGCCGCATTCGCCCAGCAGCGGGTCGGTATCGACAGCGCGGTAAACCCGGCCGCAATGGGGATTCCCCCGGGCGGCCTGCCGCGGCGGCTGGTGCTGGGCCAGGACGTGGTCTTTAACGAGCGGATTACGACCGAGGCAGAAGGTCAGACTCAGATCCTGTTTGTCGACGAGTCGACGCTGTCGGTCGGGCCCAACGCCAACATGGTCATCGACCAGTTCGTGTACGATCCGAACGCGGGCACCGGCAAGCTCGCAGCCAGCCTGACCCGCGGCGTCTTTCGCTTTGTCGGCGGCAAGCTCAGCAAGCAGGATAATGCGGTCGCGCTGCGTACGCCGACCGCGACGATCGGGATCCGGGGCGGGGTGGTGCTGGCCGAAATTGGCGATGGCGGGAGGCTCTCGGTCATCAAGGTCTACGGCAAGAGCGTGACTGTTACCGCGCTTGACGGGGTTTCTCAGACGATCACGCGAAACGGGTTCGAAGTCCATGTGTCGGGGCCAGGCGCCTCCCCGTCCGACCCGGGGCCGCCACCGCCCGGCGCCGCGGCCGCCATGCTCGCACAGCTCGATGGCCGGGCCGGCGGTACGGGCGGCGCGCCTGTCGTGCCGACCGAAATCATGGTCACGACCAGCGGCATTGCCAATGTAATCTCCAACAACATCACCGCCAGCATTCAGGCTGCCAATCGGACCCAACCGCCGGCCACCCAAGCCCCGAACCCCAACGCCCCGGTTCAACAGAGCCAGTCGCAGATCCAGGTAACGGCGACCCAGCCCGCCGTTCAGGTGGCTCAGATGCAGACCCAGATGGCTGCCTCCCCACCCCCTCCGCCGCCACCTCCGGCGGTCTCACCGCCTGCACCCCCGCCGCCATTTTCGCCTCCGCCTCCACCTCCGCCGCCATTTTCGCCTCCACCACCTCCTCCACCGCCATTTTCGCCTCCACCACCTCCTCCACCTCCTCCACCTCCGCCTCCACCACCACCGCCTCCGCCACCTGCGGTAGTGGCCGGCGCCTATTACGATACCGGTGGTGCGGGAACCACCCTGGGTTTCAAGGCGCCTGGCTCGCCCTATATTGGCGGCACCGTCGTGGGCGGCGTGTTCACCGCCAATGGCTCGTTTGGCGCCGTGCAGTTCCCGTTGCCGGCCGGGGGGGCGACGCTGCCGGTTTCGGGCGCCGGGACGACGAGCCCGCTCGGGCCGGTCACCGGTGTCACCTACTATTCGCCTGACAAGACATTTTTCTTTGCCGACCTGGTTCCGGTTTCGCCGACCAACTCCGCCCAGCGCGAATTTATCTATGGCGGAACGCCGGTCAGTTCGACGTTCTACGGGACGCCGACCACCAGTCCTCAGGTGCTGGCCTTCGCCGTTGTACCGGATGGCGCCCTGGCATCCCCGATACCCTTCATTCGAACGCAGACGGGCGGGTCGCTTGCCGGCGCCAGCGTCTCGCCGATTATTCTTGAAACGCCGGCCAACAGCTTGTTTTCAACGGCCACCGGCTCGACAAAAGCGCTGCAGGCGAGCCTGGCGGTCAGCGGAACGGGTACGAGCCAAAGTTCGGCGATCGTCGTTCTTGTCGGTAATGTCGCCCCTAACACCGGGCTCACCGGCAGTCCGGCGTTTCTCGAGGGGGTCGTCCACGGCAGCTATCTAGCATCCGCCACCAGCCAGCCGACTCGCATCAATACCTATTACCAGACCCCTTCAGACAGCAACGGCACCAGCTTTTATGGCAGCAGCGGGGTCACTGGCTTCGTGCTCGCTCCCGGTGCCGGCGCCTCCAGCGCGAGCGAGATCAATACGGCGAACCAGACGACGACCGCCAACTACCAGTTTGTCCAACCGGTGGTGCCGGTAGCAGCACCACCAGCGGCCACAGCCCCGACGAATACCTTCGGCACCGCGACAAATCTGACTGGTTGGTTCGGCGGGATCATGACCAAGCAAGTCATAGGCGGCGCAGGAACCCCGCTCGCATATATGCTGACCGGCCAGACCGCGATCGCAACCTATCCGAGCGATTTGCACATGACCGCGTCTCTGACCGGCGGCGATCCCGCCACGTCGAAGACCAGCGGGATCCTGCCTCCGAACTTTACTCCCGGCGCGACCACCGGAATGATCCTGCAATTTGGCTCGGCATCGACGACCTCTGCCCGCCAAGCCTATGTCAACAATAATCTGTTCGCGGCGTTGGAGAGCCCGGATACGAAATCGCAGGTCAACGGCGGTTCCGTTCCGGTCGGCACTACCTACCCGAACACCAACCCGAATATTTATCTGGTCACGCAGACTGCGGCGCCGCCCCCGACCACGTTGCTGTCGAATGGCTTGTGTAGTACCTGTCAGTATCTGCAATGGGGCTATTGGGGCGGCGAAATCGATTCACCCGCCTCGGCCAACAGCGCGGCGCGGATCGATGTCGGGCATATCAATACCTGGGTCGCCGGAATACCCACCAGCGCAGGTGACATTTCGAGCCTGAAGGGCGCAAACTTCACCGGAACCTATGCCGGCAACCTGGTTCGGGACGGTCGTAAACGGAACCGCGCAATACCTCGCCTCCGGCGGGTTGAACGCCACCTACAATTTCCAGAGCGGAGCCGGGTCGTTTGCCGTCACCAATTATGACGGGCTGAGCTTCAAGGTGACCGGCAGCAGCACTCTTTCGGGTGCGAATTATACATTCGGCGTCAAGGGCGTACCGGGGCTTACCGGAGCAATCTCCGGCAGCTTCTACGGTCCGATGGCGGCGGAAACCGGCGGCAACTTCGCGTTCAGCAAAACCGCGGGTACACCTTATTTCACCTCCGGGATTTTCGCGGCGAAGCGCTGATCCGCCGCCGCCCGTGAAAAGAAAAACCCGCCGGCAGATGCTGGCGGGTTCTGAAGGGGGAGGTTGCTGCGCAGCGTTCTTCGACTGCTCCAGGTAATCCTGTTAGTTGGGGCGCGGGCCCACGCCGGTGGCGGTGTAGGGATGCGCGGCAGGAGCCGCATCCGCTGCCGTGGCCTGATAATGCACGTCGACACCCGAAGAATGCGCACCGGGCTTCGGACCGATCGAAGTCGAATACGGATGATCAGTCGGGTTTGACGCATAATCTGCTGGCGGCTGATAATGCTGCTCGCTCCAGGACGAGTTCTTGCCGGGATTGGGACCCGGTATCGCCGCGGACGAGGGCTGGGTCACCGGGGTCTGCGGTACGCCGCCGGCGGGCGGCAGAGACGACACCGACTGCGCCTGCGCCGCCAGAGCAGTTCCGGCCAGCAACCCGACACTCAACAAGGTGGATCTCAAGATGCTCGACATATCAGGTACCTCCAACTTACTCCACTTCAGTGTCGAGATCATGAGCACAGCTAGCTTAGCATTCAAATGATAATCTCGCATCGCAATCATGAATGCCATTCATTTTAATGCGCTCGACCTCAATTTGCTGCGAGTCTTCGACGCGCTGATCGAAGAACGCAGCGTCACTCGTGCCGGCGAACGCCTCGGCCTGACCCAGTCGGCGATCAGCCACGCGCTGAACCGGTTGCGCTATGTGCTGGAAGACGATCTGTTCGTGCGCGGCCCCGAAGGGATGCAACCGAGCCCGCGCGCGACCGAGATCGCGCCGCGGCTGCGCCAGGGCCTGCTGCACCTCCAGCGCGCCCTGACACCCGCCGATTTCGTCCCGGCGCAAACCAATCGGCACTTTACCGTCACTTGCGGCGAATATATCGGGACCGTCCTGGTGCCGGGCCTGATCGCGCGGCTGCGGGCGGAAGCGCCGAATGCCGAATTCAGGATCAGGCCGAGCAATACCGGGGTTACCGAGGCATTGCTCGCGGGCCGCGCCGATCTGGCGATCGGCAGCTTCCGGCGCATCCCCGAGTGGTTCGAACATGAGAAGCTGTTCAGCGAGACCAGGGTGTGGGTGGTTGCCGCCGACCATCCCGCAGCATGGCAAGAGATGACGCTCGAACGGCTAGCCGAGCTTCCCCATTTGATTATATCCGCAGTCGGCGAGGACGAGCATGCGGTCGCCGGCTATGTGGTCGATCACGGGCTCGAACGGCTGGTTACGCGCAGCGAGGTAGGCCTGCTGCAAGGGGCGCTGGCGGCGCGCGGGCTGCGGCGAATCGTCGGCCTCACCACGCCGCACTTTCTCGCGGCGTTGGCCATCGTCAGCCGATCTGACATGGCGGCGCCGCTGCCGCGCCGGCTCGCCACCGCGTTTGCCGGAGCGTACCGTCTGAAGATGTTCGAGCCGCCCTATCCCTCGCCAGCTTTCGACGTCATGGCGCTGTGGCACCGTGAGCACGGCAGCGACCCCGCCGTTCATTGGCTGCGCAACACGGTGCGGGAAGTCGCCGCCGAGCTGTTGTAGCCGCCCGGTCGCGCGCGCTCTCCCCGCCGCGGCGATCGACCGCCCGCCCTTCCTATCCGCGATTGAAGGCCGGCATCACGTCGCGGGCGAACCAGCGCAACTGATCCTTGAACTCGTCCGGCGGCAACCCCTCGGCCCAATGGATCATGAAATCCTCGAGACCGGGATACTTCGCCTCGATCGATTTGATGCCGTCGATGACCTCTTGCGGCGAACCGCAGAACCAGGCCTTTTGCGCCACTCCGTCGGCGAGCGAGGGTACTCGCGACGGCGCGCCCGGCGTGCCCCAAGTGCGGCCCTGTTCGTCGGCATAGCGCACGAAGCCGAACGGCGCGAACCATTTGTAACGCTCATCGTGTGACGGCTCGACCCGGCGCATCGCCTCCTCGCGGGTGTTCGCGAGGTAGAGCCCGGCGCCCCAGATCATGTCCTGGCCCAGCGCCACATCACGACCGTGGCGATGGCAGGCGGCGTGATAGGCCCGCACCACGTCGTCGAGGATCTTTTCGCCGTTCAAGGTCACCATCGCCTTGAAACCGTATTGCGCCATCATGTCGATGGTCCTGCCGCTGGCGATCGGCATCCAGATCTCGACCGGCAGGTATTTCGGCCGCGGCACCATCGTGATCTCTTCGAGCTGATAGCCCCGATAGGGAACACGCGGCGGGCACTCGAAATACTTGCCCTTGTGCCGAAACAACTCCTCGTTAAAGCACTTCAGCAGGAGCTGCAGTCCCTCCTCAAAGATCTCTCGGTTGGCGTCGGTATCGAGCAACGGCGCACCAAAGGTTTCGACCTCGCGGGTGTGATAACCGCGGCCGACCCCGAGAATCACCCGACCATCGGTCACGATGTCGGCCATCGCATAGTCCTCGGCGAGCCGGATCGGGTGCCACATCGGCAGGATATTGAAGCCGCAGCCGAATTTGAGCCGCTTGGTCTGCGTCGCCAGCCACAGGCCGAGCTGGATCAGGTTCGGCAGGCACTCGTAGCCCTCATGCTGGAAATGGTGCTCGGCGGTCCACAGCGCGTAATAGCCTTCCTCGTCCATTACCTGCGCCACGTCGCGCGCCGTCCAAAAGACCTCGGACAAGCGCTCGTTCGAATAGCGCCGATCGTTCGCCGGCGTGCCATTGAGCCCGATATTGTCGAGCGCGATCTGGCCGACATAGAGAGAATGAAACCGCTTGATCATGGTGCTGTCTGCCCTAACTGCCGCGACGGACCAAATTCGAACGCCAATATTACATTGCAGTCATCCTGGCGAAAACAGCAGCAGACGGCGTCGCCAAACCTCTTCTCGACCCTGGCGCGGAAAGGGCGGAGCCCCGCCGCCTGCCTATACTATTCGGCGACCTTCTCGGCAGTGCCGAACATCGGATAATTGGTGTCGTCGACAAAGGCCTCGTCGCCTTCGGTCGGCACGGCCTCGGCGTAGTCGATCGCCCCTTGGATATTTTCGCCCCAAACCTCACGCGGCAGTTCGTACAGCACCTCGACGCCGTAGCCGTTGGGATCGACGATATAGAGGCTGTGCGTCATGCCATGGTTGACGCGGCGCTCGAACTTGACGCCCTGCGCGCGCAGCCAGGCCAATTGCCTCAGCCACGCCTCGCGGTCCGGCAAGGTGATCGCGATGTGATTGATCGCGACCGGCTGCTCGAACATCGACCAATCGGCGGGCGGCTTTGGCAGGTTCGGGTTCTCGCACAGCGCGATGTCGTGGTGGTTCATGCGGCCATCGTGGTCGCCCGAATAGAACCGCATCTTGCCGTTGCGGCGCTTCGAGTACGCGACCTGCTTGAAGCCGAGGGTCTCGGTCCAGAATCTGTGCGATTCCTCGATGTCGCGCACATTGATGACAAGATGGTTGATGCCGCGCGGGGTGACCGCCTCGGCCGGGGTCGTCGGTACGATCGAAGAGGTGCCGTCCGCCATGTCAAGCTCCTTCGGGTTGCGACTGATCAGGGTTGAATATAGGCGATCCGTTGGCGTTTTCTGCCGCCGATTGTGCTTGGCTCGTTGCCCGAACCGGCTGCGTGGAAATGGATCGGCCGCAGGGTAAATATCGTCCGCCGAGCTTGCTGTGGTCCCAGCTGGCGGTCTTGTGCGGGGTTATCTTGAGGACCACGCGTTTGGGGGCACGGTCAACCGAGGCGCGCGGGCCGGTTGGATCGGCGCCTCGGCGGTGGTTCATTACCGCGCGGACCGTGTCGACATCCTCGATGATCTCGCAGGTGCCGCGCACCATGACGCCGCGAAGCTCGGAATAGCTGCCGCCCGTCTCGACCATCAGAGCCACTTTCGGATTGCGACGGATATTGAGCACCTTCTGCGCCTTGGCGTAGGAGGTCATGTAGAAGACGCCGTCGTCGACATAAAACCCCATCGCCACGACATGCGGGAACCCGTCCTGGTCGATCGTGGCCAGCGCGCATTTCGGATTGTCGCGCAGAAACGCCGCCTGCTCATCGGCGGTGAGGCGAATTTGACGGCGTCGGGGGACCGCCGCCTCACCTTGTTCGGCCATCGTCACACCGTGTGCAAGATTTCTTCGCGCGCCAGCCCCTCCGGCACCGAAACGCGCCAGTCGCTCGCGCGGGGTACGACGGTTTCGGCGGCGCGCAGCCGGTAGTAGCTCGGCCGCACCCCCGCCGGGACACCGCCCTCATCGGCGGTATCGACTGCCTGCCGTAGCAGCCGGCGCAGTTGGATGATGGCCTTGTCGGCCGGTCCGAGGTGCTCCTTGCTGCGGTCGACGATCCTACCCATGGTTTCCTGGATCGCCCGGTCCTGCACATTGACGCCGTCGATGCCGGTGAAACTCTCGGTCCGCTGCACCGCGCGGTCGATTAGGTAATCGTTGCTGCGGTTGGCCTTCGAACGAAAGGTGGTTTGGTCGACATGCAAAGGACCGTTGCCGATGCCGCGTTCGAGCCGGTCCTGATCGGTCAGCGGCTCGTCGGTGACGCTGTAGGCCCAATTGTAGACCATCGTGTTCTCGTCATCGATCGGGACCCAGATGTGCCCGGCATCGACCGGATTGCCGCGCTCCGAACGCGAGGCGCGGATCTGATGAAACGGCAGGATGAAGTGGTAGGTGCGGATATGCCGCTCGTCGTCGCCGAGCGCCCGGATGCCGGCATATTGATAGCCGTAATCGGTGATATCGACGACGATGCTCGGCGCCTTGGCGCGGACATAGGCGCTGGACGGGCTGATGCCGCCGCGGCCGGCATTGTCCTTTAAAAGCCGATGCATGATCGGCGCGTGCGAAGTGTCGAGCCCGCCTTCAAGCGCCTGCAGCCAATTGCATTCCTGAATGACCTTCGAGACGTGGCGATGCGTCTGCGGCGCCTGCGTCCAGGCAAATTTCGGCACCGGCGGGGTGCGTTCCGGCGGCCCCATATAGGTCCATATCACGCCACCCAACTCGACGGTCGGATACGCGGTCAGGTGCACCTTGTGACAGAACGGCTCGGGTTCGTTCATCTGCTCGACGCAGCTGCCGTCGACGGCGAATTTCCAGCCGTGATAGACGCAGCGCAGGCCGTTTTCCTCGTTGCGGCCGAACCACAACGAAGCGCGGCGATGCGGGCAGTATTCGTCGACGAGGCCGATACGGCCATCGCTGTCGCGAAACGCCACTAAATCCTCGCCCAAGAGGCGTACCCGCACCGGCGGACCGTCGGGCTCGGCCAGTTCGCGCGCGAGCAAGGCCGGGATCCAATAGAGCCGCATCGTGCGGCCCATCGGCGTGCCCCTGCCGACCTGAGTCAGGACCTCGTTTTCCTCGCGTGGCAGCATCGCGGTGCCTCCTGTCCGTGCCCGGACAAGTCTCGGTTTGACAGACCGCGTCGTCAAGCCGCGCGAGCACTTCAGCGGTTGGCGCCGGGGACCCAGAGCACGTCGCGGGCGCCATTGTCGTTGACCCGGCGGCCGAGCACGAACAGATGGTCGGAGAGACGGTTCAGGTATTTGAGCGCTTCGGGGTTGACCGGCTCGGCCTGGGCCAATTCGCTGACCAGGCGCTCGGCTCGGCGCGTTACGGTACGGGCGAGGTGGAGATAGGCCGCCGCGGCGCTGCCGCCCGGCAGGATGAACGAGTCGAGCGGCCGAAGGGTCGCGTTCATCGCATCAATTTCGTGTTCGAGCCTCTCGACCTGGGCGGCTGAGATCCGCAATGCGCCGCCGCCCCGCCTCCCATCCTCCGGGGTACACAGATCGGCGCCAAGATCGAACAGATCGTTCTGAATATGGCCGAGCACCGCGTCGGCTTCGGCATCGGCCGCGGCGGCAACGTGCAGGCGGGCGATCCCGATGGCGGCATTAGCCTCGTCGACCGTGCCGTAGGCGGCGACGCGCACCGCATGCTTCGGCGCGCGCGAACCATCGCCGAGTGAAGTCTCGCCCCCGTCGCCGCCGCGCGTATAGATCCGGGTCAGCCGCACCATCTTCAGCGCCTTCCCAGCAGCATCAGAGCCGCGAGCAGCAATAGCGCCAGTGCTTGCATGACGACCCGCATCTGCATCAGCTTGTTCGAGCGGCGCGGGTTGCCGCCCCGCAGCATCGTCGCCACGCCGAACCCCAGCACGGTCAACACGCCGATCAGGGCCAGCACGAGCAGGATCGTCACGAACGTCGTCATTTGGCGAATATGGGTGGTCTACGGGATCGCAGAAGAGGACCCGTACCGCTATCAGTGACGGCCGCGCCCGGTAGGCAGCGCTGTTGCTCTAATTGCGCCCTGCGATCAGGCCGCGGGCGATGATTTGCGCCTGGATCTCGGCGGCACCTTCGAAGATGTTCAGGATGCGGGCGTCGCACAGCACCCGGCTGATCGGGAATTCGAGCGCATAGCCGTTGCCGCCATGGATCTGCAAGGCGTTGTCGGCGTTCGACCAGGCGGCGCGCGCGGCCAGCAGCTTGGCCATCCCGGCCTCGACGTCACAGCGTCGGCCGCGGTCCTTTTCACGAGCGGCGAAATAGGTCAGCTGGCGGGCGACCATTGTTTCGATGGCCATTAGCGCGAGCTTGCCGGCGACACGCGGAAAGGCGGCGAGCGGCTTGCCGAATTGCCGGCGTTCGAGGGCGTAAGCGAGGCCCAGCTCGAGGGCGTTCTGGGCCACGCCGACGGCGCGCGACGCAGTCTGGATCCTGGCGCTCTCGAAGGTCGCCATCAGCTGCTTAAAGCCCTGCCCTTCGACCCCGCCGAGCAGGCAGTCGGCAGGCACCGCGAAACCGTCGAAGGCGATCTCGTACTCCTTCATCCCGCGATAGCCGAGCACCGGGATCTCGGTGCCGCTGATCCCGGTGCTCGGAAACGGATCGGCGTCGCTGCCGCGCGGTTTAGCCGCGAGAAACATGCTGAGCCCGCGATAGCCGCGCTCGCTGCCGTCGGTGCGCGCGAGCAGGGTCATCAGGTCGGAGCGGGCGCCGTGGGTAATCCAGGTCTTGGCGCCATAAATGCGATAGGCATCGCCCTCGCGCACGGCGCGCGTCGCGACCGCGGCGAGATCGGAGCCGGCGCCAGGTTCGGTGAAAACCGCGGTCGGCAGCACCGCGCCCGAGGCGATCCCCGGCAGCCAGCGTGACTTCTGCGCCGGCGTGCCGTTGAGCCGGATCAACTCGCCGGCTATCTCCGACCGGGTGCCGAGCGAGCCGACGCCGAGATAAGCGCGCGACAATTCCTCGGAGACGACGCACATCGCAGCCTTGCCAAGACCGAGGCCGCCATATTCCTCGGGGATGGTCAGGCCGAAGACACCGATCCCGGCGAGGTCCTCGATCAAGGGCAGCGGGATCAGCAAGTCGCGGCGATGCCAATCCTGGGCAGAGGGCATGACCGCCCGCTCGGCAAATCGGCGTACCTGATCGCGTATCATGTCGAGCGTCGCATCGTCGAGACCGATCCGCCCGAACCCGCCCTCGCCCGTCTCCGCCAAAAATGCGCCGAGCCGCAACCGTGCCTGGGGAAGCGCGGCCGCCATTGCTCCGGCGTCGCCGGCACGCAGCGGCGCCGTCTCGGCGTCGGCAAGGTCGAGATCCTGCGGCCGCGCGAATTCGCCCTGCGCCATCGGAACGCCGCCTGCCAGCTGGCAAGATATTCGCCATAAGCGGTTTCGAGGATCAGCGCCTCGGCAGAGCCGAACGCGGCGCCGTCGTCGAGGCGCCGGGCCCAGCGCGGATCTGGCGCAATCCTTCCACCGAAGCAGCAACCCAGGCGAGGGCGTGGCCGGCTAGCTGGTGGCTGCTCGAAACCGCTCGGGGTCGACCACCCCGTCCGGCGCGACGCGGCGATAAGCTTCGCCCGGCGCCGCGGCGAGGAAAAGCTCGGCCGCGCCAAGCGCCCGCCGGCTGCAGCCAGCACGGCACGGCGGTCACGCGTCACCGGCCTCTCCAGTCGGCCGGATACCCCTTTCACCCGGATTGCGGTCAATCCTGCGGCAGTTGATAACTATGCGGGTAAGTGGTCGGCAGGTTCGGATCGGGAATTTTCAGCGAGTCGGACTGCGTCATCCGCGCGGCCGAGATATCGTCCGAAATGCCATTGACGTTCTGGATATCGCCGGCGCGCCCAGGTGCACCGACACTGCAAGCCTCGGCGGTGAGCAGCATCAACCCGACCAAAAAACCAAGGCGCAGCATGGCCGTCCACCCTTCCGTTCAATGTGATAGTAAATAAGCGACCGCGAATAGAACTACAACGAGCACCAACGAGATCGCCAGGATGTACCGAACGACGCCTTCCTTGGTCGCCTGACGCGCCTGGGTTTCATTCACGACGATGCGGTCATCCATGGCTGCCGGTCCTGTCCTGCAATTCCTCGCCTTTGAAAACGACCAGGCACGGGTTTCGATCCGGAACGCCGCGACAACGCGAGCCGGCCCGCGACAGCAAGTTGACGCCGATGCCGGGCTGGCCTACATCTGTCGGCGTGACTGCACAGACGGCATATGGCCGAGGCGACCGGCGAATTACGGTCCCGAACCCGGTACGGGTTCGGGTTCCGTGGCTTTGCCCTATCTTCGCCGAGGAGTATCGTCATGCCGTCAGTCGCCGCGAGCGCCGCTGAGACCAGCTTTCCCCAGACAGCTTATTTTTCCGTTCACGCCCGGGCCGAGCCCGGGGTAATGCCGCGCGTTCTCGAACTTTTCGCCAAGCGCGGGCTGGTGCCTTCGGGTTGGCACAGCTGGGTGTCGGGGGCCGATCAGAGCGGATTGACGATCGAGATCCAAATGCGTGGGCTCGGGCGCGATATCATCGATTACATCGCCGCCTGTCTGAGGCAGATCACTTGCGTCGAAGCGGTGCTGACCTTGAGCCAGTGTGACGGCGCTGACTGAGAGGAGCGCCGGACAGCCATGCCGTTTGCCGACCACATCGCCCGCTGCAACAATTACGACCCGGCCCGAACCGTGCCGCTATTCGCCGGAGGCGACCGGATCGGGCTGGTGCGCCGCGACAATGCCGAAGCGCTCAGCCGGTTTCCCGAAGTGTTCGCCGTGGCCGGGGAGATGGTGAGGCTGGTGGCATCGGGTGGCCCCGAGGCGGTCAGCCAGACGGTCGACCGGGTGGTCGACGCGCTGATCGTCGAAAAGCAGATCCCGAAAACGCGTGACGAGACCTTCGATGTCGCGGTGCGCTGGGGCGCGGCTCCGCTGTTTCGCCTCGACCGCGGTGCGGTTCCGTTTTTTGGCACACGGGCTTATGGCGTGCACTTGAACGGCTATCGCCGGGACCGGAACGAGCTGATGCTTTGGGTTGGCCGGCGTTCCGCGGACAAGCGCACCGCGCCCAACAAGCTGGACAACCTCGTCGCCGGCGGGATCGGGAATGGCCACGGGTTGGTCGACACCCTGGTCAAGGAAGCCGATGAAGAAGCCATGATCCCGCCCGGCCTGATCGCCCGCGCCGTCCCTGCCGGCGCCGTCTCGTACCGCATGGAGACCACCCTCGGGATCCGCGATGACGTGCTGTTTGTCTATGATCTCGAGTTGCCTGCCGATTTCGAGCCGCAAAACCGTGACGGCGAGTTTTCCGGTTTCACATTGATGACGGCCGCCGCAGGTGCTCGATCGCGTTCGCAGCGGTTCCGACTTCAAGTTCAACGTCAACCTCGTAATCCTCGATTTCGCCATCCGGCACGGGGTTTTGCGCCCCGACGATCCCGAATACCTCGACATCGCAACCGGATTGCGCCGCCCGCTCGATTAAGCTCTGCGGCACACTGCTCCTTTAAGCAGACGGGGCAAAGTTGCGGACTAGAACAAGGCAATTTCGGCCGTGCTCGCGGCGGTAATGTGCATCGTCGACCAGCGAGCGCAGCAGGTGCAGACCGAGGCCGCCGAGCGGACGGTCGGCCGGCGCCCCGCAGAGATCGGGCGGCGAATGGGACAGCGGATCGAATGGCCTGCCGTCGTCGCTTGAAGCTGATCTCGAGTCGCCCCGTTGTTATTGCGAGCCCAACCTCGATCCCGCCGGCCGCCGCGGCGCCGTCGGGATAGCCATATTTCACGGCATTGGTGAACAGCTCTTCGAGTATGACCAGCAAGCGCGCCCGTTCCGCCTCGGGCAGGCGCTGACTTCGGGCGAATTCTTCGGCAAAACCGATCAGCCGTCCAAGCTCTGCGCCATCGCCGCGCAGGCCGAGCAATGCTTCCATCAATCAGATCGTCAGGTCGAGCCCGTCAAAGGCCGAAATCACCTCGACCTTGTGCCCGTCGCGGCTGATTTCCTCAAAGCGAACCGTCTCGCCGAGCACGGCCTCGATCATGCGATCGTCAAAGACCGGCTCGTGGTGGAACAGAGCAAGGCGTTTGACCCGTGCCGCCTGCGCCAACTCGACCGCGATGACATTGCTCGAATGTCCCCAATCCTCCTTAACCGACACCGTATCCGCCAGCGAATACATCGCGTCGAAGATCAGCAGGTCGGCATTCCGGTAGAAATGTACGAACGGGTACGATTCGTCGAGTATCGAATATTTATGCTCGCAATCGGTCGAATAGACGATCGCCTTGTCGTCGCGCGAAAACCGATAGCCGTAGGATTCCCCGGTATGGAACTGTTGGATCGGCAGCACCGACAAACCCGCCACCTGATAACTGCGGCCAGGCACCAGCTCGACAAACTCGATCGTCGCCGGCAGCGAGTTGAAATCGACCGGAAAACCGGGATCGGAGTGCTGGTTGCGGATAGCTTGGCGCCAAGGCTTTGCTGCAACCGTGAATACGGATGGTGTTGCCGGGGATATAGGCGAAGGGGAAGAACGGGAAGCCCATCACATGGTCCCAGTGCAGATGCGACAGGAACACGTTGAAGCAGTGCTTGCGCTGCGGCTCCCTGCTCGGACGAGCAATTTGCGGCCGAATTCGCGTATCCCAGTGCCGAGATCGCACAGCACATATTCCTCGCCGCCAGTGACGATCTCGACGCAAGCGGTGTTGCCGCCATAGGTGCCGGCGACCGAGAACGGCAGCTCGCGGTCGATGAAGGCATCGATAGCCTCGGGGGTGTCGAGATCATGGCCGCGCGCGGCGAGCAAGGCGTCGCGCAGCTTGCCGCGCACGCCGGCGGCGCCGAGCGGAGCCGGCAACGAGCCCCGGCTGCCCCAGAAATGCACACCCAGCGGCGCCGGGGGAAGCGGGGCATGCGACGCCTCGTCGCTGGCGGCTATCGCCGCCGCAACGGTATCGAAGACCGGGATGATCTCGGCAAAGCGGCTGATCGCGAAAATTTCGCTGACGATGCTGTTGAGCGCGGCGACGGCGATGCGGCGCTCCTTTGGCTTTGCCCGCGACGCCGCCATCAGCGCCCGCAAGCCGGCGCTCGAAATATAGGCGACCTCGGAAAGGTCGACGACGACGTCGGCGGCGCCGGCGCGCGCGGCTACCAACAACCGGTCCTGGAACGCGGCGCTCGTCAGATTGTCGATCCGCCCGACCGGCCGCAGCACCAGCAGGCCATCCCGCCGGGTTTCCGCGATTTCCACGTTCTCCTCCTCCGAGCCGGCAATTGCCGCAGTATCCCCGGATGCGGCCGAACGAGGCAAGGACGGATGGCGGCGCGGTCGAATTGACTCGACGCCGGGCGGCGGCTAGAAATCCTCTGGCATGCGCCGTGTCGACCCACTCATTGGTGGAGGGGTGGCCGAGTGGCTGAAGGCGGCGGTTTGCTAAACCGTTATAGGGTTAAACCCCTATCGTGAGTTCGAATCTCATCCCCTCCGCCACCCTCCGCTAGTACGCGCCGCGGCGACTCCCCGCACATCGTCTGGCACGGGCTGCTCTGGGCCTTGACGGGTCCTTGCCGACGATGCCGAGGGCAGGCGAGGCGCCACCGCCAACGAACTACCAGTGGTGGGTGCGAGACGCTATAGGTATTATACATTATATCTATATAGATTAGAAAGGTTTTCGACCGCCTGCCTGTATAATCGGCCTTGACCGGCCGACGGGCGCTTCATAGCGTCATACTCTCGGATGTTCCGAGCGACAGAGGCTCGCCAGCGTCTGCGCGAACCCAAACAGAGCGATGGCGAAAGATGAGCAGATAGCGTTGCGCGAATTACCGCTGATTTACGACGATCTCGCCGAGCATGCGACTCGGGCGTGAGGCGCCGCGCGAGAGGCGATAGAGCAAGGCTGCTGGAGCCCATGGACGGAATCGACCGAAAGCTGTTGGAGCTGTTGCAGGACGACGCGACATTGTCGCTCGCGCAGCTCGCGGAAAAGGTCGGGTTGTCGGCGACTCCCTGCTGGAAGCGCATTCGCAAGCTCGAAGCCAATGGGGTCATCGCGCGGCGGGTTGCTCTGGTGGATCGGAACTGGTCGGGGTCGGCTTGACGGTGTTTGTCGGCGTCGAGGCCAGCGCACACACGCCCGAATGGCTTGAGCGCTTCAGCACCGGCGTCTCGGCGATGCCCGAAGTGATGGCGGTCTACCGGATGGCGGGTGACACCGATTACCTGTTGCAGGTCGCGATTGCCGACATGGCCGAGTTTGATGCCTTCTACAAACGGCTGATCGCCGTGGCGCCGGTGAAAAACGTCTGTTCGCGCTTCGCGATAGAGCGGATCAAGTACAGCACGGCTTACCCGCTGCATAACGGTGCCTTTCGCGACCGCCGCAGCCCAGAAGAAAACGAAGAGGAATAATTTTCTGTTTCGCGCCCTTCCGAAAAATTACGATATCTCATTTGCGAAATAAAAGCAATACATCACTATTTACACAGTATTGTTCATTGCGCATCCTTTGGATCTATGTTTTGGGGATGTGATGCAATGACAATGGCGCTTCAACACACCTGGAATGGCAGATACGGGCCGGCAGCCTCGGCCTGTTGTTGAATCACCACTAAAAGTCTGCAATCGCCGGCCGGGCTCTACGGCTTCACCCGCGACAATCCGCATCCAGTCGAATTTAGCCAGGCGCGTGCGCGCGTCTCGCTGAGCCTGCAAGGCCTCGCTATTCCTCCTTCCGCACGAGGTTGCGATGACGATCAACCCACACTCCATCTTGTCGCGCCAGACGCCGCATCGGCCGGCCGTGGCGCGAGCCGTCTCGTTCCACGCGCCGCCGCCTTCCGCCCCCGATCGCGCATCGCGGCGATCTGTCCAGATCGGGGTAAATGCTCCCGGATTCGTCGTCATCAAATGGTCGCGGCGCTACGGCGCGGTGGCGGCGTTCCTCCTCGCCTGGCAATTCGCGTCCCAGTTCGGATTGGTCGACGCATCGGTCATTCCGCCGTTCACAACCGTCGTCGCAGCGATGTTCGACGGGTTCGCCGACGGCAAATTGTTGGACAACATGCTGGTCAGCCTCGGCCGATCAGGCCTGGCATTCGGGCTCGCAGTCGGGCTCGCGGTGCCGCTCGGCCTGTTGATGGGATCGTTCCGGCGCTTCGAAGAACTTGCCGATCCACTGCTGCAACTGTTCCGCCAGACCGCGGCGCTGGCGATCTATCCGATCTTCATCCTGTTGCTGGGTCTCGGCGAAACGTCGAAGATCGCAATCATCTGGTGGGCCGCATTTTTCCCGGTCCTCTTGAACACGATATCCGGCGTCAAGCTCGTCGACCTGCAGCTGGTCGAGATGGCGCGCGTCTTTGGCGCCTCGCGGGCGGAAGTGTTCCGCCGCGTCGTGCTACCGGCGGCAACGCCGGCCATCTTTGTCGGTCTCAGGCTCAGCGCGACGATCTCACTCCTGCTGCTCGTCGCGGCGGGGATGATCGGCGCCAGACGAGGGCTCGGCTTCCTGATCATCAACTCGCAATACAACTTCGAAATCCCGACGATGTTCGCGGCGATCGTCCTCCTTGCCTTGATCGGACTCGTCGTCAATGCCGCTTTGCTCGCTGTTCAGAAATGGCTGTGCCGCTGGGAGACGCCGCGGCAGGCGAAGCCGGCGGTGCGCGGGGCGGCCTGATAGTGATCAAAATAACCAGGAGCGTGCAATGAGACGGCGTCCGCATTACCCAGGCGTTCTGGTTGCGACACTGCTCACGATCACCGCAATCGCACAAGGTATCGGCGCCGGAAAAGGCCGCGCGGAAGAAGTGACGATCCGCTACCTGACCGGCGGTGGCAGCGTCACCTCATACGAAATTGCCTCGGCGCTCGGCTGGCTCAAGGACAATGGGTTGCGGCTCGATCCCGTCGGCTTCAGCCAAGGTGGGCCGGGGAGCCTCGTGGCGCTTGCCGGTGGGTCGGTCGACATTGCCGGCGCCGCAACCCCTGCGATCATCAATGCCCTGGCTGGCGGCGCCAAAATTCTCGGCGTCTTGCCCGGCGACGGTGTCAGCGAACACGCGTACAGCAAGTTCTTCGTGCTCGCCGACCGCCCGATCCGGACAGCGCAGGACCTGCGCGACAAATCCGTCACGGTGAACACGCTGGGTGCGCACCTCGACTACGTGATGCGGGAATATCTGCGCCGCAACGGCCTGCCCGAGGATGCCGCCAACCTGATCGCCGCGCCCGGGCCGCAGCTGGAGCTGATTTTGCGCCACAGACAGGCCGACGTAGTCGCGGTTGGCAAGTGGCAGAGTGTGTTCGCGGGCAAGATCGAGGCCACGGGTGGCGTGCGCGTGCTGTTTACCGATTACCAGGTGCTGGGCAATATCACGCTCGGCACCGTTGCGATGAAGCGCGCCTTCATCGAGACGCATCCACAGGCGGTGAAGGATTTCGTGACCGCCTCCGCCAACGCCGTCGATTGGACCCAGGTCCATCCCGGCGACGCGAAAAGGCTGGTCGCCGACATCCTCAAGCAGCGCGGCGAGAACCCCGGCCTCGCCGTGTACTGGCCGGGCTTCGGCGTGCGCGCGCACGCACTCTATACGGACCACGACGCGCGGTTCTGGATCGATACCCTGGTGCGTGGCGGCAAGCTCAAGCCGGGGCAGTTCACGCCCGAGGACGTCGAGACCAACCGATTCAACGGCCTCGCACATCTCGCGCAGCAGTAACATGGAGCGCACCATGAACCGACAGGAGCGCAGCGGTCACGAACTCGCAATACGCGACCTCGGCAAATCCTTCGTCATCGATGGACGGGTGCATCCTGTATTCGGGCGTCTCGACCTCGACATCGAGCGCGGCGAGTTTGTCGTGATCGTCGGGGAGAGCGGCTCCGGCAAGACCACGCTGTTGCGAATCATCGCCGGGTTGGAAGCCGCCGATTGCGGGTCGGTCGCGGTCAACGGCAAAGTGGTCGGCGGAGTTGGCAGCGAGCGGCTCATGGTCTTCCAAGAACCACGCCTCCTCCCTTGGCTGACCGTGCGCAAAAACGTCAGCTTCGGGCTCGAATTGCGCGCCCGGCCCCGCCAGGCGATCGACCGAAAAGTGGACGACGCGCTGCGGCTGGTCGGACTTGAGGCATTCGCATCGGCCTATCCGGGCCAATTGTCGGGGGGTATGGCGCAGCGCATCGGCATTGCCCGCGCCCTGGTGACCGAATCCCGAGATCCTGCTGCTCGACGAGCCGCTCGGCGCCCTCGACGCCATGACCAGAATGCGCATGCAGCAAGAGCTGGAGCAGCTCTGGCTGAACAACGGGGCAACGATGATCATGGTGACCCACGACATCGAGGAAGCCGTATACCTTGCAGACAAGATCGTCGTCATGGGGGCTGGTCGCGAGGGTTTCGGCGAGGCAATTGCTGTCCCGCTGTCACGGCCACGCGACCGCAGCGATCCCGAATTCGTCGGGATCCGCAAAAGTCTGCTGTGGCGATTTAATTTAAGCGGCCACGAAACCCGCTCCAGCTCCCCTGTAGAAGGGGTTAGCGGCCCATCCTTCGTCACACATTGGCTGGAGCGAGTGGCGGGTGGCCGCGGATCAGGTCGGCGGCTTTTTCCGCGATCATGATCACCACGGCGTTGATGTTGCCGCCGACCAAATCCGGCATCACCGAGGCGTCGACGACACGCAGCCCTTCCACGCCGAGGACCCTCAGTTCGGGATCGACGACGGTGTTAGGGTCGCTTGGCCTGCCCATCCTGCAGGTACCGAGCGGATGGTGGACCGTGATTGCGGTGGCGCGGATATGAGCGTCGAGCTCGCCATCGGAGCGGCGGTCAGGGCCGGGGGCGATCTCCCCTGCGGCGAAACGGGGCCAAGGGTGCGGTTTCGCCGATATCGCGCACCATCCGCAGCCCGGCGCGCAAGACCGCCCAGTCCTTGTCGGTGGCGAGAAAATTCTGATGGATACGGACCGGAACCTGCGGACCGGTTGAGGCGAGTTCGAGCCGCCCCCGGCTTTCGGGGCGCAGCAGCACGGCACGACAGGCGAAGCTGTCGGCATAGGCCGGCACAAAGGGCGGGAAGTAGGGAGAGGCCGCCATCGGCGCAGCATTGAACAAGAGCTGCAGATCGGGCAGAGCGGGCTCTGGCGCGGTCTTCAGAAACGCCACCAGCCCGCCCGGCAGATCGGCCGCGATCCCGTCGCCGCGAAAATAGCTCCTGACCAGGTCCAGCGCGATGCGGTCTGCCCGCATCCTGGCATGCAACGGGCCCGGTTGCTTGCGGGCATAGCTCACCGAGACCGAAAGGTGATCCTGCAGGTTACGCCCGACGCCGGGCAGCGCCGCCTTTACCGCAATACCGAGCAGACCGAGCGCCGCCGGATCGCCGATCCCGGACAGCATCAACAGCTGCGG
Organism: uncultured Alphaproteobacteria bacterium; assembly: GCA_963821795.1. Lineage (GTDB taxonomy): Bacteria > Pseudomonadota > Alphaproteobacteria > ATCC43930 > CGMCC-115725 > AP-15. The sequence goes on from CAWGFH010000026.1 coordinate 72,251, forward strand.
CGAGTTGATGACGCCGCCGCACAGGATGACCTCGCGCTCGGCACGGGCGGCGATGCGCTCGCTCCCGTGCAGATATTCCATGCCGACGGCTCGGCTGCCCTCGAACAGGACGCGCGCCGCCATCGCGCCGACCACGACATCGAGATTGGGCCGGGCCAGCGCCGGGCGCAGATAGGCGGCTGCGGCGCTGCATCGCCGCCCGGCGCGGATCGTCATCTGCGACCGGCCGAAACCCTCCTGCTGCGCACCGTTATAGTCCTCGGTCTGTTTGTGCCCGGCAGCAGCCCCTGCGGCCATATAGGCATCGATCACCGGATCGGAATAACGCGAGAATCGCACAGTCAGCGGCCCGTCACCGCCGCGGTAGGGCCCGGGGCCGCCTTCCCAGGCTTCCTGGCGGCGAAAGTAAGGCAGCACATTGGCGTAAGACCAGGAATTGAGGCCGGCATCCGCCCAGCGTTGGTAGTCGCCGCGATGGCCGCGCACATAGAGCATCGCGTTGATCGAAGACGAGCCGCCGACGACCTTGCCGCGCGCGCACTCGATCCGCCGGCCGTCTATCGTCGCCTCGGGTTCGGCGAAATACATCCAATCGTGCCGGCGCCGCTGCAATAGGCGGCCCCAGCCGAGCGGGATGTGAATCCACGGATCACGGTCCCAGCCGCCCGCCTCCAGCAGCAATACGCGCGTGTCCGGGTCCTCGCTGAGCCGATTGGCCAAGGTGCAACCGGCCGATCCGGCCCCGACGACGACATAGTCATATGGCTGGCGCGGCATATCGCTGCCTCCCGGGCTACTTTCCCTAGCGGGCCGGCATCCGGAGATTATAAACGGTGTCGGCGCACCAGCTATCGGCCGCCGGCCATGGCACCGATGGCTTCAACCGAGAAGGGCGGCGAGCAGGGCGTTGAGCCGCTGGCGGCCCGCAACGGTGGCGGCGAGGCTGTCGCGGCCGACAGTAAGAAAGCCGCCTTCTATCAGCGGCGGGAGGGTGCGGGCGAACAGCGCTTCGACCGCCTGACCCGCAACTTTCTCTATCCGCGCCCGCGCAACGCCTTCGCTGAGACGCAACCCCATCATCAGCATTTCCTCAATCGCGGTGTTGCGGTCGATCGGTGCGGTTTCTTCGAGGCCGGTGCCGACGCTTTCGACCGCGCCGAGCCACGCTTCGGGCAGCCGGCGCTGGCGGGTCGCGTATTTAGCGCCGGCGCGGGTCAGCCGGCCATGCGCACCGGGGCCGACGCCGGCATAATCCTGATAGCGCCAATAGGCCAGGTTGTGGCGGCTCTCGGCGCCAGGGCGGGCGTGGTTCGAGATTTCATAGGCCGGCATCCCGGCAGCGGCCAGGCGTTCTTGGGTAGCTTCATAAAGCGTCGTGGCGGTGTCCTCTTCGGACGGCACGAGTTCGCCGCGCCGCGCCATTGTCGCAAAGGCGGTGCCGGGCTCGATCGTCAGCTGGTAGAGGGAGATATGGTCGCCGGCGAGGCTCAGCGCCTCGTCGAGTTCGCCTTGCCAGGCGGCGACCGACTGGCCGGGGCGGGCATAGATCAGGTCGAACGAGAACCGGTCGAAGATTCGAGCGGCAAGCTTGATCGCGGCGATCGCCTCGGCGCGGTCATGGGCGCGGCCGAGAAAACCCAAGGATGCTGCGTCGAGCGCCTGAACGCCGAGCGACAGCCGGTTGACCCCTGCCATCGCAAAGCCGCGGAAATACCCGGCCTCGGCAGAGTTCGGGTTGGCTTCGAGAGTGATTTCGATGTCGGCTGCGAATGCCCAATGCCGCCCCACCCGCTCGATCAGTGCGGCGACCGTCTCGGGCGGCATCAAAGACGGCGTCCCGCCGCCGAAAAACACCGAGCCGACGACCCGCCCCGGCATTAGCGCCGCCTGATGGTCGAGATCGGCCAATAGGGCGCGCGTCCAACGGGCGGCGTCGACCTTGTCGCGGACATGGCTGTTGAAGTCGCAATACGGGCATTTCGACCGGCAGAACGGCCAGTGGATATAAACCGCGAGCGGTTCGGCCGAGGCCATCTCAGTCGCCGGCGAAACACCCCGCGACGAGCTTGGCGAAAGCGCGGGCGCGGTGGCTGATCCGGTGCTTTTCGGCCGGCTCCATTTCGCCGAAGGTCAGATTACCGCCCTCGGGAACGAACATCGGGTCGTAACCGAAGCCGCGTTCGCCGCGCGGAGGCCAGACGAGACCGCCCGCAGCCTCGCCTCGGAACAGGTCGGTACGACCATCGGGCCAGGCGAGCGCGAGGACCGCGACGAAGCAGGCATTGCGGTCGCGGCCGCCGAGTTCGCGCTGCACCCGGGCCATCGCCATGCGGAAATCCTTGGCCGGACCGGCCCAGCGTGCCGAATAAATGCCGGGCGCACCGTCCAGGGCCGGCACGACAAGACCCGAAATCGTCGGCGAGCGCCGGCAGCCCGGTAGCGGCCGCCGCGGCCGTCGCCTTCAGCGCCGCGTTGGCCTCAAAGCTGTCTCCGGTTTCCTCGGGCTCGGGCAGGCCCAGCTCCCCAGCGGAGACAGCCCCGACCGCGAACGGCGCCAACAGCGCGGCGATCTCCTCGACCTTGCCGAGGTTATGGCTGGCGATGACCAGCCGGTCGCCGGCAAAGCGCCGCGGCATCATGATGTGATTGAAGATGCCGAGGGGTCAAGGACGACCGCTACAATCTCGTCTGCGACCCGAGCAGCTCGTTGCGCGCCGGCTGCGGCTGGGTGCGTGAGCGTCTGCGCGGCGACGGCAGGGTCGAGACGCCGCTCGATCAGGCTTCGCTAGACCAGGCGATCGCCGTGCTCAAGCGCGAACCGGTCGAGGCGGTGGCCGTGTGCTATCTCCACGCTTGGCACGATCCGCGACATGAAAAGGCTACCCGCCAAGCCGTCGAACGCGAGCTGCCGGGCGTTGAACCTTCGCTGTCCGCCGAGGTGTTGCCGCAGATCAAGGAATTCGAGCGAATCTCGACGACCGTGGTCAACGCCTATGTTGGGGGCCGGGTTGATCGCGGTATCTGGAGCGGCTCGAGCGACGCCTCGCCGAGGCTGGGTATCGCGGGCCAACTTTGATTATTCAGTCGCATGGCGGTGTCGCACCGATAGACGAGGCGGGCCGGCTCGGGGCGGGCGCCGTACTCTCCGGGCCGGCGGGCGGTGTTGCCGGGCAGTGTCCATGCGGCGCGGCTGGTCGGCGCCGCCAATCTGATCCCGTTCGACATGGGAGGGACCAGCACCGATATCTCCCTGATCGTCGCGGTGGGTCCGCATCCGTCGGCACCAACCTGCTGCGTCGCCGGCCAGGCGATCGCGCTGAACAGCCTGGACATCGCCAGTATCGGCGCTGGCGGCGGCTCTATTGCCCCGGGGTCGATAACGGCGGCATCCTGCATGTCGGCCCGCACAGCGCCGGCGCGGTTCCAGGCCCGGCCTGTTATGGCAGCGGCGGCGCCGAGGCCACGGTCACCGACGCCAATCTGGTGCTGGGCTATCTCGACGAGGCGAGCTTTCTGGGCGGTCGGCGACTGGCTCGACCGCGTAGCGGCTGAGGCCGCGGTGGACCGTATCGCCGCCGGACTCGGCACCAGCCGGCTCGCCGCGGCTCACGGGATCCATCGCGTCGTCAACACGAATATGGCCGAGGGGGTGCGACTGGTCTCGGTGCGCCGCGGCGTCGACCCAAGGCAATTCGCCCTGCTCGCCTTTGGCGGGGCCTCGGGGCTGCACGCTCAACGACATCCCCGCCCGCCAACTCGACCTGACGCGGGTCGATCGTGCCAGGGGTCGCTGCTGTGCCTGTTGGCCTCGGGCATGCTCACCACCGATCTGCGCTTCGAGGTCGCGCGCACCCATATCGGCCATACCCGCGCGCTTGACGGGGCCGCGATCAAACGGCTTTTCTATGAGATGGAGGCCGAGGGGCTGACGCGGTTGGGCGCCTCGTTCGACGGGCCTACGCGAGCCACGCGCTCGGTCAATATGCGCTACGGCGAGCAGGTGTTCGAGATTGCCGTGCCGCTCGACGATGTCGACTGGACCATGCCCGATCCCCTGGCGCAGATCGTCGAGCGGTTTCACCGCCGTCACGAAGAGCTTTACACCTATTCCTCACCCGACCAGGACACAGTCCTCGTCAATGCCAGGGTCGGCGTCGCCGGCATCCTTTCGGCATTGCCACAGGAGCCCTGTTTGCCCGAGGCGGAGCTGGCGAGGCCTCGCTGTCAGCGGCGAATTTGGCTCGACGAGTGGATCGCGGCGGCGGTCTGGGATTTCGACGCCTTAGCCCCGGGGCAAGTCGTCAAAGGCCCGGCGATCATCGAATCCGCGATGACCACGGTGCTGTTGTGTCCGGCGATCGCGCCACGATAACCCCGCTCGGTTGGATCGACATTGCCCTCTCACCGCGCCACTGAGATCAATGAGGACGAGGGGAGCCGCCGTGGGAGCCAGTAGCCCATCGCAGCCGGATCGGC
>CAWGFH010000027.1:0-69112 GCA_963821795.1 uncultured Alphaproteobacteria bacterium
GAATTGCCGGTCAGCGAGAAGGCGTGGCGGACCGGCGGGTCGAAAATGTTCGTGCCGCTCGGCGGCAAGATCAGGTCGAAGATCTGATGCGCGGCATGATCATCCAGTCCGGCAACGACGCCTGCGTCGTCCTCGCCGAAGGCCTCGCCGGCAGCACCGAGGCCTTTGTCGAGCAGATGAACGCGACGGCAAGGAGATCGGCCTCGACGACACGCATTTCGCCAATGTCGACGGCCTGCCCGATCCCGAAGGAATACACCACGGCGCACGACCTCGCGACGCTGGCCGACCACACTCATCGCCGATTTTCCCGAGCACTATCACTACGAGCGGAGAAGGATTTCACCTACAACGGCATCAAGCAGGGCAACCGCAATCCGCTGCTCTACAAGAATCTCGGCGTCGACGGGATCAAGACCGGCCACACCGAGGAGGCGGGCTACGGCCTCGACGGCCTCGGCGCTGCGCGACGGCCGCCGCATCGTCATGGTGCTGGCGGGCATGCCAACAATGAAGGCGCGCTCCGAAGAGAGCGAAAGGCTGCTCGAATGGGCGTTTCGCGAATTCAGCGACTATCGTCTGTCAGGGCCGGCGAACCGTCGACGACGCGCCGGTCTGGCTCGGCGACGAGACCAAGGTGCCGGCTGACGACCGCCAAGGATATGGTCGTCACCCTGCCGCGCAAGGCGCGCCCAGCGCATGAAGGTGACCGCGGTCTATGACGGCAGTCCGGTCAAGGCGCCGGTGACCAAGGGCGAGCCGGTCGGCAAGATCGTCGTCACCGCGCCCGACATGGCGCCGATCGAGGTCCCGCTGGTCGCGGCGGAGTTGCCGCGGCTCAATCCGCTCGGCCGCGTCGCGCCGCCGCCGGTTATCTCGTCTGTGGTCACGGCACTGAGCGCTGACGCGCGGCCGCTTCATCACCTTCGAGGGCGGCGAGGGCGCCGGCAAGATCGACCCAGATCGCGCTGCTGGTCGCGGCGCTCAAGCGCGGCCGGCATCGACGCGCTGGCGACGCGCGAGCCCGGCGGCTCGCCGGGCGCCGAGGCGATCCGGCAGCTGCTGCTCGACGGCGCGCCCGAGCGCTGGGATGCGCGAGCGAGGCGCTGCTGATGGTGGCGGCGCGGCGCGGCCATCTCGTCGCCACGGATGTGGCCGGCGCTCGCCGCGGGCCGCACTGTGTTGTGTCGACCGCTTCGCCGATTCGACCGTGGCCTATCAGGGCTGCGGGCCGCGGCCTCGCGCGCGAGCGGCTCGTCGAGCTGCATCGGCTCATTCGCCGGCGATTTCATGCCGGACCTGACGCTGATCCTCGATCTGCCGGTCGCCGATGGGCTCGCGCGCGCACCGCCCGGCGCGCCGGCAACGCGACCCGGTTCGAGCGCATGCGACCCGAGTTTCCACGAGCGCCTGCGCGCTGGGTTTCCTCGACATCGCCGCCGCGAGCCGGAGCGCTGCGTCGTCATCGACGCCGCCGGTGCGCCGCCGGAGAGCGGTCGCATCGCAGCCGTGACGTCGAGCGGTAGCGCGGCGGGCTGGGCGTCAGCGCTGGGCCCTCGCCGGATGAAGCGGGAGTCACCGTCGTCGCGCCAGTCGCGCGATGAGTGCGAGGCCGTCGATGGCTCGCGCGGAGAGCCGGAGCCCGAGGCGGACGGCGCCGTGCCGCCGCCGCGGGAGAACCCGGAGCTCGTCGGCCATGAGGCGGCCGAGGCGGCGCTCGAGCGCCTATCTCGCCGGCCGGCTGCCGCATGCCTGGCTGATCACCGGCCCGCGCGGCATCGGCAAGGCGACGCTGGCGTTCCGCTTCGCGCGCTTTCTGCTGGCGCACGGAGACGGGCCGGCGCGGCCGGCTTGATCTGCTCGGCGCTTCAAGCCGCATCGGGTCTCGCGGTCGCCCCGAACAGCCGGTCTTTCGCCGCGTCGCCTCGGGCGGCCATCGCCGATCTGCTGGTGGTCGAGCGCGGCTACGACCCGCGCCGCCGGCGGCTGCGCAGCGAGATCGTCGTCGACGACACGCGCGCGATCGCCGCGTTTCCTGCGCCTGACCGCCGCGGAGGAGGGGCTGGCGGGTCGTCATTGTCGACGGCGCCGACGCGATGAACCGCAACGCCGCCAACGCGGTGCTGAAAATTCTCGAGGAGCCGCCCGCGCGCGCGGTGCTGCTGCTGGTCAGCGACAATCCGGGCCGGCTGCTGCCGACCATCCGCTCGCGCTGCCGGCGGCTGGCGCTGCGCCGCTGCCGCCGCGACTGGTCGCGGCGGCTGCTCGCGCGCTAGCGCCCGGAGCTCGCCGCCGGCGAAGCCGCAGCGCTGGCGGCCGCTTGCGCACGGCAGCATCGGCCGCGCGCTTGAGCTCGCCGACGGCCGGGGGCTCGAGCTCTATCGCAGCTGATCGAGCTGTTGGAGCGCTGCCGGCGATCGACGCGCGAGCTGCACGGCTTCGCCGACGGCTCGCGCGCAGCCGACGCGGCAGATGCCTTCGCGCCGGTGGCGGAGCTGCTGCCGCGGCTGGCTCGCGCGCATGGTGGCGCTGGCGCGGCGCGCGGCGCCGGCGGAGGCGACATTGTCGCCGGCGAGGCGGCGGCGATGCGGCGCCTCGCGGCGCGCGCCGAGCCTTGATCGATGGGTCGAGGTATGGGGAAACCTCGACCAGCATTTTGCCGCGGTGCGACGGCTCAACCTCGACCGCAAGCAGGTCGTGCTGAACGCCTTTTTTGCGCTCGAGGCGGCGCGCGCTAGAACCGTCGGCGCCGCTGCGCGCTGGATCGCCGGCAGCTTGGGCCCATATTGGGGCTCAGGAGAGGATCATGAGCGGCGCCGGCCTTATTTCATCACGACGCCGATCTATTACGTCAACGATCCGCCGCATATCGGCCATGCCTACACGACGGTGGCCTGCGACGCGCTGGCGCGCTTCATGCGGCTCGACGGGCGCGAGGTGATGTTCCTCACCGGCACCGACGAGCACGGCCAGAAGGTCGAGCAAGTCGGCGCGCGCCGCCGGGCTCTCGACCGCAGGAATTCTGCGACCGCGTGTCGCAGAATTTCCGCGACATGGACAGGCTGATGAACATCAGCAACGACGATTTCATCCGCACCACCGAGCCGCGCCACATCCGCGCCAGCCAGGCGCTGTGGCAGGAGTTCGAGCGGCGCGGCGAGATCTATCTCGGCAAATTCGCCGGCTGGTATTCGGTGCGCGACGAGGCGTTCTTACGACGAAAGCGAGCTCGTCGACGGCAAGGCGCCGACCGGCGCCGAGGTCGAATGGGTCGAGGAGGAGAATTATTTCTTCCGCCTGTCGGCCTGGCAGGACCGGCTGCTCGCGTATTACGAGCGCAATCCCGATTTCATCGCGCCGCGCGCGCGCCGCAACGAGGTGATGAGCTTCGTCAAGGGCGGGCTCAGCGATCTGTCGATCTCGCGCACCAGCTTCACCTGGGGCATCCCGGTGCCGGGCAATCCCAAGCACGTCATGTATGTCTGGCTCGACGCGCTGACCAACTACCTCACGGCGGTCGGCTATCCCGACACCGAGACGAGAGCTTCTACGACGCTACTGGCCGGCCGATCTGCACATGGTCGGCAAGGACATCGTGCGCTTCCACTGCGTCTACTGGCCGGCCTTCCTGATGGCGGCCGGGCATCGCGCCGCCCAAGCGCGTCTTCGCCCATGGCTGGTGGACGGTCGAAGGCCAGAAAATGTCGAAGTCGCTCGGCAATTTCATCCCGCCGGAGCATTGGTCGACGACATACGGCGTCGATGCCGTGCGCTATTTCATGCTGCGCGAGCTGCCGTTCGGCAGCGACGGCGATTTCTCGCACCGCGCCGTGGTCAACCGCATCAACGGCGACCTCGCCAACGATTTCGGCAATCTGGCGCAGCGCGTGCTGGTCGATGATCAACCGCAATTGCGGCGGCCGGGTGCCCGAGCCCGGGCGCGCTCGCCGCCGGCCGACGAGGCGCTGCTCGACGAGCGCCGGCGATCTGCTCGACAAGTGCGCGCCGAATATCGCCGAGCAGGCATTCCACCGCGCGCTCGAGATCGATCTGGCAGGTGGTGGCCGAGGCCAACCGCTATGTCGACGAGCAGGCGCCCTGGGCGCTGCGGCAAGACCGATCCGCGCGCGCATGGCGACGGTGCTCTATGTGCTGGCCGAGACGATCCGCCATCTCGCCATCCTGGTGCAGCCGGTGGTGCCGCAGGCGGCGGCGAAGCTGCTCGACCAGCTCGCCGTGCCGGCGGAGTCGCGCGATTTCGCGGCGCTCGGCAGCGCCGCCGCTGGCGCCGGGCACCGACTGCCGAAGCCCGAAGGCATATTCCCGCGCTATGTCGAAGCGCCGGCCGCATGAGCGGCGGGGAGGGCAGGGCGTGATGCTGGTCGACAGCCACTGCCATCTCGATTTTCCGGATCTGCGGAGGAGCGGGAGGCGGTCTGGCGCGCGCGCGAGCGGCCGGGGTCGGAGACCATGCTGACGATCGGCACCAGGCTCGACGAATTCGACCGGTGCGCGCGATCGCCGAGGCCGACGCCGGCGATCTGGTGCTCGGTCGGCGTCCATCCGCATGAAGCGGCGGCCGAGCCGGGCGATGCGCCGCCGACAGCTGGTGGCGCTGACCGCGCATCCCAAGGTCGTCGGCATCGGCGAGACCGGGCTCGATTTCCATTACGAACTTGAGCCCGCGCGAGATCCAGGAGAGCCTGTTCCGCGCCCATATCGCGGCCTCGCGCGGCGACCGGATTGCCGCTGATCGTCCACGCCCGCGACGCCGACGCCGAGAGAGCCGCGATCCTCGACGAGGAACAGCCGCCGCCCGGCGTCATCCATTGCTTTTCGACCGGCCGGGAATTGGCCGAAGCGGCGCTGGCGCTCGGCTTCTACATCTCGATCTCCGGGATCGTCACTTTCAAGAATGCCGGGGATCTTGCGGGCGATCGTACGCGACTTGCCGCTCGACCGGCTGCTGGTCGAAACCGACGCGCCTTATCTCGCCCCGGTGCCGTATGCGCGGCAAGCGCAACGAGCCGGCGTTCGTCGTGCGCACGGCCGCCGCGGTGGCCGAGCTGAAGGACATCGAGCCCGAGACGCCTGGCGGCGCAGACGACTGCCAATTTTTTTCGTCTGTTCGCCAAGGCGGTCCCGCCCGCTGGCACTCCACTCGCCAATGAGGGTGACGATCCTCGGCTGCGGCGCGTCGACCGGCGTGCCGGCGATCGGGCCGGATTGGGGCCGTTGCGATCCGGCCGACCCGCGCAACCGCCGCCGCCGCGCCTCGGTGCTGGTCGAAGTCGGCCCGGTCGCGATATTGATCGACACCTCGCCCGATCTGCGCGAGCAAATGATCGATGCGCGCGTAAAGCGGCTCGACGCGGTGGTGATGACCCACGCCCATGCCGACCATCTCCATGGCATCGACGATCTGCGCTCGGTGAACCGGCTGATGGGCCGGGCCATTCCGATCTGGGCCGACCGCAAGACCCTCGGCCGAAATCGGGCAGCGGTTCGGCTATGCTCTGAAGCCGGTGTCCGAGCCCGGCAGATACTACAAGCCGACCGTCGCGCCGCACGAGATCGGCGGCCCGTTCGCGATCGAGGGTGTCCGCGTCGTGCCGTTCGCGCAGGATCACGGTTTCAGCACCACCCTGGGCTTTCGCATCGGCCCGATGGCGTACTCGACCGATGTCGTCACGCTCGACGACGAGGCCTTTGCGGCGATCGCCGGCGTCGAACTCTGGATCGTCGACTGCCTGCGGCGCACCCCGCATCCGACCCACAGCCATCTGGCGCAGACACTGGCTTGGATCGCCCGGGTAGGACCGCGCCGCGCCATTTTGACCCATATGGACCAGAGCCTGGACTATCGCGAGCTCAGCGCCGAACTGCCCGCCGGCGTCGAGCCCGGCCAGGACGGGCTGGTCATCGAGCTGCCGGATTTGTGATCCAACTGCGGATCAGGATGATGGCTCGGCTGCAGCCGCGCGATCGCCGGCCAGATCCGGGCCGAGCCCATCGAGCAGCGGTCGGAGAAGGGGTTCGTCAGGCCGCCAGCGGCCAACCGAGCTGCGATAGATCGGCTGGCGGACCTGAGCAGAACTCGCCGTCCTGACCGGCCGAGGGGCTTTGTCGAAGGCAAGGCAGGCGTCGTCCCATTCGAGACCGCAATGGGCGATAATCCGGCGCGCTTGCGGCTCGAAATCTGCGACCAGGTCCTCGTATTGCACGTCGAGGATCACTCCCGCCGGCAGCACGCGCCGCCAATGATCCATCAAGCGCACGTAGGAACGGTAATAGCGGCCAAGTTCGCCAAGATCCCAGGTGAACGGCTGATCGGCGGAAAACAAGGTCGAAAAGCAAGACAGGCAGGTGTCGATCGGGTCGCGGCAGCTGTGAATAATCCGCGCGTTGGGTAACGCCAGATTGATCGCGCCAAGCACTCCAAAATTCGATGGTAACTTGTCGGTGATCCGCTCACAGTCGTTCGCAGCGTCCGGCTCCCGATCGGGAGCGTCAATTGTCGCTGCCCTGAGGCGCTTCAAATAATCGTTGCCGAGGTCGTAAAGTTCCTGTGGGTTTGTTGCCAAAAATCTATCCGGGAACGTCATATTGGGCCCGGAGGCATCGCAAAAAGCATTCAGCGTGTCTCTGAACTCCAGCCGCTCTCCAGCCGCAAAGACCTTTGGATGAGCCGACAAGGATCTGCTCGATCAAGGTCGAGCCCGAACGCGGCATGCCGACGATGAAAATCGGCAATGGCGAGGGATGACCGAGCCCGCGCCAAGAATCCATGAATTCTTTGGTGAAGAAAGATCGGGTTAGCCGAACTCGCCTCATTGTTTGCGGTTCATCAAAATTGACTTCTCGCCGTTTGAGCGCATTGCCGTCGAGATAGTGCCGGAACGAGCGCTCGTGGTCGCCGACATGCGCCAGGGTTTTGCCCATCGTGAAATGGAGAGCGATTTGCTCATCGACCGGCATCGCAGCGACATCCGGCACCAATGCTTGCAAGGCGAGAAAATGCGGGTCGTCCGCGGTGGCGTTCTTGACATCGAACAGGTTTTGGTAATTCCCGGGCCTTTTCGGACCCAGCGCGACCGCTTGTTCGAGCGCGCGGCGCGCTTCATCGAAGCGGCCGATCTCGGTCAGCGCCACGCCAAGATTGTTGTGAGCCTCGGCGAAATCCGGTTTGGCTGCAATCGCAGTCTGATACAGGCGGATAGCCTCTTCGTGCCGGCTTCGCGCCTGCAGGGCGGTGGCCAGGTTATGATTGGCCTCGGGATAGTCGGGATCGATCTCCAGCGCCTTTTGGTAGCACGCGATCGCTTCGCTTTCGCGGTCCAGCACGTGCAGCGCCGTGCCAAGCCCGTACGCCGCCTCGGCATAGTCCGGGTCGATAGCGAGGGCGCTGCGATAGGCGCCAACGGCCTCGTCGAGGCGTCCCAAACCCTGAAGGGCCGCGCCGAGGCCGTAATGCGCCTCGGCATAATCAGGGTCGACGTCGAGGGCGGCCCTGTAGTTCACGACTGCTTCGTCGAAACGCGCCGCTGTCAGCAGCGCGTTGGCCAGACCGGCATGAGCCTCGGCGGAATTCGGGTTGCGCTCGAGCGCCTGCCCGAACAACCCGATCGCTTCATCGACGTTGCCGGTTTGCAGACGCAACAGTCCAAGATGTAGGAGCGCGTCGGGATGTGCGGGGTCGATCGCAAGAAGAGTGCGGTAGCGCCGTTCCGCCTCGCGCAGATCGCCCTGCTGGTGGAACGATAACGCGTCCTGAAATCCCTGCCCATCCGGCGCGCCGCCGCTGACAGCCGACTTAGCCAACACGCCCTCTCTCTATCGCTGCTGTCGCCAGCATAGTCCGGTCCCGGGTGTCGGAAAATAATACAATGGCACCAAGAGTTGGGCGGGCGCTGTCGTTCGCCTGCAGCGGACCGGATGCGAACCGCGGAAGGCCTCAAGATCACGATCAAGTCTATAGAATCTCTTAATTATCCGAGGCAGAGGAAGTGTGACTAGGAATCATTCGCAATTCGTAATATGTTTGTTGGGGTGCGGACTTTCATTACCTTACGATACCCTTACACGATTGTATCGCCGCCGCTGTAAAGAATCCCGACGAAACAGGCTAAGCAATTCGCATGGGATCGCCTAACAGATTGAAATCCCTCACAGCGTGACGTTGGCACGAGCCTTGCGTGTTAGAAGGGGTCTTCGCAACGTAATGCATGGAAGGGGTGTATATGGACCCGCGCTTAAGACAACTCCTCCTCGCCGGCACGATGCTGGCGGGGGCTAGCGGCCTCGGGGGCGGCGCCGCGCTGGCCGGCTCATGCCCGACAACGCAATGTTCGGGTTTGCGACGCTGGGTTGTAACCTGGTTATAACGCTCAACTCTGGCGGAACAGGCTCGGTCGCGCTCGGGCCCTCCTCTGGCCTCGGGACGCCCAACAAGAATACCTTTGACGGCTCCGATGACGTCTTGGTCGGGCTGATCAACAATTCCGGCCAAACCGTCAATTCGGTCAAGCTCACAAGCAACCTCACTATCTTCGGTTTTGACGGCGACGGCATCCAGATCAATCCGAACCCGACCAGCGGCGCTCGCTGGCCTGGGCCAGCACGGCAACAAAACCAGTGCCGCGGGGACCGGATATATCGGGACGGATTCGACGACCAGCAACGCCAACCTGTCCGGGCCGGCCAATTTCTTCAGCGGCATCACCGCCGGTTTCAAGGTCGGCGTCGTAAACTTCCCGGGCGGGATCCCGAACGGCGGCACCGCGTTCTGGTCGCTCGAGGAACAGCTGACGGCTGCTTCGTTTACAGTGATCGTGCCACCGTCGGTACCGGAGCCGGCGTCGCTCTCGATCCTCGGCGCGGCCTTGGCCGGGTTCGGCCTGTTGCGGCGGCGGCGCAAGAGCTAAACGCTCGCGTTCAGCCGAGCATTTCGCGTTGGGTGAACCCCGCTTCGGCGGGGTTTGCCATGTCTACGGCATAAATCTGCGAGCCTCCCCGAAATAGTTTCGGCGAAAGGCGTCCCCCAGCGGTGGGTGTGAGCTGAGCCGCGCATGACCAGCTAATCCGCGAGCCGCGAACACAGCCCGCACGCGGGTAGGCTGACAGCCGGTACAGTTTCTTGTATCATTCGCACAAGAGATCCGGCCACGGACCGGCAGACAGCGAGCGGCGCAGTTGCGTCGAACGAACCGTAACTTCGGCCCCGCGCTACCGCGTGCCGGTACTGCTAATCGCGGTCCCAACCCGCTCGTCAATCAGGCCGAAGCGCTGCGCCAAAGCGGCCAACTCGAAGAGGCCGAGCGGCTGATGCTCGGGGTGCTGTCGTTTTCACCGCGCGATGATGCCGCACTGCATGTGCTGGGCACGGTCGTCTATCAGAAAGGCGACCGTTCCCGGGCGATCGACCTCTATCGCCAGGCGATCTCGCTCAACGGCCGGGCGGCCGCCTATCACGGCAACCTCGGCAACGCCTATCTCGAAACGGCTCGACCCGCCGAAGCGGCCCGCGCCTTCCGGCGCTCGCTGGCGCTGGAACCGGGTTCCGCGCTGGCGCATTTCGGGCTCGGCGCCGCTCTGATCGCAGAAAAGGCCTATGCCGCGGCGGCAAAAGAACTCCAGGTGGCGGCGAAGGCCCTCCCGAACCATGCCGACACACATCTGAACCTCGCGATCGCTCTGGCCGAACTCGGCCATATCGACGAAGCGGTCGCACATTGCCGGCGCGCGGTTGCCCTTAACCCCGGACACCCTTTCCCACATCTTCGATTGGGCCTGGTGCTCAGGGCCAAGGGCGAGCCGGCTGCGGCTCAGCGCAGTATCGTTCGCGCTATTGAGCTTGCCGATGCTCATTATCAGCGCGCAATCACAGCGTCCGGCCTGCAACGCCCGCAGGGTGACGCGATGCCAGCGCCATGCGAGCAGACATTTACGCCGGAGCCGCCAGTCGTCGAGACACTGAAACAGGTCGGAGGCCTTCTCTACGATCTGGAGCAGTTCGATGATGCGATCGGCTGTTACGAGCGTGGATTGGCGCTCGCACCGGGAAACCCCGCTTTGCACCATGCGATCGGACGAACCCGGCATTTACAGGGCCAATTCGAGGAAGCGCGGGCCGCGTTCGCCAGAGCGCTCGAACTCCAACCCGACAACGCCGCAAACTACACAAAGATCGGGCGGACTTATGAAGCCGAGGGGCGGTTCGAGGAGGCGATTGCCTGGCAGGAGAAGGCGCTTGCTCGTCAGCCGGACAACGCGGAGGCTCATTACAGCTTGGCGATGATGCGGAGCGCTGGCACCAGGGAAGCGCGGGTTGAGCAGCTTGCGCAGATATTGGCGCGAGGCGGGCTCGATACCGACCGCCGGGCATCGGCCAATTTCGCTTTAGCGAAACTCTGTGATGAGGGCGGCGATTACGATCTGGCGTTCCGCTATGTCAAGGAGGCCAATGATCTCCGCAAGGCCGGACACCGGTACCTGGCCGACGAACGGAGCGCTTTTGTCGACCGCCTGATCACGAGCTTCGGCAAACAGCTCTTCGAACCAAAAGAAAATATCGGCAGCCGATCCGAGCGGCCCGTGTTCATTGTCGGGATGCCACGCTCGGGTACGACCCTGGTCGAGCAGATCCTCGCCAGCCATCCGCAGGCGCACGGGCATGGCGAGCTCGAGCAGATGAACGAATTGGCGCGCGGACTTGGCGAACGGCTTGGGCATCGGCAGGCTTACCCGGAATGCGTTGCCGGGCTCGACGAGGTTACAGCAGAGCGTGTTGCCGAGGAGCATCTAGATCAGCTCGATCGGGATGGCGGCAGGGCCGCCCGCAGCATCGACAAGATGCCCCACAATTTTAATCATCTCGGTTTGATTGCGCTACTCTTCCCACGCGCTCGCCTGATCCACTGCCTGCGCGACCCGCGCGACACCTGTCTTTCCTGTTACTTTCAGGATTTCGGGCCGCGTCAGCCGTTTACCTGCGACTTCGATCACCTCGCGCGCTATTACCGCGACTACCAGCGGCTGATGGCGCATTGGCACGCGGTGTTGCCAATACCGATCCTCGATGTGCCTTACGAGGCGCTGGTCGGCGACCAGGAAGGATGGAGCCGCAAATTGATCGATTTCGTCGGTCTCGATTGGGACGACCGCTGCCTGGTGTTTCACCAGACCGAGCGACCGGTGTTTACCTCGAGCGCGTGGCAAGTGCGGCAGCCGCTCTACAATTCGTCAATCGGCCGCTGGCGGCACTATGAAAAACACCTGGAACCGCTGTTTCAAGCGCTCGGCGTCGATGCTCCGGAACCGGAGCAAGCTGTTCCGGTTGTCCCGTAATCTACGTGGTAAGCCCCTTGCCGCGATACAGTGCGGCCGAGAGGGTCTCCGGGCGAAACGCAGCGGCGGCGGAAGGATGGCAGGCAGCGTCAATCGCAATGCCCGACGCCGGGCCGGTTCGAGGGGTGAGCTGGCGGCGGCCGTCGGTCATCACCAGGCCGGCCGGCTCAGACAGGCCGCCGACGGCTACCGCAACGTTCTCCGGCAAGAGCCCGGCAACGGCGATGCGCTGCATCTGCTCGGGGTCATCGCGTTGGCGGAAGGCCGGCCTCGGCAAGCGATCCGGCTGATCCGCGAGGCCCTGGCGGCGGTGCCGAATTTCGCCGAGGCTCACAGCAATCTCGGCAACGCCTACCGTGCTGCGGGCCGTCGCGAGGAAGCGCATGCCAGCTATCGCCGCGCCCTTGCCCTCGACCCGGATTGCGCCTCCGCGCACAACAATCTGGGTCTTCTGCTGTGTGAAAAGGGAGATTGCGCCGCCGCCTTGGGGCATTGCCGCCGCGCCGTCGAACTCGCCCCCAATTTGGCCGAAGCGCATAACAACCTCGGCAATGCCCAGCGCGGGCTCGGGCAGTTCGAAGCGGCAGCGGAAGCGTTCCGTCGGGCGCTGCAGCTCGAGCCCAGTGCAGCGCGACAAACCAATCTCGCCAATGTGCTCGCCGATCTCGGACACTTTGCCGAAGCCGAAGCAGCCTATCGCCGCGCGATCGCGCTCGATCGGCGCTTTGCCTCTGCTCACCACGGCCTTGGCGCGCAATTGCGCCGCCGCGGCGAAGTCGCGGAAGCGGTCAAAAGCTTCGCAGAAGCTGTCGCCCTGAGCCCGCGGCACGCAGTCGCGTGGAACGATCTCGGGCAGGCTCTGCGCGCGCTCGGCAATATCGAGGAAGCGATCGGGGCGTTTCGCCGGGCGATCGCGATTGATCCCGAGATGGCGGACGCCTACCGCAACCTCGCCGCTTGCCGCCGGCTCGAGGTGCGCGAAAAGGACCTGAGCCGGCTCCGCGGGCTCGCGGCGCGGTTGGATCTGCCGATCGAGCAACGCGCCGCGGCCGGGTTTGCCATCGGCAAGGCGTTCGACGATGCCGACCGGTTCGACGAGGCCTTTGCCGCCTATGAGCAGGCAAATCGACTCTACCGTGATGCGCGGGCCATGGCCGGCGACCGCTTCGATGCGACATTGCTGCAGCACGAAGTCGACGAGGCGATCGCACGATATGGCCCGGACTATTTCGCATCGGTCGCGGATTGGGGCAGTGCGTCGGAGTTGCCGGTTTTCATCGTCGGCATGCCGCGTTCGGGCACGAGCCTGGTCGAGCAGATCGCCGCCAGTCATTCCTGCGTTTTTGGCGCGGGCGAGCTGAGGGAGATCGGCGAGCTTGCGGTGGAGTTCGGGCGGGCGCCGGAGGCGGCCGATGTCCGGCGGCTCGCCGAGGCCCATCTCGCGCGGCTGCGGGCATTGGGGGGAGGAGCGGAGCGGGTGATCGACAAGATGCCCGACAACGTCTTCAAGCTTGGCGTGATCGCTACCTTATTCCCCGGCGCACGCATCATTTTTTGCCGGCGCGATCCGCGTGACACCTGTCTTTCCTGCTATTTCCAGAAATTCACCGCGGGCCAGCTGACCTTTTCCTACGATTTGGCGGACTGCGCCATGCGCTACCGCGAGACCGAGCGCTTGAGGGAGCACTGGCGCCGGGCGTTGCCGTTGCGCTCAATCGAAGTCCAATACGAGGCGCTGGTCGGCGATCTCGAAGGCGAAAGCAGGCGTCTAATCGATTTTCTCGGCCTCGATTGGGAGCCGGCATGCCTGGATTTCCACCGCACGCAGCGGATCGTCACGACAGCCAGCGGGTGGCAAGTGCGCCAGCCGCTCTATGACCGCTCGGTAGCGCGCTGGCGCCATTACCAACGGCATCTAGAACCGCTGTCTGCTGCTCTGGCGGCAGCGGAGGCTGGACCGGCGGCACGGTGAACTAAAGACAAGCGCGTCGTCGCGTGGATGATGGAGGCAGCATTTTCCATAATATATATTATGCGACATTTATGCGTGAGGCGCCGGACCCAACGGCCGCCGACGAGCCTGCTGATTTCCGGCGGTTTTCGGTGACGATGCCGGACGGATCGTGGTGACGCTGGCCCTCGTCATGACTGCCTTCTCCGTGGGCGGAGATCTTCGCGCTGGCGAAGCATCTTGCGTCCGCCTGGAATGCAAATTGATGTTAGCGACGGGAGGTGTGCGATGGACCTGCCGCCGGATCAAGGCCAGGCTACCGGCTCTCCAACCGCGTTCCCGGTGTCGGTCAAGGGCGTCCTGCTGGTGGACGTCCGGGTCGTGCTGTTGGAGAACGAGCGGTCGGAGTGGGAATTGCCGGGCGGGCGATTGGAATCTGGGGAGGACCATGCGGCCTGCCTGGTGCGCGAGTTTGCCGAGGAGCTCGATGTGGATGTCGCGGTCGCGGCGATCTTGGACAGTTGGGTCTTTGAGGTGCTGCCGCAGCGCAAGGTATTGATCGTCACCTACGGCGTGCGCTGTTCGATCGACCGGCCAATGCGGGTCAGTGGCGAACATCGGCGGTTCGGTCTGTTCGGGCTCGGCGAACTCGATCGCTTGCCAATGCCGGAAGGCTACCGCCGCTCAATTCGCGCCTGGGCGGCGCAGACGCTGTAGATGACGGGCGCAGTGACAGCCTCTCCCCTAGACCACCTGCTGGCGATCATGGCCCGGTTGCGCGACGCCGATCGCGGCTGCCCGTGGGACCGCGAACAGGATTTCGCGACGATCGCGCCCTATACGATCGAAGAAGCCTATGAAGTAGCCGACGCGATCGCACGCGGTGATATGGCGGCGCTGAAGGACGAACTCGGCGATTTGCTGTTTCAGGTGGTCTTTCACGCGCGCATGGCCGAGGAGGCCGGGCTATTCGCGTTTGACGACGTCGCCACGGCGATTGCCGATAAGATGGTGCGCCGTCACCCGCACGTCTTCGGGACGGCGGAAATCGCCTCGGCCGCAGCGCAAACCGAGGCCTGGGAGGAGCACAAGGCCAAGGAACGCCGGGCCCGCGCGACGGCAGCGGGCATTTTCGAGAGCGTCCTCGACGGTGTGGCGCTGGCGCTCCCTGCCCTGCTGCGCGCCGCCAAAATCCAGCGCCGCGCAGCGCGAATCGGCTTCGACTGGCCGGCGGTGCCGCCGGTCATCGCCAAGGTTGCAGAGGAGATCGCCGGAACTCGAGGCCGAGCTCGCCGCGGAGTGCGGGGGCCATATCGACCCGACCAAAGTCGAAGACGAGATGGGCGACATCCTGTTCGCGGCGGCCAACCTCGCGCGCAAGCTCGACGTCGATCCCGAGGCGGCGCTGCGGCGCGCCACGGCGAAATTCGAGCGCCGCTTTCGCCGGGTCGAGTTGCTTGCCGCCGAGCGCGGTATCAGCGGCGATCTCGATGCGCTAGAAGCCCTGTGGCAAGAGGTCAAGCGCGAAGAACAGTAGGTGGAGTCAGGTGAGCGGCACTGTCGCGCCGTTGTTGCGCGGCGTGCCAAGCCGCCCGCCGCTAGTTGCCGCCCCTGGCCTGGTTGTAGAGCAAGCCGCCAGCGAGACCCGCGGCGGCGCCGATGCCGGCTCCGAGACCGGCATTCCCGGCCATCGCGCCGATGATCGCGCCGCCCCCGGCGCCGATCGCCGTGCCCGAAAGAGCGCGTTGTTGGCCCGTGGTCATGTTTGAGCAGGCGGCCAGCGGCATCGACGCGACAACTGCCGCCAGGATCAGCTTTTTCATCGTGCCCTCCGCTTTCGCGACGGCGATACCGGACATGGGTATTTTCCGGCCAGATAGATGAACATACCGTCGATCGACGGCATTTGGAGCCGAGCCGGCTGCTCGTTGGCCCAGGCTATGAAGCTGGTCAGCTCTGCGTCTCTGGGTGGTCGCGGCGTGGGCAGGCAGAACAGTTTGCGTCCGGCCCGTTGCTCCTCGTGCGCTTCCTCGAC
The DNA here is from genome assembly GCA_963821795.1 of uncultured Alphaproteobacteria bacterium. Classification (GTDB taxonomy): domain Bacteria; phylum Pseudomonadota; class Alphaproteobacteria; order ATCC43930; family CGMCC-115725; genus AP-15. The sequence continues at coordinate 15,333 of CAWGFH010000027.1, forward strand.
GATGACCGCGCCCTCGGCGAAGCCATGGCAAAAGCCCAGCGCCGCGGCCATCAGCGGATCGTCTTGCGCCGGCGTGCAGATCGCGATCAGGTCGGTGACCGTCTCGGGCGGAAACTGCGACTGCGAAACAGCGGCCGAAGCCGACGAGGCGCCGACAGCCAGCAATCCGGCCCTGAGCGCCAAAGCCCGAAATCTCATGGGTCATCCTCCGGTTAGCGCCTTTTCAACCAACAAGCGATATCCGAAGGATTGTCGCGGCGTCAATGAACCCGGCGATGATGGCGCAGCCGGGCAAGATCTGCTTCGGAGAGGCGGACTGAGAGGTGAGCGGCCTCGCTGTCGTCGCGGCGGCCCAGGACCTCGCCATGCTGGTAGATCCAGGCCAGGGTCTTGCCGTCGGTCAGCGGAACGTCGAGTCGTGTCGCACGGATGTCGCCTTGCAGCTGGCGGTCGATCAGCGCGAGCAATGCCTCGCACCCCTCCCCGGTTGCTGCGGACAGCGCCGCAATTTGCGAATTCCGCAGAGCTTGATATTCCAGACTGCTGCGCCGGGCGGGTTCCAGCAGATCCAGCTTGTTCATCACCTCGATTAGCCCGTCTTCGCTCGCTTCGCGGAGCCCGAGTTCGCCGAGAACCGCCAGCACGTCGTCGCGCTGAGCTTCGCTGTCGGGGTGATGGGCGTCTCGGACATGAACGACGATGTCGGCCTCAGTGACCTCTTCCAAGGTCGCGCGAAACGCAGCAACGAGGTGAGTCGGCAAATCCGAGATGAACCCAACCGTATCGGACAGGATGGCGCGCCGGCCGGACGGCAGGTCGAACCGTCGCATCGTCGGGTCGAGGGTCGCGAACAGCATGTCGTCGGCGGTCACCGCAGAACGGGTTAGCCGGTTGAATAATGTCGACTTGCCGGCGTTCGTATACCCGACCAGCGCAACCACTGGATACGGCACCCGGCGGCGCGCTTCGCGATGCAGTGCGCGGGTGCGTTTCAGTCCTTCAATCTCGCGTTTGAGCCGCGCTATGCGTTCGCCGATCAGCCTCCGGTCGATTTCGAGCTGGCTCTCGCCCGGGCCGCCGAGAAAGCCAAACCCGCCGCGCTGGCGTTCGAGATGGGTCCACGACCGCACCAGCCGTGAGCGTTGATAAGAGAGCGCCGCCAACTCGACCTGCAGGCGGCCCTCGTGGGTACGCGCACGGGCACCGAATATTTCGAGGATCAGACCGGTGCGGTCGATGACCTTGGCCTGCCAGCTCCGTTCGAGGTTGCGCTGCTGAACCGGTGAGAGCGTTCCGTCGATGACGACAAGACCAATGGAATTCTCGCTGATCAGTCCTCGGAAATTTTCTACGGCGCCGCTGCCCAGCAGGCTCCCAGGACGGGGGTTGGCTATTCGCGCGATCTCGGCGCGAATGACCTCAAGCCGGATCGCTTGGGCGAGACCCACTGCCTCTTCAAGGCGCGCTTCGAGCGAGCGCGGAAGAGTTTCGGCCATACCCCGGCTCGGCGCAGATTTCAGCGCCGGATGAATGACGAGCGCGCGGCCGGTCGCAGCGCCGTCCACGCGAAGTGAACTTTCTTCCCCCGAACTCAGGATTCTTCGCTTTCCCTTCCCGGCTCGAACAGCTGGATCGGCTGCGCGGGCATCACCGTCGAGATCGCGTGCTTGTAGACAAGCTGCGAATGCGCATCGCGCCGCAACAGCACACAGAAGTTATCGAACCAGGTGATGATCCCTTGCAGCTTGACGCCATTGACAAGAAAGACGGTTACGGGGGTCTTGTTTTTTCGGACGTGATTGAGAAAGACATCTTGGACGTTTTGTGATTTCTCCGCAGACATGGGTGTCCCCATTCGCTTTTTGGAGCTGAATCAGCCCAGCTCTAGCAAACGCAGCAGGCGCCCGGTGAAGCCGCCGAACTGCCGGTACGAACATAGGCCCGCCGAGATAAATCACAAGCCCTGGATAAAACGAAACAATGTCGCGGGGTCGGAAAACGCAAGGCGTGGCGCGAATTCCCGCAATTCCTCGGACGCCGGCTCGCCGCCCAGTAGAATCGGGACGCAACCGCTGTTGTTGGCGCATTCCATGTCGACACCGGTGTCGCCGACGAACCAGACCGCCGCTCCTGGCTCGACCCCGCTCGATGCGAGCGCCAGCCTGACCGGAGCCGCATCGGGCTTGTCGGCGGAGGCGTCGCCGGCGCCGACGACGTTACCGAAATAGGCCGACCAGCCGATCTGCGCCGTCTCGAGCCGCAACAACGCACCGGTCTTGTTGCTGACAACTCCGAGGTAGATGCCTTCGGCGGCAAGGCCGCGCAGCATTTCGTCCCGGCCCGGCAACGGCGCCAAGCGTTCGAGATGGATCGCCCTGAAGCTCTCGAGATAGACCTCTCGCGCCTCCTCCCAGCGTTCGCCGAAGTGAATCGGGAAGCTCTCGCGCAGGCTCAGCCGAACCCGCTCCCTGGTCTCGGCAAGAGACCAAGGGGCCTTCCCCATCGCCGACATGCAAAGGTTCAAGGCTTCGTGGATTGTCGCCCAGCTGTCGACCAGGGTGTTGTCCCAATCGAATAGGATGGCCTGCGGCCGGGCAAAACCCGCCGGGGACGGAACGTTCATGGCGCCGTCTTGGACATGCAGGGCGACCGAACGCTGCGGCGGTATCGGCCGCCGACATGCGCGATCCGCGGCATACTCAAGCCTCGACCTTGAGCGGGCGATCGTTGCCGAAGACTCCGAGCGATTTCAGCTTACGGTGGAGTGCCGATCGCTCCATGCCGACAAAGGCCGCGGTCCGGGAGATGTTGCCGCCGAAGCGGGTCACCTGAGCCAAGAGATATTCGCGCTCGAACACCTCGCGCGCGTCGCGCAGCGGCCGCGTCATGATCTCGCTGCCTCGATCCCATTTGACCACCGTCGGGGCGATCGCGGTGATCTCGTTCGGCAGCATATCCGCCCGCACCGGCTCGCGCGCATCGCCCGGCGCCATGATCAGCAGCCAATCGATGACGTTGCGCAACTGGCGGACGTTTCCCGGCCAGGAATAAGATTGCAACGCCGCCATCGCATCCTCGCCGATCTCGCGCGGGGAAAGCCGCGCCGCTTCGGACGAGCGCGCCATGAAATGGCGGGCCATCGGCGGGATGTCCTCGCGCCGGTCGCGCAGCGGCGGCACCTTGATCGGCACAACGTTGAGCCGATAGAACAAATCCTCTCGAAACCGGCCGCCGCTGATCTCGGATCCGAGCTCGCGATTCGACGATGCGACGACCCGGACATCGACCTCGACCCGGCTGGAGCCGCCGATTCTCTCGAACGTCTGCTCCTGCAGGACGCGTACGATCTTACCCTGGGTTTCGAGCGGCATGTCGGCGACCTCGTCGAGAAACAAGGTGCCACCATGGGCACGCTCGAACGTGCCGATTTTCCGCGGTGCGCCGACATTCTCCGACTCGGTTCCGAACAGCTCGATTTCGAGCCGGTCCGGCCGCATCGTCGCGCAGTTGACAGGAATAAATGGGCCCTTCGCGCGGCGTGAGCGTAGATGCAGCAGGCGCCCGACGACCTCCTTGCCGGCTCCGGGCGGCCCTGTAATTAGTATCCGGCTGCCGGTCGGCGCCGCTTTTTCGATCTGCTGGCGCAGTTGGTTGGCGAGAGGCGAGGTGCCGATCAGATCGAGTTCTCCGCCAGCACGCAGCCTCAGCTCCTCGTTCTCGCGCCGCAGCAGGGCCGCCTCGATCGCGCGCTCCACCACCAACAGCAGCCGGTCCGACTTGAACGGCTTCTCAATAAAATCGTAGGCGCCGATCTTGATCGCCTCGACCGCGGTCTCGATCGTGCCATGGCCGCTGATCATGACGACCGGCACCGACGGCATCTCGGCACGCAAAAGCCGCAGGATCTCGATCCCGTCGAGTTCGCTGCCCTGCAGCCAGATGTCGAGGATAACGAGGGTCGGCTGCCTGGTGTGGATCACGGCCAACGCTTGAGCGCTGTTCGCCGCCTCCCGAGTGGCATAGCCTTCATCTTTGAGCACGCCGGCGATCAGCATGCGGATGTCGGCTTCATCGTCGACGATCAGGATGTCATGCGCCATGTCCGACTGTACTCAACTCCAACGGCTGGCTGGCAGCGTCCGGATATTCCATTGTGCGCGCTTCGGCGCCGAAGACGAGGCTGACACGCGCTCCGTCCGGTTCCCCATCCTCTAACACCAGCTCTCCTCGATGATCTTCCATGATCTTCTTGACGATGGCGAGACCCAAACCGGTGCCTTTCGCCCGGGTCGTCACGTAGGGTTCGGTCAGCCGCTCACGGCCTTGCTGCGGCAGGCCTTTACCGTTGTCCTCGACGCTGACCGCCGCTTGGCCCGCTGCTTCCGACACTGACACGCGGATATGTCCGGGCACGCCAGCGCCGTGCTCGGTGATTTGCGCCTCGATCGCCTCGATCGCATTTTTGACGATGTTGATCACCGCCTGGCCGACCAGGCGCGCGTCGCAATTGACAATGATTGGATGGTCCGGAAATTTCGTCTCGAACGCGATCGTTCGTTGAGCCGTACGCTGCAAAAACACCGCTTGGTGGACAATTTCGACGAGATTCTCCGGCCGCAATATCGGCGCAGGCATGCGCGCAAATGCTGAAAACTCGTCGATCATGCGGCCGATGTCGCCGACATGGCGGATGATCGTGTCGGTGCAGGTCGTAAAGGTTTCAGGGTCTTGTCTGATTTCCTTCAGGTAGCGGCGGCGAAGGCGCTCTGCCGCCAGCTGGATGGGGGTCAGAGGATTCTTGATCTCGTGGGCAATCCGGCGGGCGATATCGGCCCATGCCGCCTTGCGCTGGGCCGACAGCAATTCAGTGATGTCGTCAAAGGTAACGACATATCCACTGATGTCACCCTCATCGTGCTCGGCAGCGATGCGAACCAACAGCGTGCGGGTGCTGTTTCCGCCGGCGAGCTGGACCTGCGATTGCGCTAAGCGGTCAGGACGGCGTCCGGCCTCGTCGAGCAGCGCGGTCATCGCCGGGGCTACCCCGGCGAGATCCCGCCCGATCGATTGCTCGAGATCGACCCCGAGCAGCGAGGAAGCTGAGCGGTTGGGCAAGTTGATACGGCCGGTGCGATCAAGCCCGATCACCCCAGCAGACACCCCGGTGAGCACCGTCTCGGTGAATCGGCGCCGCTCGTCAAGCTGCCGATTTGCTTCCCTCAGTTCGCGCTGCTGGCTCTCAATCTGGTTGGTCATCCGGTTGAAGGCGCGGCTCAAGGAGGCGAGCTCGTCGTCTTTCTCCCCTTCGGGCACGCGGGCGGCGAGATCGCCACCGCGCACCTGCTCGGCAGCGGTCGCGAGTCGACTGATCGGATCGGCGAACTGGGTTGCGAAGTGAATCCCAATCGCGACCGCCGCGACCAGGAACAGCATCGCCACCATCAGGAAGATCAGTGCGAAGGTTATTTGAAAGCCCGATCGCTGACTTTCCATCTTCTCGTATTGAGTGGCGGCGCGCTGGGTCTCCTCCATGTGATTGAGCACGCGCGGCTCGATATAGCGGCCTACATAAAGAAAGACTTCGCCGAATGCGTCGAGGCGAACCAGGGCGCGCACCCGGTTGTCGTTGTCGTTGGTCATGATCGCAACGTCGCCCTCGTCGGCCAGACGCATCGCACCGTCCGGCATCGGCTCGAAGCCAAGCGTAAACGACAAGCTCGACCGCGCCAGGACATGGCCGGCGCGATCGAAGACCATTGCCTCGGTCAGGCCGCGCAACGCGGCCTGAGCCGCCACCACCTGTTCTAAGCGCACCTGATTGAACGCGAGCTCGGGCGCATCCCGATTTAGGTCGTTAGCCATCGCCAAAGCATCGGCGCGAATCGCCTGCTGATGCTCGTGCAGGTAGGCTTCGGCGACGGCGAGCGATTCGGTGATTGCCGTGCGCACCCGGTCGCTGAACCAGGATTCGACCCCATAGCTAAAGAACAGATACGAGAAGATCGCGACGATGATGGTCGGCGTAACCGCGATCAGACTGAACAACACCACCAGGCGTATCTGCAGCCGCGAGCCGGCAAGTCCGCGCCGCCGCTCTGCCCAGACCTGCAGCAGGCGTCTGGCGATCAGCGCGCCGAGAGCCAGCAACAGCACCAGATCGAGGTTGAGCAGCGAAAGGACCGCGTTCGGGTGCAGGCCGAAAGGCGGGGCTCCGGTCAGCGCCAGGTAGGTGGCGACACCCGAGCCCAATGCTGCCGTCGACAGGCCAAAGGCGAGCGCGTGCCGCAGACCGATACGGCCGGCCCCTCTTCGAACCCGCCGCATCGGCTTCATCCAATACCTCGACCGGCCACCGTAGACCGCCGGGACGCCAAGCCGTGCTGCCTCACCGGTCTCGCTATGCAGCTGACGGGTGGCGCCGACGCTTCCCGAGCGTACCTATTTTAATCCGCGGACCACCGGGATGTCCAATTCACGGATCTTCTTGCGCAACGTGTTGCGGTTGAGGCCCAGCAGGTGGGCCGCCTTGATCTGGTTGCCGCGCGTGGCGCCGAGGGTCAGCACGATCAGCGGCCGCTCGACTTCGCGCAACACCCGGTCATAGAGCCCGGCTGCCGGCAGCCCGCCTTTGTGGGCGGCGAAATAGCCTCTGATATGACGTTCGACCGCACCCGCGAGGCCCTCGCCGCCCGACGCATCGACTGCATCGGCCGTGACCGGCGCGTCGCCGAGCTCGACGTCGACTGTCGTCGCCCCGATCACCTCCTGCGAATAAAGCGCTGCCAGACGCCGGATCAGATTTTCGAGTTCCCGGACGTTGCCAGGCCAGCGATAGGTCCGCAACCGCTCCATCGCGGCCTCGTCGAGCCGCTTCGCCGGCAAGCCTTCGCGAACTGCAAGCGCTGCGAAATGCCGCACCAGCGCCGGTATGTCGGCCAGACGCTCGCGCAGCGGCGGCAGACGAATCGGCGCCACATTCAGGCGATAGAACAGGTCTTCCCGGAACAGGCCCTGTCGGATCAGTTGCCGCAAATCGTGATGGGTGGCTGCGATGACCCGGACGTCGGCTCGGATCGGCACACGCCCGCCGACCGCGGTAAATTCGCCTTCCTGTAACACGCGAAGCAGCCGCGTTTGCGCTTCGAGCGGCATATCGCCGATCTCGTCGAGAAACAAGGTTCCGCCCTGCGCCTGCTCGAACCGGCCCATGCTGCGCGCGGTAGCGCCGGTGAAGGCGCCCTTTTCGTGGCCGAACAGCTCGCTCTCGATCAGTTCGCGCGGGATCGCCGCCATGTTGATCGGAACAAAGGGGCCGTTACGCCGCTTGCCGTAATTGTGCAGCGCCCGGGCGACCAGTTCCTTGCCGGTGCCGCTCTCACCCATGATCGTCACCGTCAGATCGGTGCCCATCAGCCGGGCGATGACCCGGTAGATCTCCTGCATAGCCGGCGATCGGCCGATCAGCGGCAATTGTTCTTCGATATCGTCTTCGAAGCCGTTTACCGGGCCGTCGTGGGGGGTGGTCAACGCGCGCTCGACGACGCTGACCAGTTCGCGCAAATCGAAGGGCTTTGGCAGATATTCGAAGGCGCCGCGCTCGGTCGCCTTGACCGCCGTGAGCAACGTGTTCTGCGCGCTCATGACGATGATCCGCAATTCCGGCCGGATCTTCTTGATGCGAGGGATCAAATCGAGGCCGTTCTCGTCCGGCATGATCACATCGGTGATCACGAGATCGCCGTCCCCGTCCGCCACCCACCGCCACAGGGTCGCGGCATTGCCTGTCATCCGTACTTCATGCCCGAGCCGGATCAGCGCCTGATTGAGCACCATCCGGATCGCGCGATCGTCGTCGGCCACCAGGATCGTCGAGGTCATCACCCGATACCGTCTTGCGCGACCACGGGCAAAAACACCCGGAACACGGTTCGGCGGGGCTGGCTGTCAAATTCAATGACGCCGCCGTGGTCACCGATCACCTTGGCCACCAATGCAAGACCAAGGCCAGTTCCGTTGCGCTTGGTCGTCACAAACGGATCGAACAGATAGGGCCGCATATCTTCCGGGATGCCCGATCCATTGTCGCTGATCGCGACCATCAGCGGCAAATGCCGACGGCCCTCGCCGCTCGGCCCGGCGAGCCGCAATCCGTGCCGGTATCCGGTCGTCAGGATGATCTCACCATCAGCTCCCGGTACCGCCTCGGCAGCGTTCTTGACAATATTGAGAAACACTTGAACCAGGAGGTCGCGATTGCCGTGAACCAGCGGCAAGGACGGGTCGTATTCCTCGACGAAGCGAACGTGCCGGGCAAAACCGGACTGGGCGAGCTTGCGTACCCGTTCGAGGATTTCGTGAATATTGATCGCTTCCCGCTCGATCGGGCGATGATCAGAAAACGCCTCCATCCGATCGACCAGGGCGACAATACGGTCGGTCTCGTCGCAGATCAGCCGGGTCAGTTCGCGCCCTGCCTCGTCGGCGTCCTGTTCCAGCAACTGTGCAGCACCGCGAATGCCCGAAAGGGGGTTCTTGACCTCGTGCGCCAGCATCGCCGCCATCGCGGTGATCGAGCGGGCGGCATTCCGGTGGGTCAGTTGCCGATCGACCTTGTCGACCATCGAACGCTCGTGGAGAGTTAACACCAGCGCGTCTGCAGCTTCTCCGGCCAGGGCCCCTTGGATCGTGACCGAGCGGCTGCCAAAACGAGCGCCGTCGAGCGGCATGTCGTATTCCGAAATCGTGTTGCCGCTGCGCCATACCGAATCAACCAGCCCCAGCAGTGGGCTGTGCGGAGCGACCAGATCAGCCAAAGCGGTGCCGCGTAACGCTGCGTTGCTGACCCCAAAGAATTGCTCCGCAGCGGTGTTGACGAGGCGTATCTCGCCGTTGCGGTCGGTAACGATCACCGGGTCGGCGAGCGCCGCCAGCACCGCGGCGGCGTCCGGATGAGCCTCGGCAACCGGGCGCGGGTGGGCGGAGCGCCGCCGAAACGGCGTCTTGATCATGCAGCCTGCCCGGCCAGCAGCGGCTCGTAGAAAGCACTGATCAGTGCGACGACGTGCGCCGGCTCGGCGGCCTGGTTGACTGCAGCGCGGAATTCGGCCGAACCAGGGAGCCCCTTCGAATACCAGGCGACGTGCTTGCGCGCGATCCGCGAGCCGATCGAGATCCCGTAATGGCTCAGCATGTCCTGATAGTGGCCGAGCAGGATGTCGCGCTGCGCCTCCAGCGGCGGGTCGGGGAGCCATTTGCGGCTGCGGAGCCAGGCGATCACCTGACCTAGGAACCAAGGCCGGCCATAGCAGCCGCGGCCGATCATCAACCCATCAGCGCCGGATTGAGCCAGCGCCTGCTCTGCATCGCCGAGGCTCACGATGTCGCCATTGACGATAACCGGTATGCTTACGCTCTCCTTAACGCGGCGAACAAATTCCCAGTCGGACGAGCCGGCATAAAACTGGCAGCGCGTCCGCCCGTGCACGCTAATCATGCGAATGCCGCAAGCTTGCGCAATCCGGGCCAACCCAGGAGCGTTACGGCTGCGCTCGTCCCAACCTGTGCGCATCTTCAAAGTAACCGGCAGATCGACGGCTTTCACCGTAGCCTCGAGGATCCGGGCGGCATGGAGTTCGTCGCGCATCAGCGCCGAGCCTGCATATCCGTTGACCACCTTTTTGACTGGACAGCCGAAATTGATGTCGATGATCTGCGCGCCGCGGTCGGCATTGAGCTTGGCTGCCTCCGCCATTACTCGCGGTTCGCAGCCGGCGAGTTGCACCGCCATCGGCTGCTCCTCGGCGCAACTCTTCGCCATGGTCAGCGACTGGCGGGTTTCGCGGATCATCGCTTCGCTGGCAATCATCTCGGAGACCACGAGACCGGCGCCGAGCCGGCGGACCAGCCGGCGGAATGGCAAATCGGTAACGCCCGACATCGGCGCGAGGATTACCGGGTCTTCCAAGGTCAGGGGGCCAAGCGAAATGGGCATTTTTTGAGCAGGAATTTTCGTTGCCTAGTGATTGAGCAGAGATTAGTTTGTTTTCTGTTGCGGTGCAACAAAAACGATAATAAAGCGGATGTCGCTCCAGAGCCCTTGAGCGGTGGCAAATCGACGGCCATTCGAGTAATTTACGAATATGACTGGGGTTTTTGGGCTTGTCGTTGCGGCTGGCCGGGGCAGCCGGTTCGGCGGTGATTTGCCCAAGCAATACCTGCCACTTGGCGGTGTAACGGTGTTGCGGCGCGCGGTGGCGGCGCTGGCCAGGCACCCGCGGGTCACTCAGGTACTGGTAGCGATTTGGCCTGAAGACAGAGAACTCTTCGACAATGCTGTAGCGGGTTTGAACCTTCTGGAGCCGGTTCCGGGGGGCGCCACCCGTCAGGATTCGGTAAGGATTGGGCTCGAAACGTTGGCGTCCTACCATCCGCAGCGGGTGCTGATCCACGATGGAGCCCGGCCATTCCCAGACCCTGCGCTGATCGACCGAGTCCTCGATCGGCTCGACGAAGCGCCCGCAGTGATCCCCTGCCTGCCAATGTCCGACACGATCAAGCGCGTCGAAAGCGGGCTAATCCGCGCAACCATCGACCGGTCCGGGTTGTGGCGCGCGCAAACGCCGCAAGGCTTTGATTTCGGGAAGATTCTGGCCGCCCACCAGGCCGCGGCCGGGCACGAATTGACCGATGATTCGGCGGTTGCCGAAGCCGCGGGGCTGACGCCCCTCTTGGTCGCCGGAGATGAGGACAACCTGAAAGTGACGACAGCATCCGATCTGGTCGCCGCCGAACGGTTACTTGCAGCACGGCATGGCGATATACGGGTCGGGCTAGGCTTTGACGTTCACGCCTTCGGCCCCGGTGACCGGATTGTGATTTGCGGGGTCGAAGTCCCGCACGGCGCAGGCTTGGTTGGTCATTCCGATGCCGATGTCGGGCTCCATGCGCTGACCGACGCGCTATTGGGTGCGATCGGGGCCGGAGATATCGGCCTGCATTTTCCACCAAATGATCCGCGCTGGCGGGGGGCGGCCTCTGACCGGTTCCTGCGCCACGCCGCCGAACTGGTGCAGGAGCGCAGCGGTATGGTTGCTTCAGTCGACGTGACGATTATCTGCGAGCGACCGAAGATCGGCCCGCATCGTGCCGCGATGATCGAGAGGGTCGCCGCGATCCTCGGCATCGTCGCCGACCGAGTCAGCATCAAGGCGACGACAACCGACCGCCTCGGCTTTACCGGCCGCGGCGAAGGCGTCGCTGCCCAAGCCGTCGCCACAATCCGCCTTCCATTCTAGGTGGCAGCCCGACTCCTTCGTTTATGTGATCGCCGAACTCGACCCCGCGATCGATCCCGCCGTTTCAAGGTCAATGTATCGATAACCCGCGCATCCCCATCATTACGGCAAAGTGAACGGTGCTGAAGAATTATCCAGCCAGATAGGCGCCGCCTCGGACTTCCTGTCTTCCACCCGGCATCGCTGCTCGCGACCTGGTTCGGTGTGGGCCTATTGCCGGTCTCGCCGGGTACCTGGGGTTCGCTCGCTGCCCTCCCCCTTGCCTGGGCGGTTTGCGGCCTATTCGGCAAGACCGGACTCAGCATCGCCGTTGCGATTGTCTTTTTTGCCGGATGGTGGGCGGCGGCGACTGTCGCCAAGGGGAGTGCAAGCAAAGATCCCGGGTACGTGGTCATCGACGAGGTTGCCGCGCAATGTCTCGTCTTGCTGGCCGTCCCCGGCGATCCGCTTTCCTGGGGCTTCGCCTTCTTGCTGTTCCGCATCTTCGACATCTGGAAACCGTGGCCAGTGCGGTGGGCCGACCGCCGGGTGTCGGGCGGCCTCGGCATCATGCTCGACGATATCCTGGCGGCGATCTACGCTGTCCTGGTCTTGCGGGTCATGGCGGTGATTGGCGGAGCAGTCGGTGTTCGATTCTGAGACCCTCGATCTGGCGGCAACAGTGCTCGACGCATGCCGCGCCCGAGGCTGGCATCTCGCCATCGCGGAATCGTGCACCGGCGGTCTCGTCGCCGCCGCGCTGACCTCGATCGCCGGCTCGTCCGATGTGGTCGAGCGCGGTTTCATAACCTATTCGAACGCAGCCAAATCCGAACTCCTTGGGGTTCCGCCAGAGACCATCGCTGCGCATGGCGCGGTTAGCGCCGAAACCGCTGCGGCGATGGCTGAGGGCGCCCTTTCGCGTGCGCCGATCGATCTCGCCGTGTCGGTCACCGGCGTCGCCGGACCGGGCGGCGGCAGTCCAGAGAAACCGGTCGGGTTGATTCATATAGGCTTGGCGCAGCGCGGCAGGGCATCCCGTACCGAGCGCCGGGTGTTCCCGGGCGATCGCACCGCTGTTCGCGAGGCGGCCGTGCGGCTGGCGCTCGGCCTGCTCGCCGCCGAAGCCCGCAGCCAATAGGGAGACTGTGCCATGAGCAGCTTCAACATCGCGGTCATCCAACCGCACTCGAACCCGCCGCCCGGCGACGCGAAAAATGTCGATGACGCGGTCAAATGGATTGAGCGAGCGGCTGGCGAAGGTGCCGATTTCGTCTGTTTCCCCGAGTCCTATCCGGGGCCGTGGCGGATGCCCGCCGCCTATGACCCGTCGGCGCGGATCGCCGAAGCCGCCCATGAATTCGGTACGCATGTCGTGTTCGGCACAATGGAGCCGATCGATGACGGCAAGAGTACTGCTCACAACCTGACCTGCATGGCTTATCCGGACGGACGCATGCCGGTGCGCTATCGGCGCACGCACCCCAACGGTCCGTGGATCTATTCCAGCCGCACCGGCGGCAGCGGAGTATGGGAATTCGAATGGGTTCCGGGCAACGAGTTCCCGGTCTTCGATACCGTGCATGGCAGGGTCGGCTTGGGCATGTGCAGCGAAGTCTACATGCCCGAAGTGTCGCGTGCGCTGGCCCTGCGCGGGGCGGAGATCATCTTTCTCCCGGCCGGCCTTAGCGGTACCGGCAATCTGTGGGAGACTTGGCACACCCTGCTGCAGGCGCGGGCGATCGAGAATTTGGCGCTGGTTGTTTCGACCCGGAACATCTTCGACCCGGCGACCGAACGCGGGCTGGCAATTATCGCCGGGCCCGAGCGCACCCATTACGAGAGCGCCAATGTGGGCATGTCGGTGGTGACGGTCAGCCTCGATCGCGTCCGCGAATTGCGCGCCGGCTGGGACGGCAATGACAAGACGCCATTCTGCGGCACCAAGCAGGGCTTGCTGTCGCAATGGCAGCGTCCCGAGCTTTATCACAGTATTTTTCCGCGCACATTGCCGGCCGCGGCCGAATAAAGGCAGGGAGGCGCCGATGGGCGGGGTCGTAACGGCGGTGAGCCGCAGCGCGCGGCACACCCTGGCCAAGCCGAACGCACGCAGTATCACATTGGTGGCTGGAATGGGGGTAGAGGGCGACGCCCATCAAGGGACGACCGTCAAACACCGCTCGCGCGTCAGGCTCAATCCGGACGCGCCGAATTTACGCCAGGTCCATCTGATCCACGCCGAATTGCACGACGAATTGCGCGAGGCTGGCTTCGTCGTGGCTCCGGGGCAGATGGGCGAAAACGTCACGACCCGCGGTGTCGACCTGCTTGGTCTCGCGGCCGGCACCCGGTTGCATCTCGGCACCAGCGCGGTCGTCGAAGTGACTGGCCTGCGCAATCCTTGCGCCCAACTCGACAAGATCCACAAGGGGCTGATGGCCGCCACCCTCGGTCGCGATGAGCGCGGCAATCTCGTACGCAAGGCCGGAATCATGGGTGTCGTGCTAGCCGAAGGTGAGGTCCGTCCGGGCGATCCGATCCGGGTCGAGCCCCCTCCTCCGCCGCACCAGCCCCTCGCCCCGGTGTGACCCAGCCACGCTGTCGCACCTAACTGGCAGTAGGTTAGACCATTCCCATCCAGAACATCTGGCGGTTCCCGACATCGACGTCGAATTTGCGCACGAAGTCGAGCTTGCCATCGCCGCCGATGCGGAATACCGAGAGGCAGGCTGGCACCTCGCGCAGCGCTGCGCCGTCCCTGACCGGCAGACCCATGATATGCGCTGCGACAAGCACTTGGCCGCTCGGATCGATGTGAAATGTCCGGCAATGAATGCCGCGGGTGTCGACATGCTGAACCGGGGAAGGTTCGCCGGTCGTAGGGTCGATCGCATAGACCGCGAGCGTGTTCTCGCCGCCGGCAAAGACGCGCTGCGCCCCTTCCCCGACCGTGCTCGACGCGCGATTGGCGACATAGACGAAGCGGCCGCTGGGATGGACATGAACCGTGCCGGCGACCTGCCGCCCGCGGATGTTGCCGGGCTCGCTCAAGGTGCCTTTACTGAATAGCGGCGTGGCCGACAGCCCTTTGCCGTCGAACGCAAACATGTCGAGCCGATTCTGCCGCTCCAGCGATACATAGAGCCACGGCTTGGTCGGATGAAAATCGAGATGGCGGGGCCCAAAGCCGAACCCGCTGTTCGGCGCCACGGAAACCTCGTTGCTCAGAAGTCCGTCGGCATAGTTGAACACCTTCAGCGCCCCCGGCTCCTCCGGTTTATCGCCGGCCGCGTCGTGGCCGCGGGTAACCAGGATTGCCAACTGATCGTCGAGACTGACGCGTACCTGATGCCCATAAATGCCGGGATCGATCGATCCCCGCTGTCCGACTTCGGCGCCTGGCGTGCCATCGGGATTGATCCGATAAACCCGAAGTCCGCTCGGATTACTGAACGCGACCAATAAGTTATGGGAGGGAATATCGCTGGTCATATGGATCGGCCGGGTCGGCAGGGCGATCGGCGCGCCATGTGGCGACAAAGCGCCAGTCGCGGGATCGATGCGCAATGCGCTGACATTATGCCGATGGCCGACCGGCCCGCCGATCCCCGACGCGCTGTCGCTCGTCGCCACATAGAGGAATTGCCGTGACTCATGCGGCCAAGCATAATGCACATTGGCGGGCAAGGTTACGGTACCTCGCCTGGAGAGTGTCGCACTCTCGACATCGAGATCGTATTGCGTCAGTTCCGGCCCGACGCTGGCAAAGACCACGGTTTTCTGCGGCATGGAAATAGCCCTCGATCACGGTTGCCCAAAGCTTCGGCAAAGTATAGGAGCCGCCGTATCGGCGCGAACGTACGCTTCCCTCTCGAATGGGGACGCCTTCAGGCCGCGGACTGGCCGGCGCCGCCTGCGACCGGGGCGCCATAGAGGTCGTATGCGCGCTTTTCAAAGGCGCCGACCATGCGCCGCACCGCCTCGCCGAACAGGATTTCGATGACTTTCTGCATCAACCGCGATTTGAATTCGAAATCGACGAAGAAATCGATGCGGCAGCCCTCGACGACCGGGGTGAAGATCCAGTGGTTATTCAGATAGCGAAACGGCCCCTCGGCATAGGTCACGTCGATATTCCGCGGCGGGTCGAGCGCAACGCGAGAGGTGAAGCGTTCACGGAACACCTTGAACCCGATGATCAGATCGGCGACGACCAGATCCGGCCGCCGCTCCCTGATCCGCGCCCCGATGCACCACGGCAGGAATTCGGGGTAGCGCTCGATATCCGCCACCAGCGCGAAAAGCTGCTCCGGCGTGTATGGAAGGACACGCTGTTCGGCATGGGTCGGCATCAGAACGGATCAGCCGGCGGCGGCGAGTTTGGCGGCGCGGGCGGCGCTCAGCCGCGCGAAATCGTCCCCGGCGTGATATGAGGACCGGGTCAAGGGTGAGGCCGAAACCAGCAGAAAGCCCTTGCCGAGAGCCAAGCTGTGATAGCCGGCGAATTCCTGCGGCGTTACAAATCGGGCGATCGGATGATGTTTTGGCGTCGGCTGCAGATACTGGCCGATCGTCAGAAAATCGACATCCGCGGCGCGCAGATCGTCCATGACCTGCAATATTTCGGTCCTGTCCTCACCGAGCCCAACCATAATCCCCGACTTCGTAAACAATGCCGGATCGAGGCGCTTGACCTGATCGAGCAGCCGTAATGAATGGAAATATCGGGCGCCCGGTCTTACCTCGGCGTAAAGGCGCGGTACGGTTTCGAGATTGTGGTTGAAGACGTCGGGCCGGGCCGCGACCACGGTTTCGAGCGCCCCCTCCTTGCGCAGAAAATCCGGGGTCAGTATTTCGATGGTCGTGGCCGGAGCAGCGGCGCGGATCGCCGCGATCGTGCGGGCGAATTGCCGGGCGCCGCCATCATCGAGATCGTCGCGGTCGACTGAAGTGACGACGACATGGGAAAGTCCAAGCGCGGCAACCGCTTCGCCGATACGTGCTGGTTCATTGGGGTCGACAAGGTCGGGCCGGCCGGTGGCGACGTTACAAAACGAGCAGGCGCGGGTGCACACCCGGCCGAGGATCATCACCGTCGCGTGCTTCTGTTTCCAGCATTCGCCGATATTCGGGCATGCTGCCTCTTCGCAAACGGTATTGAGGCGGAGTTCGCGCATCAGCCGCCGCGTTGACTGGTATTGCGGCGAACCCGGCGCCTTGACCCGCAGCCAATCGGGCTTGCGCGGGATCGGGCTATCGAGATTGCGCGCCTTTTCCGGGTGACGGAGAGTCGTTTCGATTGTCACGGCTCGTCAACTGTCCTGCTGCGGCGCAATAAAGAGTTCACGTTATTGGAGATTGGACGGAAGGATCGTCGTCTCGTCGATCACAGCGGTGGCTAACTGTTCTTTCGTAAGGTTTTTGACGCCGCTCAGATCGGCGCCCCGCAATATGGTTCCCAGCAGGATCGCATCGGCCAAGTTGGCGCCTCTGAGGTCGGCACCGGTCAAGTC
Organism: uncultured Alphaproteobacteria bacterium; assembly: GCA_963821795.1. GTDB lineage: Bacteria > Pseudomonadota > Alphaproteobacteria > ATCC43930 > CGMCC-115725 > AP-15. The sequence goes on from CAWGFH010000027.1 coordinate 32,119, forward strand.
TGCGTGGCTCAAATTGGCCCGCGTCAAATTCGCATGCGACAAGTTTGTCCGTCGGACCTTAGCTCCGGACAGGTCGAGAACAAAGTCTTGGAATTGGGACATCGGTAACCCGTTTCTTTAGTTCGATTCTGATAGTGTTGCGCTCAAGAAGTTCATTATCTCTCGTATATCGACGCTTGGCTCAGCATTGGTGTCGTCGCGCGACCGCTCCCGGACATATGCAGCCAACGTTTCTAAAATCGGAACCCTATAATCTGCATACCGTGTCACGATTCTTCAAGGTATAAATAGCTCCCAGTCGAACCTCCAATTTTTCGCTGCCCAACTGATCCACAGCACGGTTGAACATCTCGACCACATGGTTCTGTTGTGCGAGTTCCGCTTGTTGCAGCGCGGCGATCGCCTGTCGATTGGATGCGCGGCTTCGCCACCATGCCAGAACCACTCCCAAACCAGCGGCGACAATCAGTCCATAATTTCGAACCAGTTCGCTGATCTGGACCAGATGGGCAATTCGATCCGATGGCACGGAATTTGTCGCCAAACATCCCCTAGAAGTGGATGGCGCGCCCGTAAGCGTCAAGCACGGCTTCGTGCATCGTCTCCGAGATCGTCGGGTGCGGAAAGATCGTGCGGATCAGTTCGGCCTCGGTCGTCTCCAATGTCTTGGCGATCGTATAACCCTGGATCAGTTCGGTGACCTCGGCGCCGATCATATGCGCGCCCAACAGTTCGCCGGTCTTCGCGTCGAACACGGTCTTGACCATGCCCTCGGATTCGCCGTAGGCGATCGCCTTGCCGTTGCCGATAAACGGGAAATGGCCGACTTTGACCTCATAGCCAGCTTCCCTGGCGGCACTTTCGGTCAAGCCGACGCTCGCCACCTGCGGGCGGCAATAGGTGCAGGCGGGAATATTGCGCATGTCGAGCGGATGCACGTCGTTGACCCCGGCGATACGCTCGACGCAGATCACCCCTTCATGGCTTGCCTTGTGGGCCAGCCAGGGCGGGCCGACCAGATCGCCGATGGCGTAGATGCCGGGTTCACCAGTGCGCAGCCACTCGTCGACGACGACATGGGTGCGCTGGACCTCGACGGCGGTGCTTTCGAGGCCGATATCCTCAACATTGCCGACGATCCCGACAGCCAGGATCACCTTGTCGACAGTTGTCGCGAATGATTTTTCTCCGCTTCCGATTTGCGCGGTGATCTGCTCGCCGGTCCGTTCCAAGGCCTTTACCGTAGCTTCGGTATGGATCTTGATTCCTTGTTTTTCGAACGACTTGCGGGCAAAAGCCGATATTTCCTGATCCTCGACCGGAAGCACGCGATCAAGCACCTCCACGACGGTAACTTCGGCGCCCATGTCATGGTAAAAACTGGCAAATTCGATGCCGATGGCGCCTGAGCCGACGACCAGCAAGGATTTCGGGATCGCGGGCGGCACCATCGCCTCCCTGTAGGTCCACACCCGCTCGCCGTCGGGTTCGAGCCCGGGGAGTGCGCGCGCTCGCGCACCGGTCGCCAGGATGATGTGAGGAGCGGCGAGTTCGGCAATGGGCTTGCCGCCGTTCTCGACGGCGAGCCGCCCTGACCCGGCAAGACGCCCCTGCCCGCCTACGACGCTGACCTTGTTTTTCTTCAACAGATAGGCGACGCCATCGGAAAGTCGCTTTGCCACGGCGCGCGACCGCGCGACGACTTTGCCGGCGTCGAACCGGATGTCACTTGCCGAAAACCCGAATTCGTCGAGACGATGGAGGAGATGATAAATCTCAGAACTGCGCAGCAACGCCTTGGTCGGGATGCAGCCCCAATTGAGGCAGATCCCGCCGAGCTGGTCGCGTTCGACCACCACTGCCTTCATGCCGAGCTGCGCCGCCCGGATCGCCGCGACATAGCCGCCCGGCCCGCCGCCGAGCACGATCAAGTCGAAGGAATTGTCGGCCATCTACCGGTTCCGCGTCACAGCAGCATCGTCAGCGGGTCTTCAACGAGCTTTTTGAAGGCGGCGAGGAACTGCGCGCCGACCGCGCCGTCGACAGCGCGATGGTCGCAAGAGAGCGTGCAGCTCATCACCGTGGCCACCGCGAGCGCGCCGTCTTTGACCACCGGCCGCTTTTCGCCGGCGCCGACCGCGAGGATGCCGCCATGCGGCGGGTTGATCACCGCGGCGAATTCGCGGACACCGAACATGCCGAGGTTCGAGATCGAAAAGGTCCCGCCCTGAAACTCTTCGAGCTTCAATTTGCCGGCGCGGGCACGGGCGGCGAGGTCCTTGGTTTCGTTGGCGATCGTCGCCAGACCCTTCCGGTCGGCCTGCTTGACGATCGGGGTGATCAGACCATCGTCAAGCGCGACCGCGACGGCGATGTCGACCGTATCCCATTGCAGAATCGCCTCGTCGCTCCATGACGCATTGGCCGCCGGCACTTGACGCAGCGCGAGCGCCGCCGCACGGATCACAAAATCGTTGACGGAAATCCGGTACGCCTCTGATTTTGAGTTAAGTTCGCTGCGAAATTTCAGCAGCTCGTCGATCTCGCAATCGATCGTCAGATAGAAATGCGGGAACGGTCTGCTTCGACTCGGTCAGCCGCCGGGCGATGACCCGGCGCATCGCGGTCAACGGCCGCTCGATGTGAGGCAGGTTGCCGGCGAGGGCGAGCACCCGCTCCTTCGACAGTGGTGTCGCGGCGGCGGGCGGCGGCGGAGCCGCCGGCAGGGGTGCGCCGGACGGGCGGCCGGCGGCACGGGAACCGTGGCCGGTGCGCGACCGGTCGGTGAGGGCGGCTTCGATATCGGCTTTGACGATCCGCCCTTGCGGGCCCGAGCCGGTGATCGCCGCCAGATCGAGCCCGGCCTGCTGCGCCATGCGGCGCGCCAATGGGCTGGCAAAGATCCGCCCATTGCCCGCCGTTCCTGGCGGCGTCAGGCGGCGCTGCAGCCGCCGAAGGGCTGCGGCTAATTTCGGCTGCTCCTGCGCCGAGCGGCTGCTGGAGCCGCCTTCGCGGCTGCCGCGGCGGCGGCGGTGAGCGCCGAAGGATCCTCGCCTTCGCCTGAGCAGCAGTGCGATCGGCTGGTTGACCTTGACCCCCTGCGTTCCTTCCGGAACCAGGATCTTGCCGACGCGGCCGTCATCGACGGCTTCGACCTCCATCGTTGCCTTGTCGGTCTCGATCTCGGCGAGCACATCGCCCGCGTGTACCTCGTCGCCCTCTCTCTTCAACCCATTTGGCGAGGTTGCCCTCGGTCATCGTCGGCGACAACGCCGGCATCAGAATTTCGATCGGCATGATCTCCCCGCGCATTGGCATGAGCCAGCCGAGTTTAGCGGTAGGCGACCTCGCGCGCCGCGGCAACGATGTCCTCGACCTGCGGCACCGCCAGGTGCTCGAGATTGGCGGCGTAGGGCAGCGGCACATCCTTGCCGGTGACCCGCTTGACCGGCGCATCGAGCCAGTCGAAGCACTCTTCCATGATCATCGCGGCGATCTCGGCGCCGATGCCGGCAAACGGCCAGCCCTCCTCGACCGCGACGATCCGGTTGGTCTTTTTGACCGAGGCGACAACGGTGTCGATGTCGAACGGGCGCAGGCTGCGCAGATCGATAACCTCGGCCGAGATGCCGGCCTTTTCGAGCTCCTCGGCGGCCTGCAGCGCCAGCTTCACCATGCGCGAGAAGGCCGTGATCGTGACGTGCTCGCCGGGGCGGGCGATCCGCGCCTTGCCGATCGGCACGAGAAATTCGGGATCGTCGGGCACAGCAAAGCTTTCGCCATAGACCAGTTCGTGCTCGAGAAAGACGACCGGGTTCGGGATCGCGGATCGCCGATTTCAGCAGGCCCTTGTGATCGGCGCCGGTATAGGGAGCGACGACCTTGAGGCCCGGGCAATGCGCATACCAGCTCGCATAGCATTGCGAATGCTGCGCGGCGACGCGGGCGGCGATGCCGTTCGGGCCGCGGAAGACGATCGGGCAGCCCATCTGCCCACCCGACATATAGCGCGTCTTTGATGCGGAATTGACAATCTGATCAATCGCCTGCATCGCGAAGTTGAAAGTCATGAACTCGACGATCGGGCGCAATCCGGCAAACCCGGCCCCGACCCCGAGCCCGGTAAAGCCCTGCTCGGTGATCGGGGTGTCGATGACCCGGCGCGCGCCGAATTCCTGCAGCAGCCCTGGCTGACCTTGTAGGCGCCCTGGTATTCCGCGACCTCCTCGCCGATCAGGAACACCGCTGTCGTCGCGCCGCATCTCTTCGGCGATCGCGTCGCGCAACGCCTCGCGCACCGTGATCGTGCGGGTGGCGCCGGTATATTCGGGCTCGGCCGCCGGCGCGGCGCGGACCGGCGCCGGCGGGGCCGGGCTCGCGGGTCGCGGCGGGCGGGCCTGCGGCGACGCGCGCGCGCGGGCCGCCTCGTCCGGTCGCTGCGGCCGTGTCCGGCGGCGGACGGCGCCGGTCCTCGGCTGCGGCGACGTCTTCGCCATTGCCGGCGATCACCGCGATCGGCGTGTTGACCGCGACATGGTCGGTGCCTTCGGGGATCACGATCTTGGCGAGCACGCCCTCGTCGACCGCCTCGACCTCCATCGTCGCCTTGTCGGTCTCGATTTCGGCCAGCACGTCGCCGGCTCTGACCGGCTCGCCCTCGCTCTTGAGCCAGCGCGCGATCTTGCCCTCGGTCATCGTCGGCGACAGCGCCGGCATCAGCACTTCGGTAGCCATGGCTTATCGCAGTCTCCCGCGGGCTTCGCGGCGCCTAGCGGCCCCGATCCGCATCTCCGGCGCGTGCCCCGGCCAATAGAGTAATCGACAGCGCCTCAGGCGTCGACCAGCACGTCGGTCCACAGCTCGGCCGGGTCGGGCTCGGGGCTGTCCTGAGCGAACTGCGCCGCCTCGGCGACGCGGCCGCTGACCTCCGCGTCGATCTCCTTCAGCTCCGCTTCGTCGGCGCCGCCCTCGATCAGCCGGCGCCGCGCCTGGTCGATCGGGTCGTGCTCGGTGCGCATCCGGTCGACCTCGTCGCGGGTGCGGTATTTCGCCGGATCGGACATCGAGTGGCCGCGATAGCGGTAGGTCATCATTTCGAGGATCAGCGGGCCCTGGCCCGAGCGGGCATGCTCGGCTGGCGGCGAGCCCGGCTTCGTGCACGGCCAGCACATTCATGCCGTCGACCTGCTCGCCCGGGAATGCCGTAGGCCGTGCCGCGATGGAACAGGTCGGTGCGGGCCGAGGCGCGGTCGATCGACGTCCCCATGCCGTATCGGTTGTTCTCGATCACATAGACGACCGGCAGCTTCCACAACGCCGCCATGTTGAAGCTCTCGTAGACCTGGCCCTGATTGATCGCGCCGTCGCCGAGATAGGTGACCGAGATCAGCCCGTTGTCGCGATAGCGGTGGGCGAAGCCGAGCCCGGTGCCGATCGGCACCTGGGCGCCGACGATGCCGTGGCCGCCGAAAAAATTCTTGTCGCGGCTGAACATGTGCATCGAGCCGCCCTTGCCGTGCGAATAGCCGGTGCGGCGCCCGGTCAGCTCGGCCATCACCCCCTTGGGGTCCATGCCGCAGGCCAGCATGTGGCCGTGGTCGCGATAGGAGGTGACGATCGTGTCGCCCTCCTTCAGCGCCGCCTGCATGCCGACGACGACCGCCTCCTGGCCGATATAGAGATGGCAGAAGCCGCCGATCAGCCCCATGCCGTACATCTGCCCGGCGCGCTCCTCGAAGCGCCGGATCAGCAGCATGTCGCGATAAAAGCCGAGCAGCTCCGTCGGCGAAGCGTCGAGCTCGGCGACGCCGACCGGCTTGGCCTTGCGTGTTGCCGCCATCTCGCTCTCCTCCGCGGACGCTCGCTCGAAAGCAACGCGCCGCCAGAACTCGGCCGAAGCATGCTGGCAAATCGCGTGTCCTTTGCAACCTCGACCTGTTCAAATGGTTGTCGGGCAAAGCAGAATTAAGCGGACCTGGGCGCGCTGCTCGGACCATCGCCGCCGGAGATGGTTGCGAGAGGCGTCGGCGCGGCATCATGTGCCGGCGGCCGCATGATCACCGGCTCGTTCGGCGCCACGAGGTTGAGGGTCGCCCGCACCCGCTCGTCGAGCAGGTCGGGGTCGAGATGGTCGGGGCGCAGGTCGGACGACCTTCTGCTTGAGCGCCGCGCGCTCGGCGCGAAGCGCCTCGAGATGGGCGTTCTGCGCGTGCGGATCTGCTGGGTCAGCCGCAGCCAGGCGATAAAGCCGCGATCGCCCTCGACCAGATTGTAGGCGAAATAGCCGGTCAGGGCGATCCCGAGAGCCGGGGCCGACGATGACCCGCGCCCGCCGCCGCAATTCGCGCGATCACGATCATGGCAGAACAGGATCACCGGCGAGCGGCGCGTCAACCACCGGCGTGGCGCGGCCGGTTGCCGCGCGCGCCAGAACCGAGCGGCCGGCGTAAACCGCGGAGCCGCCGAGCTGCTCTTCGATTCGGATCAGCTGGTTGTATTTGGCGAGCCGGTCGGAGCGCGACAGCGAGCCGGTCTTGATCTGGCCGCAATTGGTGGCGACCGCGAGATCGGCGATCGTCGTGTCCTCGGTCTCGCCCGAGCGGTGCGAGAAGACCGTGCCCCAGCCGGCGCGCTGCGCGATCTCGACCGCTTCGAGCGTCTCGGACAAGCGTGCCGATCTGGTTGACCTTGACCAGCAGCGCGTTGGCGGCGCCGCGCGCGATGCCGTCGCGCAGCCGCTTCGGGTTGGTGACGAAGACGTCGTCGCCGACGAGCTGGATCTTGCCGCCGAGCGCACGGGTCAGCGCGACCCAGCCGTCCCAATCGTCCTCGGCCATGCCGTCCTCGATCGAGACGATCGGATAGCGCGTCGACCAGATCGCGCCAATAGGCGACCAAGCCGCCGGCATCGAGCGTCTTGCCCTTCCAGCGCGATAGGCGCCGTCGCGATAGAACTCGCTCGCGGCCGGGTCGAGCGCCAGCACCACGTCGTCGCCCGGGATGATAGCCGGCCGCCTCGATCGCCTGCATGATGAAGCCGAGCGCCGCATCGGCCGAGGCGAGGTTCGGCGCGAACCCGCCCTCGTCGCCGACATTGGTGTTGTGGCCGGCGTCGGCGAGCTTTTTGCGCAGAGCGTGGAAGATCTCGGCGCCGGCGCGGATCGCCTCGGCGACCGAGGCGGCGCCGACCGGCATGATCATGAATTCCTGGATGTCGATCGGGTTGTCGGCATGGACGCCGCCATTGACGATGTTCATCATCGGCACCGGCAGGGTGCGGGCGAAGACGCCGCCGACATAGCGGTAGAGCGGCTGGCCGAGCTCGGCGGCGGCGGCCTTGGCGGCGGCGAGGCTGACGCCGAGGATCGCGTTGGCGCCGAGCCGCGCCTTGTTCGGCGGTGCCGTCGAGCTCGATCAGCGTGCGGTCGAGCGCCAGCTGGTCGGCCGCGTCGAAGCCGGACAGCGCGTCGAAAATCTCGCCGTTGACCGCCTCGACCGCCTGGCGCACGCCCCTGCCGCCATAGCGCGTGCCCGCCGTCGCGCTTCTCGATCGCCTCATGCGCGCCGGTCGAGGCGCCCGACGGCACCGCCGCGCGGCCGATCGCGCCGCTCTCGAGCGTGACCTCGACCTCGACCGTGGGATTGCCGCGGCTGTCGAGGATCTCGCGGGCATGGATGTCGGCGATCGCGGTCATCGCGTTTCTCCTGGACAGTCCGCCTCATACCGTCCGGGCGGTCAAGCTTCCGGGCAAGGGCGTTCGCATCGAAGCGGGCACCCCTCACGATCGAGCTGCGACAGGCTGCGGCTTTGGCGAGGCGGTCGAAGGCGATCAAGGTTTCGAGCAATGCCGGCAGCGTCTTCAGCGGCAGCATCGTCTGGCCCTCGCAGGGCGCGTGGTCGGGGTCCTGATGGGTTTCGATGAACACCGCGGCGACGCCGACCGCGACCGCGGCGCGCGCCAGCACCGGGACGAATTCGCGCTCGCCGCCCGAGCGGTCGCCCTGGCCGCCCGGCTGCTGCCACCGAATGGGTGGCGTCGAACACGACCGGATAGCCGGTCTGCGCCATGACCGGCAGCGCGCGCATGTCGACGACCAGCGTGTTGTAGCCGAAGCTCGCGCCGCGCTCGCACAGCAGGATCCGTTCGTTGCCGGTCGAGGCGACCTTGCCGCGCACGTTCTTCATGTCCCAGGGGGCGAGGAACTGGCCCTTCTTGATGTTGACCGCCTTGCCGGTCCTGCCCGCCGCCAGCAGCAGATCGGTCTGGCGGCACAGAAAGGCCGGGATCTGCAGCACGTCGACCGACCTCGGCGACCGGCGCGCATTGCTCCGGCGTGTGCACGTCGGTCAGCACCGGCAGGCCGTACGCTCTCGCGCACCTCGGCGAGGATCGGCAGGCCCGCCTCGAGCCCGATGCCGCGCGCGCCTGCGATCGAGGTGCGGTTCGCCTTGTCGAACGAGGTCTTGTAGATGAGGCCGATTCCGAGCTTGCGCCGCGATCTCGGCCAGCGCCTCGCTCATCTCCAGCGCATGCGCCGCGGCGTTTCCGAGCAGCGCATCGGGCCCGAGCGATGAAGCGCCAGCGGCAAGATCGTTGCCGAGGGTGATGGCCTGCCGATCGTGACGTGGCGCGGGCGCTGCATCGCTGCGATCTCGCCGCTACACCAGCCGCGACTGGTCGCGCGCGGCGCGGATGAACGAGGTGAACAGCGGGTGCGGCTCGAACGGGCTTCGATTTCAGCTCGGGATGAAACTGCACGCCGATGAACCAGGGATGGTCGGGAATCTCGACGATCTCGGGCAGCACGCCGTCGGGCGACATGCCGGAGAAGCGCAAGCCCGTCGCCTCCAGCCGGTCCTTGTAGTCGACGTTGACCTCGTAGCGGTGGCGATGGCGCTCGCTGATGCGGTCGGTGCCGTAGATCTCGGCGACCCGGCTGCCCGGCGCCAGCACCGCCTCATAGGCGCCGAGCCGCATCGTGCCGCCGAGATCGCCGTCGAGTTCGCGCCGCTCCAGCGTGTTGCCGCGCATCCATTCGGTCATCAGCCCGACCACCGGATGCGGCAGGCGCCGAACTCGGTCGAGCCCGCGCCGGGCAGGCCGGCGAGATGGCGCGCCGCCTCGATCACCGCCATCTGCATGCCGAAGCAGATGCCGAAATACGGCACCCGGCGCTCGCGCGCGAAGCGCGCCGCCTCGATCTTGCCCTCGGCGCCGCGCTCGCCGAAGCCGCCGGGCACGAGAATGCCGTGCACGCCCTCGAGCTGGTGGACCGCGTCGGTCTCGGCCTCGAACATCTCGGAATCGATCCAGTCGAGCTCGACCCGGACATTGTTGGCGATGCCGCCATGGGTCAGCGCCTCGGCCAGCGATTTGTAGCTGTCGCGGAAGATGCGTGTATTTGCCGACGACGGCGATCGTGACCCGCCCTTCGGGCTGGCGGATGCGGTTGACGATCTCGTGCCAGCGGTCGAGGTCGGGCTCGGGGGCGTCGAGGCCGAAATGGCCGCAGACCTCGCGGTCGAAGCCTTCGGCGTGATAGGCGCCGGGCACGTCATAGATCGTGTCGACGTCGAGCGCCGGGATGACCCGGCTTTCGCGCAGATTGCAGAACAGCGCGATCTTCTTGCGCGCGCCCGGCGGGATCGGCCGGTCGCAGCGGCACAGCAGGATGTCCGGCTGGATGCCGAGGCCGAGCAGCTCCTTCGCCGAATGCTGCGTCGGCTTGGTCTTGAGCTCGCCGGCCGACGGGATGTAGGGCACCAGCGTCAGATGCACGAACATCGCGCGCTCGCGGCCGAGCTCGTTGCCGAGCTGGCGGATCGCCTCGAGGAACGGCAGGCTCTCGATGTCGCCGACCGTGCCGCCGATCTCGCACAGCACGAAATCCTCGCCGTCGAGATCGGCCTGGATGAATTCCTTGATCGCGTCGGTGACGTGCGGGATGACCTGCACCGTGGCGCCGAGATATTCGCCGCGCCGCTCGCGGCCGATCACCGTCGAATAGATCCGGCCGGTGGTGACGCTGTCGCTGCGCCGCGCGGCGACGCCGGTGTAGCGCTCGTAATGGCCGAGATCGAGATCGGTCTCGGCGCCGTCATCGGTGACGTAGACCTCGCCGTGCTGATACGGGCTCATCGTCCCGGGATCGACGTTGAGATAGGGGTCGAGCTTGCGCAGCCGCACCCTGAAGCCGCGCGCCTGCAGCAGCGCGCCGAGCGCCGCCGCCGAAAGACCCTTGCCCAGAGAGGAGACCACGCCGCCGGTGATGAAGATGAACCGCGTCATGGAACTTCAATGTACAGCATCGGGCGGCCGCGTCCCATGGTAAATGCTGCAACCTGTCTGCCGCGCGCTGCTGCATGGTTCGGCCGCGACCGACGAGGAGCGCCGGATCGAGCGGCCCGTCAGCTCGACGCCTGGAGGCTCGAGCTCGGCCGGCTCAATGGGCGAGCGGCGCGCTGGGAGCCGCGGGCGCCTGCGGCTTGGCCGGGGCGGCCGGAGCGGTCGGCCGCCGGGCTGGCTGGGGTCGGCTGGACCGGGCCGGTCGATGATCGATGCCGGCGCAGGCTGGCGGTTGTGCATGACCACCAACAGTGCGCTGGTGGTCATGAAGCAGCCGCCAGAATCGCCGTCGTGCGGGTCAGCAGATTGGCGGTCGACCGCCCGGTCATAAAGCCCGACATGCCGCCGCCGCCCATGCCGAGCGCGCCGCCTTCGCTCTTCTGCAGCAGGATGACCCCGATGAGCGCGATCGCGACCAGGATGTGGATGACGAGAAGCAGGATGATCATCGGCGGAATTTAGTCACTTCCCCCGCGCCATAACCAGCCTGCTGCTCGAATACGCTCAGCCGCAGCAGCGTGCGATCGCCCAGAAATTCCGGCGACGAGGCTGGCGCCGCCGACCAGCGCGCCGTCGACATTGGCGAGCGCCAGAATCGCACCCGGCATTCGTCGGCTTGACCGAGCCGCCATAGAGGATGCGCGCGTCGGGCGCCAGCATGCGCGCGAATCGCCGCATGCATGCGCTCGATATCGTCGAGGGTGGCGTGCGCCCGGTGCCGATCGCCCAGACCGGCTCATAGGCGATCAAGTCAGCTGCGGGCGAACTCCGTCCGGGATCGAACCCGCGAGCTGCGCCGAAACCACCGCAACGGCGTCCCGGCCTCGCGCTGCGCGCGCGTTTCGCCGACGCAGAGGATCGGATTGAGCCCGGCGCGCGCGCGCCGCGGCGATCTTGGCGCGGATCGCGCATCGGTTTCGCCATGATCCTGGCGGCGCTCGGAATGGCCGAGGATGACGTAGCTGCAGCCGGCATCGGCCAGCATCTCGGCGCTGATGTCGCCGGTGTGCGCGCCTTTTGGCGCGGAGTGGCAATCCTGGCCGCCCAGCGCGATGCCGCTGCCGGCGATGGCCTCGCCACCGCCAACAGCAGGGTCGCCGGCGGGCAGAGCAGCAGATCGCAGCCGCGCCCCGCCGCTCTTGCCGCCTCGCCCGCACCGCCAGCTCGCGGGCCAGCGCCAGGCCATCGGCCCTCAGCCCGTTCATCTTCCAGTTGCCGGCGACGAGCTTGGTCCGGTCCGCCATTTGCTCCTCCCCTGTCTCGGCAGCCGGCGGGCGGGAGTTGCGGCCCGGCCTGCATGTCCCTACGATCACATCGCCGCCGAGCATGTCAACCCGCCCGGCAGATATCGAGGGCCGAGCAACCTTCCATGCTTCAAGCGATCCGCTCCAAAGCGGGGTCCGTCGTCGTCAAGGGCCTGTTTGTCCTTTTGATCGCAACCTTCGGCATCTGGGGAATCGGGGACATATTCCGCAACCGCGCGCCCGATACGGTCGTCGCCACGGTCGGCGACAAGAGCATCGACGCCAACGCCTTGCAGACGGCGCTGCAGCCTGCGCTGCAGCGGTTGAGTTCACAGCTCGGCACCTCGGTCGATCTTCGGCAGGCGAAGCAGATGGGCGTCATCGACGATGTCCTCGGCCAGCTGATCGAGCAAAATCTGATCGATCAAGAAGCCGCGCGGCTGCAGCTCGATGTCTCGGACGACGTGATCCGCAACGACATCCTGGCGGACCCGATGTTCAAGGGCCAAAACGGGGCTTTCGATCGCGGCGCGTTCAACGCGCTGCTGGCGGCCAACCACATGCCCGAGAGCCAGTATGCCGAGCAAATGCGGCGGGACATCGCGCACAGAGACCTGCTGCTGGCGTTGACCGGGGGAGTTTCAGCGCCGCAGGCGATCGTCGACCGGATCTATCGGTACCGGAACGAAAAGCGGATCGCCGACATCGTCGCGTTGCCCGCGGCCAGCGCCGGCGATGTCGGCCAGCCGACGGACGCCGAGCTGACCAAGTTCTATGATGCCCATCAAGATCTGTTCCGCGCGCCCGAGTACCGCGGATTCATAATGGCGAGCCTAACCCCATCGGACCTCGCCCAGAAAATCGAGGTTCCCGAAGACCGCATCAGAAAGGAATATGACCAGCGGCAGGACGAGTTTGTGCAGCCCGAGCGCCGCGAGATACAGCAGATCCTGGCGCCCTCCGAAACTCAGGCCAAGGCGGCGGAGGCGGCACTAGCCGCCGGCAAGGACTTCAGGGAAGTCGCAACCACGATCGCCGGTCAGGATCCGTCGACGATAGATCTCGGGCTGATGGCGCGCGCCGAAATGCCGCAGGCTCTCGCCGAAATGGCATTTTCGCTGCCGCTCAACAAGCCGGGCGCACCGGTAAAGTCGCCGCTGGGCTGGCACATCCTGCGGGTCACCAAGATCGAGCCGCAGAGGACGCAAACCTTCGACGAAGCCAAGACGAAATTGAAGGCGGACATCGCCCACGACCAAGCCTCAGACAATCTCTTCAAGATCGCCGATCACATCGAGGACGAATTCGCGGGCGGCGCCGACCTCCAGGCGGCCGCCGCCAAATTTGGGATGCATAAGATTACGATCACCGCCGTCGACGAGCAGGGGCGCGACCGCGACGACAAACCCGTGGCATTGCCGGTCGCGCCGGCCGAAGTGCTGAAGCTCGCTTTTGCCACCGAGGAGGGCCGCACCAGTCGAGTCACCCAATCTCCCAACGGAGACATTTTTGTGCTGCAGGTGACCAAGATCACGCCGCCGGCGGTCCGGCCGCTTGCCGAGGTAAAGAACAAAGCGATCGCTGCCTGGCAGGCGGAGAGGCGGCGCGATACGGTGGCCAAGGAGGCGGAGGCGTTGTCAGCTGCAGCCAAGCCGGGTATGCAGCTTTCTGCTCTTGCCGCCGGCAAGGGGCTCAAGGTGACGACCTCGCCTCCCTTGGCGCGGCGGTCGGAAGATAACGACGGGGTCCCTGCGGCGTTGGTCGCCAAGCTTTTCGCGGTCAAGCCCGGAGCGGTCGTCAGCAGCGTTGATGCAACCGGCGCGTATGTCGCTCAGCTGACCGCCCTGCAGGAACCGTCAGCCATGGCGAAGACGGCGACTGCGGAAGTGGCGCGTGAAATTGTCGCCGGCATTCAGAGCGATCTCGGTGAGGAGTTCACCCGCGCACTGCGCTCCCGTTTCCCGGTCGAAATCCAGCACGGTGCGCTCGACCGGCTGTTCTGACGGGTTGCGGCGCGTTGGCTGGGACCGGCTGTAGTTGACATTGGCCGATGCTCGGCAGATCGCAAGCGACCATCCGGCCAACCGATATGGCAGCCGCGGCCGCCAAACCGTATTTGCGCCCGGCGGAGCTGACCTACGCCGTCGACGAACCCCCTCCGGCGCTGCGGTTGCTCCTAATCGGTTTACAGTACGCAATCATGACTGCGATCTACCTGATCATCGTCGCGATCATTGCACGTCATGCGAGGCCACCTGCGGGCGACAGCGTTGGTTTGATGGGCATCGCCTGCATCGCGCTGGCCGTCGGGACCGCCCTGCAAGCATTGCCTCGCGGACCGATCGGATCGGGGTTCCTGGCGCCGCCGGTGTTTTCCGCAACTTATCTCGGCCCCTCGGTAGTCGCGGCCCAGAGCGGCGGGATGCGCCTCGTCCTCGGCATGACCTTGTTCGCCGGTTTCGTTGAAGTGCTGGTTGGTCTCTCGCTCAAGCGGCTCCGCCTGGTCGTCACCCCGATCCTCAGCGGTCTGACGGTATTTGTCGTCGGCTTGCGGCTTGGCGTCGTCGGCATCGGCGAGTTCCTCGACGTGCAACATGAAGCGCTGCCGGCCTTCCCGCTGCACTTCATTGTCACCGTGTTGACCGTGTCGTCGTGCATCGCGCTGAGCATCTGGGGCCGTGGCGCACTAAAGCTGCTGTGCTCGCTGATCGGTCTGCTCACCGGGATGAGCGCCGGCTGGCTGGTCGGGCTCGTCACGCCGCCACAACTCGCGGCGGCAGGCGACATGGCCTGGATCGCAATTCCGCATCTGACCTTGCCGGACTATCGATTCGACCCAGGCCTGTTGCCGGCATTTTTCGCCGCGGGGGTGGCTGCCGCATTACGCGCGGTTGGCGTAGTCACGACCTGCCAGCGCGTCAACAACGCCGCCTGGCGTCGGCCGGACATGGTCAATATCCGCAAGGGTGTCCTGGCGGACGGGTTTGGCACCATCGCCAGCGCGGCCCTCGGCGCGCCGGGTTTGAACATCGCCCCGAGTCTGGTCGGCATCTCCAGCGCGACCGGAGCGACAAGCCGGGCAATCGCCTTTGCTTCGTCGGCGATACTGCTGCTGTGCGGCTTGTCGCCGAAGCTCTCGGGATTGTTTCTGCTGGTGCCGCAGGAAGTGGCCGGCTCGCTGCTGGTGTTTACCGCCTCGTTTATGATTACCGGCGGGATGCAGACCATGCGGTCGCGACCGACCGGCACCCGCGGCGTCTATGTGATCGGGGTCTCCACCTTGCTGGCGCTGAGCGAGAATATCTTTCCCGACTATTTCCGCCACCTGTCGCCCGTGGCGCATAGCCTCGCCAGCAGCCAGCTCGCCCTCGGGCTGACCGCCGCGATCGTGCTGACCATGGCGTTCAGGTTCGGCGCCCGCCAGCAAGCCGAGACGACATGGAGCGCGGTCGACGGATCGGTCGCCACGGCAATCGACCTGCTGCGCGCCAAAGCGCAGGAATGGAAAGTTGCGCAGCGAGGCTGCCGAGACCGCTGCCGTCCAGGCGCAGTCGGTCCTGAACTTACATCCTTGCAGGAGTATGCGCAGCGCCCGGCCGGGTGTCTTGCGGGTCAGCTATAACGGGATCGAGTTCCGCATGGATATTGCTTATGAGGGCATCCACTCGCCGCCGCTTCCGGAAAGCGACGCGCTGCCGCAGGCGAAGAAGGGACCTCGACGACGAAGAAGCCGCGGCTTTCGCCGGGCTGCGCGATTTCCTGCACAGTTTGGCCGCCGACCGCAAACTGGCGAGAGAGCGCAACGGTCGGATCACGGTGCGGCTATCCTATGCCGCGTGAGCGTAAGGGTCTGTCCCGAGATGCGGCGGGGTCGTTATGATAGCTGAACGCTCATAGCTGCCGCTCCACGAGTGTTCAGAGGGTGATCGGGGTCGCCGAGTAATCGCCGATTACGGTCAGCAAAACATTGTTGCCGGTGTCCTTGACTTGCGACTGAAAGGAGCCGGCAAGGGCGCCGGTTTTTCGGTCCATCGTCAACGAAAGGTTGATGTTGTCGGTCCCGATGGCGGCACCGCTATCCGAACGCTGTAATAAAAAGCGGAAAAAGGCTTCGAAATTAAGTTTGCCCGTCCGTTTCCATACTCCATGACCGGTAGTCTCGAGCAAATCGCCGAAAGGCGTCCCCGGGATCAAATAGCGGCGCGATTCCATCAGCACGCCGCCAACGTGAAACGAAATCAGGTCGTTGAAGCTGCCGAGTGGCGGGTTCGTCGCGGTAGTGGTGCCGAACCACGAACCCACGATGTCCCGGTCTGTTTCGTCATTCCCACCGCCGGCATATCCGCGCGAGGATGCAACACCTCCTGCGATACCGGTCGCCACACCAGCGGCCAGCAGCCTGCGTCTTTCCATTCCTGAACGCCTCTTTCTCACAGAGACAAGCGGGCCTGAGGGAATCGCTAACGCTCCTGAGGGAATCGCTAACGCATTGTCACCCGCCCCACGATTCGATGAGATGAACCTTACAATATACTGAAATCCGGAGTCAATCACTCGTTCGGCGATTGTTGTTTGGATCCGATCAGGGCGAAGTCGGTTCCATAGACGACAGTACCGCGGCGATGATCGGCATCCCGACTTCGTTGCGCAGGGTCATGACCGATTCCGGGTGGAATTGAACCGCGGCGATCGGCAGTTCGGCATGCTCGATCGCCATGATCACTCCGTCCCTGGTCTCTGCGCTGACCGACAGCGCCGCCGGCAAGGTGCTGCGGCGGGCGTGCAGCGAATGATAGCGGCCGACGACGAATTCGCTCGGCAGGTGGCGCAGCAGCCTTCCGCCCAACACCCGGACAAGCGATGGCTTGCCGTGAAACGGCACGCCCAGCACGTCCAGCGTCCCGCCGAAATATTCGACGATCCCCTGCAGCCCGAGGCAAACGCCAAAGACCGGCAGCGAACGCGCGACCAGGAGATCGAGGGTTTCCGCCATCGCGAAGTCGGATGGCCGACCCGGCCCCGGCGACAGCACGACAAGATCGGCCTTCGCGCCTTGCCGCAATTCGGCTCGCGCCATGTCGGGACGCATCGTCACGACCTCGGCGCCGGTGGTGCGGATGTAGTTCGCGAGCGTATGGACGAACGAATCCTCATGGTCCACCAACAGCACCCGCACGCCATGGCCGACACCCACCCCGGTGATGGCGGCGGTGCCCGGCGCGGCCGCCGCCTTCCCCCGGATCGCGCTGAACATGGCCGAAGCCTTGAGCCGGGTCTCGGCCTCCTCGGCCTCGGGATCGCTGTCGTAGAGCAGGGTGGCGCCGGCCCGAACCTCGCCGACCCCGTCCTTCATCCGGATCGTGCGCAGGGTCAGCCCGGTATTCATATTCCCGTCGAAGGTGATGCGGCCAATGGCGCCGCCATACCACCGGCGGGCCGACCGCTCTTGCTCCTCGATAAAGCGAATGGCCCAGAGTTTTGGCGCGCCGGTCACCGTCACCGCCCAGGCATGGCTGAGAAACCCGTCAAGCGCGTCGAATTCGGGGCGCAATTCGCCCTCGACATGGTCGACTGTGTGGATCAGACGCGAATAAAGCTCGATCTGCCGGCGGCCGATCACCCTCACGCTGCCCGGGGTCGACACCCGCGATTTGTCGTTGCGGTCGACATCGGTGCACATCGTCAGTTCGCTCTCGTCCTTCGCCGAGTTCAGGAGTTCACGGATGCGCTCGGCGTCCTCGACCGGGTCGCGGCCACGCGCGATCGTGCCGCTGATCGGGCAGGTCTCGATCCGCCTGCCTTCGACGCGGACATACATCTCGGGCGACGCGGCGACGAGAAATTCACCCTCGCCGAGATTGATCAGCGCGCCGTAGGGCGCCGGGTTGGCTTGACGCAAGCGCTGGAACACGACGCTCGGCGAGTCGTTGCAATTCTCGGCGAAAAGCTGTCCGACCACGACCTCGAACAAATCGCCGCGGACGAAAGCCTCCTTGGCGCGGTTGACTAGCGCCGCATATTCCCCCGGTCCGTGATCGCTTTCGCTCGGCTGGGCGGCCGGCCTTTGGTCCAGGATATAAGGCGCGGCGGGCGTCCCGCGCGGCAAACCCGCTGTCGACCTCCCGCAGACCTCGAATTCGTAGCGATGGGTTGCAGTGACCTGGCGCATATGATCGACTACCAGGATCTCGTCGGGCAGATAGAGCACCAAGTCGCGCTGATCGTCGGCGCGCGCCAATTTCAGCGGCATCGGTTCAAACTGGAACACCAGATCGTAGCCGAAAGCGCCGTAGAGCCCGAGATGCTGGTCTTCCGAACTGCCGAACAAGTCGACCAATGCGCGCAGAACCGAGAATATCGAGGGTTGCCGGCTGCGCATCTCTTCCGGAGAAGCGTTGTCGTGGCTCGGCGACCTCGCCGCGAACACAGTCCTCGTCGATCCGGCCGAGACTCGATCGCCGGCAGCCCGGAAAGAGCCTCGCCGACTGCCGGCAGCAGTACCCGGCCTCGCGGATTCAACGCGTCGATCGAAAAGCTCCGCCCGCGCGCGGTAAGGGCCAGCGGCGGATCGACAAACCCCATATCCCAGCGCGTATAACGGCCAGGAAACTCGAAGCTCGACGAAAACAAAACGCCGCGGCGATGATCGAGCGCTTCAGCCAGCGCGTTGTCGGCCGGCTGATAGAGGCCTTCGCTGATCTCTCGGGTTACGCCGATGCCGCCTTTGGTGGTGTAATTCGTGCGTTGCATCCGGATCTCCTGTGCTCCAGGGTCGCCTCGGGAGATCCGGGTAGGTTCGCCTCAAACTGCAAAGGCCGCCCGGAACTCCGAAGCGGCCTCTCTCGGAAATGCCAAAACGATGGCCGCCGGTGTCAGCCCGGCCACCACCACACGGTTACTGTTTGCACATCGCGAACCATACCGGGAGCGTAGCAGTCTGGAACCGGCGTTGCAACCGCGCTTCCTTGGACGGTTTCCGCCGCAACTCTAACGCTTCGCCTCATTGGCCGACTGCGCTCTCGTTTGCCATGCGGTAGCGCACCACTGTACTGAGGGGCACTAGAATGAGCCCTTTCCCGGCCAAACTCGGCAGCCAAGCGCGCAGCGCCGCCAGGGTCGTGTCGTGCGCGTGACCGATGGCGATTGCAGTCCGGTTGCGGTGCGCTATCGTCTCGACCAGCGACAATTCCCGCGCGATCGCGACTGGGGAAAGGTCATCGTCGAGAAAGACATCGCGGGCGGCGTGTGGAACCCCGTCGGCCGCCGCAAGCCGGAAACCGACGCTGCGGGGCGTCGTCCGCAAATCGAGAAACAGCAGGCCGCGTTCGCGCAATTCCGCGATGACCGGGGCCATACCCTGCGAATCAGCGGTGAATTTGCTGCCCATGTGATTGTTGACCCCAACATAGCCGTCGAAGCGGCCGAGCCCCCAGCGCAGCCGTTCGATGATTTCGTCGCGCGACAGCGATGTGTAGAGCGCGTGTGGTCCAGGGTCTTCGGCCGGTCGACCGCTTCCATCGGCACGTGCAGCAACAGCTCGTGGCCGGCCCGGCGCGCTTCATCGGTTTGCTCGGAGAGGTCGTCCGCATAGGTCATGAACGATGTGGTGACTGCCCCGGGCAGCCGAATCGCCTCGGCGGTGCGGACCTGGTCGAGGCCGAGATCATCGAGCACAATCGCAACGAGCGGTCGACTGCCGACTGACGGCGGCGGCACGGCAAAGCGCAGCCATGCCGGCTGCACCCGCGACGGCGCGGGCAGAGGCGGCGGCGGGCGCAGTGTCGCCTCTTCGAACAGTCTCGTCATCGCCTGAGCCTGCTCGGGCGATGCCTTCTGGGGCGATATCCGCGGCAGGGCCGCGGGCGAGATGCGAGGTGGCGCCGGAGCAGCCTTCGCCGCGACGGTCCTCGGTGGGCTCGTTTCCGGTGCTTTCGATTCACGGTGCGCCGGCAGCATTGCGAGGAAGATGGCGCCGCCCAGCAACGCCAGCAGAAACAACAAGCCGAGCGGAGAGTGTCTGCGCCGCAGCCACCGCCAAGCGCGCTCGAGCCGTTGCCGGCCCGCTTTTGCCAATCGGCCGACATGACGAGACTTGGTGGTCCGTCCTCGGGTGGTGCTCATAGAATCCGGCATAATCGGGTTGAGGTCGAAATGTCGAGACCGGGCTGTGGTCCGGCTTTACCGGATCTTCCGGGGCGCTCCGAAGCGATTATCCGCAATGGCCCCGGCGCAACGTTCCGTCCTGCATCGCGGGCTGATATAAGTGTGCCCTGCCACGGTCGAGCCTGGACATGCCGCGAAATCGACGAGTTCTTCTGCCCGGTGATGTCGGAAACTGCCGCATGAGCGGCGGCCACGCCGACCTCAAAGCGCTGATCGGGGTGGTCGCGCAAGGTCGCAGCCTCAGCGAGGATGAAGCGGAAGCGGCGTTCGATATCATCATGAGCGGCAACGCCACGCCGTCGCAGATGGGTGCCTTTTTGATGGCCCTGCGGGTGCGCGGCGAAACCGTCGACGAGATCGCCGGCGCGGCGCGGATCATGCGGGCAAAGGCGGTAGCGATCGACGCGCCCCAGGGACGATCGACACCTGCGGCACCGGAGGCGATTCCTCGGGCAGCTTCAATATCTCGACGGCGAGCGCACTAGTGGCGGCCGGCTGTGGCGTTCCGGTGGCCAAGCATGGCAATCGCGCATTGTCGTCGAAGTCGGGATCGGCCGATGTTCTGACGGCGCTCGGCGTTAACATCGATGCCGACCTTGCGATCGTGCACGCATGCCTGTGGGAGATCGGTATAGGGTTTTTAATGGCCCCGCGCCATCACAGCGCCACACGCCACGTCGCGCCGACGCGAGTCGAACTTGGGACGCGAACGATCTTCAATCTCCTTGGCCCGCTGTCCAGCCCGGCATATGCGCGGCGCCAGCTTGTCGGGGTTTTCGCGCCCGAATGGGTGAGGCCGATGGCCGAGGTGCTGGGCCGGCTCGGCGGCGAGCGGGCCTGGGTCGTGCATGGCGACGGGCTCGACGAACTGACCACCGCCGGGGCGACGACAGTCGCCGCTCTCGACAATGGCCGTGTCGAAACCTTCGAGATCGTCGCCAACGATGCCGGGTTGCCGTCGGCGAGGCGCGAGGATCTGCGCGGCGGCGAGCCCGCCTACAATGCGAAGCTGATGCGCGATTTGCTCGGAGGGGTCGGCGGCCCGCTGCGCGATGTGGTGCTGTTGAACAGCGCCGCGGCTGTGCTCGTCGCAGGGCGGGTGCAAAACCTCGTTGACGGCGTCGAACTCGCTGCGCGTTCGATTGATTCGGGTGCTGCGCTGCGCGTGCTTGACGATCTCGTCATGCGCACGAACGTGGCGGTGGAGACTGCGGAGGCTGCCCGATGAGCGATGTGCTCGCCTGCATCTGCGCCGACAAGCGTGCCCATATCGCCCGTGCCAAGGCGGCGCTACCGGAAGCGACGCTGATAGGGGGGCTCGCCGCGGCGCCCCGCATCCGGCCGTTTGCGGCGGCATTGGAGCGGCATCTCGCGGCCGGGCGCTATGGCCTGATCGCGGAGATCAAAAAGGCCTCGCCGAGCGCAGGGCTAATCCGGGAGGATTTCGACCCGCCGACACTGGCGCGCGCCTACGCGACCGGCGGCGCTACCTGCCTTTCGGTGCTGACCGACAGCCCCTATTTCCAAGGCAGCGACGACGATTTGCGGGCGGCCCGTCTGGCGGCTCATCTGCCGGTGCTGCGCAAGGATTTCATCCTCGATCCATACCAGGTGCTCGAAAGCCGCCATATAGGCGCCGATTGCATCCTGCTGATCATGGCCGCGCTATCCGATTCGGCTGCGCGCGAGCTCGCCGCCGCCGCTGCCGAATATGGGCTCGACGTGCTGGCCGAGGTTCACGATCAGAGCGAGCTGGAGCGGGCGTTGCTGCTTGGGGTGCGCCTGATCGGTATCAACAACCGCAATTTGAAGACCCTAACGGTCGATCTCGGGACCACCGAACGGCTGGCGCGGGAGGTGCCTGCCGATCGCATCATCGTCGCTGAGAGCGGAATCCGCAGCCGTGGCGATCTCGATCGGCTCGCGGCGTCCGGGGCGCGGTGCTTTCTCGTCGGCGAGACCTTGATGCGCGAGCCTGATGTCGCTGCAGCGACCCGCCGCCTGCTCGGCCGCTGCGAATTCAGCCATTTCGACGCGCAAGGCCGCGCGCGGATGGTCGACGTCTCCGAGAAGAGCGAGACCGAGCGGATCGCAGTCGCTGGCGCGCGCGTGGTGATGCGGCCCGAAACTCTGGAACGCATCCGCGCCGGCGATGTCGCCAAGGGCGATGTGCTCGCGGTGGCGAGGCTTGCGGGCATCATGGCGGCAAAACGCACTGCCGAACTGATCCCGCTGTGCCACCCGCTGGCCTTGACCTCGGTCGATCTCGACCTCGTCTGCGTGCCAGAACACAGCGCTGTCGAGATCACCGCCACCTGCCGCCTGCACGGCCGCACCGGCGTCGAAATGGAGGCACTGACGGCGGCAGGCATCGCGGCGTTGACGATCTACGACATGTGTAAGGCCGTCGATCGCGGAATGGTCGTCACCGATCTCCGCTTGCTGCGAAAATCGGGCGGAAAATCAGGTGATTGGGAGGCAGAACCGTGATTCCAGTCGAGGAAGCCGTCGGGCGCTTGCTGGACCTGGTCGAGGTCCTGCCGCCCGAGCAGATATCACTAGCCGATGGCCTCGGTCGGGTCTTAGCCGAAGAACGTTGGGGCGCGCCGCACCCAGCCGCCCTTCGCGGTCTCGGCGATGGACGGCTACGCGGTGCGCGCCGCCGACTTGGGCAAGGTTCCGGTAGAATTGCGCATCGTCGCCGAGGTGCCGGCGGGTGCCGGATTTGGCGGCCATATCGGCTCGGGCGAGGCAGCCCGGATCTTTACTGGCGCGCCGCTGCCGGCCGGGACGGATACGATCGTCATTCAAGAGGACACTGAGCGCTCCGGCGACTGCGTACGCGTATTGGAGGGGGCCCCGCGCGGGCGTTATGTGCGCCGCGAAGGCCTCGATTTCGCCGAGGGCGAGGTGCTGTTGCGCCCAGGCCGGCGGCTCACCGCGCGCGATGTCGGCCTAGCGGCGGCGATGAACCGGCCCTGGCTCTTGGTCCATCGCCGGCCGCGCATCGCCATCCTCTCGACCGGAGACGAAATCGTCATGCCGGGCGATCCGATCGGTCCTCATCAAATTGTCAGTTCGAACAGCTTGGCGCTTGCCGCGACGGTCGCCGCCTGCGGCGCCATCCCGGTATCGGTCGGCAACGCACCCGACGATCCGGCTGCGCTGCGCCGCATCGCGGCGGCGACAAAAGGGGTCGACTTGCTGGTCACGACCGGCGGCGCGTCGGTGGGCGAGCATGATCTAGTGCGCGAGGCGCTGGCTGTTGACGGGTTCGATCTCGATTTCTGGCAAATCGCGATGCGGCCCGGCAAACCGCTGATGGTCGGGAGATATCGTGGCGCCCGATGCTCGGCCTGCCCGGCAATCCGGTATCGACCATGGTCTGCGCGCTATTGTTTTTGAAACCAGCGATCGACCGACTGAGCGGCCTGACGACAGTGACCGCGCCGATCGCGACCGCGCGTCTCGGGACGGCCGTGCCGGCAAACGACCGGCGCCAGGATTATCTGCGCGCCCGGCTTGCCTACGCCGCCGACGGCATCGAAGAAGCTTTTGCATTCGAAGTCCAGGACAGCTCGATGATGCGGCTTCTCTCCGCCTCCGATTGCCTGATCCTGCGCCCGCCGCACGCCCCGGCCGCCGCTGCCGGCAGCACCGTGCCGATCATTCGCTTCCCAATGGGGGCATCGCCGTTTTGATCGCGCGCCCGGAACCGATCTGACCCTTCTGCGCTACTTGACGGTTCAGGCGAACCAAAGTAGAACGAAGCTGGCGTTTAGGATTTGTTCCGCACTCAAGTGGGGTTTTCATGCTGACCTTAAAGCAGCGCGAATTGCTGCTGTTCATCAATCAGCGGCTGATGGCGACAGGAGTTCTCGCCATCCTTTGATGAAATGAAGGATGCTCTTCACCTGAAATCCAAATCCGGGATTCACCGGCTCGTCGGCGGGCTTGAGGAGCGCGGATTTATCCGCCGCCTGCCCCACCGAGCGCGGGCGCTCGAAGTGACCAAACTGCCGGAGGAAAGCGCCGCCGGGCCGGTTGGCGATCGCAACCGATTCTCACCGACGGTGATCCGCGGCGACTTCAAGGCCTCGTTGCCTGGCGCACCGGTCGCATCGAATGTCGAGGCCGTCGATCTGCCGCTTTACGGCCGAATCGCCGCCGGCACTCCGATCGAGGCCCTGCGCGATCAGAGTACGTCGGTCGGCGTCCCGGCGAGCCTGATTAGCCATAGCGGCGGCGACCACTACGCCCTCGAAGTTGCCGGCGACAGCATGGTCGAGGCCGGAATTCTGGACGGCGACACCGTGATCATCGAACGCAGCGACACCGCCGAAAACGGCGCCGTCGTGGTCGCGCTGATCGACAATGAGGAAGTCACATTGAAACGGTTGCGCCGCCGCGGCGCTTCGATCGCCCTGGAGCCGGCCAACAAGGCGTACGAAACGCGAATCTTCGGCCCCGACCGGGTCAAGGTTCAAGGTCGACTCGTCGGCCTGTTGCGCCGCTATTGAGGCTGGAGATTGTCCCGGCGGCCGCTATCCGCGTAGTGAGACGCCGCGAAGCCGGTGTCTGCCGCCGGGTGGAGCCGGCCCTTATGAGAGGATTGTTCGGAGTCACCCGCCTGGAGCCGGGTTACCCTTGCCGTCGAGTTCGGCCTCTTCCTCGGCCTCGCGTTTGGCACGCGCCTTCTCAACCATACGGCACGAGATGATCGAGGCCTCGTACAGGATAATCAGTGGAATCGCCAAGCTCGTCTGGCTGATTACGTCGGGCGGCGTCAGCACCGCGGCGATGACGAACATGATCACGACCGCATAGCGGCGCTTCGATGCGAGTCCGGCTGAACTTACGAGACCAACTCGCGCCATCAATGTGAGCAGTACCGGCAGCTGAAAAGCGACGCCAAAAGCGAGAAGCAACGTCATGACCAAGGATAGGTATTCGTTGACCTTTGCTTCGAGAACAATCGGCAGCGTACCCGGACCACCGCCGGGCAATTCAAAACTTACAAAAAAGCGCCATGCATATGGAATAACGACAAAATAAGCGAGCGAGGCGCCCATCAGAAACAAGACTGGCGTGGCAAACAGATAGGGAAAAAACGCCCTCTTCTCGTTCTTGTACAGTCCGGGAGCGACAAATTTCCAGATCTGGACGGCCACTATCGGAAAGGCGATGCACAGCGCCGCCCAGAACGAAACCTTGACGTAAGTGAAAAAGGCTTCGGTCAACCCGGTATAGATCAAATGCCGTCCGGTCTGCCCGGCAAAGATTACCGCGAGCGGGTGAACCAGAAAGGCGTAGATCTGGACTTTGAACTGATAGCAGACCAGAAACGCGGCCATGATCGCGCCGATCGACCACATCAGTCGGTTCCGTAACTCGATCAAGTGATCGAGCAACGGCATCCGGCCTGCTTCGAGCTCGGCCTCCCGATCTTCCTCCGTCATGGGTGCCTACGGCTTGGGCGGAACGATATCGTGGGTGATATCGTCGTGCGATGCCTTCACCGCGGGTGCCAGTCCGGGAATTTCAGGTGACTTTGAACCGGGTTTGGCTGGCAGGTCCGCCGGACCGGCGATTTCGGCGGACGCAATTTGCGGCGGCACAGCCGCCTCGGTCGCGGCCGCCGGTGCATCGCTGCCAGGGATTTGCGTCGCCGATGCCTCCAGGCCAGAAAAATCGGTCAACTCGGGAGCTTTGAGGCTCTCGCTAAGGCTTCCTGTCGGGTCGATCGTATTGTGGAATTCCTTTTCGAGGTCGAATTCGGTCGCTTTTTTGAGATCCTGCCGCATTTCGTCCAGTTCGGCCTCGCGAATCATCTGGTCGATGCTGCTCTGGAACTCACGTGACAAGGTGCGGGCCTTGCGGACCCAGAAACCGGCGACGCGCATCGCCTTCGGCAAATCCTTCGGTCCGATGAAGACAAGCGCCACGGTCCCGATCAGCAGAATCTCCGACCAGCCCAGATCAAACAGCATCGGATCGCATTCCGCTCCGAAGATTAGACATGGCCAGGGCTCCGCAAGCGGGCGCAATGATGTCAGAAAGGGCCGATGCCGGCAACGCCGCCCGCCGCGGCGGCAGGCGCCGCAAGCGTCTGCCGCGCCGCATCGGGGCCCAACAAAACAGCACCTCGATCACGGTAAGCCTCAGCGGCGCACCAGCCAGACCAGAGCAACGCCGGCGCAGGCGGCAGCCAGGCCAGCGATCCGAAGCGCCTGGACGGGAATGATGACAGCTTGGGCTGCGGCTCGTTTCATGCCTTCCGGAAACAGGGCGTAGAGGCATCCCTCGATCACCAGCACCAGGGCGAGCGCCGTCCACAGGTCATTCATTGCCGGATCGGTCAGCCCAATTGTCGACCGCGAACGATGTTCGATTCACCGCAAGCCGGGTTTTGTCGCGATCGCCGGTTGTGGCGGCGGCGTCCCAGCCGGGTTCCCGAAGAATCGGAAAAAGCTGCTGTTGGGGTTCAGCACGAACGACGTGTTGTTGCCGGTGAGCGCGTCGCGATAGGCCTGCAAAGACCGATAAAAGACAAAGAAATCCTTATCCTGGTCGTACGCGTTCGCATAGATCTCGATGGCCTTGGCGTCGCCGTCGCCGCGCACCTTTTGCGCGTCGCGCTGCGCGTCGGCGAGGATCACCGTACGTTCGCGGTCGGCGTTGGCGCGAACGGTCTTCGCCGCCTGGGCGCCTTCGCCGCGGTATAAGGCCGCCTGCTGCTGCCGTTCGGACCGCATGCGAGCAAAGATCGCCTCGCTGTTCTGCGGCGGCAGATCGGCGCGGCGGATGCGCACATCGACGACCTCGATGCCAAAGGGCTTGGCCTGGCCGGCGACCGCGTCGCGGATCTGCCGCATGATTTTCGCCCGCTCCGGCGACAGCAGCGCCGACAGGGTCACGTTGCCGATGACTTGCCGCAGGCTGCCGCTGACGAGCGCGCCGAGCCGGGCCCGCGCCGTGAGTTCGGAGGCGACGGTCTGATAGAACAGCAGCGGATTGGTGATGCGATACCGGGCATAGGTGTCGACGATGAGCCGTTTCTGATCCGATGCGATGACCTCCTCAGGCGGCGGCTCGAAATCGAGCAGGCGCTTGTCGTAGAAGATCACATTCTGAATGAACGGCTTCTTGACCTGCAGGCCGGGGTCGCGAAGGACCCGGAGCGGCTGGCCGAACTGCAGCACTAGGGCCTGCTCAGTCTGGTCGACGATAAACAGCGAGCTCATTGCAAAGATGCCGGCAACGACCAGCACCGCGGCGATGGCAAACAAAACCCGCCGGCTCATCGTCTGGTCCTCATCGCCGGCTCTTTCTCATTACTGCCCGCCGCTCGGTTGCGGTGTCGAGGTTGCGGTATCCGACGATTGTGCCTGGGTCCCGCCGACACCCTGCACCGTGCCGCCGGGGGCGCTTCCCGCGGGCAGCGCGGCGGCCTTGCCGCCGCTGCCGAGGGTGGGCAGCGGCAGAAACGGAAGCACCCCGTTACCGCCCTGGGCAGATTTGTCGATGATCACCTTGTTGCTGTTCTTCAGCACCTCTTCCATGGTCTCGAGGTAGAGCCGTTCGGTGGTCACATCTTGAGCCGCCTTGAACGCGTGAAAGACCGACAGGAAGCGCGCGGCATCGCCTTGCGCGCGGGCGACGGTCGCCAGGCGATAGCCTTCGCCCTGCTGCTCGATCTGCACCGCATCGCCGCGCGCCCCGGGGATGATGCCGTTGCGATAGGTCTCGGCCTCGTTGCGCAGCCGGGCTTGGTCGGCGAGCGCGGCCTGTACGTCGCGGAAAGCATCGATGACCTCGGCTGGCGGATCGACCCGCTGCAGCTGCAGCTGGGTGATCTGGATCCCGGCGCTGTAGCTGTCGAGGATCGACTGCAGCAATTCCCGGGTATCCGCCTCGATCTTGGCCCGCCCTTCGGCCAGCGCCTGGGCGATCGGGGTTTCGCCGACAACCTCGCGCATCGCGCTTTCGGCCGCCGATTTAACCGTCAGCTCCGGGTCGCGGATGTTGAACAGATACGCCTTGGCGTCATCGATCACCCAGAAGACGGTAAAGTTGATGTCGACGATATTCTCGTCGCCGGTCAGCATCAGCGCCTCTTCAGGCAGCTGGCGAACCCCGGCCTGGCCGAGCTCGCTGCCGGCGGAACGGAAACCAATCTCGGTGCGGTTGACCCGGGTGACGCTCGGCGTCAGCACCGTCTCGATTGGGCCCGGCAGATGATAATTGAGCCCGGGCTGGGTCGTGCGGTTGTAGGCGCCAAAGCGCAGCACGATCCCGACCTCGTCCGGCAGCACCCGATAGAAGCCGCTCGCCAGCCAGATCACCAGGACGGCGAGGATGACGATGGCGATCCCGGTGCCGGTGCCGAACCCGCCCGGCATCAGGCGCCGGACCCGGTCCTGGCCGCGCCGCAGCAAGTCTTCGAAATCGGGGGGATAGGGCCCACGGCCGCGCGGTCCCGGACCGCCGCCGTTGTTGCGCGGACCGCCGCCCCAGGGGCCACCGCCGCGAGGGCCGCTGCCCCACGGGCCGCCTCCCTGCATTCGCCAGAACATCGGCCGTGAACCTTTCCACGCCGTTACATCGGACCGAGCTCGGCTTGGCTGCGGTCTTCGAGAGCGCGGCGCACGAGACGTGCGACCCGATAGGCGCGGGGGCGGGTGTTGTCAAGCAGAGCCGACAGCCCCAAATTCGCCTGGACCCCTCGTTCGCCGATCGGCCGGGTGCAATCGGCCGGTCCTCGTGCCGCCGAGGTTTCGGCCAGTTGTGCCGCTCGGCATCCCGAGCGGGTCCGAGGATGCAGAACTTGACGGCCGCGTTGTCTGCGTTACGCCCGTGTGGCGGTGGGGAGTGAGATGGCCGCAATTACCGAACAACAGATACTCGATGCGCTTTCGAAGATCCCCGATCCCGATCGCGGCGCGGACATCGTCTCGCTCGGCATGGTTTCGGGGATGGCGATCCGCGACGGCAATGTCGCCTTCGCGATCGAAGTCGAACCCGAGCGCGGTCAGCGCCTGGAGCCGCTGCGCAAGGCCGCCGAAAAGGCGGTTGAAGCGCTTCCCGATGTGCTCTCGGTCAGTGCCGTGCTGACCGCCCAGGCACCGGCGCGCGGTCGCGCCGGGCCGCAGCCGGCTGCCGTTTCGCCGGGCCGCGCTGCCCCGCACCCGCCGAACCGGCCGCAGCGCGGCGCCGTGCCCGGGGTCGGCGCCATCATCGCGGTCGCCTCCGGCAAAGGCGGGGTCGGCAAGTCGACCGTCGCCGCCAACCTTGCGCTGGCGCTGAGGGCCAACGGGCTGCGCGTCGGCGTGCTCGACGCCGACATCTACGGTCCCTCGATGCCGCGCATGCTGGGGATTTCCGGCCGCCCGTCCTCGCCCGACGGCAAGCGGCTGACACCGATGGAAAATTACGGGCTGCGCTGCATGTCGATGGGCTTTCTCGTGCCCGAGGACAAGCCGATGATCTGGCGCGGGCCGATGGTGATGAGCGCCCTGCAGCAGATGCTGCGCGAGGTCAATTGGGGCGAGCTCGACATCATGGTCGTCGACATGCCGCCCGGCACCGGCGACGCGCAGCTGACCATGGCGCAGCAGGTGCCGCTCGCCGGCGCGGTCATCGTCTCGACGCCGCAGGACATCGCCCTGCTCGACGCGCGCAAGGGGCTCAACATGTTCCGCCAGGTCGAGGTGCCGGTGCTCGGCATCATCGAGAACATGAGCTATTTCCTGTGCCCGCATTGCGGCGGCCGCAGCGAGATCTTCAGCCATGGCGGCGCTCGCCTCGAGGCCGAGCGGCTCGGCGCCGAGTTTTTGGGCGAGGTGCCGCTCGACCTTCAAATCCGCGAGACCTCGGACAGCGGCCGTCCGATCACCGTCTCCGACCCCGACAACCCGCACTCTCTCGTCTTCCGCGCCATCGCCGCGCGCATCTGGGAAAAAATCGCCGGCGCCGACGCCGTCGGCCGCGCCCCACCCCGCATCGTCATCGAATAGCCGCGCCCCTTATCCACGGGACGCGCCATCCGACAGGATTTCCGAACCTCTTTATTTGACCAGTGTCACCGGCACCCGGGCGAGACGAACCACTTTGGCGGCGACCGAACCCAGGACAAGACCGCGCAGAGGCCCAAAGCCTCGGGTTCCCATCACGATCTGATCCGCCTTAATCTCGCGGGCGATCCGATTGATGGTCTCGGCGGTAGGGCCGACCGCGGTTCGGGTCGAGAACGTCGCTTGGGCATCTTGACAGAGATGAACCGCTCTGCGCAGCGCTTTCTTGATTGCTGAACGGCGAGTTCCTTGTCGGCGCCGACCGATATGACGCTGGAGACGTCCGAGATGTCGAGCGTTTCCCGATTTTGCACATTCACCAGAGTAATCGCAGCGTCAGCGCGGCCGTCGGCAAGCAACAAGGCCTGAACCACGGCCCGGTTCGCCCTGGCGGAGCCGTCGACCGGAACAAGAATCTGCATGTTTGATTCTTCTCGGGGTTAGCCGGGTGTCATTCCCCCCACGCCAGGAACAGACCGATGTCGCCCGGCTTGCCGCCGGGGAAATCGACCACTCTTGCGGTCAGATGAAAGCCTTGCGGCTTCAGGTCGCGCTCCCAGCGCAGATAGATCTCGGCAGCTTCGCCGCGCAAGGTCTTCGGCCAGTCGGGAAGCGGCGCGTTGATCGCCCGTCCCCCGTCGGTGCACAAATCGCTGGGAAAGCGCAGCAGCAAGACTTCCCTTTCGCCGTGCTCGGCCGCTTCGCGAGCGCGGTGAACAATGGCCTTCCAGTTTTCGTCAGCGATATGATGATCGATCAGCTCCTTGACCTGCTGTTGTCGCTGCAGCGCCGCGGCGTGGCTCGCCTCGTCTTGGCGCTCGACCTTCTGACGTTCATGGCTGGCAGCCAGCTTCCTGAAGTCGGTAGCTGACAAAAGATTCTCAGAATCTTCGTTTCGAGCGGGAGCTGGGCGGGCATGATTCTCGCGCAGATGTATCGGAAAATGCGCGTCGAGCGCAGAGAGCGCTTCAGCGAGCAGATTGCGCGCTCGAGAAATGTGTTCCGGGGGCCGCTGTCCTGCCTGCTCGGCGGCCAGGGCCCGCAGCAAATCGGCGCGGCTCACGATGCCGACCAGACGGCCGTCATGCACTACCGGCACGCGCTTGATGCGATGTGTCGCCAGAAGCTGCGCAATTTCGAGATCATCGGTATCTTCGGTGACCGTGACGACCGGGGCCGACATGACGTCGCGCGCGGTCAGCTCCGGGCGACGTAGGGTCGCGAGAAAATCGGGATGAAGCGCCTCGCCCTCGGCGATCAGAGAGAGCCACCAATCGCGCCGCTGCTCCCGGTCGGCATCGCTGCGGCCGATCAGGTCGCCCTCGCTTACCATTCCGATGACCATCCCGGAGCTGTCGACGACCGGCGCCGCACTGACCTTATGCTCGAGGAGCCGGCGGGCGATCTCGGGAGTGGGGGTGTCGGACGACAGCGTGACTACGTCCGTTGTCATGATTTCATGTGCCTGCATGTGCGCACCTGCTGTTTTCGGCAGCTCGGTTTTACTGTCCATCGTCTGGACTTTCGGGCTGCCGCAGCGTTCGCCGGTCACCTTTTCCTCCGGCACCTGTGAAATATTATCGAAAGTCGTCAGCTTCGCACAGTTGCCCCGCTCGGAAATCGCTGTCGCCTGTGATTCGATCTTAGGCTGAGGGGTCGAGCAGGGCGGCGAGTTCGTGCCATTCGCGAGGGGATAGACCGCTATTGTCTTGCGTGACTGCTTCACCCGCGAGACGACGCCGGATGACCTCAAGCGCGGTTGCGGAGAGCGTCGCCGCGTTCATCCGGTATTCGAGAAATGCGGCATAGGTCATCGGAACCCAACGCTTGACGGTTTCGAGCATTGCCTCGGCATAGGCGCGGATCTCGTATTGCGCATGGGAATCGGCGCGCAGCGACAGAAAATGCAGCAGATTGTGGAGATTCGTTTTCCAGTACCATTGAGTATAGAAACCAAGCGTCAGGTTGATCCGGGCCAATTCGCGGGCGATCCCAGGACGACCGGAATGGCGCGACGCGTCCGTAGTGTCCTCGTTCAACAGCTCGGCATAGCCGGCATAAGCGCGCTCAGCCTGCTCGCGCAACAGAGCCAGCACCTGCTGCGCCGCCACCCCTTCCAGCGCCTCGCCACGGCCCTGACGGTTCGAGGTCGCCTGCGCGGCCAAATGTTCTGCGGCCGGAACATAGAATTCGTTGTCGAGGATCGAATAGCGTGCCGAATATTCGTTTACGTTGGCGGTGCGGTGACGGATCCACTGTCGGGCGACGAAGATCGGCAGCTTGACGTGGTACTTGATCTCGCACATCTCGAACGGCGTGGTGTGGCGATGCCGCATCAGATAATTGATCAGACCCTGATCTTCACTGACACGGCGGGTCCCACGCCCGTACGACACGCGCGCCGCCTGCACGATCGCGGCATCGTCGCCCATGTAATCGACGACCCGGACAAAGCCGTGATCGAGCACCGGCAATGGCTGGTACAGGATCTCTTCCAGCGCCGGGGCCGTGGCGCGCTTTGTCGGGTGCTCCTCGCGCCCATGCGCGGCGATCTCGGCTTCTTGTTCGCGGGTCAGCCGCATCCTACTCTCCTGAAGCGCGCAGAGATTAGGCGGCGACAGCGCCTGCCATCAACGGAGCGCTGTCGCTGACTCGCCGACGATCCCGGAAGAAATGTTTCCGGCCAGCACGACCATAGCGCGGCTCATCGCCGCCGCGACAGCAGCAGCGTCGGAACCCACGGCAGGCTCGACGATGTTGACGGCGCGCGGCACGCCGATCAACCTTCCGCTCTTGTCCAGAGCCTGCCAGGTGGCGTCTAGCGTCACTCGCCCTGTGTTGTCCGCAGAAAAGCGCGACACCTCGACTGCGATTGTCGAATTCGCGGGAGACAACAAATCGCTATCGATAAGGGTGGTTCCCGCCGGCAGCCGAGAACGCAGGTCCGCCGCGAGGACAGACCGGCTCATCTCGTCGAGCGGCCCGGCCCAGCGGTCGGTTTCAGCATATTCGATCTGGTTGGGCCCGATCTGGCGCGCGATCTGCGGCCGGTCGAGCGCCCCCGGCAATTCGACCTCGCCGAGCGCCACCGTACGGATCGAATGATCCAGGTTCTGTGCGACCCGTGGAACTGGCTCCGCAGTCAGCTGATAGTAATGACTTGGCGGCGAAGAACCGCACGCGGTCAAGAGGCCGCCAAGCATCAATCCGCCTAAAGCGCCGAGCCTCATTCCGAAGCCTCTTTGCCGCGAAGCAGGGATTCGGGATGACGTTCGAGATAGTCGGCGAGAACCCGGATCGAGC
The DNA here is from genome assembly GCA_963821795.1 of uncultured Alphaproteobacteria bacterium. GTDB lineage: Bacteria > Pseudomonadota > Alphaproteobacteria > ATCC43930 > CGMCC-115725 > AP-15. Next base: position 65,248 of record CAWGFH010000027.1, read on the forward strand.
GCGCTGCATCCTTCAATTCGCCGAGGGTGCGCGCGAGGTCGTTATTGGCGGCCGGGTTGTTGCCGAGAACCATCAATGTGCCGCGGAGCTGCTCGGCGGCAGTATTGAGCCGCTGCAGCAAGGGCCCGACCTGGACATCAGCGGTATGCGTGAGCTTCACCGCGTTCGCCAGGGTCAGATCGAGATTGTGCAAGGAGCGCTTGGCGTCAGGACTGCCGACAAGACCGTCGGCATGGCCGACCATGGTGCGAATCTGCTCGACCAGCTGGTCGAGCGGGAGCGCCGCGAGCTTGTCCATCAGCCGGCTGGCCGAACTTGTGACCTGCTCGATACCGCTGGCCTGCACCGTCGGCAATTCGGGATAAGGTTCGGCTGGCACCAATTGCGCCGGCGGTGCGCCGGGGACAAAGTCGAGCGCGATCACCCGTTGACCGGTCAGCAGATTCGCGCCGACCAGCTGCGCGCGCAGTCCCCTGGCGATCAAGTCCCTGAACATCTGGTTGGTGGCGGCGACCGGGTCCTTAGTAGTGGTGTCGAGATGCGCGCCGGCGACGATGATGCGGTGCGGCGCCACTTCAATGGTCACCGGCACGCGGATCGCATTCGTTGGAGGATCGTATTCGAGCCGAATCGCGGATACCTGGCCAACTGGACGCCCGAGGAGCTCAACCGGGGTGCCGACATCGACGCCGCGCAGCGACCCCGGAAACAGCAAGCGATAGGACACCCGGGTCGGTTCGGCGGCCTCGTCCGCAGCCTTCTGATCGGCAAACAGGAAGAACTTGGAGCCGGGCGGGCTTGGTTTGGCGCCAAGTTCGGTGTCGGGGGTATCGAAAACGATGCCCCCGGATAAAATCGTCATTAGCGGCGCCGTGGCGATCTTGACGCCCTGTGCTCCGATCGAAACATCGAGCCCGGACGCCACCCAGAACCGGCTAAGCCGATGGATCAGCGCCGGGTGCGGCGAATAGATGAAGATATGCAGCGCGACTCTTCCGTCTCGGTCGGACAGTTCATGACTGGTGACTTCGCCGACCTGCACGCCATGAAAATAGATCGGCGAACCGTCGCTGATCTCCGACAAGCGGTTTGCGATCAGCGTGTAGGACTGGCCGCTGACCAGCCCCTCCTTGGGCGGAGGCGTGTCGGCTCCGGTAAAGGCGTCCACCCCCGCCTGCCCCTTTCCCGGCAGCATGCCGATATAAGCACCCGAAAGAACCGTCGACAGCCCCGAGATACCGCTCAGCCCAAAGCGCGGGCGGACCACCCAAAAGGTCGTGTCCGCTCGCAGCAGTGGCTCTGCCTCGCGGGTCATCCGCGCGGTAACGAGCGCCCGCGAATGGTCCGCGCTGAGGCCGACTTTGACGACGCGGCCGAGGTCGACATCCTTGTAGCGGACGGTGGTTCTATCCGCTTCGACGCCCTCCGCACTCTGAAAACTTATCGTGATCGTCGGTCCACGCTCGATCAACGCCCGATAACCAAGCCATCCCGCGATTACCAATGCCACGATCGGAACTGCCCACACCCACGGTAAACCGACCCATTGGCTCGCCTGGGGCGACGGCGCGTTCTCCGGGACCGGGCCCGAGGGATCCGAGCCGCTCATCTCGGGCTGCTCATCGCCGCATCCCACATCAGCCGGGGGTCGAATGCATCGGCGGCGATCATCGTCAGAACGACGACCGCGGCAAAGCTGGCAATTCCGGGCCCTGGCTCAACAGTAGTGAAGTTGCCGAACTGCACTAGCGCCGCGACAATCGAGACCACGAACACATCGATGTTTGACCACCGCCCAATGTAGTCGATGAAGCGATAAAGCATGGTTCGTTGGGGCAGCAACCAGGCCGACCGCCAGCAAATCGCGGCGATGCACCAAGTCAGCCCGATGAGCTTGAGGACCGGCACGATAAACGAGGCCAGCAGAACCAGCAGGGCCGCTGGCCATAAGCCGGCTTGGGCAAGGTCGCGAATGCCATGGATGATCGTATAGGCTTCGGAATGCCCGAAACGGGTGATCGTCATCACCGGGAACAGATTGGCTGGAAAATAAAAGATGAATCCGGCGAGACTGAAGGCGGTGGCGATGGCGAGGCTCGCCCGACGGCGTGGGCTTAGGTGGGCGCCACAGCGCGGGCACCGAGGATGTTGATCGCCCGCCGTGTGCTGGGCGCCGACGACAAGGTCGCAATCGAGACAAAGGATCCAAGGCTCACCCGGCGCCGGCGAATACTTGGCGGGACCGTCGATCGCGTTCCACACCCACTGACGACCGAGCGACTGTTCTATCAGGATCTGGACCAACACGAATGCCGTGAGGGCATAGCCTCCGGCATCGACAGCGACGTTCGCCAATTGATCGAGCCGAGTATAGGAGACAACGGCGCCCAACAGGAAAACGTCGAGCATCGCCCATGGGCGCAAGCGAACAGCGGTACGCCAAAGCGCCGCCAATGCCCGGGGCGACCGTGCTTGGCCGCTTGCCCCGGGATGCAACCGGATCAGCACGACCATCACAAGCACGACGCTGATCGTGGGGATGGCGACAGCGATCAGCCCGACCAACAAACCTACGGTCGAAATCCCGTCGCCGTAATTGAGAAGGGTCCGGGCGCCGCCGGCGATGACCCCGCTGCGGGTGTCGCCCGCCAGACTGATATCGAACAACGGAAACGCGTTTGTCAGCACCAGCAGCACCGCCGCGGTGAGCGCTAAGGCGCGCGGATCGGCGAATTTTGCCAAGGGAGCCTGCCATAACCGCGCACCGCAGCGTCGGCACAGCAGCCGGCGATATCGCCGCAAACCTCCTTGAACCTGGTAGATCTGACCGCAATCGCGGCAAGCGAGAACAATTTCGGGCATTACGGCTTGAAGGTTCTGTTGTGCGTCGCGCAGTAAACACACCGATGCCGGCGTTGCGTTCCATCGCTGCCTACCCTATATCTGGGGCGTCGGTTCACCGACTATGGCGATACACGGCTTATGGAATAGGCGTTGCGGACCCGGGGGCAGTACCCGGCGCCTCCACCACTCTCCTCAGCGGGGGCGAAACAGGCTCGACGCGCGTAGTAAAGGTAAGAACCGTCGCCCGGCATGATACCACCGTTATCGGGTCACAACCTAGCTGCGAACGATAACTTCGCAACAGAGGCGCTCGCGGCCTAACCCTTAACAGGGTAAAAGCCTAGAGCAATTCGCGGTTCGAGGGGCACCGGGCAACAGAAGCCCCTCACTCGCGCTTGTCCGCCCACCCTTGCCGTCGAGCATGCTGACTATGGCCCAGGACCCTACCCCTACGACAAAATGGTCGAGACGGCGCTGCGTGGCGTCGCGCGCCAGGCGCTGGATGGTCGCGGCCCGAGAAGGCCTGCCCGGCGGACCATCATTTCTATATCAGCTTTCGCACCACAGCCTCCGGGGTCGTGTTGCCACCGCAGCTCCTGGCCAAATACACCGAAGAAATGACCATCGTGCTGCAACACCAGTTCTGGAGCCTGGAGCTCGGAGACGAAGCCTTTTCCGTATCGCTGAGCTTCAGCGGGAGGGTGGAGCGGCTAATCATCCCGTTCGCCGCGATCCTCAGCTTTGCCGATCCTTCGGTCAAATTCGGGTTGCAATTTACCGGACCCGCTATGGAACCGGCCGACGTGGCTGGAATTCCCCCCGCACTGCCGCCTGCCGAGACGCCGGCACCCGAGCGGCCGGGCGCAGAAGTCGTAACCCTCGACAGGTTTCGCAAGCGCTAGGCTCTGCTTGACGCGGGCGCATAATCGGTGATCCTGCGGCCGAAGTAGATCGCGGAGCAATGCATGAGCGACAGCGCCTATCACGAGCTTTTCCCGCTCGGTGCTGACGATACGCCCTA
>CAWGFH010000028.1:0-133823 GCA_963821795.1 uncultured Alphaproteobacteria bacterium
CCGCAAATTGACCGGGGACCATGTATCGGTTGCGGGGTTCGAAGGGCGGCGCATCGTCAAGGTGATGCCCGAGGCGCTGACTTTGTTGTCGGCTCAGGCCTTCGCCGACAGCGCGCATCTGCTGCGTCCAAACCATCTGGCTTCGCTGCGCGCGATCCTCGACGATCCCGAAGCGTCGTCAAACGACAAGTTCGTCGCCTTCGACCTCCTAAAGAACGCCAATATCGCAGCGGGCCGGGTGCTGCCGATGTGCCAGGACACCGGAACCGCCATCGTCATGGGGAAGAAGGGCCAGCAGGTATGGACCGAGGGCGACGACGCCGCGGCGATCTCCGCCGGTATCCGCCGTACCTATACCGAGACCAATCTGCGCTACAGCCAGGTCGCGCCCCTGTCGATGTACGAAGAGGTCAACACCGGCGACAACCTGCCGGCCCAGATCGACCTCTATGCCGAGCCGGGCGAAGCCTACAAGTTCCTGTTCATCGCCAAGGGCGGCGGTTCGGCCAATAAGAGCTTTCTGTATCAGCAGACCAAGGCGGTGCTGAACCCGAAATCCCTGCTCAAATTTCTCGACGAGAAGGTCCGCACTCCTCGGCACCGCCGCCTGCCCGCCCTACCACCTCGCCATCGTCATCGGCGGCACCTCGGCGGAGATGAACCTGAAGACGGTCAAGCTCGCGAGCTGCCGCTATCTCGATAACCTGCCTGCGGAGGGGAATCGCTGGGGCCAAGCCTATCGTGATCGCGCGTTCGAGGCTGAGGTGCTCGACTTGACCCGAGGCCTCGGCATTGGCGCGCAGTTCGGCGGCAAATATTTCTGTCACGATGTGCGGGTCATCCGACTGCCGCGCCACGGAGCCAGCCTGCCCATCGGGATCGGCGTGTCGTGCTCGGCCGACCGGCAAATTCTCGGAAAGATCACCGCTGAAGGCGTCTTTCTCGAAGAGCTGGAATCCAACCCGGCACGCTTCCTGCCCGAGATCGACGAGGTTGCGCTCGGCGGCGCGGTGGTGCCGATCGACCTCAACCGCCCGATGGCCGAGATCCGCCGCGCCTTGTCGCAATATCCGATCAAGACGCGGCTGAGCCTTACCGGTCCGCTGATCGTGGCGCGCGACATCGCCCACGCCAAACTACAGGAGCGGTTGGACCGCGGCGAGCCGCTGCCGGACTATGTCAAGGACCATCCGATCTATTACGCGGGCCCGGCCAAGACGCCGCAGGGGTATGCCTCGGGCTCGTTCGGGCCGACCACGGCTGGTCGCATGGACAGCTATGTCGATGCTTTCATGGCGGCGGGAGGCAGCTTCGTTACCCTGGCCAAGGGCAATCGCGGGGCCGAAGTGCGCGACGCCTGCCGCCGACACGGCGGGTTTTACCTCGGCTCGATCGGCGGACCCGCGGCGCGGCTCGCGCGCGACTGCATTCGCAAGGTCGAGACCGTCGAATATCCCGAACTCGGCATGGAAGCGATCTGGCGCATCGAGGTTGTCGATTTCCCGGCTTTTATCGTCATCGATGACAAGGGCGACGACTTTTTCGCTGCACTGAGCTGAGCGGAACCCGATCGGCAGGGCGCGAGGGCCGGTTGGCGCAGGATGGAGTGCCGCAAGACGAGCTGACGGCGGCGTTGTCGCGAGGCGAAAAGGGCGCCTGGGACGCCTTTGTGCGCCGCTATGCCGGCCTCGTCGCCGCCGCGGTGCGCGGCCTGACGCGCGACCCAGGCGAGGTCGAGGATCTGGCGCAGGAGGTCTTTCTGCGGCTGTGCCGTAACGATTTTCGCCTGCTGCGCAGCTACGACCCGGCACGGGCCGGCCTCTCAACTTGGATCACGATTGTCGCCCGCAGCACTGCACGCGACTCGCTGCGCCGGCATCGGCTGGTGGCGGTACCGATCGAGGCCGTGCCGGAAGGGCTGCTCTCGGTGGAGCCAATCGAGCCGGTACGCAAACTGAAGTTGCCTGAGGCGCTACTTTCGCCACGGCAACGGGAAATTCTATCCATGCTGTATGATCGCGACATGGAGGTCGCGGAGATCGCCGCGGCGCTCGGCATCGACCCGCAAACGGTTCGCAGCACCCATCACAAGGCAATGATCAAGCTGCGTGCGCACTTCAAGGCCGAGGCGGAATGAACCAACAAACCAAAAGGTTTCGGGGATGCTGGCCATCCGGTCCGCATAAATGCACGAAGAGACGGATGCAATGAGGCGAACCAAAAGATCGACCGGTTATTCGCAGGAGCTCGAGTCGGGCCGCGCCCTGTGGAGCCGTTGCCGGTCGGCCGATGCCATGATGGATGAAGGAGCGCGCTTTCTCGATCTCGCGGCCTTCGCCGACGAACTTCTCGATCAGGAAGAGTGCGACCGGGTGGCGGTCATCCTCGCCGCCGATCCCACCGTTGCGGCCGATGTCGCCGCGGCGCGAGCGACAGCCGACGGCCGCCCCGCGCCGTCCTATGGGCTCGATAGCATCATCGCGCGGGCGATGGCTCTCGTCCCCGAAGCTGCGCTCGGATCGGGTTTGATGCAACCGCTGCACCCCGCGCCGGCGAGCCGCCGCCTGTGGCACGGCGTAGCCCAATGGGGCAGCCTCGCCGCGGCGCTCGCGGTCGCGAGTTGGCTGGGGTTTACGATGGGCAGCGGCGTATCGCTTGAACTCAGCCAGCCGGTGCAACAGAGCCAGGTCGGCGTGGACAGTCTCCTCCCCGAACTCCTCGATCCCGCGAGCGGCTTTCTGCGCGATCTCGGCGAAGGGCAGCAGACGTGAGCCTCGTTCAGACAGCCGCCAACTCGGGCGCCCGGTTCAATCGCCTGAAGGCGCTATTGGCGCTGTCTCTGGCGCTCAACCTGTTCTTTGTCGCCGGCGCCCTATGGATACGCATTCACGCCTCGCCGGCGCCGATCAGTCCCGAGCAGCGGCTTGAGCAAATGGCCGATGAACTCGGGCTCAATCTGAAGCAAAGGGCCACCTTTGCCGAGTATTCCCGGGCAATGCGCGAGCACATGCAAGCGATGCGGGACGCGGTTCGGCCGCAGATCTCCAAAGCCTGGTCCGAAGTGGCCAAGCCCCAGGCGGACGAAATCAAGGTCATGCAACTGCTCGACGAAGCCGCTCAGACCCGCCATCACTATGTGCATGATTTGACCGCAATGACCTTGGCCTATCTGGCGACATTGTCGCCCGACCAACGGGCCAAATTCGTCGAACTGATGCACAAGGGTCCGCGCCCGTGGTCGGCCCCGCGAGGCGATCACGACGGCGACCAATAGCCGGATCTTTTACGCCCCCACGCATCTCCGGGCCCGGTTCAGCGCCCCTTCACCGATACGGCCGGCGGCAGCGGATTGAAGTTCAGCGGCGCTGCGTTTTCGATTTGCTCGCGGCTCGGCAATTGGGCCGTATCCCACCCACCGCCCAAAGCCTGGATCAGGCTGGCGCTTGCCGTCAGGCGGTTCTGGCGGATCGTCAGCGCCGTTTCGGCATCGCTGAGCGCGGTCTGTTCGGCAACGATGACACTGGTATAGGCGACCGTGCCGGCGAGATACTGGTTGTTGATGATCCCCTCTGCCTCGCGCGCCGAAACGACAGCGGCATCCTGGGCTTTCGCCTGGTCTGCGAGGATGCGCAGCGCGGCGAGCTGATCCTCTACTTGCTGAAACGCGGTCAACACCGTTTGCCGGTAATCGGCTAGGTCCTGGTCGTAGACGGCAATTGCCGCATGAACCTGGGCATTGCGCAGGCCGGCGTCGAACACGGTGTCGACGAGGCTGGCGCCGTAAGACCAGAACTGACTCAACTCGCTAAGCAGCTTGGACAAGGTCAGCGCCGCCGTGCCGGCATCGCCGGACAGGGTGATGGTCGGATAGAAGGCGGCGACCTGCACGCCGATCTCCGCGTTGGCGGTTTGCATCGTTCTTTCGGCGGCAGCGATGTCGGGGCGGCGCTCGAGTAGGGCCGAGGGCAGGCCGGCGGGGATTTCCGGCACCTGATCGGCGAACTCGGTCGGTGCGATCGTCAACTCGGCCGGCGGGATCCCGATCAACACCGCGATCGCGTGCTCGAACTGGGCCCTCGTCACCCCGACCGCGATTGCCTGGGCTTGGGTACTCTCCAACTGGGCCGCGGCCTGCGAGACATCGGATTGCGCTGCGGTGCCGGCGGCATACTGGTTGCGGGTGATGCGCAGCGACTCGGCGAAGGCGGTGGCCGAATTGTCGAGCAGGCGTTTCAGCTCGTCGGCGACGCGCAGCTGCAAATAATCGCTGGCCAAGGCCCCTTGGGCCGAAAGCCGGGCGTTCGCGAGATCACCGGCGCTCGCCTGGGCGGTCGCGACATTGGCCTCGACAGTGCGGCGGATCTGACCCCACAGATCGGGGGTCCAGCTGGCTGCCGCCGAGGTGCTGAAAAAATCGGAAATGCGCCCGCCGCTCGTCGCGCCTGCCGAGACCGAACCGCTTCCATTCGAGCCGCCGCCGCCCGATTTCGAGCGCTGGGCTGAGCCATTGACGGTTCCGGTCGGGAAAAATCCGGCGCGGGCCTCGGTGACAAGCCATTCCAACTCGCGGAAAGCCGCTTCGGCGGCTTTGAGGTTCTGGTTCGAGATATCGATCCGACGCTCGAGGCCGTCGAGCACCGGATCGTTGTAGACCTGCCACCAATCGCCCCGATTGATCGCGTCGGCAGGTAGGCCGAGCTTCCAGCCGGGCGGCGGTTGCGCCTCCTTAAACCGCACCGGCACCGGCGCGGCCGGGCGCTGGTAATCGGGTCCGACCGTGCATGCCGAAAGAATCGCGGCCACACCGGCAACGCCTTTCACCGCGGAAAATTTCATTCGCCGGGTTCGGCGACCTGTCCTGCGCCGAAGCGCGGGTGGCCCATCCGCCAACGCCGCTGCGCCCACAGGCGGAAACGGTCGAGGTAGAGATAGATGACCGGGGTCGTATAGAGGGTCAGCACCTGGCTGACCATCAGCCCGCCGACGATCGAAACCCCGAGCGGCCGGCGCAATTCCGCGCCCTCGCCAAAACCGATCGCCAACGGTACCGCGCCGAGCATCGCCGCCAGGGTCGTCATCATAATCGGCCGGAACCGCTCGAGGCACGCCTGATAGATGGCCTCGCGCGAACTCAATCCGTGGCTGCGTTCGGCATCGAGAGCGAAGTCGATCATCATGATCGCATTCTTTTTGACGATCCCGATCAGCAGGATCACGCCGATCAGCGCGATGATGCTGAACTCGGTGTCGGTGACGATCAGCGCCAGCACCGCCCCGACCCCAGCCGAGGGCAAGGTCGACAAAATTGTGATCGGGTGAACAAAGCTCTCATAGAGCACACCCAGCACGATATAGACGGCGAGCAGCGCCGCGCCGATCAACATCGGCTCGTTTGCTAGCGATTGCTCGAAGACTTGAGCCGTGCCCTCGAAGCTGCCATGGACCGTCGCCGGCATGTCGAGCCGACTAACCGCCGCGACGATAGCCTGCTGCGCCTGACCGAGCGAGACGCCCGGAGCCAGGTTGAACGAGATGGTGGCGGCGACGAACAGACTCTGGTGATTGACCGCGAGCGGTGTGTTGCCCGGCTCGAAGTGGGCAACGGTCGAAAGCGGCACCATGGTTTCGGCCGAGGTACTTACCGGCGAGCCGGTCGAGGTCGCGGCATGGCCGGTGTTGGCGAGCGAGTTGTTCGCCTGGTTGCGTGCCGTGTCGCCCGCGATCTGGGCTGCGGCCGTCTTTGCCGCACTACTGTTCGCGGCCGGCGATTGGGCCGAAATCGTGCCGGCGAGCGCGTTGGTCGACTGGGTGCCGCTGACCGTGCCGCCGCTGGTGCTGATGTAGATTTCGTTGAGCGTCTGCGGGTTCTGCCAGAACCGCGGCGCCGCCTCCATTACTACGTGATACTGGTTTTGCGCTGCGTAAATCACCGAGACCTGACGCTGCCCGAATGCGTCGTAGAGGGTGTTGTCGACTTGGCTGACGGTCAGCCCGAGACGGGAGGCGGTCGCACGGTCGACCACGATATCGGTTTCGAGCCCTTTTTGCTGCTGGTCCAGGTTGACCTCGGTAATACCGGATAATTTCTGCAGCGCAGCTTCGACTTTTGGGGCCCAAGCGTAGATCTCCGCAGTGTCGTCTCCTTGTAGTGTGTACTGGTACTGAGCATTGCTCTGGCGCCCGCCGACCCAGATATCCTGCACCGCTTGGAGGAACAGCCGTGCCCCGGCGACCTGGTTCAGCTTGCCGCGCAGCCGGCCGATGACCTGCTGTACCGAAACCTTGCGCTCTGACAATGGCTTGAGGACAACGAACACAAAACCTGAATTGGTCTGGCCACCGCCGGTAAAGCCGACGATCTGGTCAACAGCGGGGTCCTTGCGGATAATGTCGACAAAGTGAGAGAGCTTTTGCTCCATCAGCTGGAACGAGATGCTCTGATCGGCCTGGATGCCGCCGACCATGCGCCCGGTGTCCTGCTGCGGGAAAAAGCCCTTGGGAATGACCGCAAACAGGTAGATCGCGAGGGCGATCGTTGCCGCCAAACTCAGTAACACGAGCAATGGCCAGCGCAATGCCCGGCGCAGCGAGGCGTCGTAAGCGCCCAACAACGCAGCGAATGCTCGCTCGCTCGTTCGATAAAGACGCCCGTGCCGTTCCTGCTGCCGGTTCGCCAGCAAGTAGGCGCACATCATCGGCGTCGTTGTCAGCGAGAGCGCGAGCGAGATCAGGATCGCCACCGACAAGGTCATCGCAAATTCGCGGAACAGCCGCCCAACAATCCCGCCCATCAGCAGGATCGGCGCGAACACTGCGATCAGCGAAAGGCTCATCGAGATCACGGTGAAGCCGACTTCGCTGGCGCCCTGCATCGCCGCCGCCATCCGCGTCATCCCCGCCTCGATGTGTCGGGAGATGTTCTCGAGGACGACGATTGCATCGTCGACGACAAACCCGGTCGAGACCGTCAGGGCCATCAGCGACAGATTGTCCAGGCTGTAGCCCAATAGGTACATCGCGCCGAAGGTGCCGATCAGCGAAACCGGCACCGCCACGCTGGGAATCAACACCGCACGCGGGCTGCGCAGGAACAGGAATACCACCAGGATGACAAGAACAATCGCGATGATCAGAGCGCGCTCAACGTCGTGCAACGAGCTGCGGATCGTCGTCGTCCGGTCCATCGTCAGTTCGACATTGATGGCGTTCGGGATCGATGCGCGCAGTTGCGGCAGTATCGCCTTCACGCGCTCGACAGTGTCGATGATATTGGCGCCGGGCTGCCGATAAAGGATCACGAGAACCGCGGGCTTACCGTTGGCAAGCCCTTGATTGCGTATGTTTTCGACCGAGTTCGAGCACCTCGGCGACATCCGTCAGATGCACCGCCGCGCCATTGCGGTAGGCGACAACCAATGGTTTGTAATCGGCCGCGTGATTGGCCTGATCGTTGGTGTAGATCTGGAACCGCCGGTTGCCGTCTTCGAGCGCGCCCTTCGGGCTGTGCGCATTGGCCGAGGCCAGCGCCGCGCGCACGTCTTCGAGCCCGATCCCGTACTTGAACAGCGCCGGCGGGTTCAGCTCGACCCGCACTGCCGGGAGCGAGCTGCCGCTGATCGCCACCTGGCCGATGCCGTCGATCTGCGACAGCGCCTGCTGCATGACGGTCGAGGCGGCGTCATATATCTGGCCGCGAGTCAGTGTATCCGAAGTCATCGCCAGGATGGCGACTGGCGCGTCGGCCGGGTTGACTTTGCGATAGGTCGGGTTCTGGCGCAGGCTTGTCGGCAGGTCCGCGCGGGCAGCATTGATCGCTGCCTCGACGTCGCGCGCAGCGCCGTCGATATTTCGGTCGAGGTTGAATTGCAGGGTGATGCGCGAAGTGCCGATCGTGCTCGAAGAAGTCATCTGACTGACGTCGGCGATGATCCCGAGGTGCCGCTCGAGCGGAGTGGCAACGGTCGTGGCCATCGTCTCCGGGCTGGCGCCGGGCATCGTCGCGGTCACCGAGATGGTAGGGAAGTCTACCTGCGGCAGCGGTGCTACCGGCAATTTCGAATAGGCAAAGAGCCCGGCGAGGGCGATGCCGACCGTCAGCAGGGTCGTCGCGACCGGCCGCCTGATAAACGGCGCCGACAGGTTCACCGTTACGCCCGCTCCGGTTCAGTCGCGCCGCCCGTGCTGCGGCGCACGAAATTGCCCAGCCGTTCGAAGCCGAGATAGATGACCGGCGTCGTAAACAGGGTCAGCAGCTGGCTGACGATCAACCCACCGACAATGGTGATGCCGAGGGGGCGACGCAGCTCCGAGCCGGTCCCGGTACCGAGCATCAGCGGCAGCGCGGCAAACAGCGCCGCCATCGTCGTCATCAGGATCGGGCGAAAGCGCAGCAGGCAAGCCTGAAATATCGCCTCGCGCGGCGACTTGCCCTCGTGGCGCTCGGCGTCGAGGGCGAAGTCGACCATCATGATCGCGTTCTTTTTGACGATGCCGATCAACAGGATGATGCCGATGATAGCGATTACGCTGAGATCGCTGCCGGTGATCATCAGCGCCAGCAGGGCGCCGACCCCAGCCGAAGGCAAGGTCGACAAGATCGTGATCGGATGAATGAAGCTCTCGTAGAGCACGCCCAGCACGATGTACATCGTGATAATCGCCGCGAGGATCAGGATCAGCTCGTTGCCGAGAGCCGCCTGGAACGCCAATGCGGCGCCCTGGAAGGTGGTAATCATGCTGGCCGGGAGCCCAATCTCCTTCTCGGCTTGCTGGATCGCGTCGACCGCCTCGCCAAGAGACGCATTCGCTGCCAGGTTGAATGATATCGTCGTCGACGGGAATTGCCCGAGATGTTCGATCTGCAGCGGGGCGGTCTGCACTTGAACTTGTGCTACCGCCGACAGCGGCACTTGACCATTGGCCGCGGTTGAAGACGGCAGGTAGATCGAGGTCAGCGAGTTCGGCGTTTGGCGCAGCAACGGATCGGCCTCGAGGATTACCCGGTATTGGTTCGATTGCGTGAAGATGGTTGAGACGATGCGCTGCCCGAACGAGTCGTAAAGCGCATTGTCGACCGTCGCCGGGGTTATGCCAAAGCGGGCGGCGGTCGGTCGGTCGATGTCGACAAAAGCGGAAAGACCATTCTGGGAAAAAGTGCTGCCGACATCCTCTATCTGCGGGATTTGCTCCAGGCGCTGCAGCAATTTGGGGACCCAAACCGCGAATTCGGCCGCGTTGGCGTCTTCGAGAACGAATTGATATTGCGACCGGCTGACTGTCGCATCGATCGTCAGATCCTGCACCGGCTGCATGTACAATGTGATCCCGGTGACCCCGGCAGTCTCGGTCTGCAGGCGCCGGATTACCTCGCTTGCCGAAAGCCGGCGCTGATCGCGCGGTTTCAAATTGATCAGCAGCCGGCCGCTGTTGAGCGTCGTATTGGTGCCGTCGACCCCGATGAACGAAGTCAGGCTCGAAACGTCGGGATCATCGAGAACCACCGCGGCTAGCGCCTGCTGGCGCTCGGACATCGCCGCGAACGAGACCGATGGCGAGGCGACCGTAATCCCCTGGATCAGCCCGGTATCCTGCACCGGAAAAAAGCCCTTCGGAATCACGATATAGAGGAACACGGTCAAAGCCAGGGTCGCGACCGCTAAAAGGAGGGTCAGCGGCTGACGATCCAAGACCCAGTTCAATAGCCGGCCATACTGCGCGATCAATCTATCGAACCATTCCTGGCTCTTGCGCGCGATCAGCGACATATCCGACGGCCGCTGATGACGCAGGATCTTGGCGCACATCATCGGCACCAGGGTCAGCGCCACCGCCGCCGAGATGACGATGGTGATCGCCAGGGTGATGGCGAATTCGCGAAACAGCCGCCCGACCACGTCGGGCATGAAGAGCAGCGGGATCAGCACCGCGATCAGCGAGACGGTCAGAGAAATGATCGTGAAGCCGATCTGCGCCGACCCCTTCAACGCCGCCTGCAATGGCGGGTCGCCGTCCTCGATGTAGCGCGAGATGTTTTCGATCATGACGATCGCGTCGTCGACGACGAATCCGGTGGCGATCGTCAGTGCCATCAACGACAGATTGTTGAGGCTGAAACCGAAAAGGTACATGAACGCCAGGGTGCCGACGAGCGAGAGCGGCACCGAGAGACTGGGGATCAGGGTCGCCGACGGGCTGCGCAGAAACAGGAAAATCACCACGACGACGAGGATGACCGCTAGCGCGAGTTCGAATTCGACATCGGCGACCGAAGCCCGGATCGTTGTGGTGCGATCGGTCACGACCGCGACATCGACCGCGGCCGGCAATGATGCGCTGAGTGCCGGCAGCAATGTCTTGATGCCGTCGACGACGGCGATGACGTTGGCGCCGGGCTGGCGCTGGACGTTGACGATGACTGCCGGATCGGTGTTGACCCAGGCGGCGAGCTTGGTGTTTTCCGCCCCTTCCTTCGCCACCGCCACATCGGTCAGTTTGACCGGCGCGCCATTACGGTAAGCGACGACCAGATTATCGTATTCGCTTGCTTTTCTGATCTGATCGTTGGCGTTGATGGTGTAGGAGCGGCTCGGTCCGTCAAAGCTGCCCTTTGGCGTGTTGACATTGGCGTTGCCGAGGGTGGTGCGAAGATCGTCGATGTTGAGGCCGTAGGCGGCGAGCTGCAGGTTGTTCGCCTGGATGCGCACCGCCGGCCGGTTGCCGCCGCTGATGCTGACCAGCCCTACCCCCGGCAGTTGCGAGATCTTTTGCGCGAGCCGGGTGTCGGCGAGGTCTTCGACCTGGGTCAATGGCAGGGTCTTTGAGGTCAGCGCCAGAGTGAGGACCGGCGCGTCGGCTGGGTTGACCTTGGCGTAGATCGGTGGTGCCGGCAGGTCCGACGGCAATAGATTGCCGGCGGCATTGATCGCCGCCTGCACCTGCTGCTCGGCAACGTCGAGGCTCAGGTCCAGGCTGAACTGAAGGGTGATGACAGAGGCTCCGGCCGAACTGGTCGAAGACATTTGATTGAGCCCGGGCATCTGCCCGAACTGCACCTCGAGCGGGGCGGTGACCGAAGACGTCATCACGTCCGGGCTGGCGCCGGGGTAAAAGGTCTGCACCTGGATTGTCGGATAATCGACCTCGGGCAACGCCGAGAGCGGCAGAAAGCGATAGGCGAACAACCCGATCAGCATGATCGCCGCCATCAGCAGGGTCGTCGCCACCGGGCGCAGGATGAACAGGCGGGATGGGCTCATTGTGCCGACTGGTTCTCGCCGCCGTGGCTTTTGCCCCGATGGTGGATTTGCGCCGTGCCGGTCGCCGGCCCGCTTGCCGTCTTTCCGCCGGGCCCGCCAGTCGAAACGAGCGTTATCTTGGCCCCGTCCCTGAGCCGGTCGGCGCCGTCGTCGACGACGCTGTCGCCGACCTGCAGACCAGACAGAATTGCGATGTGCTGACCGTCGGTCGGACCGAGTTTGACCTTCTGAACGCTCACCGTGTCGCCGGGTTTAACCAGATAGACAAAGGTCCCGGGCGCACCGCGCTGGATCGCCGCATTGGGCACGATGATCGCGTCGCGCAAAGTTCGGACGAGCAGCTTTATATTGACAAACTGGTTTGGAAACAGGCTCTCGTCGGTGTTGTCGAAAAGCGCCCTGAGCCTGACTGTACCGGTCGTAGTGTCGATTTGGTTGTCGATCGTATCCAGCTTGCCGGTCGCAAGCTCGGTCGCCCCGCTGCGGTCATAGGCGAAGGTCGGGAGGGTTACCCCGGCGTGCCACTGCTGCAACACCTGCGGCAGATTATCCTCGGGCAGGGTGAAGATGACCGACATTGGCTGCAGTTGGGTGACGATGACGATGCCGTTGGCGTCGCTGGTCTGCACAAAATTTCCGGGATCGACCTGGCGCAGCCCGACGCGCCCCGTCACCGGCGAGATGATGTGGCAATAGATCAGGTTCAGCTTCTGCGCATCGATCTGCGCCTTGTCCGAGACGATCGCGGCCTTGTATTGCGCGACGAGTGAAACCTGGGTGTCGCGGGTCTGCCGGGCGATCGAGTTCTGCGCGACCAAGGTGTTGTAGCGCTGCAGGTCGAGCTGCGCGTTGCTCAGCAGCGCCTGGTCCTTGGCGAGCTGGCCCTCGGCCTGTTCGAGGGCCACCTGGTACGGGCGCGGGTCGATTTGGGCGAGAAAGTCGCCCTTCTTGACGTGCTGGCCCTCCTGAAACCCGACCGCCATCAGGTAGCCATTGATTTGGGTCTTTACCGTCACGACGGCCAGCGGCGTCACCGTACCGAGCCCACTCAAGGTGACCGGCATATCGCCTTTCTGCGCCGTCGCGGTGCCGACCGGCACCGGCCCGGTGGAAGTGACGCGCCCGCCGGGGCTCCGCTCTTTGCCAATCCGCGGCAAATACCACACCGCCGCCCCGGCGATCGCCGCAATCAGCAACAGCCACAGGACCAACCGCCGTCCGCGCCGCGGCCTTTGCCCGGTTTCCGTGGGCATGGCTTCCCCGGGTGCGGTCTCGCCGGGCGGGTTGACGCGATCGCCGACATCGCCGTGGATGGGATCACCCGGCTCGTTCGTCCTGCCTTCGGGTGCACGAATATCGATGCGCTGGTCGTCCATGATGGCGGTGGGCCTTCGCCGGAGCGATCTTATCAGTCCTTCGCCCGCGCGTCCCCTGCAGGCGCAACCCGGCATAAACCGGTTCGCGATTATAGGCCGCCGCGGCGGGCAGCATCCCGCTCGGCCAAGCCTCTTCCGTTGGGCCGGCGCATCGTCTCAAATAGGGATGGCAATCGACGGGTCGAGGCTCGGGTAATGGCAACCAATTCTCCCCCTCTCAGCGGCGGCCAGCTGGTTGTCGCCGCACTGCGGGCGCATCGGGTCGAGATGGCCTTCAGCGTTGCCGGGGAAAGCTACCTGGAGATCCTCGACGCTCTGTACGACGCACCGGAGATCCGCCTGGTGACCTGCCGCCAGGAAGGGGGCGCCGCGTTCATGGCCGAGGCCTACGGCAAGCTGACCGGCAAACCCGGGGTGCTGCTGGTGACTCGCGGGCCCGGCGCCTGCAACGCCTCGATCGGCATCCACACGGCGTTTCAGGATTCGACGCCGATGGTCGTGCTGGTCGGCCAGGTGGCGCGTCACCAGATCGACCGCGAAGCTTTTCAGGAGGTCGACTTCCGCCGGATGTTCGCGCCACTGGCGAAGTGGGTGGCCCAGATCGATCTGGCCGAGCGCGTGCCGGAGCTGGTCGACCAGGCGTTCCAGGTGGCTACCTCAGGACGGCCGGGCCCGGTTGTGCTGGCTCTGCCCGAGGACATGCTGCGCGACCGCGCGGTGGCCCCGGTATCCGGCCCTTATCGCGCGGTCCGCGCCCATCCCGGCGCGGCCGACCTAGCCGAACTGCGCCGGCTGCTCGCCTCAGCGCAGCGGCCGATGATGCTGGTCGGCGGCGGCGGGTGGACCGACGCCGCCTGCCATGACATCGCTCGCTTCGCCGAAGCGAACAATCTGCCGGTGTGCTGCTCGTTCCGCCGCCAAGACATTCTCGACAACCGGTCGCGTTCTTATGCTGGCGATCTCGGCACCGGCGCCAGCCCGGCACTGGTCGCGCGCGTCAAGGAATCCGACCTGCTGCTGGCGGTCGGCGCGCGCATCGGCGAAATCACCTCGCAATCCTATTCGCTGATCGGCATCCCCGATCCGGGCAAGACGCTGATCCATGTCCATCCGGCCGCCGAGGAATTGGGCCGTGTCTTCCGTCCGACCCTGCCGATCCAGTCGGGCATGCCCGAATTTGCCGCTGCGGCATTGGCGCTGGATCGGGTACCGGCCGGGCATCGGCCGGAATGGCGCGCGGCGGTGCGCGCCGATTACGAGGCGGGGCTCCTCCCCTCGCCCGCCGTGGGCGGCGCCGCACTCGATCTCGGACAAATCATGGGCTGGCTGCGCGAGCGCCTCCCCGGCGATGCGATCGTGACCAGCGACGCCGGCAATTTCAGCGGATGGCCCAACCGCTTTCTGCAGTACCGAAGGCCGGGGCGTCAGCTCGGCCCGACCAGCGGTGCGATGGGCTACGGCGTTCCGGCCGCCGTCGGAGCCAAGCTCGTCCATCCCGATCGCCTGGTGGTCGGATTTTGCGGCGATGGCGGCTTTCTGATGACCGGGCAGGAATTGGCGACCTCGCTCGCCGAGGGCGTCGGCCCGATCATCCTTCTATTCAACAATGCGATGTACGGCACGATCCGGATGCATCAGGAGCGCCGCTTTCCGGGCCGCGTCGTCGGCACCGCGCTCAGGAACCCGGATTTTGTAGCGCTCGCCCGCGCCTACGGCGCCTATGCCGCGCGCGTCGAGCGCACCGCTGATTTTGCTGCCGCCTTCGACGAAGCCGCCGCCGGGAACCGTGCCGCGGTCATCGAACTGGTAATGGACCCGGAGGTGATCACGACCCGCACCACCCTTTCGGCCATCCGCCGCCAAGCCGAAGCGCAGAACGCCGCTTAGGCTGAGCGTCGGGCGGATCGCGATCGATGAAAAGGAGATGCCAATGCTGCCGCTGGTTCTGTCGTCCGACTCGCACGTGTTCGAGCCGCCCGATCTGTGGCGGACCCGCATCGATCGGGCGTTCCGCGATCGGGCGCCGCGGATCGAGCGGATCAACGGCGGCGACCATGTCGTGGTCGAGGCGGATCAGATCCTATCCGGCATTGGCCTGATCTCGAACGCCGGCGCCCGGTTCGAGGCCCCCGAGACAATCTCCCCTCAGGGGCGTTTCGAAGACGTCCTGCCCGGCGGGTACGACCCCGAGCGGCACCTCGCGGACATGGCGCTCGACGGGGTTGCCGGCGAAGTCCTCTACCCGAGCCAAGGGCTGTTCTACTTCAAGGTGGCGGACACTGCGCTGATGTCCGCCATCTTTCGCGCCTATAATGACTGGCTCGCCGAGTTCTGCCGCACCGATCCTGCCCGGTTGAAGGGCATTGCGATGATCAACCTCGACAATGTCGGGGACGCAATCAAAGAACTGGAGCGCGCCGCCCGTTTCGGCCTCTGCGGCGCGATGATCACCGAGTATCCGGCCGAGGACCGCCGCTACGACCAGCCCGAATACGAGCCGTTCTGGGCCGCCGCCGCGGGGCTCGATATGCCGCTCTCCTTGCACACGGCGACGCGGCGCCAGGGCAAGATCCGCGGGGCCGGCCCCGGAACCTTACGTGATGCCAGCAGCCGCGCGACCAAGGCGTTCTATCCGGCCTTGTCGATGTGCGACATGATCTTCTCCGGCGTCTTCGAGCGTCATCCGCGCTTGACTTTGGCCATCGTCGAGTTCGAGTTGGCTTGGGCGCCGAATGTGCTGACGTCGATGGACTACACCTACCGCGAGCGCCACGGCGAGGCTCTCTACCGGTTCAAGGACGGCATGCAGCCCAGCGATTTCTTTGGGCGCAACGTCGTCTTGAGCTTCCAGGAAGACGCCATCGGGATTCGCCTGCGCGACGTGATCGGCGTCGACAACATGATGTGGGGCTCCGACTATCCGCACAGCGAGTTGACGTTTCCGCAATCGCGGAAGGTCCTGGCGGAGATCCTGGAGGGCGTGCCGTCGGGCGAGCAGGCCAAGATCGTCGGCCTCAACACTGCCCGCGTATACCATTTCGACATGGCGAAACTGACTGCTCCGACTTGAAGCGCCAATGGCCCTGAACCGGCACACAAGGCAAGCCTAGGGCGGGTTAGCGAAGCGTAACCCGCCGAAAGAAGTTCTGCCGCGCAGGATGGCGGATCACGCTACGCTGATCCGCCCTACGGAACTATGCGCCTTTCCCGTCGAGACTGAAGCCGCCGGGGCCAAAGGCGATGACGTAGAGAAATCCGCCGGTCATCACCAGGTTTTTGTAGAAATGGGTCATGTTGTCCAAATCTCCGGCCGGTAGGTGCACCCCAAAGGCGGTGCCCAGGCAGACGAGGACCAGTAGAGCAGCGGCCCAACGGCTGTAAAAACCCGCGAGCAGCGCCAAGCCTCCGAGCAGATGAACCGGTATCGAGATCCAGACCGCGATAGCAGGCGCGGGTACGTGAACGCTGGCGAAATATTGTGCTGTGCCGCCAGGATTGCGCAACTGGCCAATGCCGTCCCAGAGGAACAGACTCGACATCAGCAGTCGCGCGAGGAGCGGCAGTAAGGCTGTGCCGTTCATGTGATGGCTCCGTTCGGGATCTCCGGCGCTATCGACAAAGATGTGCGATCTGATGCTCTCCAGCGTTTTCGAATCTCATCCGTGCCTGATACTGGCCACCGAGGAATTCGAGCTGGATTGGGCGCCACCTGCTCTCCACCATCGACTACACGTACCGCGTCCCGGCCTGAAGAGCCAACCGCTATGGATCGACGAAGCGGTACTGGATCGAACTGCAGCGTTCAGTCACCTTACGATGGGAGGATTCGGCGGCCGGCCTCCAGCAGCATGTCGCTGACCCACGCTCCTTGCATCGCGTCCGCTTGCACCCGGCGCCCGGCTTGGCGGACACGATTGGTGATCTCCTGCATGGTCTTGACGACTTCGGGATGGTCAGGCTCGCCGGGGCGCCCGAGACTTTGGGCGAAATCGTTTGGGCCGATGCTGTAAAGGTCGATGCCCGGCACCGAGAGAATGGCGTCGAGGTTGTCGATCACGGCGGCGTCTTCCAGCAACGCACACACCAGCATCTGTTCGTTTGTCTCACGGTAGTACGCCGCTTTGTCTGGGATCCCGGCATTGTAGTCGGTGCCGCGGTTGGCCCCAAACGAGCGCTCGCCGAGCGGACCGAAATAGCAGGCCCGCACCAGCTGGCGGGCATCCGCCTCGGTGGCGATGTGCGGCCCCACGACGCCCATGATCCCGCGATCGAGAAAGCGCAGGATGGTCGAGGAGCCGGTATCCGGCACCCTGGCGATCGGCGTCAGATTGTAGCGTTCGGCGGTCCGGCAGAGATCCTCGAGCTGGTCGAGGCCGAACGGTCCATGCTCGCCATCGATAAAGACAAAATCGAAGTCGAGCTTCCCCAGAATGTCGAGGACCCATGGGGAGGGGAAGGAAAGGTTGTAGCCATAAGCCTTGCGTCCGGCGCGCATGGCGGCTTTGACGCGGTTGGGTTGTTTCATCCATGCCTCATCTGTGCGGCGACGGCGATCCGATCGCCAGGGTGAAGTGGTCCCTGAGTATGGATGCGTGCGCCGAACGGGCAACGGTTTGTGCGCCGTTGGCGGGCCTCGATCGCCCCATGCATCGGTTGACTTTGTCCGGACGGCCTCCCAGCATGTCAGAGACACGTTGCAGCTTCGGACCACACAGGCAAGATGAACCCGTCGGACGCCGCGTGGCGACAATTAATCTCAGCCGTGCACGCCTCTGGCCGAAAGGCCGCGCTGGCGATCACCGGGGGCGGCAGCGGGGCGGTGAACGAGTTGCTGCGTATTCCGGGCGGCTCTCGGCTCTTGATCGAGGCACAAATCCCCTACGACGAGCGGGCACTGGCGACGTTTCTCGGGTTCGCCCCGGCGCAGGCGTGCAATGCCGACACTGCGATGGCGATGGCGCGGACCGCACAGTCGCGCGCTGCCAAGCTGGCGCCAAGCATCGAAGCTGGAGCGGGCGCCGATCTGGTGGGCCTGGGTGCCACTGCGGCATTGGTCAGCGACCGCCCGCGCAGAGGCGAGCATCGGTTTCACGTCGCCTGTGCCAACGCCGCCGGCATTGCGCACTGCACCGGCGTCTTGGCCAAGGGCCGACGCGATCGTGGCGCCGAAGAAGACCTCGTTGCGCGCGCGATTGTCTTGTGGCTGGCCCGCGCCTGCGGGGTTGCCGCGCCGTCGCCGCAAAGCCTCTTCGATGCGGATGAGCATTACGCGGAGACGGTGGCGACGGGGGCGGCCGGGGATACGATCGATCGGCTCGTGGCGGGCGAGCACGATCGCGTCACTGTCCAGCCCGACGGCCAATTCCTGCTGTCGGCGCCGCAGCCCGTTGTGCTGTTTCCGGGTTCGTTCAACCCGGTGCACGAGGGCCACGTATCGCTGGCGCGGGTCGCCGAAGAATTGCGGCAGCAGCCTTTGGCATTTGAAATCTCGGTCACCAACGTCGACAAGCCGCCGCTTGAGGGTGAGACGGTGAGACGCCGGCTCGCGCAATTCGCCTGGAAGTCGCCGGTCGAGCTGACGCGAGCGCCGACCTTCCTCGAAAAGTCGCGCCTGTTCCCGCGCACCGCGTTTGTGATCGGTGCCGATACCGCAGAGCGGCTGGTTGCGCCGAGATATTACGGCGATGACGAGAGTCGAATGCACGACGCGCTCGAGGAAATCGCCAATGCCGGGAGCAGCTTTCTGGTGGCGGTGCGTGTCGATACAGGCGGCCGTGTCCGCGCGCTGCGCGACATCGTGGTGCCTCGGCGCTATGCCGATCTTTTCACCGAAATCCCCGAGCACCGTTTCCGCTTCGACATCTCCTCCTCCGAGATTCGCGCGCGGGTTCGCGCGGACGGGGAAGGTATCGTCGGCAATTCCTAGCCAGCCGGTGTCCCCGGAATTGCGGCCCTTGTTTAACGATTGTCGGCAACGGTCGCGGCGAAAATGGAAAAATTCAGAACCGGGCGCCTGGTAGCACGGTCATGGAAGATCGAGGATCTGCCCCTCGCGATGGAGTTGTGGGGTGATCCTGCAGTCACGGCGCTGATTGATTCTCGCGGCAAGCTCAGCGAAGCCCAAATCCGGCAGAAACTCGTCGCCGAGATAGAGCGCGAGAAATCTTGTGGTGTTCAGTATTGGGCATTGTTTGATCGCTACAATGGCGATTTTGTCGGTTGCGCCGGGCTTCGGCCTTGGATCTATACGCCCGGAGACGCGAATTTCGAAACCGGGTTCCATCTCGTCAGGCGCTGCTGGGGTAAAGGATTTGCAACCGAAGCCGCCCGGGGCGCGCTCGAATACGCATGGGAAAAACTGCGGCTGCCGAAAGTCTATGCCGGGCATCATCCCGACAATCGGGCTTCCGAAAAGATCCTGAAGAAGCTCGGATTCGCGTTCGTCGAAGATGTCTTTTACGAGCCCACCGGTTTGATGCATCCATCCTATGTCCGCATGGCGCCGACCCCTGGACCAGACACCTCTCTATCGACGTGAGCGCAAGCGATGCACCTCCAGCCTTCACCCCGGCAGCGCGAGTTGATCGCCGTCGCCGCCCGTCTCGCCCGCGAGCGCTTCGCCCCGCGCGCCGACCGTCACGACCGCGACGCGTGCTTTCCGTTCGACGACTATGCCGATCTCCGTGCCGAGGGATTCCTCGGCCTGTGCGTGCCCGAACGCTTTGGCGGGCTCGGGGCCGACTACGAAACCTATTGCCTGGTGGCCGAGCAGCTTGCGCAAGGCAATGCTTCGACCGCGCTGACCTTCAACATGCACTGCCTGACGATGCTGATGATGGGCCCGATTGCCGACGGCATGGCGATACCTCCGGCTGCGCGGGAGCGCCACGAAACGCTCCGGGCCGGGAAGTTCCGCCAGGTCGTCGAGGAAGGCGCTTTCTATGGGCAGCCTCACAGCGAGCCGGTGGAACAGGGCGAGACCGATACCACGCTCGCCGTCGGCGGCCGCCGCTTCGGCACCACCGCGCAAAAGGTCGGCAGCGGTTATGTCGTCAACGGGCGGAAGTTTTTCGTTTCGCTGGCGGGCTGCGCGCCCTATTACGCCACCCCGGCCATCCGGCTCGGGCCCGAGCCTTGGATCGAGCGCACCCTCTATCTCCAAATCCCAGGGGATGCGCCCGGGGTGTCGTTCTCCGGCGAGTGGGATGCGATGGGGATGCGCGCCACCGTCAGCCGCGACATGCTGCTTCAGAACGTATTCGTCCCCGACGACGCGGAAGTGCTGCCGCCGGGCCTGTTCGGCGCGATGTACAACGCCTTCCCGCATCTGTTCCTGAGCTTCTCGGCGGTCTTTCTCGGGCTGATGCAAGCGGCCTATGACGGCGCCCTTGCCTACCTGACCGGCCGGCTGCCGGGCGCGCCGGTCCCGCATACCGAGATCGAGGCCAAGGGCCATGCGATAGCCGGGATGCTGTTCACCATCGAAGCCGCCCGCGCCCTCTACTACCGGGCCATCTCGGAGGCAGTGGTCGATGCGCCGCTGGAGGCGGTTCAGCGCGCCCGGGCGGCGCACGTCACCGTGCAACGCGCGGTGGTCGCGGTCACGCAGGAGGCGATCCGCGTCTGCGGCGGACGGGCTTTTCTCAAGCGCTATCCGCTCGAGCGCTACGCCCGCGACGCGCGGGCCGCCGCGCTGATGCGCCCGTGGACCGAGGAGATCGCGACCCAGCAGGCCTGGGAGGCGGCTCTCGGCCTAGGCGAACAACGGAGCACAGCCGCAGGGGCGTAATCAGTTCGGATAGATGATTGTCCGCAGCATGATACGCCGCTCGTCGGGGCGGTAGTCGCCGGCGCCGCGATGCATCGTGGCGCATTCGTCCCACATCAGCACGTCGCCGATTTGCCAGGAATGATAGTAGACGAACCGGTCCTGCGTCGAATGGGCCGCCAGCTCTTCGATCAGCTCCCACGCTTCGTCCCTGGCCATGCCGACGAAGCCATGCGTGTGCAGCGGGTTGACGAACAGAACCGCCCTGCCGGTGACCGGATGGCGCATGACCGCCGGGCGCGCCTTTTCCGGGTATTCGCGATCTAGGTTCTGCTTCGGATCGCCCTCGTAGAGCCGGATGCCTGCCGGCCCGTCATGGCGGCCGTGCAATCCGGTCATCGCGGCGAGCCGGTCTTTCATCACCTGGGGCAGCGCGTCATAGGCCGCGCGCATGTCGGCGAACATCGTCCCGCCCTTGTCGCTCGGAACTTCTTTGGCGTGCAGGATCGCGAGGCGCGGCGGCATGTCTTCATAGGGGCTGTCGGTGTGCCAATCGGTCGCCCGCTTGACGCCGAACCAATCGACGTTGCCGTCCTTGTCGACATTGGTGAGCCACGACACTTCGGGATATTCGGCGTGGCGGTAGTCGACGAGCGAGTGGATTTTGGGGTTGCCGAAGCGGCGTCCGAACGCCGCGACTTCGCCGGGACCCAGGTCCTGCTTGCGGAACACCAGCACGGGGTGCTCGGCAAAGGCCGCCTCGATCCAGGACATGGTCTGATCGTCGAGCGGGCGCGAGAGATCGATTCCTAGCGCCTCGGTGCCAAGGGTATGTCCGAGGGGGCGGAGCTCGTAGCTGTTGGCCATCACACATCCTCACCAGAGTTTGACACCGAGGCTATAACCGCCCTGCTGCATTAAGCTAATAATATATTGTCAATCGCTGTTGAATGAGATTTATGGCCGCCCGCTAGAGGCCAATGCGAAGGCCTCGGGCACGCGCTAAGATAGCACCATGCTGGCGTTATCCATTCCCGGTCTCGCATTCTACTCGGCGATCCTGTTGGGCGCGTTCGCGGTTCGCAGCGCGGCCGGATTCGGGGCGGGATTGATCGCCGTTCCAATGCTCGCGCTGATCCTGCCGGTATCGACCGCCGTATCGGTAGCCTCGGTTTTTTCCACTTTCAGCGCGGTACAGCAAATAAGCAGAGAATGGCGTCAAATTGCCTGGCGGCAATTTATCCAGGTGTTCTTTTATTCTATGGCAGGCGTCGGGCTAGGATTGTATTTCATCAGAATATTCGATGAAAATTTGATGCGCCATGGTTTAGGAATATTCATGGTTCTATATTCCATTCACGCTATCTGGGCAGCCGACACCCCTCACCTGCTGCCCCGCCGCTGGCATGGCGCTTTAGGGGCGGGCGTCGGTATCGCCGGCGGCCTGTGCAGCGCATTGTTCGGTGCCGGAGCGGGGCCGATATACATGGTTTACTTTGATGTCTTGCGTCTGGAGAAAGCCGTCTTCCGCGCCACCATGAGCGCTGTTGTCGTCTTTGGCGGGGTTACGCGCATGGCAGGCTATGAAAGCTACGGCTTTTACGGGCGCTCGACGATCATCCTGCTGGCAATCGGATTACCGCTGGTAATCGCCGGCTCGTGGCTCGGCGACCGGGTCGTTTACCGGCTCAATGCCCGGTCCTTTTCCCGCCTGATAGCGGCTGTCATGCTGCTCAGCGGGGTCACCCTCCTCATCCGATAAACTCGCCGGAAAGGTGCGGGCCGCCGGCGATCGCTTCATCGATCAATTCCGGCGTCCAGCCTCGCTGCGCAAGCTGATTCTGCCACTGTTGGGCCGTTTTGTGCGAACCAAATTTACGACTCTGGCAATGTTTCCGCGATCTAGTTCGGCAGCCAGGCAGCGGCTCTGATCTCGCCGAATTCTCGAGGGATTTTACGCCAGGAGTTGCCGGCGTCCTCGGTCACGTAGACCTCGCCGAACAGGCTGAACGCGACAATGCGATCGGCATTGGCGGGATGCGTGGCAAGCCCCCAGACGGTGGCGTTGGCCTGGGAGGGGAGCGGCATGATCTCCCAGCTCTCGCCGAAATCGATGCTGCGCAGCACATGCCCCTTTTCGCCCGTCGTGGTCTCGCCGCAGCCCGCGAACAGCACGCCGGGGTCGTCGGTCTTCACCGCCATCCCGCGTGCATAGGGCAGCGGCCATTTCTCCCGGATATCCAAGGACACCCAGCTGTCGCCCAAATTCTCGCTGACGAACATTTCGCGCGCCGTGCTGGCATAGAGGCGCTTGGGCTGCGTGGACGCGATTGCGACGGCGTGGATGTCCGGGTCGTACAAACCCCCGTCGAGATGCGTCCAATTGTCCCCGCCATCGAGGCTGCGGAAGACGCCGTCGATTTCGACCCCAGCCCAGACCCTGCGATGATCGTCGGGGTCGACGACGAGGCTGGTCACGAAGGCTTCCCGATCGAGCACTCGCGGGCGGCGCCTATCGCCAATTTTTCCCAGTGGACTCCGCCGTCACGCGAGCGATAGACGCCGGACGGGCGCGTGCCGGCGAAGAGGATTTCGGGATCGACCGGGTCGACGGTCAGCGACCAGATCGTCGGCAGCGCCCCATCGGCGCCCCCGCTGGCGCCCAGGCGCTCCCACCGCGCCCCGCCGTCATGGCTCACAAACAGGCCGGTATCGCCGCCGGCGAAGACGGTATGCGCCTCTTTGGGATGCGCGACCAATGCCTGGATGCGGCTGTTGAGCGGAAACGGGGCGCGATGCCGGGTCCACGAGTTGCCGGCATCCGGACTGTGCCACACTCCCCAGCCGGCCGTTCCTAGACAGATATTGTAGTCCGCCGCCATTGGCTGCCTCCCTCACCCGAAAGACTCACGATGGAGCACTAGGCTTTTTTCGGCGACCAGCCGTAAGCCTTGGCGCAGGCGCCGCCCATCAGCGTTGCCCGCTCGCTGTCACTCAAGCCGTCGGTTCTCAGGAACGGCTCGACGGCCTGCTGGTAATTGACGACGGCGAAGGCTCGCGTCCAGTCCGTCCCCCACAGGCAGCGATCGAAACCCCAGGCATCGAAGACGCGGGCGAGCGGGTCCCAGATGTCCGCAAACGGGTACGGCTCGCGGGACAATGTGCAGGCACCGCTGACCTTGATCACCGCGTTCGGGCGCTTGGCCAGTTCCAGCACCTTCGGCAGGTCGGCCCATGGCTGCGGCGGCGCCGGCGGCTCGCGCGGCTGCAATATCGCCAGATGGTCGATGATGAAGCGCGTGCCGGAATGGCGGTCGATCAGCGCGGCGCCGGCATCCAGATTACCCCAGAACAGGACGTTGACCGGAAAATCGTGGCGGGCGGCTGCGCGCGCGATCCGGTCGAGGCCCGGGTCGTCCGGCGCGCGTTTTGCCTCCTGCGTCAGCATGATGCGCACGCCGACGGCGCCCGGCGTCTTTTTCCACTCGGCGATGACATCGGCTACCGCCGGATCGTCCGGATTGACCGGCTTTACGAGGGCGAATCGGCCGGGATGGGCCCGATGTACCTCCACCGCATAGCTCGCGTCGTACTGGTACATCGAAAAGGGCGAGATGAAGATCGCGCCATCGATGCCGAGCTTGTCCATTGCCGCCACCATCTCGTCGCCGGTGACGTGAGGAGGCCAGTTCGGCACGCTGTGCCATGGACGCTTGGGGGTGTTCGCCTCGTAGGCGTGAACCTGGGAATCGATGATCGGCATCGCGGCGTCTCCTCTGTGCGGCACCGAGTTTGGCCAACACAGCGGGTTCGTGTCCAGAGCGGCGGAGTTCATGCGTAGCGGCGCATGCGGTAACAACACGGACCGCCGGCTGCGCCAATTCGCCTCGCACATCCGAAATTCATCATGCGACTGGATGACGCGCTCCGGCGGCGCGTGCCATTCGGCAAAACGAACCTTGTTGAGATTTTGCTGAACGATCATTTAACTGTTCCCCCGGGAGCCGACTGAGACCAATCAGTGAATGGCATCAGACCGGCGGTGTAGCCGGACCGGCAAACCTGACGGATCGTGGTGGCATGACATGGCAAGTCCGGCGATGGATTCGATCGTCAGTTATCTTGTGCAGTCTCGCGAGACTGTCCAGGCAGCGCTCGACGACGCCGGTTTTCTGGCAACGACCGAGGCGATCGTCGACCGGCTCGTCGAAGCAATCGTTGCCGGCAACAAGATATTGCTGGCTGGCAATGGTGGCAGTGCCGGAGATGCGCAGCACATCGCCGGCGAATTCCTATCGCGGCTCTATTACGATCGCGCTCCGCTCGCGGCCGTGGCGCTCACCACCGACAGCTCGGTCTTGACCGCGATCGGCAACGATTATGGCTATGACCGGGTCTTCGAAAGGCAAGTGCTGGGTCTTGGCGTTGCCGGCGATGTGCTGATCGCGATCTCCACCTCGGGGCGCTCGCCGAATATATTGCGCGCGATCGACGCGGCGCGTCGCCGAGGGCTGGCGGTCATCGGCTTTACCGGCAGAAGCGGGGGCGAGATGGCTGGGCGCTGCGATCTGTGCCTCCATGCGCCCGCTGACGAGACGCCGCTGATCCAACAAATTCACATCATCGCCGGCCATATCATCTGCGGGCTCGTCGAGGAGCGGCTGTTTCCCCGATCGGGTCAGCCCCAGGGGCTCGCCGACCGCACGGAATGATGCGCCAGGCGGTCATACTGTGCGGTGGCCTCGGTACCCGGCTCGGCCCGCTCACCGTGCGGACGCCGAAACCGCTGCTTCAGGTCGGCGCGGCTCCGTTTCTCGATGTTTTGCTGTTCGAACTCGGCCGTCATGGCTTTCGGCGGATACTCCTACTTGCGTGTTTCGAGGCGGAGCAGCTTGTCGCCTACGCCCGGTCGACCCCATTCAAGGCGCAATTCGACCTCGAAATCGAGGTGGCGATCGAGCCGCAGCCGGCCGGAACCGGCGGCGCGCTGTGGGGCGCGCGCGATTGGCTCGACGACGATTTCCTGCTGATCAACGGCGATTTTCTGGTTTGACATCAATCTCGCGGAGCTCGGTTGCCGGATCGCCGACGGAGGTCCGGCGCTCGGCTTTATTGCGCTGCGCCGCCTTGCCGATGCGGCGCGATTTGGCGCGGTCGAAATGGCCGGCGACCGGATTGCGGGCTTTGCCGAGCGGCCGCCGGAGCCCGGCCCGGGGCTCGTCAGCGGCGGTGTCTACGCCCTCCGCCGCACCCTGGTCGACCAGCTCGAGGCGAATTGTTCGCTCGAACGGGACATTTTCCCCCGGCTCGCTTCGGCGGGTCTTTTGCTCGGCGCCCAGTACGACGGCTACTTTGTCGACATCGGCGTGCCCGACGACCTGGCCCGCGCCCGGCGAGAAATCGTCAACCGTCAGCGGCCGGCTGCCTTTCTCGACCGCGACGGCGTGCTGAACCATGACGACGGGTATGTTGGCTCGATCGCTCGCTTCCGCTGGATCGAAGGCGCCCAATCTGCGGTCAAGGCGCTGAACGACGCCGGCCTGTTCGTGTTCGTGGTTACCAATCAAGCCGGTGTCGCGCGCGGCCTCTACACCGAGGACGACGTTCGCGCGGTTCACCGCCATGTCGCGGCCGAACTGGCCGCATGCGGGGCGCATATCGACGATTTCCGCTATTGCCCCTTTCACCCGGAAGCGGCCGACCTGGTTTACGGCAAGGCCAGCGATTGGCGCAAACCGGCACCGGGTATGCTGCTCGATTTGCTCGGCCGCTGGCCGGTCGACCGCGCCCGCAGCTTTCTGATCGGCGACAGGGACGAGCGACCTCGCCGCCGCCGAGGCCGCCGGGATCGACGGGCACCTGTTCGCCGGCGGCGACCTGGCCGCGTTCGTCGCCGGGCTGATCGAAGCCGCCTCGCCGTCCGCGCCGACCGAGATTCCCGGCAATCGGGAATTTAACCGGGAAATCCGCCGCCCCGGCCACCCGGCATTCGTGATACATACGTAATTTCAGATAGATAGGCTAATCGATCGCCCTACGAACCGGGAATTCGAATTCGCTAACCGGGAACTCACCGGAATTTGCCTGCCGCCCCTCCCGGACGCCCCCGCCCCGGTCAACCGGGGTCGAGCGCGCCCAATGCCCGGTCCAGGGTCTCGACGATGCGGTCGCATTCGGCGCGGGTGATCACCAGCGGCGGCGACAGCGTGATCGTGTTGCCGTAGCGCCGCCCGCCGCCGCCGCGACCGACGAGCACGCCGTTGTCCCGGCAGAAATCGACGACGGCGGTGATCTGCGCCGCGCCGACCGGCTCCTTGGTGGTCGCGGTCCTTCACCAGTTCGACGCCGAGCAGCAGGCCCTTGCCGCGCACGTCGCCGACGATCTTGTGGCGCATCAAGCTGCGCAGCCCATCGAGCAGATAGGCGCCCATCTCCGCCGAGCGCTCGGCCAGCCGTTCGGCCTCGCATGATCTCGATGTTGCGCAGGGCAACGGCGGCGGCGACCGGGTGGCCGCCATAGGTGTTGACCTGGGCCACCTGCCGGTTCTCCGCCGGATCGCCGTAGAAGCTGTCGAACACGCGGTTCTTCACCACCGTCGCGGCGATCGGCAGGTAGGCGCTGGAGATGCCCTTGGCGATCGCGATGATGTCGGGCGACACGCCGTAATGCTGGTGCGCGAACATCTTGCCGGTGCGGCCGAAGCCGTTGATGACCTCATCGACGTGCAGCAGGATGCCGTATTTGCGGCACAAGCTTTCGACCTCGGGCAGATATTCGTCGGGCGGCACGGCGACGCCGACGCCGCTCATGATCGGCTCGACGATCACTTCGGCGACCGTCTCCGGCCCCTCGCCGAGGATCGTGTGTCTCCATGTTCTTGACGCAGGCCAGCCCGCAGCTCGGATAGCTCAGGCCGAACGGGCAGCGATAGCAATAGGGCGGCGCGACATGCACGAAATCGCCCGAGAACGGCTCGAACTTCGCCTTGCGCTCGCCCATGCCGCCGGCATCGAGCGTGGCCAGCGTGGTGCCGTGATAGGCGAAATAGCGGCTGATCGTCTTGAAGCGGTACTCGCCCGGGATATTCGTGCTTCATGTATTGCCGGGCGATCTTGAAGCCGGCCTCGTTCGCCTCGGAACCCGAGTTGACGAAATAGGTGTGGTAGCCGCCGCCCATCAGCCCGTTGATCTTCTCGGCCAGCGCCGCCGCCGGCACGTTCATCGCGGTGTGCGGGAAATACGACAATTGCCGCATCTGCTCGGCCGCGACCTCGGCCAGTTCGGTGCGGCCATAGCCGATATTGACGCACCACAGCCCGGCCATGGCGTCGAGATAGGCGGTGCCGTCGGCGTCGAAGATCGTCGAGCCCTGCGCCGCCGGTGACGACCATCTGCTTTGCTTCCAGCACCTTGTGCTGAACGATCGGGTGCAGGACGTTGTCCAGGTCCTGCTGCACCACGGCTTCGCGAATCGCCGGATCGGGAGCGTTGGAAAGCGACATGTCGGCCTCGCGAAATTGACGAATTGGGTGATGGCAGCCTTGGATCTCAATCGGACAGCGGCCGAAGTATCGCCCGCTTTTGGCGGACCCCGAGTTTGTCCGGCTTGAATTCCCAGCCGGCGAATTCATAGCGCATGGGTTTCGACTGGCGCGGTTTGGCGGCGTGGCCGATCGGTACGGCGCCGGTCTCCATCCGCGGCGTCTTCGCCGAGCCCTCCAGCAGACGCCGGCGCTGGCTGGCACTGTCCGAACCCAGATAGGTATAGCCGGATTTGTGGCTTATCGGCGCGATCATCCGGGCGCGGCGGGCGGTCTCCGCCGCAGCCTCCTTGCCGCCGCATTCGAGACAGCAGTCAAAGCCGAGCTTTGCCCGGCTGTCTGAAAATTCGTTTCCGCACCGACACCAGGCCATGCGCCGCCAATCACCAATTTGAGTGAATCCGTACGGCCTATTTAAGCACCCGGCCGCCCCTTTTTGAGCCCCGTCCGACCAACCGGGACCTGTAGGACCATCGCAAACCGCCGAGGAATTGCCGCAGCATCCTTGATGTACCGCTATCGGCCGAAGGAATCGCGAATTTGGATGCCCGGGCCGTCGACCAAGGCTGTCCGGTCCAGCTCAATACGCAATCTTGCAGTGTGCCATGATCATTATCTCTGATGAACGTCATGGCCGGACGTGTTCCGGCCATTCACGTGCCCGCATCGGGGTCGGAGCAGGCGTGGATCACCGGGACGCGCCCGGTGATGACGACCCCAGGGCGAGACCCGAGGCAATGAGGCAACCAGATTTGCCAAACCGGATCGACGTGCCATGGACCGGCCTCAGCCGGCGTGGCGATGGATGAAATCCGAGATCAGGCCAAGCGCCCGCCGCGCGTTCGCCGAGGCAGGGTCACGGGCGATGAAGGCGTGAGGCTCGCCGGCGAATTCGTGAAACGTTATCGCGCCGCCCGCTGCGGTGTAGGCGGCGGCAAAATTCCTCGCCATATCCGGCGTCAGATTGTCGTCCGCGGTGCCCTGCATGATCAATGCCGGCGGCTTTTCGACCGGCTCGCCCCGTTCGAGGATCAGCTGGGGACTGCCCTCGGCCATCGCCGCCTCGGACGGCCAGAACTGATCGTGGGCTTCGGCGAGCCGAGTGTTGCCCCGCTGTTGCACGGCATGATAGCGGGCGAGAGGATCGGCGACCGGCCAGCAGGCGACGGCAAAGGCGAGTTTCGCATCGGTCCCCGGTAACGGCAGCGAGGCATAGCGGGGATCGTGCGGCCGCAACGCGTTCAGCAGCAGCAGATGCCCGCCGGACGAGCTGCCGAGGCCGCCGACCAGTTCGGCGCGGGTGGAAAATCTCTCGGCATTCGCCTTCAGAAAGCGGATGCCGAAATTCACGTCGGCAACGGTTTCCGGATAACGTGCAGCCGGCGGCATGCGGAAGTCGATCGACAGCATGACGATGCCATTGGCAGCGAGGTGCTCGCCGATCGCGGTGTTGTTCAGCCTGTCGCCGGAGGTCCATGCGCCGCCATGCACCTCCAGAACCGCCGGGAACGGGCCGCTTCCTTCCGGACGATAGAACCTCGCGAGCAATCGCGCGTCTGCGGAACGGAAGTATTCGAGGTCTTCGACATGGATCGGCATCGTGGCGCCTCGCGCTGGCAGGTTTGAGGGATGTTTGCAGTTGTCGGCGCCGCGCTCAAGAATTTGGAGGAGGCTGGCCAGCGCGTCCGCTAAGATTCGCCCGAGCTGACAGGAGGAGGCCATGCCAAGAGAAATCCGTGCCATTGTCGTCGATCCCGCGGCGCCGGGCGGCTCGCGGTCAAGCCGGTCGAATTGCGCGACCCCGACCGCGACGAGGTCGCGGTGCGGGTGACCGCGATCTCGCTCAACCGCGGCGAGACGCGGCGCGCCGTGCAGCAGGCGGAGCCCGGGTGGCGGCCCGGCTGGGATTTCGCCGGAATCGTCGAGACCGCGGCGGCGGATGGCAGCGGCCCCAGCCCCGGCACCCGCGTTGTCGGCATCCTGCCGTCGGGCGCCTGGGCCGAGCGGGTCAATTGCCGCACCCATGCGGTCGCGGCGCTGCCCGACGCGGTCACCGACGCCGAGGCGGCGACCTTGCCGGTCGCGGGGCTGACCGCGCTGCACGCATTGCGCCAGGGCGGGCTGCTGCTCGGGCGCAAGGTGCTGGTCGACGGCGCCTCGGGCGGGGTCGGACACCTCGCTTGCCAGCTTGCCGCGGCGGCCGGCGCGCAAGTTTGGGGCCATGTGCGTCGGCGAGGAATATCGCGCCGCCGTTGCCGAATGGTGCGGCGACCGGATCGTGCTCGACCGCGATCTTGCCGCGGCCAAGCCGCACGGGCCGTTCTGGCTGATCGTGGATTCGCTCGGCGGCCCTGCCCTTGCCGCTTCCATCGGCATGCTGCAGCCGGGCGGCACCTGTGTCACCCTCGGCATATCCGACGCCGCCCAGGCGACGATCGAAAGCCGCGATCTGTTCAGCACCGGCGGGGCGCGGCTCTACGGGCTGACCCTGTTCCACGAATTGATGAGCGTGGAACGGGCCGGGATCGGTCTCGCCCTGCTCGCCGATCTGATCGCAGCGAAAAGGCTGCGGCCGCAGATCGCGGTCGAAGCGCCATGGAGCGAGATCGGCTCGGTTGCGCGCCGGCTTATCGACCGCGAGTTCACCGGCAAGGCGGTCCTGCACATCGGCTGACAGCATGTCTGCGGTCCGCGGCCGGTAGTCGGCCGCCGCCTAATCTGCGGTCACTGCCGGTCACCCATGCCCGATTGATGGGCACAAATTCCTCGGTCTCGCCTGGAGAATCGGGCAATGTGGCCCGGAAAGCGTCGAGGATACGGGACCACATCGAGCATGGCATCGGCAACCGCCGCCAACCGCAACCCGACCCGGCAAATCCTGATCGGGGCGGCGGTGCTGCTCAGCCTCGGCATGGGATTGCGCCAAAGCCTCGGGCTGTTCCTGACGCCGGTCACGCGCGACCTCGCGCTGACGGCGTCGAGCTTCACCTTTGCGATCGCAATCCAGAATATCGTTTGGGGCCTGTCGCAGGCCCCGATCGGAGCGCTGGCCGACCGGTTCGGGCTGCGCGTGACGATGCTGGCTGGTGCTGTGATCTATGTCGTCGGGCTGCGGTCATGGCGAGCGGCCGGCGGTGCGACCGCTGATTATCTCGGGCGCGCTGATCGGCGTGGCGTTGTCGTGCACCGCCTCGTCCCTGGTGATGACGGCATCTGCGCGGGCGGTATCGGAAAAGAACCGCA
The DNA here is from genome assembly GCA_963821795.1 of uncultured Alphaproteobacteria bacterium. Taxonomy (GTDB): domain Bacteria; phylum Pseudomonadota; class Alphaproteobacteria; order ATCC43930; family CGMCC-115725; genus AP-15. Next base: position 31,185 of record CAWGFH010000028.1, read on the forward strand.
GCAAGGTGCTCGGGCATCGTCTCGGCCGCCGGGCTCGCTCGGCACCCTGATGATCCCGATCACCACGCAATCGATCCTCGCGCGCCAGCATTGGCAGATCGGCGCGTTGTTTTTTGTGCTCCTGGCGGTCGCAATGCTGCCTGCCGGTTTTCTCGCCGGCGGGGCGGACCGGATGCCGAACCACTCCGGCTGCCAGGATGACAATGCGCGCGGTTCTCGGCCAAGCCGCACGCAACCGCCCGTTTCTGGTGATGTCGGGCGCCTATTTCGTCTGCGGGCTCAATCTTGTGTTCCTGACGACCCACCTGCCGACCTATCTGGCGATCTGCGGGCAGGACCCGCTGTTGAGCGCCGAGGCGATCGCGGTGATCGGCGGAATGAACTCGATCGGCTCGATCACCGCCGGCTGGCTCGGCGGCAAGTATCCGAAGCACATTCTACTGGGGCTGCTCTATATCCTGCGGGCCTTTGTCTTCACCGCGTATTTCGTGATGCCGCCGACGCCGGCGAGCACCTTGGTATTCGCCGCCGCGATGGGAATGCTGTGGCTCAGCGTGGCGCCGCTCGTCAGCGGCCTCGTCGCCGAGATGTTCGGCACCCGCTACATGGCGACCCTGCTCGGCATCGCCTTTGTCATGCACCAGGTCGGGTCGTCGCTCGGCGCCTGGGGCGGCGGGTTGATTTTCGACCGCTTCGGTTCCTACGACCATGCCTGGCAGATCGGCGTGCTGTTCGGTTTCAGCGCCGGAGTCATCCAAATCCTGGCGGGTGGGCCGACCCGGCGGCGCGACCGCATCGCCACGCCGCAGCTCGCGGCGACCTGAGCGCGTGATTAGCCGGCCCCGTGCTCTGGCTTGATGTCGAGCAGGGGCGTTCCGTCGACGCAATCGAGCCCCCGCACCTGCAAGCTCGCGCCGTCGATTGCCACCAGGTCGACGATCGAGGACGCAATCGGGTTCGGACGCACCGGCGAGCGTAAGGCGAATGTTCCGGTGGTCGCCTTGCCAAAGGGCGTCTGCAGCACGAGATCGCGCCGCGCGTGATGCATCCAATAGAGGATTTGGATGCGTTTATAGTCGGCGAGATCGGTCAGCCCCTGTTGCCAGCGTTCGTCGAGGACGAGCGTGCAAACGGGCCCGTCGCGGCTGCCGCGCTTAGGACATTCCCGGCGCGTACGCCACGGCGTGCGGATCACACCAATGAAATAAACTCCAGCGTCGGTCGAGCGCGGCGGCTCGACCGCCACCTCGCCGGACCGCAGCTCGTTCTCGGGTTCGGACAGCTTTGCGTCGCTCATCGAGGCAGGATGTCAGATGGCGCCGCACCGCGTCCAGGGCATAGAATTCCGTCCCCGAAGCGAAGCCGCCGGCTGAGGAAATCTCGATGAAAGTGCTGTTGACCGGAGGATCCGGGGATCTTGGCCAGACCCTCGTGCCCCTGTTGCGAGCTCGAGGTCACACGCCGGCTATTTTGGATGTCCGCGCCCCCCGCGATTCGAGACAGCAGGGAATATTCATCCAAGGGTCGATACTCGATCGGTCGAACTTGAAGGAGTTGTTCAGCGGTTGCGATTGCATTGTCCACATCGCCGCCTGGCACGGTATCCATGAAAGCCAGGGCGACAAAAACCCTTATGATTTCTTCGACCTGAATGTGCGCGGCACCTTCGAGGTTTTCGAGGCGGCTGTTTCCGCCGGCATCGACAAGGTCGTACTGATTTCCACGAGCAGCGTTTATCGGCCGGATACCCGGTACGGCAGCAGCAAGATTCTCAGCGAATATATTGCGGAAGATTATCGAAGACATAGAAGCATGAATGTCATAACCCTTCGCCCGCGAGCATTTATTCCGTTCTGGAACCGCAGCGTCTATGCCAAATATAGCGAATGGGCGCGATGGTTTTGGCGCGGAGCGGTGCACATCGACGATGTCGCTGCCGCGGTCATGCTGAGCCTGGACCTGATCTCCCGGCAGCGACTTCGAACAGCAGCTGACGCTGCCGCTCGACGGCGCTTATGAATATAGCGAGGCCGATCTCGATCATTGGGACGCGGCCGGCCCCGGCTCTACCTTCAGGAAATACTATCCCGAATATTACGATCTGGCGCTGTCTTACCGCCTCGATCCGGCCGCGAAGCCGACCAAGCTCGACATTTCCGAGACGGTTCGCTGGTTGGGCTACAAGCCGTCGTACAGTCTTGCCAGTTTGCTGTCGGAACTGGCGGCCTATGGCGATGACGGACCACCGCGACCCGGTTAACCGGCGCCTTACAGCAAGATGGCGGCCCGATTAAATCGGTGTAATCGCGCCAATCGCGGGTACGGTTTTATTTCTCGTTGCATAGGTCATGGCTGAGGGGCACGACCCCGTAATTACCAAGGTTGAGCCATGATCAGACTTCGCACACCGTTACTCGCCGCCGCCCTCGCCACCGGTGTCGGCATGGCCGGGCTCGCTCCCGCATTCGCGCAGTCCACACCGTCGCCGAAGACATCCGCAATGGCACCGGCCAAGGGACACCATCAGCTGAAAGAGCGGATGATGCCCGGACAACTGGCCGATGGGAGGATTGCCTTCCTGAAGGCCGAGTTGAAGATCACCCCGTCGCAAGAAGCGCAATGGCAGCAAGTCGCAACGGCGATGCGCGAGAATGCGAATGCCCTTGACCAGGTGATCACCGCCGCCCGGCAGAACCGGGAAGCGATGAATGCGGTCCAGCGTATCGAGCAGCGTCAGCATTTCACCAGCGTGCGTGCCGATAACGACGCCCGGCTGCTTGCCGCGTTCAAGCCGCTCTACACCAGCTTGTCGCCCGAGCAGCAGCAAACCGCGAACCAGCTGGTCGTCGCGCATCACGGATGGCGCCATCGCGCCTGAGCTTACCGCCAAGGGCCGCCGGGGGGTTCCCGGCGGCCTTCCCCGGGGGAGGTTGGCGGGCGGTTGGCGCGGCGGGGCGACCCTCCTCGGCATCGCCGCCCTCTTAATGGTTGCCGCGATCCAGTACGGCGAGTTCGTGAAGAGCTTGGCCGGTTCGGTAAAGATGCGTCCTCGACGCCCAATCATGCAGCCAATTCGTCCCCTTGCCCGCCTCCTCGCTCGCGGCTTCGCGCCACTTTCGCACCGCCTGAGACGTCTGAAGGGCCGAGGCGTCTTCGCCATACGCTCCGGGCGAAGGCGGTAGCGCGGCGCTCGATTGATCCGTCCCGTTTTCCAGATTCTTCGCCATAGCCGCGATCGCGCGATCCTCGACTTCGCGAAGGAAATGCAGCTGATCGGTTTCCGGCACGTGCGCAGGAAACCAGATTTTCAGTGAACCCGCCGCTCTCCGCATCGCGTAGACGTCGCGATAGATCTGCTCGAGACGTTTCGCCGCCTCCAGCAAACCGACCTCGCGGCAGGCAAGCGTATATTCCAAATCCGCAAGGCAGACCGAGACGACAAACGTCAGCGAGGCCTGCTCCAGCAGGTCGCCGGGGTTCGATTGCTGGATCGGCGCCGCGCGCTGCCGGCTCTCACCGAAACCTGGCGAGAAGCTGTGAGCGAGCGTCTGCGCCGACACCGCAGGCAACGCCCACGTCAGCACGGCAATGGCGAAGAGGCGGCGCCGGATGCGCATCGTTCTCCCCGCCATTACGCGGTTCGACGGATCCTGCCGATGTCGAGCTCGCGCAACGCCGGCAGTAGGCGCTCGATCTGCTCGAGCGGCAGCCGCACCGCGGGCGAATGGAGTTGCATGTAGGCGACGAGGTCGTTCTGCGGGATGCGGCCAACGATGCGGCCGATATCCGCGGCGCGAATCCCCTGGCGCAGCAGAAAGCTCAGATAGGTATAGCGCAGCGCGCCGGCGGTAACCTCGTCGGGACGATCCAGTCCGGCGTCGTACGCACTGTAGAGGACGAGCGGTTCGATCTCCTCGACCGCGAGAGGATGGCCACGCGCGTCATGCAGCACGGTCGCGGCGGTTTGCGGCGTCGCTTGCCGGGCGGCGATCAGGCTGCCGAACGGCTCCGACAGCGGCAGGGTGCGGGCGGATTCGCCGCTCACGCGAATCAGGCCGGCGTTCCGGTCGATGGCGTCCCAGCGCAGTGCGGCGAGTTCTTCGGGGCATATGCCGGTCAACAGCGCCACGATCGTCAGCCGGGCATCATCGGGTGCGGCGGCAAAGAGCGCGGTGATTTCCGCACCGGTCACCTCGCGCGGCGGCGGGGTCGGCGCGGGAAGCTGGCCCATGCTCGGAGCGCTCAACGCATGCAGAGGGCTTGCCGGCTCGCGCGCAAGCAATCCCGGAGCCCAGGAATGCTCGACGAACGCGGCCGGTGAAGGCGATGGGCCGGTAATGAAGTCGGCGAACCACACCGCAAAGAGGCCGAAGGCGAACGATCCGGCCACAGCGATCGCGGCATCGAGCCGGTAATCGGGCCGCCACGGCTCCTGGTTTGGCGCGGCGGCTTCCAAAAGCTCGGCTCGCGGAGCGCGCTCCCGCTCGCTCGCCTGCAACTTTTCCAATCGGTCGAGCGCCCCGCGATGCATCCCCTCCAGGTGGTCGAGGTCTTCGCGCAAGGCCTTGTAGTCGTTGAGATGGGTGGCGAATTCCTGCGCCTGTTTCTGATTGTCGGCGACGTCCTGCCGTAATCGGTCGACCTCGGCTTGAGCGGCCGCCAATTCCTGCTCCGCATCGGCCAATGCCGCCCGCCCGCTTGCCGCACGCTGCGAGGCCAGTTGCCCTTCCAGATTCTGGAGCCGCGCTTGCAGCGACTTCGCATCGGGATCGAGTGACAGAAATCCGCTCGTGAAGCGGCGCTGCAGGTCGCCCCACTGTTCGCGTAACGCGGAGACTCGCTGCTCCAGGTCGGCGAGGGTCGGATCATCCTTGGCACGGGCGCCGACATTGCCGGAAGCGGCGGCGCTCCTCAGTGCCTGCAAGCGGCCTCGGGCCTTCGCCAGACGTTCGTTGGCGTCGGTGTATGATTGGCTGAGGCCCTCGATATTCGCCAGCACATCGTTTTCGTTGTGCTCCATCGAGACGATATCGTAGCGCTTGCGAAAGGCGTTGATGGCCTCCCGCTTGGCAGTGACCTGAGCGTCGAGCGCCCGAGCTTCGTCGCTGACCTCGGCGTCGGTGCTGCTGGAAGTACCCTTGTAGGCGTCCATGACATGCTGCCGATAGGCATCGGCAACCGTGTTGACCAAGCGGGGCGGGAAATCCCGCTGACGGCCCTCGGCGGAAAGCTCCACGACTTGTGTGCCTTCGACTGGCTCGGCGCGCAACATCACTTGCAGAGATTCCACCGGATCGGCGCCGAGATAGGGCAAGGCCTTGGCCGCTTCGAGGCGTTTGACGACATCCGCCAGCAGGGGGCGGCTGGTCAGGACCTGGACTTCGGTCAGAAACGACTTCGCATCGGTCGTCATCGCCGGGGTGTCTTTTGCGTCGGTCGGCTGGGTGACGATCGACGCCGGCGAAATCTGCAGGCGGGCCACCGCCCGGTACTCGGGCGGCCGGGTATAGACCCAGGCCAAACTGGCGGCTGCCGTCGGCAGAAACGCACAGCAAAACACCAATACCCGCCGCCGCGAGGACCGCGCCCTGACATCGATCAAGGTCACCGCCACGCGAGGCTCATCAAGCGGCCACCGAGCGAGCCATCGCCGGCTTACCCGCGGGCATCCTGTATCGCCCGCCAGATGCGGTGCGCTGGTCGCCGGCATGTCGAAGCTGCTCACGCCAAGCGGGCTCAGCGCATCGACGACCGCGTTTACGATCGCCGGCAGCGCCCCGACCGTGCCGGCTTCGCCGGCGCCCTTGGCGCCCAACGGGTTGCGCTTGGTCGGCACCGGATTCGAGGTGATCTCCATATACGGCATCGAATCGGCCCGCGGCATCGCATAATCCATGAAAGCTGCCGGTCAGGTTCTGCCCGGATTCCCGGTCATAGACGACCTGCTCCATCAGCGCCTGGCCCAGCCCTTGCGCGATGCCGCCATGGATCTGGCCCTTCAGGCCGAGCGGGTTGACCACCGTGCCGACATCGTCGATCACGACGTAGCGCGCGATGTCGAGCGCACCGGTATCGGGGTCGATCTCGACCTCGCAAATATGGCAGCCATTGGGATAGGTGTTGTCGTCGGGCGCGAAGGTGCCGGTCTCGTACAGCCCGGCTTCGAGGCCCGGCGGCAGGCGGCCGGGCTGGAACGACGCCTTGGCGACCTCGGTGATGCCGATGCGCCGGTCGGTGCCGGCGACCGCGAAGTTGCCGCCATCGTCGCCGACCGCGAACTCGATGTCGATATCGGCCGCTTCGAGCAGATGGGCGGCGATGCGTTTGCCCTTGGCGATGACCTTGTCGGCGGCGAGCCACAAGGCCGAGCCGCCGATCACCGTCGAGCGCGAGCCGTTGGTGCCGATGCCGAAGGCGACGCGGTCGGTGTCGCCATCGATGATATTGCACTGCGGCCGGATCGAGCCCGAGCTTTTCGTTGAGCACCTGTTTGAACACGGTTTCGTGGCCCTGGCCCTGGTTCTTGCTGCCCATCAGCAGGGTTGCGTTGCCGCTCGGGTGAAAGCGGATTTCGGCGAATTCCTGGCCCGGGTCCCGCCGCTTTCTCGATCGGATTGGCGATGCCGATGCCGCGCAGCCTGCCGCGCATCTCGGCCTCGGCGCGGCGCGCCGGCGAATCCGGCCCAATCGGCTTGCGCCAGCGCCTTCGCCTGATTGGCCGGAAAGTCGCCGCAATCGTAATTGAGGTTCAAGCGCGGTCTTGTACGGCAGCTTCGCTGCCGGGATCAGGTTCCTGGTGCGCAGCTCGACCGGGTCGAAGCCCAACTCGCGCGCCGCATCGTCGATCAGTCGCTCGATGACATAGGTCGCCTCGGGCCGGCCGGCGCCGCGATAGGGCGCGGTGCCATTGGTGTTGGCCATCACCGCAAGCACCCCGACATGCGCCACCGGGATGTCGTAAACGCCGACAAGGTGCCGACATTGCCGAAGGTCGCGAGCAGATTGCGCTCGGAGGAGATGTACGCGCCGACATTGGCGAGGGTCTTGACCCGAAGGCCGAGGAACCTGCCGTCTTTGTCGAGCGCCAGCTCGGCGTCGCTGACATTGTCGCGGGCGTGCTCGTCGGCCTGGATCGCCTCGCTGCGCTCGCAGGTCCATTTGACCGGCCGCCGCAGTTTCTTCGCCGCCAGCAGGACCAGCCGGTGCTCGGGATATTGCCAGCCCTTGGTGCCGAAGCCGCCGCCGACATCGCCGGCGATCACGCGGATCCTGCTTTCGGGGATTTTGAAAATCCGGGTGGCCAGCGCCTGACGGACCCGGTGTGGATACTGCACGTCCGCGTAGAGGGTAAAGCGGTCCTCGCCCGGGTCCCATAGGCCGACCGCGCCGCGCGGCTCCATGAAATGCGCATAGACCCGGCTGATCACATAGCGGCGTTTGACGATATGCGCGGCTTTATCGAACGCCGCATCGGCCGCAGCCCGGTTGCCGGCCTCGAACAGGTTGGAGATATTGTCCGGGCACTCGTCCCACACCGCGATCTTGCCTTCAGCCGCCTCGGCGGTATCGGTGACCGACGGCAATGCTTCGTAGTTGATGTCGATCAGCTCCGCGGCGTCCTTGGCCTGTGCCAAGGTCTCGGCGACGACGAACGCGACCGGCTCCCCGACATAGCGCACCGTCCCTTGCGCCAAGCCCAGGTGCGCGCGTGCGAACATCGGCGACCCGTCAGGCCGCTTGCGCTGGAACGGCACGCCCATAACGCCGAGCTTGGCCTCGACGAGGTCGTCAGCCGGTCATGATCAGCGCTACACCGGGCGCCTGCGTTTGCCAGCGTGAGGTCGAGCGCACGGATATGGGCATGGGCGTGCGGCGAGCGCAGCACGTAAGCGTATGCCTGGCCCAACAGATTGTTGTCACCCTGGAAGCGGCCGTTGCCGCTCAGCAAGCGCCTGTCCTCGAAACGCCGCACCGGCTGTCCGATGCCGAATTTGCCCATGACTGAAACCTCCCCGTGAGGTCGTTTACGGCCGCTGTCAGCTGTGGCGACAATGCAGCAATTGGACCCGGCGTTGGTATAGCAAGCTTATGAGGATCGTGCGCCGACGACACCTCGCAACGCAGCAGCCATAGCCTGATCCTGGCCTTCATTCGGCCGCCTTGTTATATCGGCGGTAGTGCCCGCTGATAAATTAAGCCCGAAGCCACCTACCGTCCTCGGGCGCGGCGCCTAGCAGGAGAACGAGGCCATGTCCCGCCCACGTGCGCTCGAAAACATTCGTGTGGTGGATTTCAGCTGGGTGCGGGCCGGGCCATGGGCCACCCGCTGGCTGGGGGCTTTCGGGGCCGAGGTCATCAAGATCGAATGGCCGGAGAGCGAGCGCGGGCGGCTGCCGAGCACGACGACGCCGCAGGACGTCGAGGTCAATCTGAACACCTCGGGAAACTTCAACGACACCAACGTCAACAAGAAGAGCCTCAGCCTGAACGTCAGGAGCGCCAAGGGCCTGGAGATCGTCAGGCGGCTGATCGCCGTCTCCGACCTGGTGATCGAGAACTTCAGCTCGCGGGTATTGCGCAATTGGGGCCTCGGCTATGAGGCGCTGCGCGAAATCAAACCCGATATCGTCTATGTTTCGATGTCCGGCTACGGCCATACCGGCCGGCATCACCACTACACGACCTTCGGGCCCGTCGCCCAGGCGGCCTCGGGGCTGACCTACCTCTCCGGCCTGCCCGGCGAGCCGCCGGCCGGCTGGGGCTGGTCATACATGGACGATACCGGCGGGATGTATGGGGCGATGTGCGCGCTGACCGGCCTCTACCATCGCAACATGACCGGACAGGGCCAGCACATCGACCTGTCCCAGATGGTGTCGAGCGTTCCGCTCAACGGCCCTGCTCTGCTGGATTTTGCGGTGAACGGACGCGGCTCGCGCCGGCCCGGGTTATCCGCCCGGCAACCGGGCGCATTGGCCCGGCACCCCTGTCGTCAACAACTACCGAGGACCGACAGTGGCGCCGCACAATGCCTACCGCACCGATCCCGGCGGGTACAACGACTGGTGCGTGATCGTCTGCCACTCCGACGAGGAATGGCAGCTTCTGGTGCAGGTGATGGGCGCTCCGTCATGGGCCGCCTCGGCGAAATTCGCCACGGTCGCCGGACGCTTGCGCGCCAGGAGGAATTGGACGAGGGCATCGAAGCGTGGAGCATGACCTTGGGGAAATACGAGCTGACCGAGCGCTGCCAGGCCGCCGGGTTCGCGCCCTCCCCGTGCAAAGCGCCGAAGACCGGGTCGAGCATGACCCGCAGCTGCGCCACCGGGAGATGTATCTGCCGATCGAGCATCCGGCGCTCGGAATGCGCAAAGTGCAGAATGCCCCGTTCAAACTCTCGGAGACCCCGGCGGAAAACCACCTGCCGAGCCCGCTGATCGGCCAGCACACCCAGGAGATAGTCGAAGGGTTGTTGGGCTACAGCCATGAAGAGCTCCGCGCCGGCTTTGCCGACGGCACATTCTGGCCGACAAAGCGGCCGCGTTTTCCCTATATGGAGGAGATGCTCCGGTGAGCGATTCCCGCGCGACTGATACGCAGACCCCGCCGGGCCCGCTCGCGGGCCTTCGAATCCTCGAACTGGCGGATGAAAAGGGCCAGTTCTGCGGCAAGCTGCTCGGCGACCTCGGCGCGGATGTGGTCAAGATCGAACCGCCTGGCGGCGAGCCTAACCGACGGGTCGGGCCATTCCTCGACGATATCCCCCACCCGGAACGCAGCCTCTCTTTCTGGTACTACAACACGTCCAAACGCGGCATCACCCTCGATCTGCAAACTGCCGACGGCCGCCAGCTGTTCGGGCGCCTGGCGGCGGCATCCGACGTCATTCTGGAGACCTTCCGGCCGGGCTTTCTGGCCTCTATTGGCCTCGACTATCAGGCGCTCTGCAGAACCAACCCCGGGCTGATCATGTGCGCGCTGACCCCGTTTGGCCAGACCGGCCCGTGGCGGGATTATCTGTCGAGCGACCTTCTGCACATGGCGGCCGGTGGCGAGATGGCCTCCAGCGGCTATGACGAGCGAGACGTGTCAAACGCGCCGCCGATCGCCCCCGGCGGCGGCAACGCCTGGCATATGGGCGGTCATTTCGCGTTCATGGCGATCATGGCTGCCCTGGTGCACCGAACGGTTACCGGACAAGGGCAGTTCATCGACGCCTCGATCCACGAGGCTTGCGCGCTGACGACCGAGGCGGCGATCGCCAATTATGTCTACCGGGGCGAGGTGCTGCGGCGTCAGACGGGCCGCCATCATGCCGCCGGAACAACGCCCCGCACCCAGTTCCGGGCCAAGGACGGCAATTATGTCTGCGCGCTGGTGGCCGGCCGGCTTACCCCGAAATATATCGGGGAATTGGCGGACCTCCTCGACACCAACGGCATGGCCGGCGACCTCAGGGACCCGAAATACCAGGACCCGGCGGTGATCGCGGCGAACACCTCCCACATCATCGACGGTCTCGTGGCCGAGTTCATCGCCAGCCTGCCGGCGGAGGAGGTCTACCACGCCGCCCAACAGCGCGGCTTTACCTGGGGGGCGGTGCGCCCGCCGGAGGCGCTGCTCGACGATCCCCATCTGCACGACCGAGGCTTCTGGAAACAGGTGGAGCACCCGGAACTCGGCCGCACTTTCATCTATCCAGGCGAGCCGGCGATCTATAACGGTTCTCCCTGGCGGATCTCCCGGCGCGCGCCGCTGATCGGCGAGCACAACACGGAAATCTTCTGCGGCGAATTGGGACTGTCCCGCGGCGAGCTCTCGGTTCTGGCCGAAAACCGCGTGATCTAATCCTTCGATCCACAGTGAGAGGCTGGATCGGCTCAATCACGCGAACGACTCGGTCATCGCCGAGTAGACCAGGGTGCGCAAATCGCGGCGCAGGGTCAGGCGCGCCGGGCTGCCGATCACCTGGGTCATGAACACGACCGCCAGCTCTTCCTTGGGGTCGATCCAGAACGCGGTCGAGGCGGCGCCGCCCCAGAAATATTCGCCGAGCGAGCCGGGCAGGCGGGTTTTGGCGACGTTGACATTGACCCCGCAGCCGAGCGAGAAGCCGACCCCGGCATAGCCCGGATTCGCTGAACATGCCCGGCAGCGACATATCGGCCATCTCCCGGCCGTCGGGCAGGTAGTTCAGGCTGAACAGCGCCACGGTCTTCGGGCTGAGGATCTGCACGCCGTCGAGCGTGCCGCCGTTCAGCATCATCCGGCAGAACCGCAGATAGTCGTGCGCCGTCGACACCAGCCCGCCGCCGCCCGATTCGAGCTGCGGCTGAGTGGCGTAGGCGCTCTCCCGGCCGTCATCCTGTACAGCCAGCCCGCCCTTGGCGCTGGGCTGATAGCAGGAGGTGAGCCGGTCGGTCTTGTCCGGCGGCACCCAGAACGCGGTGTCCTTCATGCCGAGCGGCTCGAACAACCGCGTGCGCAGAAACTCGCCGAAGCTCATCCCGGACAATTTCTCGACCAGATAGCCCAGCACGTCGATCGACACCGAATAGTTCCAGGCCGTTCCCGGCGAGAAATCGAGCGGGATCTGCGGCCAATTGGTCGACCATCCCTTGAAGTCCGCCCTCGGTCTGCCGGTCGGTCACCTTGGCCTGGCGATAGGCGGCGTCGACGGCCGTGCGCATCATGAAGCCGTAGGTGAGACCCGAGGTATGGGTCGCCAGGTCGACGATCTTCATCGGCCGCTGGACCGGCGTCGTCATAAAGCCGGACGGGCCGGCGGGCAGCAAGGACGGCATGCCGCTGGCGTAGACGGCGAGGTTCCGCCACGCCGGAATGTGGCTGTGGACGGTATCGTCGAGGCCGATCAGCCCCTCCTCGACCAGCATCATCAGCGCTACCGCGGTGATCGGCTTGCTCATCGAATAGATGCGGAAGATCGCGTCCTCGCGCATCGGCTTGCCGCGTTCGAGATCCATCTGGCCGCACATGCCGGTATGGACGAGCTGGCCCTTGCGCCAGATATAGGTCAGCATGCCGGGCAGATAGCCGCCATCGACATAGCGCCGCTTCATCACCTGGTCGAGCCGGGCCAGCCGCGCCGACGACATGCCTACCGATTTCGGGCTTCATCCGGGTGCTCCTAAAGGGATGGAACTGGGGATTTTTCTCGGCCGCCGGCGGCCTCAGGCCGCAGCCTCGCGGCGGAAGGCGTCGAGGCTGCCGGCGTGGATCAGTTCGCCCGGCAGCTGGTGGCCGACGATTTCCTCGGCCATCCGCCCAACCTCGATCAGCGCGTCGAGATCGACGCCGGTGTCGATCCCCATCTCCTCGCACAGCAGCACCAGCTCCTCGGTGCAGATGTTGCCGGCGGCCTTCGGCTGTCCGGCGAACGGGCAGCCGCCGAGCCCGCCGACGGTCGAGTCGAACTGGGTCACGCCCATCTTGAGCCCGGCATGGGCGTTGGCGACGGCCAGCCCGCGCGTATCGTGCAGATGCAGTGATATCGGCGTGTCCGGCCAGCGATCGCGCACCTCGCCGAGCACGCGCTCGATGCGCATCGGCGTCGCCCAGCCCATCGTGTCGGCCAGCGAGAAGTATTTGATGTCGGCGCCGGCCTCCTCGGCGATCGCCAACCCGTCCTCCAAGCGTCGAGACGACCTGCGCCGGTGCGATGTCGCCCTGGTAATTGCAGCCGAACGCCGCCATGACCCCGATGCGCGGCACCGCGACGCCATTTTCCAGATGCAGCGCGGTCTGCTTCTTCATCGCTTCGACATTCTCGGCGTGGCTGCGGTGCAGGTTCTTTTGGGTGAACCCTTCGGACGCAGTCAGCGAGATCGCGCCTGATATCGTCAGCTTGTTACGGAAAATCAGTGCCCGGTTCAGCCCGCTGGCGTTGAACCACAGCGCGGTGTAGTGGACGCCTTCCTTTGGGATGAACCCGGCGACGACGTCTTCGGCATCGGCCCAGCCCGGCACGATCCGGGGGCTGACGAACGACGCGGCTTGGATATGGTGCAATCCGGTCTCGGCGAGCGCTTCGATCAGCTTGATCTTGTCGGCGGTGCTGATCGGGCCGGGCTCGATCTGGAACCCTTCGCGCGGGCCTTCCTCGTGGATCTCCACATGTGTCGGCAGATCGGTCATGGTCTTGTCCCTCGCTCAGAGCGAAATGCGGTTCCGGCAGCGCATCAAGCCTGCAAATCTCGGAGCAGTCCAGTCGGTAGCCGCGCCCTCGGGCTCCATCGGGTTGGCGCGGCTGTCGGAAACGGCGCCGCATTGCGTCTGCGTGGCCGGTAGAGGCATGCTGTGCCGAGAAAGGGAAAGACCAGCATGAACGATCCCGTCGATGTACTGATCATCGGCGCCGGCGCGTCCGGCGCGGCCGTGGCCTGGAGCCTTGCGGAGACCAAGATGCACATCCTGTGCCTCGAGCAAGGCGGCTGGATGAACCCGGCCGAATATCCGAGCGCCGGCCGCGATTGGGAGGCGCGGTTCTGGGGCGACTACTCGCCCAGCCCCAATATCCGCGCGCGGCCCGAGGATTATCCGATCAACGACGACAACTCGCCGATCAAGGTGGTGAACTTCAACGGCGTCGGCGGCAGCACGATCTTCTACACCGCGCATTTCCCGCGCCTGCATCCGTCCGATTTTCGCGTCGAAGAGCCTCGACGGCGTGGCCGAGGACTGGCCGATCGACTACGCCACCTTGGCACCGTTCTTCGACGAGAATGACCGCATGATGGGCACGTCGGGTCTTGCCGGCGACCCGTCCGTTCCGCCGCGCAACCCGCCGATGCCGCAGCTGCCGCATGGGCCGATCCGGCGCGCTGTTCGGCAAGGCGATGAACCGGCTCGGCTGGCATTGGTGGCCGTCCGACACCACGGTCGCGACGGTCGATTACGAGGGCCGCGCCAAGTGCATCAATCTCGGCCACTGCACCCCGGCCTGCGCGCAGGGGGCGAAGGCCAGCACCGACATCACTTACTGGCCGGCGGCGCGGCGCGCCGGGGTGGAATTGCGCACGCATTGCCGGGTGCGCGAGATCACCACCAACGCCGACGGCATGGCCGCCGGGGTGGTCTATTACGACGCCGACGGCAACGAGCAGTTCCAGGCGGCGCATGTCGTCGTGCTCGCCTGTAATGGCGTCGGCACGCCGCGGCTGCTGCTGAACTCGGCTTCCGGGCATTTTCCGAACGGGCTCGCCAATTCGAGCGGGCTGGTCGGGCGCAACCTGATGTTCCACCCCTACGCCCAGGTTTACGGCTATGTGGCCGAGGAAACCGACGGCAACCGCGCGCCGCCGACCTGTCTGTGGAGCAAGGAGTTCTACGAGACCGACCGGTCGCGCGGCTTTGTGCGCGGCTATTCGTTCCAGTTCGGCCGCGGCGTCGGGCCGATCATGGAGGCCGTTACCAGCGAGCAAAAGGGGCTGTTGCCTTGGGGTAAGGAGCATCACGCGGTCTTCCGTCGGCTCAACGGCCACCGGCTGACCTTGTCGGCGATCTGCGAAGACCTGCCCGAAGCGCACAACCGCGTCACCCTCGACCCGGTGCTGAAAGACAGCGACGGCGTCCCCTCGCCGCGCATCGACTATACAATCGGCGAGAACAGCGCGAAGATGATGGAGCATGGCATTGCCCGCGCTAAGGATGTCCTGGCGGCGCTGGGGGCGAGCGATGTCTGCGTCAACAGCCCGATCGTCTACGGCGGCTGGCATTTTGCTCGGCACCGCGCGGATGGGCACCGACCCCGAGCGCTCGGTGGTCAACGAATGGGGTCGCTCGCACGATGTGAAGAACCTGTTCATCGTCGACGGCAGCCTATTCGTCACCTCCGGCGGGGTGAATCCGACCTCCACGATCCAGGCGCTGGCGTTGTACGTCGCCGATCAGATGAAACAGCGCCTGGCAAATTTGTTCGATTGAAGATGATCGCATATCGTCTTCCCGGCGGAGGCCGGGACCTATTGCGCCGCGCAGCCGGACTTTGCGAGGTATGGAAAAGCCTGCGCCGTGGCGTGATGGACCCCGGCCTCTGCCGGGGTGACAAGACGAAGACAACCGGCAAATTCTGAGGCGTCATGGCATTCGACAATTCCTTCACCCCGGCTCAACGCGACGATCTGCGCGCGATTGCGGGAATGATCATCCCGGCCAGCACGGAATTCGATGTACCCGGCGCCGACGATCCGGCGATCCAGGCCGACATATTGGCGACGCTTGGCCGCGACGCCGGCCCGGTACGAGAGGCGCTGGACCGGCTGGCACAGCTCGCCGGGACGCCACTGAACAGCCTCGACCTGGCCCGGCGCGAGGCTGTGGCCCAGGAGCTGCGCGCGGCGGGCGGCGACGCCGTGGCGGCGCTGACCCGTGTGGTCCTGCAATGCTATTACCGAGACGACCGCGTCGTGCGGTCGCTGGGATTGGAGCCGCGGCCGCCCTACCCGAAGGGCCATGTGCTGGAGGACGGCGACTGGTCCTTGCTCGACCCGGTCCGCGCGCGGCCTCCGATGTGGCGCCGGGCGTAGCTTCCCGGCGCTCTGTTTGTCCGCCTCAATTCGCGGCGAGCTTGTCCGCGGTTTTGGTGTCGAAGTCGCTGGCGTCGTGGCGCTCGTGCAATTGCTCCGAGGGCTCGCCGGACAGGCGGTTGACCATGCGCCCGCGCCTCACCGCCGGCCGTGCGAGCAAGGTGTCGACCCAGCGCTGGACGTTCTTGTATTCGTGGACCGCGAGGAATTCGGCCGCCCCGTATTGGTTGAACCTGGCCAGCCCGCCATACCACGGGAAGATCGCGATGTCGGCGATCGTGTAGGCCGGGCCGGCGACATACTCGCTCTCCGCGAGGCGGCGGTCGAGCACGTCGAGCAGTCGCTTGGTCTCCATCGTGAAGCGGTCGATCGCATACTCGATCTTGACCGGCGCATAGGCGTAGAAATGGCCAAAGCCGCCGCCGACATAAGGCGTGCTGCCCATCTGCCAGAACAGCCAGGACAGGCATTCGGCGCGCGCGGCGGTGTCGGTCGGCAGAAACGCGCCGAACTTCTCGGCCAGGTACACCAGGATGGCGCCGGTCTCGAAGACGCGGATCGGCTTGGGGCCGCTGCGGTCGACCAATGCCGGGATCTTCGAGTTCGGGTTTATCGCGACAAAGCCGCTGCCGAACTGGTCGCCCTCGCCGATCTTGATCAGCCAGGCATCGTACTCCGCACCCTTGTGCCCAAGGGCAAGGAGCTCTTCGAGCATGATCGTGACCTTGACGCCGTTGGGCGTGCCCAGCGAGTAGAGCTGCAGCGGATGGCGCCCGACCGGCAGCTCTTTCTCATGCTGGGCGCCCGCGGTCGGGCGGTTGATGTTGGCGAACCGGCCGAGCGCCGGCTTGGCGATCCAGACCTTGGGCGGCGTGTATTCCGATGTGTCGGTCATTCTTGATGCTCCATGCGGCTTGGGGGGTACATGTTCGCAGAGTGCGATCGCCGCATTCTACACGACGGTTCGGCCGCCGGGCACGCCGTATTGCGACACGGGCGTTCCCTTTCGGGTAAGGTCGGGCAGTTCGGCAATAGGGAGACGCCAGATGCCAGTTGAAACCGGCGATGCCAAGACGCTCGAACAGCGGCTTCGTCTGATCGAGGACCGATTCGAGATCTACGACTTGATCGCCAGTCATCCGCCCAGCGCCGACACCGGCAACGGTGCTTACACGGCTTCGGTGTGGACCGAGGACGGCGTGTTCGACCGCGGCGCCGAATTCGCGCGGCCGACCGGGCGCGCGGCGATCGCCGGCGGCTCCGCGAACCCCGAGCATCACCGTGCGATCGAGCAGGGGATCGCGCATTTAGCCGGCCTGCCCTATGTACGCATCACCGGCGACACGGCGCTTGCGATCTCTTATTTGCAGATCCTCGTGCCCGACCATGTCGGTCCGCAATTCGACGTCCCCAATCACGGCTCGTCGCGCGGGTTCCATGTGCATCGCGTTTCGGCCAATCGCTGGGAGTTCGTCCGCACCGGCGAGGGCTGGAAAATCAAGCGCCGGACCTTGCGCCCGCTGGACGGCACCCAGGCGGCGCGCGAGATATTGGCCGGCGCGCTGAAACCTTAGAGTGTGATCCGTTGGGTTGCCAATGATGTTCCCCTCCCGCGGGCTTGACCCGCGGGTCCATATCCTTGCGGTCGTCGTCGTCGCAGACAAGGCGTGGGTGGCCGGGTCGAGCCCGGCCAAGGGGTTATGAGCGATTCAAACTGAAAGGGACACTGCTCTAGGAACGCTGAACTCAATCCAGCGCAGGGTGTCGCGTGTGCCAGTCGGTAATCGATTGAAACGCGTGCCCCGCTCGCAGCAGCAGATCTTCCGATAATTGCTTGCCGACCAGCTGGAAGCCGATCGGCGCGCCACGCGCGTCGAAGCCGCCATTCATCGTCAGCGCTGGCATCCCGGTCATATTGAACTCGGCGGTGTAGCGAAGCAGGTCGGCGACGTCGCCTCTGACCATCTCCCCCCACTCGGCGGCGGTCGGCGTTGGCGTCTTCATCACCGGGATCAGCAGCACGTCGATATCCTGGAATACTTCGGCGACCTGGCCGGCAAACTTGTCGCGCAGGATGTGCGCCCTGCCCAAATCCATCGCGCTGACCTCGCCCGCCGCGTTCAGGAAGGCGGCCAAGCCGGGCCCGTATTCGGCGGCTCGGCTCGGATAGGTCGCGTTATGGGCGATCGCGGTCTCGATCATGCACAAATGGCCCCAGGCGGCGGAGGCATCGGCGATAGCGGGAAATTCCACCGGAACCAACCGCGCGCCCAATTCCACCAGCGCATCCCTTGCATCGGACAGCGCCGTCAGCACTTCTTCGCTCAGCCCGTCGAACGCATAAGCCTCCGCGATCCCGAGGCGGATGCCGCGAATGCCGCCGGCGAGGCCCGCGACATAGTCCGGCACCGGGGCGAGCAGTGCCGTCGGATCGCGCGGGTCGGCACCGGCGATGGCCGTCAGCATCACCGCGCAATCGGCCGCGTTGCGGGTCATCGGCCCGATGTGATCGAGCGATTCCGATAGCGGGCAGATGCCGTAGCGGCTGACGCGGCCCCAGGTGGGCTTGAGCCCGGTCAATCCGCAGCCGGACGATGGGAACCGGATCGATCCTCCGGTGTCCGAACCGAGCGACCCGTAGCATAATCCGGCCGCGGTCGCCGCGCCCGACCCGCTCGAAGACGCACCGGTCCAGATTTCGGCGCCCCACGGGTTTATCGGCGTCGGCATGCTAGGATGATGGGTCGCAAAAGCGCCCTCGGTCATCGTCAGCTTGCCGAGGATGACCGCGCCGGCGCGCTCCAGGCGTTCCGCCACGGTGCAGGTGTAGGGCGGGATGAAATCCCTGTGGATGAACATGCCCGCGGCGGTCGGGGCGTAGTCCGTGTAGCACAAATCCTTCAGCGCGATTGGCACGCCATGCAGCGGGCCGCGCCACCAGCCGCGATCGATCTCGTCCTCCGCTTGCCTCGCTTTTTCCAGCGCGCGATCCGCGAGCAAGGTCGTGTACGACTTGAGCACGCCGTCATGACGCGCGATCCGCGTCAGAATCGTTTCGGTGAGCGCTCTCGGCTTCAGTTCGCCGCTTTTCAGCTGCGCCGAAACGTCGATCAGGCCGAGATAGTGCGTCTGTTCCGATGCCATGTCCGTGTCCCCTCGCCCAGTCGCGCCGCGCGCGCCGGTCGTCAAATGCTATCGCGCGAAGACTTTGCGGGTGAGGCGCCCGGCTGGCAACCTTACCCAGGATTCGGTGTTGTTGACGCGGCAACGGGGCGCGGGGTATCAGCTGCCTATGAATTGCGCAAACCTGCGTCCGATGAGCATCACGACGTCGCGCGGCGTTGCCGTGGGGCCCGGGGATATGCGCGTGCGCTGAACACTACCGACACGCGACATTTCGGGGCCCCGCCGAGACCGGTCGGGGCCCTTCATCGTTTTTGAGGGTCTCTCTCCGGGATCGCCGGCGGCATCCGACGGAGAACAGAGAGAGCCGCATGAGACCACCCAGTCTTGCAGATCGGCGCCGCCGGCATGCCGCAAGGTCCGGCATCGGCGCGGAACTTCGCGCGACCCTCGCCCTCGGATCGCCGCTCGCTGCCGCCAACCTCGCCCAGATGGCGATGGGGGTCACCAACACCCTGATGGTGGGGCGGCTCGGCGCCATGCCTCTGGCCGCCGCGGGGCTTGGCGGGATGGTCTATTTCACGATCGGCATCATCCTCCAAGGGGTGCTGTTTGCGGTGGCTCCGCTCGTCGCGCACGCGCTCGGCGCCGGCGATCGCAGTGCGGCCGGCCGGACTGCCGGCGCGGGGCTGGTTCTCGGCGTGCTATTGGCCGTGCCCTTTGTCGCCGCGCTGATGCTCTTCGATCGCCTGCTCGAAGCGGTCGGCTATGATGTGGCACTCGCCGCCGAAATCGGCCGGTATTTGCGCGCGCTGGCCTGGGGCGGGGTGGCGTTTCTCGGCTTTGGCGTGCTTCGCAGCCTGCTCGCGGCGCTGTCGCATGCGCGTTCGGTGATGGTGGTGCTGATCGCCTGCATCGCCGGAAACGCGCTGTTGAATTGGGTGCTGATTTTTGGCCGTCTCGGCGCGCCTGCGCTCGGGGTGGAGGGCTCCGGCTATGCGAGTGCGATCAATCAGTGGTTGATGCTGGCCGGTCTGGCGTTGTGCATCAGGACCATGCCGGGCCTTGCCGGTCTGCACATGCTGCGCGGGGTCTTGGCCATGAGCCGGACCGAGATGAGCCGCATCCTTCGGCTCGGCCTGCCGATCGGCGCGATCAGGGGGATGGAAGCCGGCGTATTCCTCGCCGCCAGCGTGCTGATGGGGCTCTTGGGAGCAAGCGCTCTCGCGGCGCACCAGCTCGTCCTCAATTGCGCGAGCATCAGCTTTATGGTCCCGCTGGGTCTGAGCCAAGCCGCCACGGTGCGCGTCGCCTACGAGGTCGGGGCCGGCCGCGAACGCGCCGCGCGTCGCGCCGGCTTCGTGGCGCTGGCACTCGGGGTCGGGTTCATGGGCATGGCGGCGGTGGTGCTGTGGACCGCACCGCAGGCGATTATCGGCGCCTATGTCGACATCGCCAACCCGGCCAATCGCGAGGTCGTGCGGATCGCGCGGCAGCTGCTGGCGATTGCCGCGATTTTCCAGGTGGTCGACGGCATGCAAACGATTGCCGCCGGCGCGCTGCGCGGCTACAGGGACACGATGGTTCCGCTGCTGCTCGCCGCTTTCGGTTATTGGGGCGCTGGTTTCGTGGGCAGTTGGGTGCTCGCCTTTCCGCTCGGCTATGGTCCTGTCGGTCTGTGGTGGGGCTTGGCCCTCGGGCTTGCGGTCGTTGCGGCACTTCTGACCTTGCGGCTGCATCTGGTCGCGTCCCCGCTCGGCCGTGGCAGGCAGGCAGTGGCGGTGCGATAGCCAGACGAGGCAATGTGAGAGTAAAGCCGATGATAGACGATCCCGCGTGGCCGCTCGCCCAGCACGTCTGCCGCACCCGCTACGCGGACCTGCCGGCAAGCGCCGTCGAAGCGGCCCGGCGCGATATTCTCGATACGTTCGGCTGCATGCTCGGCGGCAGCGGCTCCCCGGGAATCGACGAGCTGTGCGCGGTGGTCGGCCATTGGGGCGGGCGGGAGGAGAGCCGGGTCCTGCTGCGCGGCATCCGCCTGCCGGCCCCGCAGGCGGCATTGCTGAACGCCAGCATGGGCCATGCCTTGGACTTCGACGACACGCTCGACACCGGCGGCTCGATCCATCCGGGCGTCTCGGTGCTCGCCTCGGTGCTGGCGGTCACCGACAGCCTGGGCGCCGTCAGCGGGCGGGACGTTCTGCTGGCGACGGCGCTGGGGCTGGACGTATCGTGCCGCGTCGCCTTCGCCAGCACCTTGGACCGCGGCTGGCACCGGACCGCCGCGATGGGGGTGTTCGGCGCCACGGCGGCGGCCGGCAAACTGCTGGGCCTGACCGCCGACAAGATGCTGAACGCATTCGGCATCGCCTACAGCCACGCCGCAGGCAACCGCCAATGCATCCTGGACGGAGCGCTGACCAAGCGCTTGCAGGCGGGCCAAGCGGCAAACGCCGGGGTGTTCTCCGCGGTATTGGCGCGGACCGGGTTCACCGGCGCGCACAACATATTCAACGGACGGTTCGGCTATCTGGCGCTGTATCAGCCCGACGGCCACGACGCCTCGCTGCTCCTGCGCGACCTCGGCACCAGGTTTCACGGCGAGGCGCTGAGCTTCAAGCCCTACCCCTGCGGCCGGCCGCTGCACGCGGCGATCGACGCGGCTCTGGCAGCGCGGGCGGCGCTGGGGATCTCGGGAGCCGACGATATCGAAGCGGTGACGGTCGAGGCAGATCCCGCCGGCCATGCCGATCAGTTCGACGGCGCGCCAGCCAAGCGCCGCCCGACCCAGGTAGTGGAGGCCCAGTTTGCCCAGCCCTTTCTTGTCGCGACCGCCTTGGTGCATGGCAAGATTGGGATCGCGGAGGTGGACGGTCTGGGCGATGCAGCCGTGCTGGCGCTGTCGGACCGGATCGTCGGAGTGGCGCGGGAAGAGAGGCCGAAGCGATCGCTGAGCATCACCGTGCGGCGGACCGGCGGGCGCTCGGTTACCGTCGAAGCCGCCGACCCTATCGGATCGCCGCAGAAGCCACTGAGCGACGCGCAGTTCGAGGCCAAGTTCCGCGATTGCGCACGGAATGCCCGGAGGCCGCTGCCGGAGGCAAGCGTGGAAGCAGCACTGGCGACGATCGCGCGGCTGGAGCGGCTGACGGATGCGCGGGAACTGCTGACCCCGTTCGCGGATTGACCCGCTACGGCTACTCAGGGGACACCTAATCGAATACACCTCCCATCGGCCGCGCGCCTGCGTACAAAGGAGGGGAGCTATGCCGAAATACCGAGAGCCGGGTCACAATGCTTTGTCGACGCAGGCCAAAGCCGGACTGCGAATCGCCGCCCCGAGGGTGAAGGCGTGAAAGCCCTTTTTCTCGGCGGCGTGGCGGCCGATACGGCAGCCGGCATCAGGGACGAGTTGCCGCCCGGGCTCGAAGTCGAAATCGTCAAGGATCCGATCGATCGCGCACGCCTGCCATCTGCCGCGGCAGATGCCGACATCCTGGTCAGTAACCACTGGCGCGCGGACTATCCGCCGGCGACGAAGATTCGACTGGTGCAATCGGTGGCGACCGGGGTCGAGCTGTTCGACCTCGCGGCACTGCCGAAAGGGGTGGCGGTGTGCAACGCATTCGGCCACCAAACCGCGATCGCCGAATACGTCGTCATGGTCATGCTGGCCCTGCATCACCGGCTGTTCGAGATTTCGGGCGAGTTTCGCGAAAGCGGCTCGTGGCGGACCAGTTGGGTGCAGGGCGGCACGCCGCATGGCGAGGTGCGCGGGACGACCTTGGGCATCATCGGCTATGGACCGGTCGGACGCGAGGTGGCGCGCCGTGCGGCTCCGTTCGGCTGCCGTATCCTCGCCGCGAACCGCACTCCCCGCGAGCCGCAGGCCGGCGTAGAGCGCGTCTATCCGCTTGCCGAACTCGACCGGATGCTGCCCGAATGCGACACCGTGGCGCTATGTACGGCGCTCGGCCCGGAGACCACCGGGCTGATTGATGCCCGGCGCCTCGACGCTGATGAAGCCGAATTCGTTTCTGATAAACATTTCCCGCGCCCAGGTGATCGACGAGGACGCGGTCTATGCGGCGCTGCGCGACCGCACCATTGCCGGGGCCGCACTCGACGTTTGGTGGCAATACCCGAACCCGAGCGAGCCCAATCGGCGCGGATCGCGCCACCCGTTTCACGAACTGGCGAACGTCATCGTGACGCCGCACAATTCGGGCTGGACCGCCGGCATGGTCCGGCGGCGCTGGGACGAGATAGCCGACAATATCGGTCGGTTTTCCCGAGGCGAGCCTTTGATAAACCTGGTTGCCCGCATTTGAGCGCTGGTGCCGGCGATCAACCGCCGTGGCGCGACCCTGTCGATCGCTTGCGCGGCCGTTCAAGGTATTCGCTCGCTCATGATCTCGCCGTAGAGTTGTTCGACGGCGAGGCTATCACGGCTGGGATGACGGCGGTCGCCGACCGGCCGCCGCGGCTGCAGATGGCGGCCGAATGCCACCGCGCCGCCGCCCCCCGCGGGCGCGCCGAACAGCACGCGAACGCGGTATAGAGACACGGCCATCGGGAATTTGTCGATCGGCCGGCCGCTATCGATCCAGTCATCCATATGTCCCGGCCCCCAATTATAGGCCGCGACCGCGTCGGCCCAATTCGCATAGCGGTGATAGAGGCGAGCGAGATAGGCTCGGCCGATCAGCTGGTTTTCGATCGGATCGAAACGATCTCCGCCGCCGACATCCGCTGCGGCAGCGGCAGAGACCTGCATCGGCCCCTGGGGTCCGTCACGGTCGGTGCGCCACATTCTTGCGTCCGCGCCATAGCTCGAACTCGGCGCCAGCGACGGCGACCGCAACCCGGTCCAGCACGACGGCGTCTCCGGGCACCAGCGATGCGGCGCCGGCGGCCGAATTATCCGCGACAGCGAGGCCAACAACAAAAACCAGCCATCCCGCCCACATCCGCGTCATGCATCGGCTCCGAGCGTCGCCGACCGCTGGGGCGGGCGTTGCCTGGGCGTGCCGCACCCGGCGCCTACTCCCAATAAGCCGCGATGATCGTATTATCGCCGCCGAGCATCAGATTGAGCCGGTTCGGATCGTGGGTGATGCCGCGTATCCCACGGTTCGGCGGGATCCAGCGCAATACCTTGGGAAGGTCCTCCTGGCGAACGATCCCGGACGCGCCGTGCATAGCCTGGCCTTTTTCGGCAAACTTCTTGCCTACGCAATCCTTGCAGTCATTGACCGTAATCTTTTCGGTTTTGCTGCCGGGGATCTGGTCGACCTGGATCGCGTTCTCGGAAGCGCGGACCCGCACTCCTTTGAAATCACGGCCTGCTTCGAGCGGGAACACGGCGCCGATCGGGACAAAACCGGATGCCGGCTCGGTCTGCAGCGGCATGGTGGCGATAAACTGCAGATCAAGGATCCCGTCGAGCGGCTTGCCGACAAAGGTCGGGACCAGTTGGGGCGAAGTCCAGCCCTGCGACCCGGTCAAGCCGGTGACCCGAACGATATCAAGCCGCGGTTCGGTCTGAGTTCGCTCGATCTCGACGCCGGTAACGTAAAGCACCGGCAGCTGGGTCGCCGGCTCGGTTTCGGTCGTGCCGCCGATGGCTTCCGTCTCGTCCGGCGCGCCGCCGGCGTAGTTGGGCGCCGGATTGGCCGCAGACGAGCCCGCCGAGGATCCCTGGGCAACCGCGCGATCAAGAAGCCCCCCCTGCACCACCGCACCGATGGCGAGCACGCCCAGCCACGTCAATGTCTTTCGCATCCTTGCTCTCCCGAATCAGATAGCGCTCATCTGCCTATGCCCGCGCTCTCGGCCGGGCCGCTTTCCCCGTCCGGCATCACCCAACGGCCGATCGTCGCCGGTTCGAAGCCGCCCACCGGGACCCGGTCGAGCGCATCGAGCACCAAATCGGTCGCCCGCATCTTGGTAAGCCTGCAATAGGCCGTCTCCGTGCTGGCGAAGCCGCCGTTCTCAGCGAGCTTGTTGACCGGTTCGCCCCCGCCGCACACCGAAAAGTACTCGCACCGCTCGCGGCACATCGCCACGCCCGCGTCGATGTCGGCGCGCATCCGCGCCAGGACCGAGCAATCGAGCAAATCCACTAATGTGTCGCGATTGATGTTGCCCAGAATGAAATCGTCGTATGCAGGGTTCTTCAAACCGAGCAGTTCGGGCGAGAAAGTCGAGATATTGCCGGCCCAATCCATGCTGGTCACGGCGAAGGGCTCTACCAGCTGGTTGCGAAACGCAGCTTCCTTCGGCCGGATGACCTGCTGCACCGCATGCTCGATTTCGCGGACGAAGGTGATTTTACCGGGATCGGCCGCGGTGAGCCGCCAGAACTCGCTCAGGAACCGGTAGTAGGCAAGTTCCGCTCCGCCGTCGCCGAACGATTTCGAGACGTGATCGCCTTCTGATTCCTCGACGTTGAAGCAGACATGCTCGATCCCTTCGGCGAGGTAGAAATCGAACATCTCTCGCGGCGCGGCCATGCTCGCCGACGTCAATACGGAGATCACGTGAAACGGCACCCCAAACCGGCGCAGCAGCCGGACACCGGCAATCGTCCGGTCGAACGTGCCGCGGCCCGATCGCGTCACCCGGTTGCGGTCGTGCAGGCGGTGCGGACCGTCGATGCTGACCCCAAGATTGACCTTGGCTTCGCTGAAGAACGCGCACCAGGCCTCGTCGATCAGGGTGCCGTTGGTCTGGAACGAATGAACGACCGGCAGATCGTGCGGTCTCAGATTTTCGACCATCGCGAACGCGTCGCGATAGAACGCGATCGGCAGCACCATCGGCTCGCCGGCATGCCACACGACCGACAAACCGTCGCGCACCCAGCCAGACGCGAAGACTTGCGAGAACAAGTTGAGCAACGTCTGCCGGTCGACGACCGCCTTCGAATTCCGGTCGGGCAGATAGCAATACTTGCAGTCGATATTGCAGAACGGCGTCGGCTGAACGACCAGCAAGTCGATCGCCGGCACGAAATTGCTCGCCGCCTCAGGTTGCGATCACCCGCTCACCAATTCCGCCACCAATTGTTCCAATTGCGCCAGTTGTTCCAGTTGTTCCAATTGGGCCAGCCCCAGCCGCCCCAAGGCCGGCCCCCCCAGCCGCCGTTACCCCACCAGGTGATCCGGGGATAGCCATCGCCGCGCCGAAGGGCATGCTCTCCTCCGACAGTGGAAACCGCATCGCGAATGGCGGCAAGGCGTTCCGACACGCGCCCCTGATCCGACGCCCGGGGTTGCTGAGCCGCCGGGTCCGGGCTCGCCGCGCTCGGCACCGTCGAGCCCAGCAACAACGAGACGCCGACCGCCCCCGCCGGAACGATCCCTGACAAGGTTTTCAGATACTTCTGCCGCAGCGTCATCAGCCTCACCCCTTCATCGGCTACCGCACGCTCATCCGTCCTACTCAACCTCAGGATGCGCGTCCAGCATCACCCCCCGAGATACGCGTGCTGGTTCTAATACCAACAAACGCCCGATATCGTCAAATTAGCCTTGCCGCGCCAAGCCGTTTACCAGTTGCGCCAGAAATTGCCCCAGCCGCCGTTGCGCCAGCCGCCGTTGCGCCAACCGCCGTTACGCCACGCCGCCATTGCGCCAACCACCGCCGCCGTTGCGCCAAGCCCACCAGACAAGCCGCTTTTCACCGTTGCCGGCACTCGGCCCGACGGCATCGGAGACCGCATCGCGAATGGCGGCAAGCCGTTCGGAAACCCGAACCTGATCCGCGGCCCGGGGCTGCGCTTTCGCCGGGTGCTGACTGGCCGTGCCCGGGGCCGTCGAGCCGAGGAGCAGCGACACACCAACGGCGCCAGCCGGAACGATGTCCGCCAGAATCTTGAGATATTTCTGCCGCAGCGACATCAAACCTATCCTCATCGACGGTCGAGTTTGCTCTTGGAAAGGGCATTCCTGTGAAGGATCAGCACTTCTCTCGATCTCGCCAGAAACCCGCGACTGCCTCGGCGGCGCCCGGCCGAGCCTTCTTTGCATGCGCGTCTCGCTAGCAAGAAACCGCCCTTGCCGTCAAATCACCTTTCACCCATCGCGCGGCGGCGGTTCGGGGCCGGTATGCGCCCAAGGCGGAGACAGCTTCGCGATCCGCGCAAAGACCGGGCAATCAGGCTCGTGCGCCCCGGGCAGATAGCCGAGGCTCAGCAGGAATTCGTTGACGATCTGCCCGCCGGTGAAGCGAAAGGTGTTGCGGAAGAGCCGCGTCCAGTCTTCGATCGAGCGCGGGTGATGCGCGTCGAGCCAAAGCGCGAACGATCCGTGCGACTCGCGTAAGCCCTGGATCCGCCGGGCATTTTCAATCGCGGCGCCGATCTTGAGCCGGTTGCGCACGATCCCCGCATCCGCGAGCAGCGCCTCGATCTCGCGCGGGTCCGAACTCGGCGACGCGATCGACCTCGAAATCGGCGTAGGCGGCGCGAAACGCCGCACGCTTGTTGAGGATCGTCAGCCAGGACAGTCCCGCCTGGTTGATCTCGAGCAGCAGCCGCTCGAACAGCACCCGCTCGTCGGTCGCCGGAAAGCCGTACTCGGCATCGTGATAAGGGCCGTGCACCGGGTGGCCGGGCGCAAACCGGCAATAGGCGGCGCTCATGTTACGACCCGCGAAAGCTCAGCCACGGCGAGCGGACGATCAGGAAGATCACCAGCCATATGACCGCCGCGACGCCGGTGGTGACTGCCGCTTTCAGCAGCAGCCGCGGCTGTTGCGGCGCGCCGGCGGCGTAACCGGGATCATCCGGCTCGGCCGGAGTGACCCACAGCGGCAGCACCGCGAACAGAACCACCCACCAAACGAGGATGTAGACGATGGTTCCGGTGAACCAAGTCATGACAACGGGTCTCGGCGCCCGGCGGGGTTCATACCTGCTCAAGCTCGATCAGGGTACCGCAGAAATCCTTCGGGTGCAGAAACAGCACCGGCTTGTCATGGGCGCCCAGCCTCGGCTCGCCGTCGCCGAGCACCCGCGCGCCCTCGGCGCTCAGCCGGTCGCGCGCGGCGATGATGTCATCGACCTCATAGCACAAATGGTGCATGCCGCCGGCCGGGATTGCGTTCGAGAAATCCGCGCACCGGCGACGCGTCGCCGAGCGGTTCGAGCAATTCGATCTTGGTGTTGGGCAATTCGACAAAGACGACGGTGACGCCGTGCGCCGGCAGCGCGTGCGGCGCCGAGACCTGCGCGCCCAAGCATCTGACGGTAGACTGCGCTCGCGGCCGCGAGGTCCGGCACGACGATCGCCACATGGTTCAATCGGCCGATCATCGCGGTCCTGCCGCGCCTGCCAAGCCGCGCCATCCCGCCGAGCCCCTCACGTCAAACTCGCACAACCTGGATCTCGACCAGCGGACGCTTGCCGAAACGCTCGTTGAGACGCGCCGCAATGCCCGCCGCGCCGCCTCGCTGATCAGGTCGGTGTCGGAATCGCGACGCGCGCCGGCCGGCAACTCGTCGAACGCGCGCTCCACCGCGGTGCGCAGAAACGGGAGAGCGGCTTCGGCCGCCTCCGGCTCGACCAGCCCGATCACGGTGATTGCCGGAGCGGCGGCGAGCCGGCCCTGACGGTCGAGCACCAGCGTGGCAACGGCGCTGCCGTTGAACACGACGCGGCGGCGGTCTTTCAGCGCGATGCCGTCGAGCGGCAGCAAGGTCTTGCCGTCGCTCGCCAGCCGCCCGACCGGCACCTCGTCGACGATCTGCGGCGCCGCCCGATCCGAGCCG
The DNA here is from genome assembly GCA_963821795.1 of uncultured Alphaproteobacteria bacterium. Lineage (GTDB taxonomy): Bacteria > Pseudomonadota > Alphaproteobacteria > ATCC43930 > CGMCC-115725 > AP-15. Next base: position 59,628 of record CAWGFH010000028.1, read on the forward strand.
CACCATGTCGCCGTTTTCGATGATCAGCGGCTGCGGCACCTGGCACTCGCCGGCAAGCTGGGCGTGGGCGAGCAGATGACGCGCCTCGCCATGCACCGGGATCGCGATCTGCGGCCGGACCATCTGGTACATGCGCACCAGCTCATCACGCGCCGGATGGCCCGAGACATGGACGAAATGATCCTGCTCGGTGACGATCTCGACGCCGAGCCGGGCCAGCGCGTTCTGCAGCCGGCCGATCGACTTTTCATTTCCGGGAATGATCCGCGACGAAAAGATCACGACATCGCCCGGTTCGAGCTCGACGTTGGGATGGTCGTCGCGGGCGATGCGCGCCAGCGCCGCGCGCGGCTCGCCCTGGCTTCCGGTGCAGATCATCACGATCCGGTCACGCGGGATATAGGCCGCCTCGTCCTCGGTCAGAAACGGCGGCAGATCGGCGAGATAGCCGTTCTCGCGCGCCGCCTTGTCGATCCGCCACAAGGAGCGCCCGACCAGCGCCACGTCGCGGCCATGCGCCGCTGCGGCGTGCGCGATCGTTTCGAGCCGCGCGACGTTAGAGGCGAAACAGGCGACCGCAACGCGCGCGTCATAGCGGCCGATCAGCTCGGTCAACGAATGGCGCAAATCCGCCTCCGAACCCGAGCTGCCGGGCCGCAGCGCGTTGGTCGAGTCGCAGACCATCGCCAGCACGCCCTCGTCGCCGAGCCGGCGCAGCGCCGCCTCGTCGGTCGGCTCGCCGATCAGCGGGTCGGGGTCGAGCTTCCAGTCGCCGGTGTGCAGAACCGTCCCGGCCGCCGTGCGCAGCACAACCGCGTTGGGCTCGGGGATCGAATGGGTCAAGGTGATCAGCTCGAGTTCGAACGGGCCGATCGTAAACCGGCCCGACATCGGCACGACGTTGATCCGGACCTTGTCGGCAAGCCCGACTTCGGTGAGCTTTGCCCGCAGCAACGAGGCGGTGAAAGGCGTCGCCCAGACCGGGCAGCGCAGCTGCGGCCACAGATACGGAATGGCGCCGATATGATCCTCGTGCGCGTGGGTCGCAACGATGCCGAGCAGGCGGTCGCGGCGCTCGACGATGAACCCCGGATCGGGCATCACCACGTCGAGTCCCGGCTGCGAATCGTCGCCGAAAGGTAACCCCGCAATCGACGATCAGCCAGTCGCCGGCAGAGCCGTAAAGGCTCAGATTCATTCCGATTTCGTTGGCGCCGCCGAGGCTGACGAACATCAGCGCGTTCGGATCGCCGGCATCCTGAAGCGTGCCGGCGCGATGAGGGAGATCGTTCATCTATTGCGGTTTCTTCGATAAATCAGACGCAGCCCCCACAAGGTCAGATCGGGATCGACCCGGTCGATAACATCGGTCGCCTTGGCGAACAGCGGCGCCAGCCCACCGGTGGCGAACACACCCATGGTCTCGCCGCGCTCGTCTCGGATGCGCCGCACCAGCCCTTCGATCAGCCCGACATAACCCCAGAAGACGCCGGACTGCATGGCCGGAACGGTGCTCCGGCCGACCACTTTCGCCGGGCGCTCGATCGATACATGCGGCAATTGCGCCGCCGCCATCTCCAAGCGCCAGCAAGGACAGGTTCGGTCCCGGCGCGATGACGCCGCCGCAATAATTGCCGGCGCGGTCGACAATGTCGAAATTGGTCGCGGTGCCGAAATCGATGACCATCAGCGGCGGCCTGGTAACGGTCCTGGGCGGCGACCGCATTGGCGACCCGGTCGGCGCCGACATTTTCCGGCGGCATGTCGACATCGACGTCGATCCCGAGACGGCAATCCGGCCGGCCCACGATCAGCGGCTCGCTGGAGAAATAGCGCTGGCACAGTCCGATCAGGTTGAACGACGCCTCCGGCACGACATTGGCGATGATCGTCGCGTCGATATCACCGCGGCGCCAAGCCGCTGAGCGCCATCAGCTGGGTCAGCCACACCGCATATTCGTCGGCGGTCCGCTTGGGGTTGGTCGACACCCGCCAGGAGGCGCGCAACGCGTCCCCGGCATAGACGGCAAAGACGACATTGGTATTTCCCGAGTTGATGGCGAGCAGCATGGTGGAGCACCGCTACAGTGCCGGAAACACGTCGCCGGCCGAGATCCGGCGGCGGCCGTCGGGAGTGTCCAGCAGCAGCGCCCCCCGCTGATCTATATCGGCGAAGCGGCCGTGCAAGGTAGTGCCTTCGAGGCGAACCCGGATCGGCTGGCCGAGCCCGGTCGCCCGCGCACGCCACGCCTCACGCACCGGGCCGAAACCCTCCTCACGCCACCGTCGCGCCCAGGATGCAAAATGCCCGGCGAAGGCTTCGAGCATGGCGGCCGGCTCGGGCGGATGGTGGCCTTCGCCGGCGATGGACGTGGCCGGGAACTCGGCGCGGATCGGCGCCGAGACCAGGTTGATGCCCGACGCCGACGATCAGAAAGGCCAGGTTACCGTGCCTCGTCCGACCTCCGATTCGAGCAGGATGCCGGCGATCTTGCGGCCGCCGACCAGCACGTCGTTCGGCCATTTGCAGGCAAGCCCGCCAAGCTCGGGCAACAACGCCGCCAATGCGTCGCCGACCGCGAGCGCGGCGACAAAGCCCAATTGCGCGGCACGATCGAGCGGGCAAGCCGGCCGCAGGACCAGCGAGGCGTAAAGATTGCCGGCGCGGCGACGCCCATTCGCGTCCGCGGCGCCCGCGTCCGGAGGTTTGCTCCAACGCCCATACCAAAGTGCCTTCGTCGGCACCTGAGCGCGCCAGCGATTTGGCCTCGTCATTGGTGCTGCCGACCGTCTCGCGCGAAACCAGCCGGTAGCCAGGGGGTAGCAGCGGCTGCAACCCGGTCACCGAAGAAACAGCGAGGATGCCGCCACTTCGGCGCTGCCCACAACCGGCCCGGGCAGCAGGAAGAAGAACAAGGTGACCAGCGCCGTGACCAGCAGCACACCCTTGAGCTCGCCCGCGATCGGGCCGTCAAAGGCGGCAACCGGCTCGTCGAAATACATGACCTTGACGATGCGCAGGTAATAAAACGCCCCGACCACGCTAGTGACGACGCCGATCACGGCAAGCCCGGTCAGCTTGGCGTCGATCGCCGCGAGAAAAATGTAGAGCTTGCCGAAGAATCCGGCGGCCGGCGGGATCCCGGCCAGCGAAAACATGAAAATCGCCAATGCCAACGCCAATGCCGGGTTGGTGCGCGACAATCCGGAGAGATCGGCGATCTCCTCGAGCATCCGTCCCTGCCGGCGCATGCACAAAATGACGGCCCACGCGCCGACGTTCATGAACAGGTAAATCGCCAGATAGATCAGCACGCCGCGAATGCCGGCGGCGGTTCCGGCGGCCAGCCCGATCAGCGAATAGCCGACATGGCCGATCGAACTGTAGGCCATCAGCCGCTTGATATTGGGCTGGGCGATCGCGGCGAAGGAGCCAAGCACCATCGAGGCAATCGACAAAAACACGATGACTTGCCGCCACTCGCCGATCATCGGCCCGAACGGCGAAATCATGACCCGGATAAACAGGGCCAGCGCCGCGACTTTGGGAGCAACCGAAAAAAACGCCGTGACCGGGGTCGGCGCGCCCTCATAGACGTCGGGCGTCCACATATGGAACGGCACCGCCGAGGTTTTGAAGGCAAGGCCCGCCATAATGAAGACAAGACCGATGATCAGCCCGCGACGAGACCGGCGCGCTCGCCGGCAAGCAGATGCGCAAGGTCGGCAAAGCCGGTGGTGCCGGCAAACCCATAGACCAGCGACAGCCCATAGAGCAGCATGCCCGAAGACAGCCCGCCGAGGACGAAGTATTTAAGGCCGGCTTCGCTCGACCGCGGCGAATCGCGGTCGAAGCTGGCGACGACATACAGCGCCAAATTCTGCAGTTCGAGGCCAACATAGAGGGTGATCAGGTCGTTCGCCGAGATCATCACCATCATCCCGGTCGTCGCCAGCATAACCAGAACCGGAAATTCGAAGCGGCTGATCCGTTGCTCCTCGTTGTAGCGCATCGCCATCAGGAGCGTGACCGCCGAGCCGGCCAGCACCAGCGACTTCATGAACAGCGGCGAAGGCGTCGGTAACGAACATTCCGTAAAAGCCGACGCGGCGCTCGGACCCGCCCAGCAGGGCGACAGCGAGAACCACGATCAGCGCCGCCACCGCGAGCCAAGAAACCAGCGCGGGTCGAACCCTCCCCGCGCCAGGCGCCAACGACCAGCAGCGCCATCGCCGCTGCGGCGAGCAGGATTTCCGGCAGCGCCGGCAACACGTCGGAAGAGGCAAGGTGCAGCATGGAGCGCCTATGGCAGGCTGGCGCGGCGTAGCCCGGCGGCGTCGGTGGCGGCCGTCGCTTGTGCGACGATATGGTTAACCGAGGCTTGGATCGGCCGCAGGAACGAGTTCGGGTAGATGCCCATCCACAGCACCAGCACCAGCAGCGGCGCGAACACGAATTTTTCGCGCGGGCTGAGATCGAGGATGTTGCGCAGATCGGCGCGGGTGATCGTGCCGAAAATCACCCGTGCGGTAGAGATAGAGCATGTAGGCCGGTCCGAGGAACAACGCCGTCGCCGCCAAGGTGCATTCGAGCGTACTGACCCTGAAAGTGCCGAGCAGGATCAGGAACTCGCCGACAAACCCGCTGGTGCCCGGCAGGCCGACCGACGCCAGGGTAAATGCCATGAAGACAAAGGCGTAGGCGGGCATGCGCTCAACCAGCCCGCCGAACCGGGCAATCTCGTGGGTGTGCAACCGGTCATAGAGGACGCCGACGCAGAGGAACAAAGCGCCCGGAGACCAGCCCATGGCTCAACATCTGGATGACCGCGCCCTGCACCGCCTCTTGGGTCACGGCAAAAATGCCCATCGTCACAAAGCCCATATGGGCGATCGACGAATAGGCGATCAGCTTTTTCATATCGGTCTGGGCCAGCGCCACCAACGAGGTGTAGATCACCGCGATCGCGCTGAGGGTGAAGATCAGCGGCGTGAAATAATGCGAGGCGAGCGGAAACATCGGCAACGAAAACCGCAGAAAGCCGTAGCCGCCCATCTTCAACAGAATGCCGGCAAGAATAACCGAGCCCGCGGTCGGCGCCTCGACATGCGCATCGGGGAGCCAAGTATGGACCGGCCACATCGGCACCTTGACCGCGAACGACGCGAAAAACGCCAGCCACAGCCACTTCTGCAAGCCCGGAGAAAAGGAACTGATATGGTTCAGCGCATACTCGATATCGGTCGATCCGGTCTGCAGGTAACGATCAGGATCCCAGCAGCATCAATACCGAGCCGAGGAAGGTATATAGAAAGAACTTGAACGCAGAATAAATTCGGTTTTCTCCGCCCCAGATGCCGATAATCAGAAACATCGGCACCAGCACGCCCTCGAAAAACACATAGAAGACGACAAAATCGAGCGCAGCAAAAAAGCCCGATCATCAAGGTTTCCAGGACCAGGAAGGCGATCATGTATTCCTTGACCTGACCCTGAATAACCTCCCAGCTGGAGATAATCGAAAGAAACGTCAAAAGGTCGAAAGCAGAATGAAGAACAGCGAGATGCCGTCGATCCCCATGTGATAGGTGATCGTGAAGCCGCCAAGGCTGATCCAGTCGGCCCGCTCGACAAATTGGAAGGCGGCGGTGCTCGGATCGAATTCGACCCACAACACCATCGACAGCGCAAAAACGATCAGCGACGTCCATAGCGCGATGAAACGCGCATTGCGCGCGACCACGGCGTCGTCGCCGCGCGCCACCAAGATGAAGGCGGCGCCGACCAGCGGCAAAAAGGTGACCAGCGACAGGAGCGGCCAATGGCTCACTGACGAATGCCTCTCGCTCAATGGCCGGCAACAGATACCAGGTCACGAACGCCGCCAGCCCGATCATCATCGCAAATGCGTAATGGTAGACATACCCGGTCTGCAGCCGGCTCGCCTGACGCGCAAGATCGCGGGTCATCGCAGCGAACGCCGTTGGGGCCGAGCCCATCGATCACAGCGCCGTCGCCCGACTTCCACAGCCCGTCGCCGAGCGCCATCGCCGAGCGGACAAACAGCAGGTCGTAAAGTTCGTCGAAATACCATTTGTTCAGGATGAACAAATACAGCTGCACGGAACCGCTGGGCCAACCGCACCGGGATCCGCGGGTCGACGATATAGAAGACGTAGCCGGTGGCGATGCCGGCGACACCGCAGATCAGCGGCAGATAGCGACAACAGCGCCGGTATCTCTTCGGCCTTCGCCAGCGCGTCGTGGCGCGGCAGCACCAGGATCGCGCTCTTCCAGAACCCGGCGCTGCCGCACGCCGACAAAATGCGCATAGCCGAGCCAGCCAAAAAAGGCGGCGCCGATCGCCAGCACGATCAACGGGATCCGCATCACCCACGGGCTCTCATGGGCATGATGCATCGTCTCTTCATCGGCGCGCGGCTCGCCGTGAAAGGTCATGAACATGACCCGCGAGATGTAAAACGCGGTCATGAACGCCGCCACGACGCCGAGCAGCCAGGCATAGCGGCCGACCGCAGTGGCCGAAGCCCAGTCCGCGTCGATGATCATGTCCTTCGACCAGTAGCCGGAGAACGGCGGGATGCCGCTCAAGGAGAGGGCGCCGATCCACATCGTGACATAGGTCCAGGGGGTCTTCCGCCACAAACCGCCCATCCGGCGCATGTCCTGCTCGCCGCCCATCGCATGGATCACCGAGCCGCAGCAGAGGAACAGCAGGCCCTTGAAGAAGGCGTGGGTAAACAGATGGAAGACGCCGGCGGCATAGGCCGAGACGCCGGCGGCGGCAAACATGTAGCCGAGCTGGCTGCAGGTCGAATAAGCGACCACTTTCTTGATGTCGTTCTGCGCCATGCCGACGCTCGCGGCAAATATGCAGGTGGTGCCGCCGATGACGCCGACGACGGCGAGCGCGGTCGGCGCGTATTCGAACAGCGGCGACAACCGCGCGACCATGAACACGCCCGCCGTCACCATCGTCGCGGCATGGATCAGGGCCGAAACCGGCGTCGGCCCCTCCATCGCATCGGGCAGCCAGGTATGGAGCGGGATCTGCGCCGATTTCCCCATCGCCCCGATAAACAGCAGGATCGAGGCGAGGGTCAGCGAATCGACGCGCCAGCCCAGAAAATCCATCGTCGTGCCGACCGCACTCGGCGCCTTGCCGAATACAACCCCGAAATCGAGGCTGCCGAAGATCACGAAAACCGCGATAGATGCCGAGCGAAAAGCCGAAATCGCCGACACGGTTGACCAGAAACGCCTTGATCGCCGCGGCATTGGCGGCGGGCCGGTCGTACCAGAAGCCGACCAGCAGATACGACATCAGGCCGACCCCCTCCCAGCCGAAGAACAGCTGAACAAAGTTGTCGGCAGTGACCAGCGCCAGCATGAAAAAGGTGAAGAGGCTCAGATAGGCCATAAAGCGCGGGATCGACTTGTCCTCGGCCATGTAACCGATGGAGTAGACATGGACCATCGACGAGACGACGGTGACGACAAGGATCATCACCCCGCTCAGGGTGTCGAGACGGATCGACCAGGCGACGTCGACCCCGCCGGCGACGATCCAGCTGAACAGCGGAATGATTTCGCGGCTGCGGCAGCGCCAGGATGTCGCGGAACAGACAGGATGCCCAGCGCGGCCGACAGCAGCAGCGCCCCGCAGGTGATGACCTGCGCGCCGCGGTCGCCGATGGCCCGGCCAAAAAAGCCGGCGATGATCGCGGCGATCAGCGGCAGGAAGACGACGGCAAGCGCCACGGCTTCAGCCTTTCATCATGTTGATGTCTTCGACCCGGATCGTGCCGCGGTTGCGGAAATAGACGACGAGGATGGCGAGCCCGATCGCCGCCTCGGCCGCGGCGACCGTCAGCACGAACATCGCGAAGGCCTGGCCGACAAGATCGTTGCGGAATACCGAGAAGGCCACGAAGTTGATGTTGACCGCAAGCAGCATCAACTCGATCGACATCAGGATAATGATGACGTTCTTGCGATTGAGAAAGATGCCGAAGATCCCGAGCGTGAACAGGATCGCGGCTACCGTCAGATAATGGGCGAGGCCGATCGCCATCAGACGCCGCTGCCGACCGGCACTTTGACCACCTCGACCGATTGGGCGCGCGTCCGCGCGAGCTGGGCTGAGATCGATTGGCGCCGCACATCGGCGCGATGGCGCAGGGTCAGTACGATCGCGCCGATCATCGCGACCAGCAGGATCAAGCCGGCCCCCTGAAACGCGAACAGGTAGCGGGTATAGAGAATATCGCCGAGCGCCCGGGTATTGTTGAGCGCGACGCCACCGGCCGGCAGCGCCGCCGGGGCAACGATCCCGGAAGCGGTGACCGCCCAGCTGACCGAGACCAGCACCAGCTCAACCAGCAGGACCAACCCGACCAGAGCGCCGACTGGCAGATAACGCACAAACCCGCTGCGCAGATCGGCGAAATCGATATCGAGCATCATCACGACAAAGAGGAACAGCACCGCCACCGCCCCGACATAGACGATGACGAGGATCATCGCCAGAAACTCGGCGCCGATCAGCACGAACAGGCCGGCGGTGTTGAAGAAGGCAAGGATCAGAAACAGCACCGAATGGACCGGGTTGCGGGCGGCGACAACCATCGCTCCGGCCGCGACCGCGGCTGCGGCGAACAGATAGAACAGGATCGCCTGCAAAATCATCGTACCCCGCCCAACATTCGCATCATCGATCCATTCGCATCATCGATCCATTCGCATCATCGATAGGGCGCGTCGATGGCCAGGTTCCTGGCAATCTCGGCCTCCCACCGGTCGCCATTGTCGAGCAGCTTTTGCTTGTCGAAGAACAATTCCTCGCGGGTTTCGGTGGCGAACTCGAAATTCGGCCCCTCGACGATCGCATCGACCGGGCAGGCCTCCTGGCAATAGCCGCAGTAAATGCATTTGGTCATGTCGATATCGTAGCGGGTGGTGCGCCGGCTGCCGTCCTCGCGCGGCTCCGCCTCGATGGTGATCGCCAGCGCCGGGCAGATCGCCTCGCACAATTTGCACGCGATGCAGCGCTCTTCGCCATTGGGATAGCGGCGCAGCGCGTGCTCGCCGCGAAACCGGCTGCTGAGCGGACCCTTTTCATGGGGATAGTTGACCGTGACCGCGCCCTTGAACATGTAGCGCAAGGTCAATGCCAGCCCCGAGAGCAGCTCGCTCAGCAACAGGCCGCGCGCGCCGCGTGCCAACAATGCCATCGATCGCTCCTCGTCTCGTTCCGCCGCTCAGCGCGCCGGCAGCCATCCGGCCGCGGTCAACACGCCCGCGGTCAATACCAGCCAGAACAGCGAGAACGGCAGGAACACCTTCCAGCCGAGCCGCATCAGCTGGTCATAGCGGAAACGCGGGAACGTGGCACGCACCCATAAAAAGCAAAACAGCACAAAGGCGATTTTGAGCAGAAACCAGATCGGCCCGGGGACCCAGGTGAAGGGCGGCACGCCGACCGGCGCCAGCCAGCCGCCGAGGAACAGTACGCTGGTCATGGCACTCATCAGGATCATGTTGGCGTATTCGCCGAGGTAGAATAGCGCGAATGCCATTGCCGAATATTCGACGAAATAGCCGGCTACCAGTTCGGTCTCGCCCTCGACCACGTCGAACGGAGCCCGGTTGGTTTCAGCGAGCCCGGAGATGAAGAAAATGACGAACATTGGCAGCAGCGGGATGGCGAACCAGATATGCCGCTGCGCCTCGACAATGTCGCTCAAATTCAGCGAACCGACGCAAATCAGCACGGTCACCAGGACAAAGCCGATCGCCACCTCGTAAGAGACCATCTGCGCCGCCGACCGCAACGCGCCGAGGAAGGCATAGCGCGAGTTCGACGCCCAACCGGCGAGAATGATGCCGTAAACGCCGAGCGAACTGATCGCGAACAGGTAAAGGATGCCGACATTGATATTGGCGATAACAACGCCGGGATTGAACGGGATCACCGCCCAGGCGACCAGGCTCAACGTAAACGTTACGATCGGAGCAAACACGAAAACCACCCGATTGGCCCCGCTCGGGACGACCGTTTCCTTGATCAAGAGCTTGAGGCCGTCGGCGAAAGGCTGCAGCAGCCCGAATGGGCCGACCACGTTCGGCCCTTTGCGCAGCTGCGAATACGCCAATACCTTGCGCTCGGCATAGGTCAGATAGGCGACGGCGATCAGCAGCGGCACAACCACCGCCAGCACCTCGCCGACGGTGATCACCGTCGGCCAGGCATAGCCATGCCAGAAGCTATCCATGCGTGCCGGTCCGCGCGGGCAATTCGCCGTGATGCGCCAGGAACACGTCGCTGCACTCGGCCATCGTCACACTGGCCCGGCTGATCGGATCGGTCCGATAGAAATCGGTGATCGGATAAGTGAACGGGCGCGGGTCGATCGGCCCGCTTTCGCCGAACATGCCCCAAACCGCCGGGGTCACCCGGTCGATTTCGGCGGCGGTCGGATGGGCGTCGCGCAGGCGCCGGCGCAGCTCGCCCAGATTGTCGAAAGGAAGCGGCCGGCCAATCGCAGCCGAAAGGGCACGGATGATCGCCCAGTCCTCACGCGCGTCGCCGGGCGGAAACACCGCGCGGCGGCCGAGTTGGATCCGTCCCTCGGTGTTCAGATAGGTCCCGTCTTTCTCGGTATAGGCCGCTCCCGGCAGGATCACATCGGCCCGTTCGGCGCCGCGATCGCCATGGTGTCCTTGATAGACGACAAAGGCCGAGCCGAGATCGCCAAAGTCTATCTCGTCGGCGCCGAGGAGATAGAGCACCTCGATCGCGCCCGACCGGCAATCTTCGAGGATACCGGCCACGTCATGCCCGCCCGATTGCGGCACGAAGCCGATATCGAGACCGCCCAGCCTGGCCGCGGCTCGGTGCAGGACGTTGAACCCGTTCCAGCCGTCGCGCACGAGGCCGCAGCGCTCGGCGATCTCGCGCGCCGTCCCCAGCACTCGTGCGCCGTCCGGCCGCGCCAGCGCCCCCTGCCCCAGCACCAACATCGGGTTCTTCGCCTGACGCAGCTGCTCGGCCCAGGGATGGGTACCGGCGGCTATGGCACCGAGCACCTCGCCGCCCTCGCCCAGCATCTCGACCGGAAAGGAAAGAGCGAGCGGTGGACCGATCGCGGCGATTGAAAACCCGCCGCGCAAGTGGCGCTTGCGCAGGCGCGCATTGACCAGCGGCGCCTCCCAACGCGGGTTGGTGCCGATCAGCAGGCAAACGTCGGCCGCCTCGATGCCGGCAATCGTCGTATTGAACAGATAACCGGCCCGGCAGCCCGGATCGAGTTTGGCCCCGTCCTGACGGCAGTCGAGGCTGACCGCGCCAAGTCCGACGAGCAGTTCGCGCAGCGCGAACATCGATTCGAGGTCGCACAAATCGCCGGCGATCGCGGCGACGCGTTCGCCCGGAACTGTTTTCAACCGGTCGGCGACAATTTCCAGCGCCTCGCTCCAATCGGTTTCGGCGCGGGCCCCGCGGCGGCCGACATACGGACGATCGAGCCGCCGGCGGCGCAGCCCGTCGACCGCGTAGCGGGTCTTGTCGGAAATCCACTCCTCGTTGATGTCCTCGTTGACCCGCGGCAATACCCGCAGAACCTGCGCGTCGCGCGAATCGATCCGGATATTGCTGCCGACCGCATCGAGAACATCGATCGATTCGGTTTTGACCAGTTCCCACGGACGGGCCATGAACGCATAGGGCTTCGAGGTCAGCGCGCCGACCGGACACAGATCGATGATGTTGGCGGACAGTTCGGAGCCGAGCGCCCGCTCGATATAGGTGCTGATCTCCATGTCTTCGCCGCGCCCGGTGGCGCCAAGTTCCTGGATCCCGGCGATCTCGGTCAGAAACCGGATGCAGCGCGTGCAGTGGATGCAGCGGGTCATGTGCGTATCGACCAGCGGGCCGAAATTCTTGTCGCGCACCGCGCGCTTGTTCTCGACGAAGCGGCTGCGGTCGAAGCCGTAGGCCATCGCCTGATCCTGCAGATCGCACTCGCCGCCCTGGTCGCAGATCGGGCAGTCGAGCGGGTGATTGATCAGCAGGAATTCCATCACCCCCTTTTGCGCCTTGAGCGCCTTGGGCGATTTGGTGTGGACCACCATGCCGTCGCCGACCGGCATCGCGCATGACGCGATCGGCTTCGGCGAGCGCTCCACCTCGACCAGGCACATCCGGCAGTTGCCGGCGATCGCCAGGCGTTCGTGAAAGCAGAAATGCGGCACCTCGATCCCGGCCAATTCGCAGGCCTGCAGGATCGTCGTGCCGGCCGGCACCTCGATTTCATCGCCGTCAATCGTCAGCTTCGGCATCGCGCCCCGATCCCCGGCTTGCGCACGTGATTGTGCGAGATCATCTCAAGCCGCCTGCCTTTGGCTCGCCGCCGCACGGTATTCGGCGATGCGCTGCTCCATTTCCGGGCGGAAATGCCGGATCAGCCCTTGAACCGGCCAGGCGGCGCCATCAGCCAACGCACAAATCGTATGGCCTTCGATCTCGTAAGAAACATCGAGCAAAGTGTCGATCTCCGCGACCGAAGCGTCGCCCGCGACCATCCGCTCCATGACCCGCCATACCCAACCGAGACCCTCGCGGCATGGGGTGCATTGCCCGCAGCTTTCGTGCTTGTAGAATTTGGAAAGTCGGGCAATGGCTTTGACGATATCGGTCGATTTGTCCATGACGATGACCGCGGCGGTGCCCAGCCCGCTCTTGACCGCCTGCAGGCTGTCGAAATCCATCAGCACCGTCTCGCAGATCGATTTTGGCAGGACCGGCACCGAAGAGCCGCCCGGGATAATGGCAAGCAAATTGTCCCAGCCGCCGCGCACCCCGCCGGCGTGCCGCTCGATCAGTTCCTTGAGCGGGATGCTCATCGCCTCTTCGACGTTGCACGGCGTATTCACATGGCCCGACAGGCAATAGATCTTGGTGCCGCTGTTCCTCGGCCGCCCGATGCCGGCGAACCATCCGGCACCACGGCGCAGGATGGTCGGCGACACCGCGATCGTCTCGACATTGTTGACCGTGCTCGGGCACCCATAGAGCCCGACCTGGGCCGGAAAAGGCGGCTTCAGCCGGGGCTGGCCCTTGCGCCCCTCGAGGCTTTCGAGCAAGCCGGTTTCCTCGCCGCAGATATAGGCGCCGGCGCCGCGATGCAGATAAAGCTCGAACGGGTAGCCCGAGCCGCAGGCATCCTTACCGATCAGCCCCGCGCCATAGGCTTCGTCGATAGCCGCCTGCAGGCGTTGCGCCTCGTTGTAGAATTCGCCGCGGATGTAGATGTAGCAGTGATGCACACCCATCCCGACCGAAGCCAGCAAGCAGCCCTCGACCAGCTTCTGCGGGTCGTTGCGCAGGATGTCCCGGTCCTTGCAGGTGCCGGGCTCGCTCTCATCGGCGTTGACGACGAGGTAGGTCGGCCGGTCGCTCTCCTTGGGCATGAACGACCATTTGAGCCCGGTCGGAAAGCCGGCGCCGCCGCGCCCGCGCAGACCCGATTCCTTGATCTGTTCGACGATCCAGTCACGGCCCTTGAGGATCAGCTCTTTGGTCCCGTCCCAATCGCCGCGCCGCCGTGCCCCAGCGAGCCGCCAATCGTCCTGACCGTAGAGGTTGGTGAAGATGCGGTCCTTGTCGGCGAGCATTCATGTCCTCTCGGGATCGTCGCCGGCGGCGCCAACCGGCTCGGTCAAGGTCGTGCGGCCGCCGATCGGCTCGGAACCGCGCCGGCCAATCATCGAGCCTGGCGGCGGCGGCGTTCCGGAGCGGAGCGCGTCGAGCAGGGCCTCGGTCTTCGGCCCGTCGATATCCTCGTAGAAATCGTCGTTGACCTGCAGAATAGGCGCGTTGACGCAGGCGCCCAGGCATTCGACCTCGACCAGGGTGAACAGACCGTCGGGGGTCGTGCCGCCCATTTCAATCCCGAGCTTACGCTCGCAGGCCGCGACCACGTCGTCGGAGCCGCGCAGCCAGCACGGCGTTGTCGTACAGGCCTGCAACAAATAGCGCCCAATCGGCCGCAGATTGAACATCGTGTAGAAGCTCGCGACCTCATAGACCCGAATCGCCGGCATCCCCAAGATCTGCGCCACCCGGTCCATCGCCGCGAGGGGCAGCCAGCCACCGCTCTGACGCTGCGCCAGATCGAGCAATGGCAAGACCGCGCTCGCCTGGCGGCCAGGCGGGTATTTGGCGATATGGGCCTCGGCTGCCCGCAAATTTTCCGGGGTGAACTCAAAGCTTTCGGGCTGCGCGAAGGGCGGCGCTGCAGCGCTGCTGTTCATCGGTCTATCTCGCCGAAGACGATGTCCATCGAGCCGATGATCGCGACGATGTCGGCCAGCATGTGGCCACGGCACATGAAATCGGCCGCTTGCAGGAAGGCGAAACCCGGCGCCCGGATCTTGCACCGATAGGGCCGGTTGGTGCCGTCGGCGACGAGATAGACCGCAAATTCGCCCTTGGGCGCCTCAACGGCCGTATAGGTCTCTCCGGCAGGTACGTGGTAGCCCTCGGTGTAGAGCTTGAAATGATGGATCAACGCCTCCATCGAGCTCTTCATCTCGGCGCGCGGCGGCGGCGCCACCTTGTGGTCGTTGACCTTGACCGGCCCCGAGGGCATCGCCGCGATCGCCTGCTCGATGATGCGCACCGACTGCCGCATTTCTTCAATCCGCACCAGGTAGCGGTCATAGGAATCGCCGTTGCGGCCGATCGGAACGTCGAAATCGATCTTGTCATAGACGTCGTAGGGCTGCGCTCGGCGTAAGTCCCAAGCCACGCCCGAACCGCGCAACATCGGCCCCGACAAACCCCAATCCGCGGCGTCTTGAGCATTGATCACGCCGATATCGACGGTGCGCTCCTTGAAAATGCGGTTCTCGGTCAGCAGCCCTTCAATATCGTCGATCGTCTTCGGGAAAGTTTGGCAAAAGGCCAGGATGTCATCGATCAGCCCGGCCGGCAGGTCCATATGCACGCCGCCCGGACGAAAATAATTCGCGTGCAGACGCGCGCCCGAAGCCCGTTCGTAGAACTCCATCAACCTCTCGCGCTCCTCGAACCCCCACAGAAACGGCGTAATCGCGCCGACGTCGAGGCCGAACGCGCAGACGCACAGCAGATGGTTTAGGATGCGGGTGATTTCGGCGAACAGCACACGAATGTATTGGCCACGCGGCGGAGGGTCGATTCCCATCAGCTTTTCGACGGCCAGAGCGAAGGCGTGCTCCTGGCACATCGGCGATACGTAGTCGAGACGGTCGAAATAGGGAATCGCCTGCAGATAGGTCTTGTATTCGATCAGCTTTTCGGTGCCGCGGTGCAAGAGGCCGATATGCGGGTCGGCGCGTTCGACAACTTCGCCGTCCATCTCGAGAACGAGCCGCATGACCCCGTGCGCCGCCGGGTGCTGCGGCCCGAAATTCATCATGAAATTTTTGATGCGCGGCGGGCCTTCGAGGTCGCTTTCCGCGGTTGGCCGCGGTTCGCTCACTGCGCTGCTCCGGGTGTGGGATTATCCTCGCTGGCCTTTTCGTCGCCCGGGAGAATTTTGTCCATCCCCTCCCAGGGCGACAGAAAGTCAAAGCTGCGAAATTCCTGCTGCAGACGGACAGGGTCGTAGACGACCCGCTTTTGCTGTTCGTCGTAGCGGAGTTCGACATAGCCGGTGAGCGGGAAATCCTTGCGCAGCGGATGACCCTCGAAGCCGTAATCGGTCAGGATACGGCGCAAGTCGGGATTGCCGCCGAAATAGATCCCGAGCAGGTCCCAAGCCTCGCGCTCCCACCATCCGGCGCTGCTGTAGAGCCCGGTCGCCGACGGGACCGGCTCGTTCTCGTCGGTTTCGACTTTCAGGCGGATGCGCTGGTTAAGGCTCATGCTGAGCAAATTGTAGACGACTTCAAAGCGCTGCGGGCGGTCGGGGAAATCGACGCCGCATATGTCGCAGAGCACGGTGAACCGGCATTTGGGGTCGTCGCGCAGAAAGCCGAGCACCTGCGGCAGCGCCGTCCGGGAGACCCGCAGCGTGAGTTCGCCGTGGCGAATTTCGCTGCCGGTGACCGCATCGGCAAGTTCTGCGGCGAGATGCTCGGCGAGAGCCTTCAGTCGCTCTTCCATCCGCGGCGTTATCGAGCGAAGTTGCTGGTGCGTCGAATCTTTTTCTGTAACAGCAGCACCCCGTACAGCAATGCCTCGGCGGTTGGCGGGCAGCCGGGGACATAGACGTCGACCGGGACGATCCGATCGCAGCCGCGCACCACCGAATAAGAATAATGGTAGTACCCGCCGCCATTGGCGCACGAGCCCATCGAAATCACCCAACGCGGCTCCGCCATCTGGTCGTAGACCTTGCGTAATGCCGGGGCCATCTTGTTGCACAGGGTTCCGGCGACGATCATCACGTCGGCCTGCCGGGGGCTGGCGCGAAAGACCACGCCAAACCGGTCGAGATCGTAGCGGCTGGCGCCCGTGTGCATCATTTCGACAGCGCAGCAGGCAAGCCCGAACGTCATCGGCCATAGCGAGCCGCTGCGCGCCCAATTCACCAGATTGTCGAGTGTGGCGACGATGAACCCTTTGTCCTGAACCTCTTCGGTCGCCGCCCGCAGCAGCAGGCTCTGCTCGTCGCCGGGCGGTATCGGGCGGAGCGGTGCGTCGCTCATTCCCATTCCAAGGCCCCTTTGCGCCACTCATAGATGAAGCCGACGGTCAAGACACCGAGAAACAGCACCATCGACCAGAACCCGAACATCCCGATATCGCCGAGCGATACCGCCCAAGGGAACAAGAAAGCAACCTCAAGATCGAAGATTATGAACAGGATGGCGACCAGATAGTAGCGCACGTCGAAGCGGATTTGCGCATCCTCGAACGGCTCGAAGCCGCACTCATAGGGCGATAGCTTTTCGCTATCTGGCCGCTGCCGGGCAAGCATGAATGACCCCGCAACCATCGCCACGGCGACGGCGCCGGCGATCACGAGGAACACCAGAATCGGAAAGTATTCGCGCAGCAGGTCATCCATGCATTCGCTCCGCCTGGAACCTCCCGGTGCGGCACCGGACCGGGTTCGAAACAAGCATTCCGCCCCCTTACCGGTATCGCTCGGACCGCTGTAGCCAGACACGCGCTATGGGCCGGAGATGCAGCGCCACCGCGTTAGGCTGTCCCCGGGGTCCATGGCGGGAGCGACGGGGCTCGAACCCGCGACCTCCGGCGTGACAGGCCGGCGCTCTAACCAACTGAGCTACGCCCCCTCGGCCCTCGACCGGGCTTGGCACCCTTATCCTCCCGGCCCCTAGGTGTCAAGCCGGCCGGGCGACGACGGTGCTACTGGCGGGTAACGGATCAAGCGCCTGGGCCCGCACGACCCCGCGCTCGAACCGGGCGATTGAGGCTTCCCTCTCAGCTTTCCCGCAGCGCTCGCCACGCCAGGTTGACTTCACCAAGCGTCGCGGTGGGATGCCGGCGCGTCGCGAGCGCGTCCAGCAGGTCGATGACCATGGTGCGAACGCCCAAACCACCATGCCTGGCTGCGAGCAGGCGCTCGGAATCGTGATAAAAGGGCTTTGTCGTCAGATAATGCGCGTCAGACTGTGCGTTTAGGAACACCATGTTCGGGTGCATGTTGATCACTTTGAGGCCGGGTCGATCGATGGCCAGTGCGCGATAGTCGAACCCTGTCGCCGCCGTTTTGAGCTCGAAGTGATCGTTGAAATAAATCGGGAGCTCCAGAACGTCATACTCCTTCCAGAACGGCCGGAGCCCGGAAACCATCGGGATGAGATAGCTGCTGTCGTATTCGAGGCCCAACGGCGAATAGAGCGGCAGCAACATCGAATCGTAGTGCAGACTATGGCCTCTTACACCTTTGGCCTCCGGCGCGAAGCTGAGCGTCTGCGTCAGCACGTGGCGGAAGACCACGGTGTCATCGAGCAGCACGAGGTCGCCCTGCCGCGCCCGTAGTTGCTTGATCGTGTCACCGGCGGGACGAAAATTTGGATGCAGACCTCGCTCGTGCCGGCCGACTTCGACGCCGGGATGGGTGCAGAAAAATGTTGCGGCAATACCGCGCTCGTCGAACAGGCACCGCAGATCGTCGAGAACCTCGCCTGCCGCCCATTCTACGTCGACGGTCAGGCAGACGGTGCGCGGATCGATGGTTCCCGGCCAGGATTTGCCGGATTGCCACGGCATGCCGGCGCTCATCGGCACAACCAGCCGTCCGCCCTGACGCCCGTTGTTGCCCTCATCCCTGCCTCCCGCCCTTGATCAATTGGGATTTTAAAGTAAAATCGCCGAGACGACCGAGCTCTGTTGCATTGGTCGTAGATTACTCGGCCCATATTGGAAAATCAGGGCCAATCAGCGCCCGAAGCTCGCCGTTCGGTTCGCGATAGCGGGCTTGTAGCACCTCCCGAATTGCGGGCGGCATCGGTGGCGACCCTCCCGGTATGGAAGCATTGATGCGGCTGAGCCCGCTGGCGAGGTCCGGCTGGACTGTGACGCCAAGAAACTTTTGGACCTCGGTCGCCACCCAGGCCGGTTGAGTGTCGACATCTTCAGTGCGCAGCAGAAGAATTTGTTCGCGCGGGAAAAACCGAAGAAACCGCGCGAGTTGCCCGGCGTAGAGGCCGCGCGAAAAATAG
The DNA here is from genome assembly GCA_963821795.1 of uncultured Alphaproteobacteria bacterium. Taxonomy (GTDB): domain Bacteria; phylum Pseudomonadota; class Alphaproteobacteria; order ATCC43930; family CGMCC-115725; genus AP-15. The sequence goes on from CAWGFH010000028.1 coordinate 78,331, forward strand.
GCAAATGGGCGCGCGTAGCGCAGCGCCGACGGCAGCTCGCGGGCGCGCTCTTCCTCGAGGGCAAGTGCTCGCTCGAACATCTCAGTCTCGAAACCATTCCTGTGGGACCAAAGATAATTGGAATACGCGCGGTCGACCGGATTCCGTAGCATAAAAATCAGCCGGACCGCAGGCAATGATTGATATATGCGCTCGGCGGCGTTCGTGCTCTCCAAATAGCTGGTGCTTTTCTCGCCGAGCAGCCGGTTCTCCTCTAGAGACTGGAACCAAGTCGCGGCGTAATAATTCAGGCCGCGCGCGAAAAGATCATCTACCGTGAAAAATTTGGGCTCTGGCTGGCGCGGTCTTGCCATGGCGATGGCCGGGTGACGCGCAACAAGTTCATAGAGCCATGTTGTCGCCGAGCGTGCCGCACCGCCGATGATGAAATCCGGCAGGCGAAGCTGGCTCACCCGCCCTCGTCGCGCCGGCGCAATACCGCGACGAGGCCGACACCCAGCGGCAGCCTCCACCCAGCGGCAATCGCGCGCGCTTCGCCCGACGCGCAGCCCAACGCGATACGATTTATCCACCCGGCCATCGGCGAGAACTCAAGAGAGGCAAAGTCGTCCCGCTTGCTCAGACCGAGGAATTTGCGAGCGCGATCGAGCATGGCCGCCGCGAACGCAATGGGAAACGCAAAGCTCAACATATAGCTTATGAGGAGCACCTCGAACCCTGCCCTCGCAGCGGAATCGGAGAGCTGCGAAGCGGTGTAGCGGCGGCGCCCCATGTCGATCCGGTCCAGATTGCGGCGGAGCACCGCAAACGCGGCCTCAGTCACCAGTAAGAGGCCGCCGGGCCGCAATAGCCGACAAACATTCTCGAGTACGCGAAAATCGTCCTTCACCCATTCGTGATAGAGAACGTTGAACAGCGTTGCAATGTCGAAGCTGCTAGGCGCAAACGGCAAATCGTCACTCAGGTCGGCGCGAGCCAGGCACGCACCGGGGCGCTTGCACCGTGCCAACGCGAGCGCCGCAGGAGAGAGATCGACGCCGACCAGCAGGGTTGGTGCAAACGCCTCGAACAGCGCGAGATTGCCGCCGGTCCCGCACCCAAGATCGATGACCCTTCCTGCCGGTCGTGCTGTGTAATTGCGCAAAAGCTGCAGAGCGAGGCGGCGTCGTGCGATATACCACCAATAGATGTCCTCGCGCTCCGCGAGCTTACGATAGACCTCAGGCTGCATTAAACGTTTCCGCGCGCGGTGCGGCGGCGCCCACACTCACCGGCCGAGCGCGAACAATGCCTCGACCACCCGGTCCTGTTGCCGTGCCGTCAGCGCGGGATGCATCGGCAGCTGAAGAGTGGCCGCGGCGACCGCCTCGGTAATCGGCAACTCGTCCCCTGTGCCGCGATAAGGCGCCTCCAGATGAGACGCCATGACACCGCGCCGGGTCGGAACGCCGAGATCGAACAACCGTTCCATAACCTCATTGCGCGACAGCGGAGCCTCGCAGCCAAGCGAGATTTGATAAGTCTGCCAATTCGGCTCGAGCCCGTCGGGGACCATTGGCGGAATCAGGAAATTGTGACCCGAGAGCGCGGCACCGTACCGCCCGGCGATCGCACTACGCCGTACCAGAATGTCGGGCACCCGGTCGAGCTGGCGTAAACCGATCGCCGCCTGGATATCGGTGATTCGATGATTGTAGCCAATCTCGGGGTAGGTCTCGAACGCCGTCGGGGGCATCCCGTGGCGCGCATGATCCGACAGCGACATGCCCTGATGGCGCAGCCTGCGCAGACGCTCGGCAAAGGCCTGATCGTCGGTGACGATCATCCCGCCCTCGCCGGTAGTGATGATCTTGCGCGCGTGCAAGCTGAATACGGTTACTTCCGCCAGAGACCCAACCGGTCTTCCGCGGTTGCCGGTGGCAAAGGCGCACGCTGCATCGTCTAGCACATGCAGCCGGTGCCTCCGGGCCAGCGCGTTGATCGCGTCGATGTCGCATGGCAGGCCAAGCTGATCAACCGGCAGCAGCGCACGCGTTCGCGGCGTGATTTTGCGTTCTACGTCGGCCGGGTCTACGTTGAATGTCTCAGCGTTGATATCGGCAAAGACCGGGGTAGCGCCGCAATGCCGGATCACGTTGACTGAGGCGATAAAGGTAAGCGACGGCACGATTACTTCGTCGCCGGGACCGATCCCCCAGCCGTGCAGCACCAGAAACGCGCCGGCGGTCCAGTTGGACACCCCGACCGCGCAGCGGACGCCGCATGCAGCAGCAAAGCGCTCCTCGAACTCGACAAGACGCGGCCCGCCAACGACCCATCCGCTGGCAACCACAGCCGCGGCGGCCTCAGCCTCCTCCTGTCCGAAATACGGACGGGCAAACGCGATCGGCTCAGCGTCGCCCTCGCCCGGTGTCGACGAATGCGCGCCGTCGGCTATCGCGGTTGTCGCGTTCACCATGCCCGAATTATGCCTTTGGCATCTGCCAATTGCACGGCTCGTCCTCGAGTAGTGCAGACGGGTCGTTGTGCTGTGCCCGAAACCAATCGATATAGCGGGCGAGCCCATCCTCGAACGGGACCTCAGCGCGAAAGTCGAGCACGTCTTGCGCGCGTCGTGTATCGGCCCGCAGAGTATTGACATCCCCCGGCCGCGGAGACATGAACATTGGCGTGACCTCAGCCCTGCCGCAATACCGTGCGACAGCGAGGGCCAAGTCCCGGATCGAGATCATCCTGCCATAGGCGATATTGACGATTCCGCCGAGGAGTGCGTCGCAGGAGGCGGCCTTGGCGATGCCGCGCACCGTATCACTGACATAAGTGAAATCGCGGCCGTTCTCGCCATTGCCAAAGACGATCGGCGGTAAGCCATTGAGCAACCGGATGACAAAGCGCGGGATGACCTCCGCGAGATCGCCGCGCTCATGCTCGCGCGGTCCATAAGCGTTGAACGGGCGCACGATGACCACCGGCAGACCATAAGTCTGGTAGTACGCGCGGGCGTAAAATTCACCCGCGAGCTTGGCCGCGCCATAGACAGTTACCGGCACGCATGGCGCGTCTTCAGCCAGACGCTCGCCGCCGCAATTGCCGTAGACTTCGGAGGATGAGCAATAGACGAAGCGCTCGACTCCGGTGCGCCGCGCCGCCTCTAGTACCGTCAAGCTCCCGGTGGCATTAATCTTGTGATTCTCGATCGGCCGCCCAAGCGAGCGTCGGACGCATTGCACGGCCAAGTGATAAACGGTGCTGCAACCTTCGATCGCGGCACCGAGAGCGTTGCCATCAAGTACCGATCCCTCGATCACGCGTAGCTTCCCCGACCCGACCGCATCATTGAGATGCTCACGGCGACCGGAGCTGAAATCGTCCAGCACAGTCACGGTCTGCCCCTCGCCGATCAGTCGGTCGACTAGATGGCTGCCGATAAAGCCAGCGCCTCCCGTTACCAAGGCACCCTTTCGCATCACTCGGCTCGTCGTTCAGGGAGCTGGGGCATCGAATCTTGGCATTGCCAAGCTGCGGTCCAGCGACCTTTGCGCGCGCTCCAGAAGGGCGACGATTCGCATGCCGGCACGCCCATCAATCGGCGAGCGCACCCTCTTGCCAATTACATATCGGAAATGTTCCACCACCCGCCCGAGCGGCTCGACATTCTGTAGCCGTGGCGACGAGATATCGCCGATGCGGTAGCTCGGTACGATGACCTTGCGCTCGGCCTCCGGCTGGAAGTCGATGCCGCTGTTGTAGATCTTGAGCCGCTCTTCGAGATTGAGATCGTCCCAGACCACCATGCGTTTGGTGCCGCCCACCGCAATCCGCCGCACCTTGACCGGCGACATCCAGCTCAGATTGAGATGCGCAATCATCTTCGAGCCATAATGCGCGGTGACGTAGGCGATATCGGGCAGACGCGGGTTGACGTGGCAATAGCCGGTGGCCTCGACGTGGACCGGCTCCTCTTCAAAGATATAGTCCATGATCGAGAAGTCGTGCGGCGCCAAGTCCCACAGCACGTTCATGTCGGGCCGGAACAAGCCCAAATTGACCCGGAGCGAATCATAGTACGAGACGAATCCCAATTCTCCGCCGCACCGCAAATCCTTTATCTTGAGCACGGCATCGTGGAACAAATAGACGTGATCGACGACGAGCGTCAGATCCCCGGCTTCGGCAAGGCCAACGAGCTCTTCTGCTTCAGCACTTGTCGCCGCCAGCGGCTTCTCCACCAGAACATGCCTGCCGCGGCGCAGAGCATGCGAGGCAAGGGCATGATGCGTGCTGACCGGCGTCGCGATCACCACCGCGTCGACATCGGCCGCGTCGATGAGTTCGTCGCCATCGCTATGCACCCGGATGCCGGGTTGGGTCCGCAACGCCTGCTCGCGGCAGGCGCTGCTCGGATCGGCGACGGCAACCACCGTGAAACCCGGATTCAAGGCAAAAGCCCGATAGAGGGTGGGGCCCCAATAGCCGAACCCGCAGATGCCCACCCTGATCATCCCACTCCCCGTCCAACCGGGAACGCAGCCGCGGACACGGTCACTGCGCCTGGCGTGGCGACAGTCGGGTACGCGCGTCGGTGATTTTGAGACGCTCCATATCGTGGAGATCCTTGACTCTGCACTCTCCGGCGAGAACGGGACCATAATGGAAAACCAAGCGCGCGTCGAGATGACCGCTGAAGGCTAAGCCAAGCTGCATAATATTGGCTCGGAAAAGGTGTACTTGTGGATCGCTACCGGTTCGCCAGCAGTGACTATATTGAACTGGTAGAACGACGATCGACTGTCCAGAACTATCGGCCGTCACATGAAACCCATATTTTTCATAGACAAGCGTCGAATTGGTTGCCTGCTGGAATGGTCCCGACAGGGGTTCGTCTACCACAACAGTTCGACGTCCGTCAAAGCCTGGGGCGTGCATCAGCCGTAATCCCGCCGGAAAATCGGCAGCCTTCTCTACTTCTGTCGGCGAGTAGTTCCCCAGATTGGGATCCGGCAACTCGATCAGCCGCAGCTTCGGCATGCCGGCCGGCTGGATGGCGGCGACTTCGGGTCCGGCGGTAGACGCGGTGTCAGTGATCACAAAGCGCACACCCCACAATTGCATCATTGCTGCGTTGATCTGGCTCAGCACGAGCACCGACCGCATCTGAACGTCGGCAGGGCGCGCGAGAAATTCGCTGAGCATCAAGTAATAAGTGGGGGTTATCAGAGTGAAATATTGAAAGAGCGTAGGAATTCCAAATTTCCAAAGCCCGTCGACACGGTGGTCGTTGCCGGTTTTTTGCCAAAGCTGGCCGTCATAGCCGTGAAAGTCGAACCAGCCTACGGAAGCACGGCCGCCGACTTCATCGATCGTGGCAGCGAGACCGCGAAACGGCGCGCCAGGTCTGAGCCCGATCTTGTTCCGCAACAGTTCGGTGATCGGCGTAGGTGTCGGCGAGAAACGAGCGATTTGCATGCATTCGTCGTGATGGCGGCTCCTCAGGCTTGCGTCGGCGCCGGAAACCAACAGAAGCGTCAGGAAAATGCCACCTAGGGCGCCATGCCTGGCAAGCCATTGGGCGGGCCCAAAATGCCACGCGCGCAGCCTATGTAACGCCAACCGGGCCACACCCAAGATCACCACGGCGCAGAACAGCAGCGAATAGGCCCAAAAGCAGGTCTCGAAATAGACCGGAGACGGGCCCTGATAGCTCGGGGCGAAGCGAACGACCGATAGCGCCACTAAAAAGTAAAGCGCAGTCGCGACGATATGGGCGACCCCCAGGAGGCGCAACCGGCCGGGACGCGAGACGATCAGCCACAGGGCGCCGATAATTCCAAGCACGATCATGATTTTGCCGAAGGGGCCGAGCGCCCGACCCAAAACCAAGTCGACACATATACGTCTTGGCTCCGCGTCTGTTCGAAATCTGACGAAAAAAAATTGTAGGCCGTGTAACCAATCAGACCGCGGGCATAGGTTAGCATTCCCAACAATGTTGGTGTCGCGATCATCAGCAACACGGCAATTACGCGGCAAAGATTATCGCGCCAATGGCGCCCAGCGAAAAACGACGCACCGCCATAGAGAGCGGTAGCCGGAATCATCAGCACGACATCAGGAAAAAGACCGAGGATCGCGATGATCAGGCATATCGTCGGAACCGGAATTAGCAATAAACGAACAAGCAACGACTTTGCGTCTAGCGCCCAGAAGGCAGCGGCTATTAGTAGCGAGAGCGCCACGATTTGAGATATATGCGGATTGAGCAGAAAGAGCGGATACAAGAGCCCCATCGAATGCACCAGCGCCGGGAGGCTCATCAGTGGCAAAAGAAAGCTGCCCAGAAGGGCTGTCGGACGATCGAACCCGACCGCGAGCGCAAAAGTATAGGCGCAAAGCAACAAAAACACTGCATAGATGACATAAGTCGTAAGGTTGTTCGGCACTTCGTGGGTGAACGGTATCGCAAGGGCACTTGGTAGCAAGTATTCACGAAAACCGGGATAATAGGCGTCAAAATTTCCTTGATAGGGATCGACGCCATCCTGAGAAAATGGGACCCGGTCGGCTGCCTGCGCCTTCAGCATGATTTGCCACGCGGTTCCATCGAGACCGGTAAGCAGACAATGCTTGTTCCCTGCGAAACCTGCGATCAGTACCGCCACGAACGCCAGCACAACAAAAATCTCGCTGCGCCACGATCGATTATCAACGGCTGCACACTGAGATGCCGTCGAGAGCAGGCGTCCGAGATTTCCTACTCGCGCGGTAAAGTTTATCCGTGGCTCGGCTTGCGGGGACGGAGGTGGCGATGGGGTATATGACGGCTGGCCTCTGAACGCGCGGGCTGGCTCTACCATGTTGGTATCGTAAGCAATCAAGTAAGGCGGCCGCGCCGTCGAACTCGCAGAAAGATGCGCAGCAGATACTCGGTCATCGCCCCGAGAATCAGAAAATTGACGCCGAAGAAAATCGTCAGCGTCACCATCAATCCGGTCCAGCCAGGAACCGTGCTGGTCGCCAGCCAATTGATGAAAGAATAAATGCCGAGCCCGAAGCCTATCAGCGCGAAGAGCAAACCCACGACGCTGACAAGGCGCGGCAGCAGGCTCGAATAGGCGACAAACGTGTCGTAGCTCGTCGATAGCAGCTTCCCGAACGAAAACTTGCTCCTTCCGGTATGCCGTGGTCCACGATCGAACAGGACGATTTCCTGACGGAAGCCAGTCCACGCGACACGCGCGAAAGTCACGCGAGTGTGCTCCGGCATCTGCCGGAGGCAGCCTACAACCTTGCGGTCGATCAGGAGAAAGCTGCCGGTGGTAAATTTTGATCCCCCCGGCATCGCGTATCGGCGAATAAGGCCGGCAAATACGTTGCTGGCCATTACCCGCCAACGCGGCTCGGCCCGGGTCCGGCGCCAGCCCCAAACGATGTCTGCGCCTCGCATCCACGATTCGGCAAACGCGACGATCGTGCCGGGCGGATCCTGCAAGTCTGCGGCGAGCGTCGCAACCGCATCGCCGCTGCTGTGCTCGATGCCCGCCGCCACCGCCGCGTGAAATCCGAAATTGCGCGAAAGGCGGATGCCCCGAAAACGCGGCGAAAGACGGCACTGCCGCTCGATCATCTCCCAGGTGTGGTCGGTGCTGCCGTCGTCGACGAGGATGAAGTGCCAGTCGACGGCTTCATAGGTCAGCAATTCGTGCTCGATCGAGGCGATGAATTGCGTAAAGTTCGCCTCCTCGTTGAACAGCGGCGAGACGACGTCAATTCGCGGCCGGGTCATCGACACCCTCCTCGCTCGTTCCACCACATATCGCGATCAGCCTCCGCGACATCGACGGCAGGCTCGGACCGCCCTTTTTGCCAGGACATTCTCGATGGCGGCAGAACTGTGGGAACGAGGATAATAGATGATCAGGAAACCTAGCCTCCCGACCCACTGCTGGCAATCCTCGGAGGGGAATCTTGCCGTCGGCACCCCTGCCTGCGAATGTTGACCCGTTTTGGGTTGTAAACGAGAGGCGCGCCCTGTGCCCATCGCCGCCGATGTTTCCCTCGGTGCCAAAGTCGTCATTTTTCACGAAACCGTGGTCAACCTTTACGGTTGCCGTATCGGCGACGAAACGAAAATCGGCGCATTCGTCGAGATCCAAAAGAATGCGGTGATCGGTCAACGTTGCAAGATTTCATCTCACAGCTTTATTTGCGAAGGTGTGGAGATTGAAGATGAGGTTTTCATTGGTCACGGTGTGGTGTTCACCAATGATCCCTTTCCCCGCGCGACGACAGAGGATGGCCGGTTGCAGAACGAAACTGATTGGCGCCTGAGAGGCACTCGGGTCGGGCGCCGCGCCTCGATCGGCAGTAATGCGACGATAATGTCAAATCTCACGATCGGCGAGGGGGCAATGGTTGGGGCCGGCGCCGTGGTGACGCATGATGTTCCGGCCTTTGCCATCGTCGCCGGCGTCCCCGCACGAATCATTGGCGACGCACGCTTGCGCGAGGCGGAGAAGGAAATTTGAGCGCACCGCAGGTACCGTTTGTTGACCTGGCCTGGCAGTGGCGGCAGATTGAAGCCGAGGTGCTGCCGGATCTGGGCCGGCTTTTCGCCGCTAGCGCGTTCTGTTTGGGACCCTGGGTCGAGCGGTTCGAGACCGAGATTGCCGCCTATCTCGGCGTCGGGCATGCAATCGGCGTCAATTCGGGCACATCGGCCCTGCATCTCGCCTTGATCGCCGCGGGAATCGGGCCTGGCGACCGGGTGCTGTTGCCGGCCAACACGTTCGTCGCTACCGCCTGGGCCGTCCTCTATGTCGGAGCGGTACCGGTGCTGTGCGACGTCGAACCGGGGAGCTGGAATATCGATCCGACCGATGCGGAACGTCGTTGTGGTCCCGCGGTCAAGGCGATCCTGCCGGTTCATCTCTATGGCCAACCCGCCGACATGGCCGCGATCAGCGCTGTAGCCGCCCGACATGGCCTCGCCGTCATCGAAGATGCAGCGCAGGCGATTGGCGCCGCCTATGGCGATCGCCGGGTTGGCGGTTTCGGTCGGCTCGGTTGTTTCAGCTTTTATCCCGCGAAAAACCTGGGTGCGGCAGGAGAAGCTGGTCTCGTAACAACCGACGATGGTGCGCTCGCGAAGCGCGTACGGGCGTTACGCGACCACGCGCAGATTGAGCGCTATGTCCACAGCGAACTCGGCTTCAACTACCGCATGGACGGGATTCAGGGGCTTGTTCTAAGCCATAAACTGGTGCGGCTCGAACAGTGGACTGCGCAGCGGCGCGCCATCGCGCGGCGTTATCTCGACGAACTGTCGGACACGCCGCTCGAACTGCCGCGGGTCGTCAATGGCGACCATGTCTGGCATCTATTCGTGGTGCACACTCCTGAGCGCGACCGGCTGCGGCGCCACCTCTACGAGCGCGGCGTCCAGACCGGGCTGCATTACCCAGTGCCCCTACACCGCCAATCCTGCCTCAAGGATCTGGACATCGACGAAAGTAGTTTTCCATGCGCCGATCGCAACGCCCGGGAATGCCTGTCGTTGCCGATCTTTGCCGGCATGACGACGGAACAGACGGACCGGGTCGTTGCCGAAGTGCACGGCTTTTTCGGCCTATGACCCGAATCCGGATGACCCTGTCGTTAGACCAGTGATTCTCTGGTGGGCGATGAGGAACTCGAACCCCCGGCCCCCTCGGTGTAAACGAGGTGCTCTACCAGCTGAGCTAATCGCCCTCGGCCAAAGCGAACTGCCGCCGTTTCTGCGCCCGACCGGGATCCTTTAAATCAGACCCAGAACAACAGTGCGCGAACGTTGCCCTCGGCGTCCGCTTTCCGGCGCTAATTCCCAGCGCTAATTCCCAGCGCTAATTCAGCGAGTCGCGCAAGCCCTTGCCGGCCCTGAACTTCGGCTGTTTCGACGCGGCGATCTTGATCTTTTCTCCGGTTCGCGGATTGCGCCCTTCGGAAGCCGCCCGCGCCGCGACCGAGAAGGTACCGAACCCGACCAGCCGGACCTCGTCGCCGCCTTTCAGGGCCTCGACGATCGCATCGAACACCGCGTCGACGGCCCGGCTCGCCTCCGCTTTTCTCAATTCCGACTTGCTGGCAACGGCGTCGACAAGCTCATTCCTGTTCACGGACTACCCCCCCTGCGAGTGTGCACCGTCGTTCCCTGGATTTTCGCCAAGGAGTTTAGGACGCAGCCGGTTTGCGGTCAACCGTTCGGGCGGACCGAAATCGAAACGTTTCTCTGGCATTACACCACATTCTCGATCCCGTTACGCGACGCTCTGCAAGGCAGAACGCCGCGTAACGGTTCAATCAGTGGGTCATCAGTCCGGAACGCTCCTCGCCTGTGCCGGGAATTACCGGAGGCGGCTCGCCGTCTTCCTCCCATGCCACCGGCGTCAGCGGCGCCGCCAGCGCGTTTCCGAGCAACTCGTCGACGGTCCGAACCGGGATGATTTTCAGTCCTCGCTTGACGTTGTCCGGGATATCGGCGAGGTCCTTCTCGTTGTCCTGCGGGATCAACACGGTCTTCAGTCCGCCGCGCAACGCCGCCAACAGTTTCTCCTTGAGACCACCGATCGGCAGCACGCGGCCGCGCAACGTGATCTCGCCGGTCATCGCCATGTCGCTCTTGACCGGAATACCGGTCAACACCGAGACGATCGAAGTCACCATCCCGACCCCGGCCGACGGGCCATCCTTAGGGGTGGCTCCCTCCGGCACATGGACGTGGATATCGCGCTTCTCGAACACCGACGGCCTGATACCAAAAGCATGGCTGCGGGATTTCACGAAGCTCTCGGCCGCTTGGACCAATTCCTTCATCACGTCGCCAAGCTTGCCGGTCGCGGTGACCCGTCCCTTACCCGGCAAAGTGACTGCCTCGATCGTCAACAATTCGCCGCCGACCTCGGTCCAGGCCAAGCCGGTGGTGATCCCGACCAGATCTTCGCTCTCGGCCTCGCCGAACCGGAATCGCCTGACGCCGGCATATTTTTCCAGGTTTCGGCGGGTCACGGCGACCCGATCGAGCTTCTTCATCAAGATATCTTTGATCGCCTTCCGCGTCAGGTTGGCGATCTCGCGCTCGAGATTTCGTACACCGGCTTCGCGCGTGTAATAGCGGATGATGTCGCGGATTGCGTCGTCGCTGATACTCCATTCGGTCTTACGGACGCCGTGTGCGGCTATCTGCTTGGGAATCAGGTGGCGGCGCGCGATCTCGACCTTTTCATCCTCGGTATAGCCGGGGATGCGGATGATCTCCATGCGGTCGAGCAACGGCTGCGGGATGCGCAGTGTGTTTGCCGTGGTGACAAACATCACGTCTGAAAGATCGTAATCGACCTCGAGATAGTGATCGTTGAAGGCTCCATTCTGCTCGGGATCAAGCACTTCGAGCAGCGCCGAGGACGGGTCGCCGCGCCAATCGGCGCCAAGCTTGTCGACCTCGTCGAGCAGGAACAGCGGGTTCGACGACTTTGCCTTCTTCATGCCCTGCAGGATCTTGCCCGGCATCGAGCCGATATAGGTCCGACGATGGCCGCGAATCTCAGCTTCGTCGCGTACTCCGCCCAGCGACATGCGCACGAAGTTGCGGCCGGTGGCGCGCGCCACCGATTTGCCGAGCGAGGTCTTGCCCACGCCCGGCGCGCCGACCAGGCATAAGATCGGCCCTTTCATCTTCTTGATGCGCTGCTGGACCGCCAGGTATTCGAGGATGCGTTCCTTGACCTTTTCCAGACCGAAATGGTCGGCGTTGAGCACCTTCTCGGCGGCCTTGATGTCGCGCTTGATTTTGGTGCGGGTGTGCCAGGGCACTGACAATAACCAGTCGAGGTAGTTTCGTACGACTGTCGCCTCGGCCGACATCGGACTCATGGTCTTGAGCTTTTTGAACTCGGCCGTGGCCTTGTCGCGTGCCTCCTTTGAAAAGGCTGTCTTGTTGATCCGCTCTTCGAGCTCGGCCATCTCGTCGCGGCCGTCCTCGCCCTCGCCGAGTTCCTTCTGGATCGCCTTCATTTGCTCGTTCAGGTAGTACTCGCGTTGCGTTTTCTCCATTTGACGCTTGACGCGATTACGGATCCGCTTTTCGACTTGGAGAACGCCGATCTCGCCCTCCATATAGCCGAACACCTTTTCGAGCCGCTCGGCTACCGCCTCGGTCTCGAGCAATTCCTGCTTTTCCGGAATCTTCAGGTTCAGATGGGAGGCGACGGTGTCGGCGAGCTTGGCCGAATCGTCGATCTGGTTGATCGAAACCAGCACCTCCGGCGGTATCTTTTTGTTGAGCTTGATGTACTGCTCGAACTGCGAGACCACCGTGCGCGCCAGCGCCGCCGTTTCCTGCGGCTCGCCGGTCTTCTCGACGATCGCATCGGCATAGGCCTGAAAGAACGCGCTGTTCTCGGCAAAGCGGGTGATCCGCGCGCGCCGGGCTCCCTCGACCAGTACCTTGACCGTACCGTCGGGCAGCTTCAGCAGCTGAAGCACCGTGCCGATGGTGCCCACCGAATAGATGTCGTCGGTTCCGGGATCGTCCTGCGCTGCGTTCTTCTGGGTAACAAGCATGATCTGCTTGTCATCTTTCATCACATCTTCCAGCGCCCGTACCGACTTCTCGCGTCCGACGAACAGCGGCACGATCATATGCGGGAAGACAACGATGTCCCGGAGAGGCAGGACCGGATAAAGCGCACCGTGCACGAGATCCAACATGAGCCCTCTTTTTTGATAAGGCCGTTCCCGGGCGAGCCGGGCGGCCGGTAATAGGCATACGGTCTTTAGGTTGGCCCGGTTTCGCCGGCAGTCAAGTCGCTTGCCGTCGCAGCCGGCAGCGCCGCGTGCTCAGTCGCCGGTACCGACATCGCCGCGGCGATCGGAATAGATATGGAGCGGCTTGGTACGCCCCTCGACGACCTCGCGGTTGATGACGATTTCGCTGACCCCGACGAGGCTCGGCAATTCGAACATCAATTCGAGCAGAATCGACTCCATGATCGAGCGTAGACCACGAGCACCGGTCTTGCGCAGGATCGCCTTGCGGGCGATCGCCTTGAGTGCCTCCTCGTTGAGCTCGAGCCGCACATCTTCCATCTCGAACAGCCGCTGATATTGCTTGACCAGCGCGTTCTTAGGCTTGGTCAGGATATCGACCAGCGCCCCTTCGTCGAGATCGTCGAGCGTCGCCACCACCGGCAGGCGGCCGACGAATTCCGGGATCAGTCCGAATTTCAGCAAATCCTCGGGCTCCAGATCGCGGAGTATCTCGCCGGTCTTCCGCTCGTCCGGCCCGCGCACTTCGGCGCCAAACCCGATCGAGGTGCCCTGGCGCCGCTGCGCGATCAGCTTTTCGAGCCCAGAAAAGGCGCCGCCGCAGACGAACAGGATATTGGTGGTGTCGACCTGCAGAAATTCCTGCTGCGGGTGCTTGCGGCCGCCCTGCGGCGGAACCGAGGCGATCGTGCCTTCCATGATCTTGAGCAGCGCCTGCTGCACCCCCTCGCCCGAAACGTCGCGGGTGATAGAGGGGTTGTCCGATTTGCGCGAGATCTTGTCGACCTCGTCGATATAGACGATCCCGCGCTGCGCGCGCTCGACATTGTAGTCGGCGGCCTGCAGCAGCTTGAGAATGATGTTCTCGACATCCTCGCCGACATAACCGGCTTCGGTCAGGGTCGTGGCGTCGGCCATGGTGAACGGCACGTCGATAATCCGCGCCAGGGTCTGGGCGAGCAGGGTTTTGCCAGAGCCGGTCGGCCCAACCAGCAGGATGTTCGACTTCGCCAATTCGACGTCATTGGCCTTGGCGCCGTGCGCCAGCCGCTTGTAGTGGTTGTGCACGGCAACCGACAGCACCCGCTTAGCGTGGTCCTGGCCGATCACGTAATCGTCGAGAACCTTGCAGATATCGCGCGGCCCGGGTACCCCGTCGCGCGACTTGACCAGCGTCGTCTTGTGCTCCTCTCGGATGATGTCCATGCACAACTCGACGCATTCGTCGCAGATGAACACGGTCGGTCCCGCGATCAGCTTTCTGACCTCATGCTGGCTCTTGCCGCAAAAGGAGCAGTAGAGCGTGTTCTTCGAGTTGCCGCCGCTGGATTTGGTCATCGCCACTCCGTTATCGGCCGGAGACTCGCGCCGGCCTTTCCAGCCTCTTGGTCGCCGGGTAGCCGACCGGGCAGCGCCCGCACTCGTTGGCGGGCGGCCCGGGCGTCTTCGAAGACCCCGGACGCTTCGGTCGAGTATATGTGCTCGCGGCTGATCAACAACCACTTAATCATAATGGTCCTGCGCCGTGGAGCGCTCGGGTCGTAGGCAAACTGGTTTCTACTTGAACCCCTTTTCCGACTCGTCGCGGCCGGGACGGGTTTCGACGACTTCGTCGATCAGACCGAACTCGCTCGGCTTCGAGCGGCGACAGGAACTTATCGCGCTCGACCGCCGTCGAGATCACCTCCAATGGCTGGCCGGTGTGCCGGACATAGATTTCGTTGAGCCGGGCCCGCAACGCCAGGATCTCACGCGCCTGGATCTCGATGTCGGTCGCTTGGCCCTGCGCTCCACCGGAGGGCTGATGGATCATGATCCGCGAGTTCGGCAGCGAAAACCGCTTGCCTTTGGCGCCGGCGCACAGCAACAGCGATCCCATCGAGGCAGCCTGTCCGATGCATACGGTCGAGACCGGGGAGCGGATGTATTGCATCGTGTCATAGATCGCCAGCCCCGCAGTGACCACGCCGCCCGGCGAGTTGATGTAGAACGCAATGTCCTTGGCCGGATTTTCCGACTCGAGGAACAGCAGTTGGGCGCAAATCAAGCTCGCCACCGCGTCGTGGACCGGTCCGACGAGAAAGATGATGCGTTCCTTCAACAGGCGCGAATAGATGTCATAGGCGCGCTCGCCCCGATTTGTCTGCTCGACGACCATCGGCACCAAGTTGTTCATGTACTGTTCGAAATAGTCAGACATTGGGAATTCCCTCCTCAACCGCCATCAGCGCGCAACAACCCGGTCAGCTCGACGCCGCGCTGTCCGAGGATAGATCGGCCGAGACCGACGCCTCGCCATCAGGATCGGGAAGCGCCAGCAACTCCTGTGGGGTGACCCGGCGTTCTTCGACCTTGGCCAGCTCGACGATGAAATCGACCACCTTATCCTCGAAAATCGGCGCTCGCAGATTGGCCACCGCTTCGGGGTTTTGGCGGTAGAAATCCAACGCCTGGCGCTCGTACCCCGGATGGCGCCGCACCTCGCGAGTGATCGCCTGATTGATCTCCTCCTGAGTGACCGTAATATTGTTGCTGCGCCCGACCTCGGCAAGCAACAGTCCGAGCCGGACACGGCGCTCGGCGATCTTCCGGTATTCCGCCTTGACGCGCTCCGCGCTGTTGTCAGCATCTCCCTCGGGCGCAAGCGCAGCCTCCGGGTCCTCCGTGGACTCTTCGCCAGATTCAAGGGTCGTCGCCGCCGTCTCCTCAACCGGAGCCTCCTCGCTCGGCAGCGCGGCCTCCTCCGCGGCTTCGCCGTCGCCCTGTTTGCGGGCTTCGAGCTCGGCCTCGTGCTGTGCCCAGATATTGTTGAACTCGAGCTCCACCATGCCCGGCGGGACCGGAAAATCGTAGCGTTCGGCGAGCTTGTCGAGCAATGCCCGCTTCAGGCGTAATCGTGAGGCGACCGCATAATCGCGCTCCAGCTGCTGCTGCACCTCTTGGCGCAGTTCGGCAAGGCTCTCGAGCCCAACCGCCTTGCCGAGTTCGTCGTCGATCACGACCGGCGATCGTTCGCGCACCTCCTTTACGTCGACCTCGAACTCCGCCTCCTTGCCGGCAAGATCGGCGGCCGCATAATCCGGGGGGAAGGACACCCGGACCGCGCGGTGTTCCCCCGGGGACGCACCGATCAGCTGCTCTTCAAAGCCTGGGATAAAGGCGCCGGAGCCTAGTGCGATCTGACGATCCTTGCCGCTGGCGCCGGGAATTTCCCGGTCCTCGACCCGCCCTTCGACATCGACGACGAGGATATCGCCGTCCTGGGCCGCGCGCTCGACCGGCTCGGATTTGCGCTGTTGATCGGCAATTCGCGCAATCGCCGCGTCGATGCTGTCCTCCGGCACCTCGACCACCAGCCGTTCGATGCCGAGATCGGCAAAGTTAGGATCGGGAATCTCGGGCAGCACCTCGACCAGCATCTTGTATTCGAGATCGGCGCCCTCGCCAAACGAGACGATGTCGAACTTGGGCGGCAAGGCCGGCCGCAGGTTGCGCTCGCGGATCGTATCCGCCGAACTGCCCTGCACGGTGCTCTCCAGCACTTCACCCAACACCGAAGGGCCATAGCGGCGGCGCAGGATCTGCATCGGGACTTTGCCCGGGCGGAAACCAGGCAGGCGAATGGTGCGGCCGAGTTCGTCGAGCCGGCTGACGACCTTGTCCTCAAGCTCGCCGGCAGGGACGACGATGCGGAATTCGCGCTTGAGGCCGTCGGCGCTGGTTTCGATCACTTCCATCGGAGCGAACCCGCAGCATTGCCGTCGGCATCGCCGAACCCGCGGCACCCACTTCGGATAGCGGCCCCACGATCCAGCCTTGGTCGACTCCGCACGGTCGATAATGAACCCTTCATCGGCAACAGCCTTTCGAAACGATGATCTTGGCGCGCCCTGGTGCGGGCGGGGGGATTTGAACCCCCACGATTTACATCGCTGGAACCTAAATCCAGTGCGTCTGCCAGTTCCGCCACGCCCGCCGCGGCAATCGACCGGAACAGCCAGCCCGGCCCGGCTCAGGCAATATTACCATAGGGGCGATCTGACACCTAGACGAGCGCATGCGGCGCCTCGCTCTCAGGCCGCCTGACTTGGCACGGGAATCGGCCAAATTCAAGACGCTGCGCCGCGGCCGCATGGCAGGACCAGCTGCGGACGCCTCAGCCGGCTCGCGCCAAAGCGCGCAGGGCACCCGAGGCGGCTACCCGGCCCTCGCCGCGATACGCCTCGTGGTTGGCCTCGATATCCGCAAGGCGATAGAGATAATTGACCATGATCCCGGCGGATTGCTGCAGCCCCTTGTCGGAAATGTCCCCCAGCCAGTTCAATCGCTCGATCCGTGCTCCATTACTCAGGTGGAAATGTGCGACCGGATCGAGCGCCCTCCCGGACGGGGTCCGCTCGCGCAGCAGGTAGCGCGCGGACAGGCGCAGCAACGGCTCGCGCAATGCAGAGGCCAGCTGAGGCTCGGCATGCCAGTCGGAGCGGTCGAGCAAGGCGGGGACATCCTGTTCGCCGATCCCGTCGCCAACCGCTTCAATGGCGCTGCGCTCGGCGGGCAGCAGCAGACTGCCGGGTGCCGTCGCGCTCCGCTGATCGAGCCAGGCGCGAAACCCCGGCAGCGGCGACAAGGTGGCGAACACCTTCAAGCGCGGCAGATCGCTCGCCAAGGCGTCGGCGACGCGTTTGATCAGAAAATCGCCAAAGCTGATTCCCGCCAGACCATGCTGACAATTCGAAATCGAGTAAAAAATCGCGGTGTCGGCGGCCTGCGGATCGCCAATCGGCGCCGCCTCGTCGAGCAACGCGTTTACATCGCTCGCCATCCCGGCGACCAGCGCCACTTCGACAAAGATCAGCGGCTCGTCCGGCATGCGCGGGTGGAAGAAGGCGAAGCAGCGGCGGTCGGCCTCGAGTCGGTTCTTCAGATCGGCCCAGCTGCGAATCTCGTGAACCGCCTCGTACGCCATCAGCTTTTCAAGCAAAGCGGCCGGTGATTCCCACCCGATCCGCTTCAGTTCGAGGAAGCCGATGTCGAACCAATTGGCGAGCAATCGTTTCAGATCCTCCTCGAGCCCGTGCAGGAGCGGATCACGCCGCCCCAAATCGAGCAACTCGGCGCGTCGGTCGACGAGGAATTTGACCCCTTCGGGCAGCGCGTTGAATTGACGCAGCAAGGTAATGCGCGGCGGCTCCAGCGCGTTTCGCAGATCCCGCTCGGCATCGGCCCGCTCGGCGGGTCCCGGAGCCTCGCCCAGTGCCGCGCAGCAGCGGTCGATTCGCGCGCGGTCGACATCGAATTCGCCGGCCAGCAGCCGCAAAAACCGCTCGCGCCCGTCCGCATCAAGCGACAGGTAGGTGCGACCGAGATCGGCGGCGCGCGCCCGTGCGGTGACCTCGCCCCCGCGCCCGTCGAGACAGTTCAGCATCTGCTCGCGCAGCCGTCCGAGATCGTCGTCCGAAAGTTCGGGCCGCGGCGAGCGAGCCAGCACCCCGCGGGCCGACAAGGCGATGTCGCGCCAGGCGCTGCGCAGATTGGTCAACGTCCGGTCGAAGACGCCCTCGAAGAAGCCGGCAGGAGCGCGATCGTTCATGGGGCCATATCGGCTGTGGCAGATGCTGACAGAGACGCGACGAGCGAGCGGGCGTCAACCCCCAAGCGCGCCGGATCTGCGCCCGCGCACCAGGCCGCGCAGCGCCGGCATCAGGCCATCGACCAGGTCCTCGGCGACCAGCCCGGCGCCGATTCGGCTTGCGGCATCGCCGTGCAACCACACCGCCGCTGCCGCCGCCGCGAAGGGCTCCATTCCTTGCGTTAACAGCCCCAGTACCATTCCCGCGAGCACGTCGCCGCTGCCCGCCGTTGCCAGATCGGGCGGGGCATTGGAGTTGATGGCGAGGCGGCCATCCGGTGCCGCGATGACCGTGTCGGCTCCTTTCAGCACGATGACAGCACCGCTCCGCCGGGCCGCCTGCCCTGCCCGATCGAGTTTGCTGCCGCTCGCGTCGAACAGGCGGGCGAATTCACCCGCATGCGGCGTCATCACGACAGGCGAGCCGATCGCCTGGAACAGGGTTTGCGGGTCGCCGGCGAACGAGGTCAGCGCATCGGCGTCGAGCACGGCCCGTGTGCCTGCTGCGAGGATCGCCAAGGTTCGGTCGCGGGTCTCTGTCCCGACCCCGGCGCCGGGGCCGATCAACGCGGCATTGCGCCGTTTGTCGGCAAGCAATGCACGAAAATCGTCGAGCCCGGCGACCGGATGCACGATGATCCCGGTCAGCGCCGCGGCGTAGATCGCGAATGCGTCTTGCGGCGCGGCGACGGTAACCAGTCCGGCGCCGATCCGGGACGCGCTGCGCGATGCCAGACGGGCGGCACCCGTCATCACCGCCCCGCCAGCCACCAGCGCGTGCCCGCGGGTATATTTGTGGCCGTCGAGGCGGGGCCGCGGGAACTCCGCGAGCCACCAATCTGGATCATTTTCGGCCGCATCAGGCCCGATTTGCTCGAGCGTCGCGTCGCCAATGCCGATTTGCGCCAGCAAGGTCTCGCCGCAACAAATTCGCCCCGGCAGCAACAGATGGCCGGGCTTTTTGCGAAAGAAGGTGACCGTGACCGCCGCCCGCGGTGCTGCGCCCCGGATCTCGCCGCTGGCGCCGTCGACCCCGCTGGGCACATCGACCGCCACGACCGGAAGTTCTCCCCGCCGCCCGAGCGCCTCGATGACCGCCAACGCCGCCCCCTCGATAGGCCGCGCGAGCCCGGCGCCGAACATCGCATCGATTGCCAGCGCGGCATCATCCAGCGCCGCCGGGGTCAGCGATTCGATTGGACCGCGCCAGCGTCCGGCCGCTTCCGCCGCGTCACCGCGCAACGCTGCCCGGTCGCCAAGCAGCGCCAGACGCACATTCCAGCCGCGCTCGGCCAAAATCCGCGCAGCGACAAACCCGTCGCCGCCATTGTTGCCGGGTCCGCACAACACCACGAGAGGCCGGGGCGGCCAGCGCCGCGAGACGGCGTCGGCTACTGCAAGGCCGGCCTTCTCCATCAGCACGATGCCGGGGGCGCCGCTGGCGATGGTCAGCCGGTCGGCCTCGCCCATCTGCCCGGGCGTCAACAGCGCATGGCGGCGCCAACCTTCCGGTGAAATCATTACCGAGATGTAGGATGCAGAGCCTGGGTCATGAAGCCCAAGCTTAGCGCACGGATTTTCCGGAATGCGTTGACGCCTCGGGCTTGACGCGTTAGGCGCGAACCGCTACCTCCAGCCCCGGCGGCGGGTGTAGCTCAGTTGGTTAGAGCGCCAGATTGTGGATCTGGATGTCGCCGGTTCAAATCCGGTCACTCGCCCCAGCTTTAGAACCCGAACCGCGTCATGGCTGACGAATTCCAAGTCCTCGACTTTCTCTGCGCGAATTTCGCGCGCACCCACGAGCGACTCGACCGCATCGAGATACGACTTGGCAGATGACGTTGCGGCTCGACGCGGTCGACCGCGATGTCGCGGCGATGAAGATCGATTACGCCGCATCGAGAGCCGGCTCAATCTGATCGAAGCCCGACGCCGGCTCGACCTTTAAACACCAGCGTCGAGGCCTTTCTCGACGACGGGAGAATATCGTGAAGAGAGTTCAACAGCGCCATTCACGGACCGCGGAGCGGGCCAATCGACGCAAAGCAAAGTTGAAGGCCAAGCGGCGCCGCCAGAGAGCCCGCGCGCAGGGATAGCCTCGGCGGCGACAACACGGCGTGGCTCGCGGGCGGGAGCTATGAAAACCCGCCGCCTGCGGCGAGATCGATTGAGTGAGCGGCGGCCGAGCGCGTTCAGCGATGGGCGGCGCGACAGGCGGGGCACAGCCCGCGCGCCTCGATCACCTGGCGGGCTACGGCAAAGCCGCGGCCTTCGCCCAGCCGGCGCAGACTTGCGACGATCTCTTCGTCCCGGACTTCCTCGGTTGCCCCGCAATCGTCGCAAATCATGAACTGGCTTTCATGCGGATGCTCGACATCGCCGCAGGCGATAAACGCGCTGACGCTTTCGATCTTGTGGATCAGCCCGCCGGCGAGCAGGAAATCGAGCGCGCGATAAACCGTCGGCGGACCGATCTTGCCGCGCTCGCGTTGCAGTTCGGCTAAAAGCGTATAGGCCCCGATCGGCTGGTCGCCGGCCAGGATCAGTTCCAGCACCCGCCGGCGCAGCGGCGTCAGCCGGGTTCCGCGTCGCGCGCAGATGCTTTGCGCGCGCGCAACCGCCCGCTCAATGTCTCCGGACCTCACCAAGGGTCTCCTCGCGCCCTGCCCGGCGTCGCCCGACGCCTGCGATGCTACGGTATCCTGCAAACGAGACGCAAGAGCGGGGCTGGGATAGACAAGGTTGTCGCTGGTCCCTAATCTCGAAATCCTGGTGCCGATAGCTGCAGGCGCCTGTCGGGGGATCGGTTGGAATGCGGCCAAACCGCCTGAGGCTCGGGGCCGTCGCGGCGTGGCTCGGCGTGATCGCGCTGGGCCTCGATGCGCTCGTCCCGATCCACCTCGCCTTCGACCTCGCCCACGCCGTCGAACCCCTGTCCCACCGGGAAGATTCGGGCGCGGCGGAACATGATCTCAGCTCGCGCCTACTGACTCTGTTAACCGGGCATCACGACGAAGACGCTCAGCCCGGTGACGGAACCCAAGACCACGGCAAACATCATCACGCCGATTGTGCGGTCTGCGGCTCGCTCGCCACTCTCGCCGGTTTTGCCCCGGCCAGCGCCGTTCTGCTGCCGGCTCCAATCCGCATCGAGGTACCCGTGCTGCGCGCGGCGGCTGACACCGCGCGGCACGCCGATTGCGCCGTCGCTTATCGCTCCCGCGCTCCCCCGACCGCTAGGGCCGACCTGACTACATAGCCGACCCCGCCGGAGCCGCAGCTTTGCTGCGCCCGGCGCATTCCGATCTTTGGGGAGCACCAACATGCACCGGGTAATTTACCGCAGCCTTGCGGCTGCGACCGTCGCGGCGCTTTTGCCGGGCGCCGAGGCCGGCGCGCACGGCTTTGCCGGCGACCGGTTTTTCCCTGCCACGATCCTGACCGACGACCCGTTTGTCGCCAGCGAGATGTCGCTGCCGACGTTCACTCTGAACCCGACGCAAAGCGACGGGTCGCGCGAGTGGGACCTCGGCAGCGACTTGTCGATGCTGATCACGCCCAACTGGGATTTCACGATCGGAAGCGACTGGGCACATATCAGGTCACCGGGCTTGCCGACCGTGACCGGAGGGACCGGCCTGACCACCGGCACCCAGTACCAGCTGTTCATCAACGCAGAGCATGAGGCGATGGCGCTCGCCGACCTCGACGTAACCTGGCGGAATACCGGCAACCTGTCGGCTGGCGCGCCCGATTTCACGACGGTGTCGCCGACCATCGATTTCGGCAAAGGCTTTGGCGATCTGCCGAATTCGTTGTCGTGGCTGCGCCCGCTCGCGCTGACCGGCAACATTGCCGTGGATTTTCCGGTGCAGACCAAAACCAACGGCACGGTGAACCCGAACGATGTCTTCTATGGGTTCGCGATCGAGTACAGCATCCCCTATCTGCAAGCCCAAGTCCGTGACCTTGGGCTCGGCGCGCCGTTCAACCGGATGATCCCGCTTGTCGAATTTGCGCTGACTTCACCGTTCAATCGCGGGTTTGGTGGGACGACGACCGGCACCGTGCAGCCCGGCGTCATCTGGGCCGGGCAGTACTACCAAATCGGCGCGGAAATGATCATCCCGACCAACAGCCTGTCGGGACACGGGATCGGCGGCGTCGTGCAATTGCACTTCTACCTGGACGACTTGTTCCCGCACGGCATCGGACGGCCGATCTCGCAATGGTTCCGGCAATGAGGATTTTGGCTCTCGCGGTCCTCGCGACCGCCCTTCTCGCCGCGCCGGAAGCTCAGGCCCATGCGTTTTTGGACCATGCGAGCCCGGCCGTCGGCAGCACGGTGCCTGCCGCGCCCGCGGCGGTGACCTTGTGGTTCACGCAACAGCTCGAACCAGCGTTCACCACCGCGCAGGTCAGCGACAATGCCGGCAAGAATGTCGGTAGCGGCAACGCCCAGGTCGATCCGAACGATCCGACCCAGCTGCGGGTGCCGTTAAAGCCGTTGCCGCCCGGCACCTACACGGTCATGTGGCATGCCCTCTCGGTCGACACCCATACAACGACGGGGCATTTCATCTTCACCGTCGGCGGGGGATGAGATGTTCGGTCAGACAGCGGAGTCGGGGTTAGCGAGGCACGATGGATGAGTTGCTGATCGCGGCGCGGGTGGTTCATTACGCGTCGACGATATCGCTCGCCGGGTTGTTCGCCTTCCTTTGTTTCGTCGCCTTTCCGGAACCCTCGGAGCGGCTGCGCCGGCAGTTGCTGGTGCTCGCATTTGCGAGCCTGGCGCTGGCGCTGGTCTCGGGCATCGCATGGCTGTTGGCGCTGTCGGCAAGGTTGAGCGGCCAGCCGATCAATGGCGTGTTGTCGCAAGGCGTCGTCGCGGTTGTGCTGACCCGCACTCGGTTCGGGCAAATCTGGCTTGTGCGGTTGCTGTTGGCCGTGCTGCTGGCTTTATGCGTTGCGGCACGCCACCGCTGGCCCAGCCGCGGTGCCAATTGGGTCGGTCTGGTGCTCGGCGGCGCCATGCTTGCGACCCTCGCCGGGGCGGGGCATGGCGGGGCGACCCCCGGCCGCCCCGGCGAGCTGCATCTCGCCGCCGACACCCTCCATCTGCTTGCCGCCGGCGCATGGCTCGGTTCGCTGATCCCGCTGGCGCTGCTGCTGGCCGAGGCGCGGGGGAGCGCCGGATCCAATTGGGCGGCGCGCGCGCGGCGGGCGGTGCTGCGCTTTTCGGTGCTGGCCGGGACCAGCGTCGCGATCCTGTTCACTGCCGGGCTGGTAAACACCTGGTTTCTCGCCGGCACGGTCCCGGCGCTGATCGGCACCTCTACGGCCGCCTCCTGCTCGCCAAGATCGCAGTCTTTGCGACGATGGTAACGATTGCCGCGGTCAACCTGTTGCGGATGGCCCCGCGTCTCGCCCCGGGTGACGACGATATGCCGCTGACATTGTGGGCCGCGGTCGGCCATCTGCGGCGCAACGCGCTGGTCGAGGCTGGCCTCGGCATTAGCGTTCTCGGCATCGTCGGCCTTCTCGGTGTTTTGCCGCCGGGGCTGCACACCGAGCCCGGGTGGCCGCTGCCGTTCAAGCTCGACCTCGGCGGGCTCGCGGCGCGGTCGCAGCTCATGTTGGCGTTCGTAACAGCGATCGCCGGAGCCTGCGTGGTGGCAGGAGTAGCCACGGCCGCCGCCGGTCGCTACCGCCGTTCGATGGCGGCTGCGAGCGGCGTCGTACTGTGTCTAGGACTCGGTGCGATCATTTCTCGACCGGCGATCGAACCGGCATACCCGACAACCTTTTATGCGCCGGCCCAGCCCTATAGCGATGACTCGATCAATCGCGGCGCCCGTCTCTATGCCGCGAATTGCGCCCTTTGCCACGGTTCGGGCGGCAAGGGCGACGGCCCCGCGGCCGCCGGCCTGCCGATGCGGCCAGCCGATCTAACGGCGCCGCATTTATTCGCGCACACCCCGGGCGACCTGTTCTGGTGGGTCAGCAACGGGCGGGGCAACGGCGCGATGCCGGGCTTTGCCGGGGTGACCAGCGCCGCTGAACGCTGGGATATGGTCAACTTTGTCCGCGCTCGAGCCGCCGGCGTTATTTCTCGGCAGGTGGGGCCAGAGGTCTCCGCCAGCGCAGCGCCGGCCATTCCCGCTTTCGCTTTCGAAACAGCGGGCGGACAGCAGACCTTGAGCGCCCTTCTGGAAGCCGGGCCGGCGCTGCTGGCGCTGTTCAGCGGGCCTCCTTCCGCTCAGCGCTTGGCGCAGCTTGCCGCGGTGCAAACCTCGCTGGCCGCCACCGGGCTGAAGGTTGTGCCGATTATTCTCGACCGCCCCGAGACCCCGGACACCGAACCGACCGCGCCGCTGGTCGGCGTCTCAGCCGGAACCGCCGCCGCGTTGGCGCTGTTTCGTGCGGCCGATGATGGAGGCGAGACCGACCTACTGCTCGACCGCAGCGGCGATGTGCGGGCGCGCTGGACCGCGCGTGGATCGACCGGTGTCGTGACCGACCGCAGCCTCGCCGCCGATGTCGACCGGATCAAGAATATCCCGGCGAGAGTGCAGGCGCATGCCGGCCATACGATGTGATGGGCTGCGCGGGATCGGGCCGGTGCGAACGCTTTACCCGGGGAACGGCATACGGGCCCCCGGCCCTTACCCAGAAGCTGTCAGGAGGAGCAAGATGAAGTCTATTGGGATCGTGTTCCTGGTTGTGGCGCTCGTCCTCGGCCTACGAAGCGCGTCGGCCCAAACCGGACAGATCGAGGTCGGCAACGCCTGGGCTCGGGCGACGCCAGGGGGATCTAAAGTCGGCGCCGCCTATCTGACAATCCAATCGCCGACCGCCGATCGCCTTGTGGCGGTGTCTTCCCCGATCGCGAAAAAAGTCGGGCTGCACACGATGACCATGTCGGGCACGGTCATGCAGATGCGGCCAGTTGCAGCGATCGACATCCCGGCAGGGCAGCCGGTCACCCTGGCGCCGAGCGGCCTGCACGTCATGCTCGAAGGGCTCAAAAAGCCGCTTAGCCCAGGCCAATCATTCCCGTTGACGCTGACTTTTGAAAAGGCGGGTAAGCGGACGGTCGACGTCGCGATTCAAAAGGTTGGAGCAATGAAGCCGATGCCGGGGATGGGAGCAATGCCCGAGATGCAGCACTAACGGATGCTGACATGGATCCCCTTGCCCGCAGGCGGCAGCGGCCGCTGAGGCGCTTGCCTACGCCACTCCCGTGGGCGGTCGGACTGCTCGGGGGCCTATTGCTTCTCACAAAAGCCGGCTATCCGGCCTCTGAATGTGATGGACCCCGAAAGGCCGCTTCATCACTTGGTTCACCGAAGAAGACCCACCGGAACTGATGGCCGACCGCTTGAAAAATTGCTGCTTTAAGTCCGCTGCGAACCCGATTGCAGCGCCTCGGTCGTCAGCTTTGAAACCGGGACAGTAAGCGGCAGCATCGTGTTGGTGCTGTGCCACGCCGCGATCCAGCGCTCCGGCAGGTTGCCCCACGAATTCAACTGGCCGAGGGGGTCGATGCGGCCAAGGATCTGGTTGAACCGCGCGCCTCCCGTCTCCTCGATCACGGCGGAAAAGGTGTTGATCTCCAGCGTCTTCGCACGATCGGGGGCAAGGCCGCTGATCGCATTGCCTATGCACAGCGAGCCCTTGCTGTGGCCATACAGTCGGGTGACCTGTGGCGCGTGTTGGAGAATCGCGTGGAGGATGTCGGATTCGGGACTGCCACGGCGAAACGTCGGACCAAGGGCGGCGGCCGGCGCTTTCGGTTCCGGTATCGATCGCGACAGACGTCGACCGGTCGTCGCCATCTGCGGCGCCATCAGCGCCAGCGCCTGTTCGCCGAGATCGCGAACATAATCGGCGAGGCCGTATCCGAAGAAGCCGCCCAGCGCCTGCGGGATGATATCGGCAAGCCCGTAGCCGGGAACGATTGCCGCCACCGGCTCGCCCAGCGCGTCCGACACATTCCAGGCGAAGGCCACGGAGCCAAGCGCCGAACTGCCGACACCGGAGACCGAAACGGTCCGCACCTTTGATGGCGCCGGCACTTGGCTGCCCTCTTCCGCCCCGCCGAATTCGAGACCGACCTTCAGAAACTCGCCGACATCGGCATATCGCGCGATGAAGGGCGCGCGTTGCGAGTTCGACGACCAGGATCACGCCTTCCGGGTCGGTCACGGCACTCAGATTGACGACATGTGCCGCCGCTTTCTGGACTGCGTCGAGTTTCGAGGGTCCGGTCGGCGCCGCCGCGTTGATCTCGGTGCTGACCCGTATTCCGCGCTCGAACAGTTGCTGCCACAGCACGCCGACATCGTAAAAGAGCGCATCGGCTGCGGTGTTTACCATGCGCAGCGATCGCAGCAGCGGCTCGACCGCCGCCCGCGGCGCCTCAAACACCGCAAGCCCTTCGTCGATCCCCCCGGCCATCGCCGCCTCCGTGCTAGCTGCTCTTCGGTGTCCGCTGCACAACCAGTTCAAGCAAAGCTGCGGCCGCCCCGGCTTCGGCCGTGCGTTTAGAGGAGGCAGTCGCGGTGGCACTGGCGCCGTCTGCGACGCTGGCCGCGACGGTGAAGCGCGGGGCGTGGTCCGGGCCGCTGGTCGCGACCAGCCGATAGAGCGGCAAACCGGCGCCGCGCGCCTGAGCCCATTCTTGCAATGCCGTCTTCGGATCGCTTGGCGGCCCCTGCATTTCGGCGACCAGCGGTTCCCACCATCGCATCACAAACTCCGCTGCCGCGGCGAATCCGCCATCGAGATAGATCGCGGCGATAACCGCCTCGCATGCATCGGCGAGGATCCCCGGATTGGCGGCGGAGCCGGACATGGCCTCAGCGTGGGAAAGCACCAGAAAACGGCCAAGCCCGATTTGCTCGGCGACCCGCGCCAGGGTTTCGCGGCGTACCAGATGAGCATGCCGGCGGGTCAAGAGGCCTTCGGGCTCGTTCTCGAAGCGCCGCCAGAGGAGATCGGCGACGACTAAGCCCAACACCCGATCGCCGAGAAACTCGAGGCGATCGTATCCACGGTTTGCCGTCACTCGGCGGCCGCGCTGCCGCCCAGGAACGAGCGCACTCGGATGGGTCAGGGCTTCCGTCAGAAGCGCGTGTCTGGAAAACGCGTAACCCAGCGTCCCGGCAAGCCCGATCGGCCCATCCGCATGCGGGGTCGAGACCGCAGCGTGCGGGTGCAAGCCGGCTTGGCTGCTCTCCTCGCCAGGCAATGCTAATTGATCCCGTGGAACAGCCGGCCGTACCGAATCGCAAACGGCCATTTCCAGATTTCCCACCAGCGTGCCGATCCATCGGTCGAGAAAAAGATGAATTGCGCCCGGCCGATCAAATTTTCGGCCGGCACATAGCCAACTGCCGACAACACACGGCTATCCTGTGAATTATCCCGATTATCACCCATCATAAAATAGTCGCCGGGCGGGACTTGATAGAGCGGAGTATTGTCAAGCGGGCCGTCATCCCCGATCTTGATGATCCGGTGCTGCCGTCCGTTAGGCAAGGTTTCGATATACTGCTTCATCGGGATAACCGCGCCATCGCCTTCCTGATAGAGATAGTCCCCGATGCGCCTGCGCGGCACCGCTTTATCGTTAATGTAAAGGATGCCGCTCTTCATCTGGATACTGTCGCCAGGAAGGCCGATGACCCTTTTGATGTAATCGGTCGAATTATCCGTCGGCAATTTGAAAACCACGACATCGCCGCGCTCTGGCGAATGGAAGAAGATCCGCCCGGAGAACAGCGGCAATCCGAACGGCAGCGAAAATCTGCTGTATCCATATGAGAATTTCGAGACGAACAAATAGTCACCGACCAGCAAGGTCGGAATCATCGAGCCAGATGGTATATTGAAGGGCTCGAATGCAACCGTTCTGACCGCCAATGCGATCAGGATTGCATACACGACAGTCTTTATCGTGTCGGCAACTCCGCCCGACGATCTCTTCTTTACGATCACCTTGCGCGCAGGATTCGTTTTCATGATGTGCCTTGGCCGGCGTAGATGGCGGTGGATCAAGCCAAGCGTGCCGCCGCAAGTCAAGCGCGGCGCCGCGCGACAGTCGGGCCGGGACGATTTCCTGGTTCAGTCGGCCGCGGCAGCAACGGCGGTGATGATTACCACCGCCTGCGCCAGCGGCGGCTCGTCGCTCAGCGTGATATCGAGCCGGGCTACCATTCCTGCGGGCGTGATCTCATCGAGGCGCTGCAGCGCGCCGCCGGTCAGGCGCATCGTCGGCCTCCCCGACGGCAGGTTGACAACCCCGAGATCGCGCCAGAACACGCCGCGACGAAAGCCGGTGCCAAGTGCCTTGGAACAGGCTTCCTTGGCGGCAAATCGCCGGGCGTAGCCGGCCGCCCGGTCGGCGCGGCGATCGCATTTGCCGCGTTCGGCATCGGTAAAGACGCGATTGAGAAAGCGGTCGCCAAAGCGCGCGATCGTGCGCTCGATCCGCCGAATGTCGATCAGGTCGCTGCCCAGACCGAGGATCATCGCGTCAGCCGCGCGCCCGATCGACCGAGTTGATGACCGGGTTGGCGCGCAACGCGGCGATGATCGTCGTCAGATGCTTGACGTCGGCGACCTCGATATCGAGCATGATCTCGAAAAAATCGGACGAGCGGTTGGTGATCTTCAGATTGCTGATGTTTCCGCCCTGCTTGCCGATCACTGTCGTCAGACTGCCGAGATTGCCGGGTTCGTTGGCAATCATCACGTTGAGGCGGCCAACATGGATCGAATCGGCTTCGCTGCTGCTCCACGCTACGTCGAGCCAGCGCTCCGGCGTGTCGGCGAAATTTTCCAGCGTCTCGCAGTCGATGGTGTGGATCGTCACCCCCTTACCGGTGGTCACGATGCCGACGATGCGGTCGCCGGGCAGCGGATGGCAGCATCCGGCGAAATGCAGCGCCATACCGGGGATCAGGCCGCGGATCGCCACCGCGGTATCGTTGTGCCCGACCTTGCGCCGCGCGCGGGCCAGTGAGACGACCTTGGACTTGGCCTCCTGCTGCTGCGGAAAAGCAGCGTTGATTACCGCGCGCCCGGTCGCCAGTCCCTGTCCGACCGCGACGTAGAGATCCTCGACGGTCGGGCAGTTGAAGGTCTTCAGCACCCCCTCGAGCGGCCGCTCGGAAAATTCGTGGCCTTCCTGGCGGAACGCCTTCTGCACGATCGCCTTGCCGAGATCGAGATACTGCGCGCGCTGCTGGGTGCGCACGAAGCGGCGGATCCGGGCGCGCGCCTTGCCGGTGACAACAAACCGCTCCCAGGTTGGCGACGGGTGCTGCGCCTTCGACGTGACGATTTCGACCTGGTCGCCATTGCCGAGTTCCGTTCGCAGCGGCACCAGCCTACCGTTGATCTTGGCGCCGACGCAGGTGTCGCCGATCTGCGAATGGACCGCGTAGGCAAAGTCTACCGCCGTGGCTCCGCGCGGCAGCGCGATCAGATCGCCCTTGGGCGTAAAGGCGAAGACCTGGTCCTGAAACATTTCGAGCTTGGTGTGCTCGAGAAACTCCTCAGGGCCCGAGGCGTGTTCGAGAATGTCGAGCAGTTCGCGCAGCCAGCGGTATTGCGGACCTTCGGTCTTGCCGGCGCCCTGCTTGTAGGTCCAATGCGCCGCGACGCCGAGTTCGGCGACCTCGTGCATCTCGTGGGTCCGGATCTGCGTCTCGATGCGCTGCTGCTCGGGGCCGATGATGCCGGTATGCAGCGAGCGGTAGTTATTGAGCTTCGGTGTCGAGATGTAATCCTTAAAGCGACCCGGGACCACGTGATAGGCGGAATGGATGATGCCCAGCGCGTGATAGCAATCGCCGACGCTGTCAACCAGAACGCGAAAGGCCATGACATCCGAGAGCTGCTCGAAGGCCACGTTCTTGCGCTGCATCTTATGCCAGATCGAATAGGGCGATTTTTCGCGGCCGGTGACCACCGTCCCGGCGAGCCCGCCCTCGGTCAATTTGCGCTGCAGCTCCGTCTCGATGCGTGGCACCGCGGCGGCACCCGTATCCCGGAGGAAATCGAGGCGAGCCAGAACGCTGGCGCGCGCCTCCGGGTGGAGTTCGGCAAAAGCAAGATCCTCGAGCTGGTCCTTCATCCGGTGCATGCCCAGCCGCTCGGCCAGCGGTGCGTAGATCTCCATTGTCTCGCGCGCGATCCGCCGCCGTTTTTCGTCGCTCTTGATGAAGTGCAGGGTCTGCATGTTGTGCAGACGGTCGGCGAGCTTGACCAACAGGACGCGAATGTCCTCGGACATCGCGAGCACGAGTTTGCGGAAATTCTCGGCCTGCTTGGTCTGATCGGATTGCAGCTCGATCCGCGACAATTTGGTCACGCCATCGACGAGCTTGGCAATATCGGGGCCGAATACCCGCTCGATGTCGTCGAGGGTCGCGACCGTATCCTCGACGGTGTCATGCAGCAGCCCGGTAACGATCGAGGCGCTGTCGAGCTTCATTTGGGCGAGAATGCCGGCGACCTCGACCGGGTGGGAGAAATAGGGGTCGCCAGAGGCACGCAGTTGCGCGCCGTGCGCCTTCATCGAATAGACATAGGCACGGTTGAGCGCGGTTTCGTCGACGTTCGGGATCGTAGGATCGGACGAGCTCGACGAGCTCGAATTGCCGCATCATGGCAAATGCCCTGCCTCGCTCCCGGAGTACCTCGATCGCGGCAGCGCTGGGTCCTTCACTCGCCGTTGTTCCTCGGGCTCGGTGGAGAATGGCGTCCGCGATCACAAATCCTTGTCGGCGGCACCGGACAAATCTTCCTCGTTCAGATCGTTCTCGGTGTCGTCAGGCAGTTCGTCGCCTGAAACGCCGATCAGATCGTCGGCCTCTGCATCGTCAACGCCGACAGCACGTCTTCAGCCAGGGATTCGTCGAGCGCGTCTTCATCTTCGGCGAAATCCTGGGTGAGGGCCTCCTCCCCCGCATCTTCGGATTCGAGCTCGTCCTCGACGTCCGCATCCTCGAAGCCCCGCGCTCCCGCCGCGTCCTCGTCATCGAACAACGCGCCGGGCGGCGGGGCAACGCCAAAGACGCTCGGATCGACCTCGAGCTCATGCGTCTCCTCGGGCTCGTCAATCTCGACATGCTTTTGCATGCCGCGAACAACCAATTCTTTCAGATGCGGCAGACTGATCGTCTCATCGGCGATCTCGCGCAGGGCGACGACCGGATTCTTGTCGTCGTCGCGATCGATCGAGAGCGGAACTCCCGAGGTAATCTCGCGCGCCCGCTGCGCGGCGAGCAGGACCAGCTCGAACCGGTTGGGCACCTTGAGCACGCAATCTTCGACGGTGACACGCGCCATTTCCGAACTCGCGATTGACCATTAAACTGCTAATATATGGGGGACCTGTAGCCGGCCAGAGCAACACCGCCGGCATCGGATGGACGGACCCGCACGCGCGGCTGCAGCTTGACCCTCGCCGCGGCGCGCGCCTATATCACCCCGCGCCGGCCGGATGGCAGAGTGGTTATGCAGAGGACTGCAAATCCTCGTACAGCGGTTCGATTCCGCTTCCGGCCTCCAGGCAGGATCGCGCCCGCTGTGTTCGGGCGCTCTGATCCCCGGTAGCTCAGTTGGTAGAGCAGGCGGCTGTTAACCGCCTTGTCGCTGGTTCAGAGTCCGGCCCGGGGAGCCAACAAGATGAAGGGGTTAGGTGGAGTCCATCTAACCCCTTCAACCCCTCAAAAAATCTGGGGGCAAGCACGGGCGGCGCATGCCTCGCATGCGTACAACGGAAGCGAGTAATGAGATGGAAGTGGGGCCGCGTCACGGTATCGGCGCTACGCAGCCGCGGTTATGGCTGCGATGCGATGCCTGCCTTCACGGTATCCAGTGGAAGGACCAATGTCAGCGGATTTGTCGGAAAAGGTAGAAAGCCAAACTTGCGATAAAAAGCGCATGCCTGGCTCGTCAATCGAGTGAACCAGAACAGCTCTCGCGCCAACCGTTTCCGAAACATTGAGGGATCGCAGAAGAGCGTCCTTCAAGAGACCTTTTCCAAAGCCACGGGCGGCGAATTTGATATCGACTGCAAGTCGCCCGAGAACGATCACCGGGACTTGCTCCGGCACATTGCGTCTCAGACTGGCCTTCGGTAATTCGTCACGGATCACAGAACCAGCCGCAAGGCAGTAATATCCGACGACGCTGTAGTCGATCGCGACTACATAAGTGCGGGCCGACCTACCCTCGCTATTGCGAGCCTGCCGAACCAGCCAGTCGTTTAGATCAGGCTTTCCACAGTCGAACGACGTGACAACGTGCCCACGGTTTAAACGCTCCGGGGGCCGCAGTTGCGGCCCCCGGAGGCTGGTTGGGTGTGGCGCTACTTGTCCCATGGTGCCCTTACCGAGAGGAGTTCTCCTAAGCTCCTCAGTCGGCTTAGGCGGTTCGTCCAAGAGGTTGAGAAAATCTTGATACTGTTTTTCGTCTAAAGAAAATAACTTTTGATCGAGAAGTACGTCTTCAGCACGAAGACGCGCACTATCTAGCATGAATTCGCTTCGGTTCTGTCCAAGTAAGGCAGCGGCCCGGTCAATGAGGTCTCTCAGATGAGCCGTGGCACGTAGGTTGATGGTAACGCCACGACGGTGCACATTCTCGCGATGTGCAACAGCTGTGGCGAGCATGTTGAGGTCCTTCTCCTGTTGTCTGTTGCGACGCGCGTTCATATGACCCGTGTCCGCACGTTGTCAACACAAATCTGGCCGGGCAGTTCCACAAGACCATCATCGGCGACCGAACCGTAGGCTCAATCCGGGAATGTCAGCCAGGCCGTGTTCATGCATGTTCGCGTTACCCTCCGGCGGTTGGGGCGCATGTTGGCTCTGGTCAATCCGAGTGCATCCGAGAAGCGAAAGCATTATCAAGAAGGCGGGGCCACGAATGCTGATGCGGTTCTCCCTGAGGCACAGGGAGCCTGCTCCTGCACCGGCAATGGGTTTTCCGGGTTGGCCGCGCACGATCACGGGTTGGATAGTGTAGTGCTGACCAAAGACATCCTCTTCGGCATGAATATTCTGACCGTCACCGGCCTCATTTTGACGGGGTTCGGCCTTAATCTGCGCCGAATGGCTCGAAATCGGTCTGCCCTCGTGCATCGCGCTGATGGGGACGGGGACCGTGCTGGTGATATTTGGACTGTATGCCAGCGGTCCGTCACACTAAGGCTCATCCATGGTGAGGTAATTCGCCGGTCCGGCGGAGAGATCGTGCTTGAGTTCAGGCCGAGGACGTCGCAGCAAGGGGCGATTTGGCTGCTGGATCCGGGAATAGAACCTTCCCGATCTCTTCTGGTGGCAAAGCCGGCCAGTCGTCAAGCCGCAGACAGGCCGCCGCGCGGCGTGGTTGGATGCGGTAGAGTGCAGGCTGGACCCTGCTGCAGCGGGGCATCGCGACCGGGCAGCGATCGGCGAATTTGCAACCGTGCACCGGCGCGGCGCCCTCGGATTTTCGTTCCTCTGCCCCCCAATCTCGCACTGTGCTGACGCGTGGGATCGCGCCGATCAGCAATTGTGTGTACGGGTGCTGCGGCGCCTTCACCACCAGTTCCACATCGCCGGCTTCGACGACCGAAGCACGGTACAGCACCAGGATTGTATCGGCGACCTGATAGGCCGTGGCGAGGTCGTGGGTAATGTAGAGGATCGAGATGCCCAGCTCCTCGTTCAACTTGCGCAGGCTGCCAAGAATGGTGGCGCGGAGCGAGGCGTCCACCATCGAAACCGGCTCGTCGGCGACAATCAGGCGCGGCCGCAGCAGCAGCGCGCGCGCCACCATGATGCGTTGGCGCTGCCCGCCGGACAGCTGGTGCGGATAGCGGCCAAGGATTTCCTCGGGACGCAGGCCAACCGCTCGCAACGCTTCCTCGACCAGCGCTCGCCCCTCCGCCCGTGTCGGCGCCAGACGGAATTTACGCACCGGCGTCGTCAATACGTGGTCCACCCGGTAGAATGGGTTATAGACCTCGTACGGGTCCTGGAAGATCGCCTGCACCTCGCGGCGGAATTGCCGCCGTTGCGCGGCTGACAGGCTGGGCAATGGGCGCCCCTCGTATCTGACCTCACCCTCGGAGGGTTCGATCAGACCCAGCAGCAGCCGCGCCAAGGTGGTTTTGCCGCTGCCGCTTTCGCCGACCACCGCGGTGATTCCCGGTAGCGCCGGGTCGATCGCAAAGGAAAAACCTTCGAGCGCGACCTTCCGATCCCGTCCGAACATGCCCCCAGCGAAGTGCTTCGAGACGTCACGAAGTTCAAGCAGCGGCGTCATGCGAGATGGCACGCTACGCTAGTGTCCTCGTTGATGGCTCGCACGGCGGGCTTTTCGGCGCGGCAGCGGGCCTGCACGTTCGGGCAGCGCGGATGAAAGGCGCAGCCTGGGGGCAGCTCGCGCAAGACAGGGGCCAGACCGGGAATCCCGCTCAGCCCGCCTTTACGCTCCAGGGATGGCAGGCTCTCGATCAGCATGCGGGTATAGGGATGCCGAGGCGCGGTGATGATGTCGCGGATCGGCGCCACTTCGACCAGCCGCCCCGCATACATGATGCCCAGGCGGTCCACGAACTGCGCCATCAGGCCGATATCGTGGCCGATCAGGATCACCGCCGCACCCAGCTCCGCTTGCACCCCGCCCAGCGTTTCCATGACCTGCCGCTGTACGACTACGTCGAGCGCGCTGGTCGGCTCATCGGCAATGATCACTTTCGGGCGCAGACAGATCGCGATGGCGATGCAAGCGCGCTGCTTCATCCCGCCGGACAGCTCGTGCGGGTATCGGTCGGCAATTTCGGGCAATAGCCCCACCTGGGCCAGCAGCTTCCGTATGCGAGTGTCGATCTCGCGCTTGGACAGGCGTTCGCCATGGTCGGCCAGCGCGTCACGGATCTGCTCGCGGATGCGCGCCACCGGGTTGAGCGAGTTCATCGAACCTTGCGGCACCATCGCGATGCCGGCGAGCCGCAGTCGGCGCATTGCGTCATCGGTCAGGCCGGACAAGGCAATGTCCTCGAGCCAGACCGCACCACCCTCGATCCGGCCCGGCGGCTTGATCATGCGCAGGATGGCCAACGCCATCGTCGACTTGCCGGACCCGGATTCGCCGGCCAAGCCAAAGCGT
Organism: uncultured Alphaproteobacteria bacterium; assembly: GCA_963821795.1. GTDB lineage: Bacteria > Pseudomonadota > Alphaproteobacteria > ATCC43930 > CGMCC-115725 > AP-15. Next base: position 113,936 of record CAWGFH010000028.1, read on the forward strand.
TCTCGTGGGAGCAGGGAGAAACTGACCTCGTCGACAGCCCGCACTGGGCCGAGAGGATGGTTATAAGAAACGCGGAGCCGCTCAACGCGCAGAATGCTGGCGTTCATACCGATCGCCGCAGCCGGGGGTTGGCGATCTCGTCGAGGCCCGCGGTCAGAAAAAACAGACCGAGGAACACCATGACGATCACGACCAGCGGGGCGGTCCACCACCACCACCAGCCATTGATGATCGCGGCGTTGAAATTGACCCAGTAGAGCGTCATGCCGAGGGTCGGAGCTTCGACCGGCCCGAGCCCCAAAACTTCCAAGCCGACCGAGGCGAGGATCGCGGCCGAGACGCTGCTGACCAAGGTGGCCGCGAGATAGGGCAGCAGATTGGGCATCAATTCGCGGAAGATAATCTCCGGCCCGCTCATGCCGTTGAGCCGCGCTATTTCCACATAGCCCCTTTCGCGCAACGTCAGAACCTGGGAGCGGATGGTGCGGGTCGGACTGAGCCAGGCCAGGGAAGCGATAATGATCGCCATCTGATTCACCGTCAGGCTGCCCTTCAGCGAAACCGCGATAATGATCAGCACCAGCAACTGTGGGACCGTCAGGCCGATATCCGCAATGCTGCGAATGACCGTGTCGACGCGACCGCGGTAATAGGCGGCGGTAAAGGCCAATACGGCACCGACGCCGACGCCGATGAACCCGGCGATAAAGCCGATGCGCAATGTCAGCGGCGTGCCCGCTACCATCACCGCCAATAGGTCGCGGCCCTGGCGATCGGTGCCGAACGGATAATCCCAGGATGGCCGCTGCAGCGCCGGCGCCGATAGCGGCTGGGCATTTCCGGTATCAACCGTCAGCGCCCCGACGACGACGAACACCGCCAGAATGCCGAGGAAAAGCAGTCCGACCAGCAGCGAAACATTGCGGCGAAGATAACCGAGCACCTGGTCTAGGTCCGGCGATAGGAGATGCGAGGGTCGAGCCAGGGATAGACGACGTCCAGCACGAAGGTCGCAAAGCCGAGCGCCACGATGACGGTAAACACGATCCCCTGGATCAGGAAAAAGTCATTCTCCTCGATCGCCTGGAACAGTAACGCCCCGATCCCCGGGTAGCCGAAAATTGCCTCGACCAATACCGCACCCGACAGGATCTGCCCCAAGGCCAAAGCAAGGCCGGTCGTCTGCGGCAGGATTGCGTTGCGCATGCAGTAGCGGGTGAAGATGGTTGCGCTGCGCAGGCCCTTTGCCTCGGCGAAGATGACGTAGTCTTCGCCCATTGTCGTGACCATCATCCCACGCATCGCAAGCGCCCAGCCGCCTATCGAGACGAGGACGATGGAAAGCGCCGGCAGGATGGCGTGTCGCAGCACATCAAGGACGAAGTGCCAGTCCCATGCCGGATTGGCGCCGGGACTGTAGCCGCCGAAGTTCGGCAGCCACTGGAACCTGAAGGCAAGCAGCCAGCTCAGCACCAGCCCGAGCAGGAAAAAGGGGATGGCGTGCAAAGCCCACAAGGGCGGCATCAGCCATCGCATCCAGCGCGGCGCCCGCGGCCAGGCGAGCAGGGCGCCGAGGATCGTGCCGGCCGCGAAGGAGAACAAGGTCGTCACCCCGAGCAGCCCGATGGTCCACGGTAATGCTTCGCGGATCATGCCAACGACGGTACGCGGGTAGTTGGCAATGGAATAGTTGAGGTCGCCGCGCGAAACCGCGCCGAGATAGGTGAGGTATTGGCGCCACAGCGGCTGATCCAGGCCAAACCGCTTCTGGTACTCCTTTACCATGTCCTCAATGCCGGCATGCACATAGCCGCCGAGAGAGGCCTCCTCGAGCAGCTTGGTGCGGACCGGGTCTTGCCCGGACAGCTTGGGCAGGAAAAAGTTGAGTGTCGCCGCCAGCCAAACGATCAGCACGAAGACTCCGAAGCGCTTGACGATATAGACGGCGTGCATCTGGGTTAAGCGCTCTCAGCCGAGCATAAAATCATCGTTCGGGCGAAAGAGTAGGGCTGTCCGGGGGAACTTGTGACGGACGCAAAAGGGCAAAATCAGCTTTCTCTTCTCGTCTTGGCCGGGCTTGGCCCGGCCATCCACGTCTTTGGACACCCGAAAGGAAGACGTGGATACGCGGGACAAGCCCGCGCAAGACACAATTTGTTCCATCTCGACTGGTCATTTATGCGGATTGCAGGTTCCACAGCACGACCGGGAACGTCAGGTGCCACGAAGCGCCGTTGACATAGGAATTGTTTTCGGTGGGGTAGTTGCGCCAATAGGTCGTGTTGAACGGGATGCGATGATAGTTCTGCACCAGCTGGATGTCCGGCAGGTCAGGCAGCCAGATCTCCATCGCTGCGCGGAACAGCTGTTTCAGCTTCTCCACATCCTTGGGATCGGTGACGTAAACTTCATCGACAATCTTGTCGAAATCGGGGTTCTTCCAACGGCTGAAATTCACCGCGTGCGCGCCAGGCACTGCGATGCTTTGGCTCTGATAAAGGCGCAAGGTGTCGTACGGCTCGCGGATGCTGCCGCCATGGCCGTAGATCGAACCGGCATACTGGCCCTTTTGGAAGCGGCTATTGAAGTCAGGCGGCAAGGTCAGGCTTGCCGTCACGCCATGACGCCGCAGGATTTCGGAGAGCACCGGACCCATCGCCGAGCCGGAGGCGCCAAAGCCGATGATGTCTAGCGTGAACGGCTTGCCGTCCGCGGTCTCCCACATGCTGCCGTTCTTCTTAAATCCCTTTGCTTCCAGCAGGGTGTCACCCTTCTTGGGATTGAATTCGAGCGTGTCATATTTCGCGAGTAGATCCTTGACTACGTCGAAATACGGCAGCAATGGCTTGTACGGCGGCATCGGCAAGGCGGAGGTCGTCTCGGCCCCGAGATAGGCGACTGCGATGACCTGCTGGCGGTCGATGTAGTGGCTGAGCGCCCAGCGCACGTCCTTGTCGTCGAACGGTTTGACCTCGTTGTTGACGTAAAGCGAAATCGGCCACCAATCGACATAGCCCCAGGGCGGCTTCTGCCCGGAGTACGAGGTGACCTTGGAGTTCTGTCGGATCACCGTGGGGAAGGTCGCGGGCTGCAAGGGACCGCCGAAGTCCGAGTGATTGGTGATCTGGGCCTGGGCCGTATTCTGCTCGTTGACCATCGGCAGCCAGATATTACGCTTAGTCGGTGGCATCGGCGCCAGCTTCTGCTCAGAAGCCCACCAGTTATCCCGGCGCTCGAACACCTTCTGCTGCAGCGAGGATTCCACGACTTTCCACGGCCCGGTCGTGATCGGCCAACCCTTGGCAATGTCGAAATGCTTGAAGCTGGTCCAGTCCTGGCCCTGGAAAATATGCTTCGGCACGATGTAGATGCCGATGTCGTATTTGTAAGTTGCGAAGAAGAAGAACCGAGGAGACGGGATCTTGAACTTCAGCACCACCGTGTTCGGATCGGTGACGCTGGCCTCGTCCAGCGCCTGATTGACATCGACACCCCATTTCACCTTGGGCCCGAGGTCGCCCAAGGTGTTCATCGTATAGGCGACGTCTTCGGCGCTAAACGGCGTGCCGTCGCTCCATTTGATGCCCGGACGTGTCTTAATCGTGAGCTGCTTGAAGTCCTCCGTGAACTCATAGCTCTGCGCCAGCCACATATACCACTTGTCGGCAAAGGCGCTGTAATAGGCGAGCGGCTCGTAGATCAGGTTGGGTCCGTTCTGGTGGTTCGCCCCGATCGCATACGGGTTCCACAACTCATAATCGACCCAGCGGCCGTCTCGACTGTTGATGCCGATAAGAATCATGGTTTGATCGCGAGGAATATCAGCGGTCTGAGCGTCGGCGATGCCCGCCGGCAGCATCGCGGCAGCCGCCGCTGCCGCGCCCCCTTTGATGACCTCGCGCCAACTCGATTTCCAGAGCGTCGTCTCGTCTGTCATGACTATTTCCTCCCCGCCCTCTGATGTCTTCGCATTTGTTGTACGGTCTCAGCCGCTCCGCTGGCAGTCTCAGCCCTCTGGACCGGCCGCTGTCAAGCACGCGCGCGATCTGGTGCTGGATTTTCCCTTGAGGACGGCTGCTTGGGTTCGCTGGGAGTTGGGGGATTGATTTGACCGATCGTGATCGACCACCGCTATAAGCTAGCCGCGAATGGGGAGGCTGTAATGCCGTCGCTCGACCAGCTTGTCGTCTGGATTATTGTCGGTCTGCTCGGGGGCAGCTTGACCGCGCGGTTGACGCGGCGCGAGCGCAAAGGCTTTGGCCTGTTGTCGAATCTGGCTCTCGGCCTGCTCGGCGCGCTGATCGGAGGCATATTGTTTCGGCTGCTGGGGCTGTTGAGGGGTCTCGACAAGGTGTCGATTTCGCTGCGTGATGTGCTAGCCGCGGTGGTCGGGTCGCTGCTGATCCTCGCCGCCCGCTGGCTGTGGATTCGCATGCGCCGCTGATCCTGAAGCCGTGGTTGGAACGGCTTAGTCGCTGAACCCGAGGGACGCCCAAGTTGCGTTCCATGTGGCTGACCGAGGCCGGAAGAATACCGGATGCATGGAGGAGAATGCCGATGCCGACGTTCGATGCCCAAGTTCACGCCTATGAACGAAACCATCCGGGGCGCCCTTGGGTCGGCACCCTGTACGGGCCGCCGGAGGTTACCGGAGACCAGATGGTTGCCGCCATGGACGCCGTCGGTGTCGATGGCGCGGTGTTGGTGTCGCCGTTCAGCATGTATCGCTACGACGCCAGCTATGCGCTCGAAGTCTACGCGGCGCATCCAACTCGGTTCCGGCTGGTCAAGCCGGTCGATCCGACCAACCCCGGCGTCACCGACACGATTGCCGGTTGGGCTTCCACCGCCGGCACGGTCGGCATCCGGGTCTTCTTGAGAGACGGGGTCTCGACCGACCCGGCCGATCCGGGCATCAACCGGGTTTTGGCCGCCGCCGCGCGACATTCGTTGCCGGTCAACATGGCTTGTACCGGGCGCCTGGAACAGGCCGGGCAGTTGGCGGCTCGAAACCCGAACACCCGGCTGGTGATCGACCATCTCGGCCTGCCGCAACCACACGAGCCGCCCGCGCCCGCGGCGCCATTCGCCGATTTGCCGAAACTACTGGCTCTGGGTGCGCACGACAACATCGCGGTTAAGATTAGCGGGGCCTGCACCCTGTCTCATGAACCTTTCCCCTACCGCGACATTTGGGATCCGCTCGGCCATATCTTCGATGCCTTCGGTTTCGCTCGCTGCATGTGGGGTACCGACTGGACCCGGGCGGTCGGGCTGTTGACCTACGAACAGGGCGCCGAGGCGTTCCGAGTCACCGACCGCCTGTCCGACGGCGACCGCGCCGCGCTGATGAGCGAGACGCTGCAGCGGATCTACAACTGGTCTCCGTCACCCGCCTGACGCCCGGCTGGCTCCAGGTTCACCATTGTTCGCAACGCCATAGGAGCGCATCATGGCGACAGCCAACTACTTGCCCGAAGTGCTCGAAACTACCGAAGCCGAGCGCCTCGCCACCGGCTTTATCTTCACCGAAGGTCCGGTATGGCACCCGGAGGGCTATTGGTATTTCGTCGATATTCGCCAGAACAAGCTGTTTCGCATGACGCCCGGGAAGCCGCCGGAGGTCGTCAGGAGCACGATCGGCGGAAACGGCACGACATTCGACTTGCAGGGCCACCTGATCGTGTGCGAAGGCGACGACCGGCGGGTTACGCGCATGGATGCGGACGGCAGAGTCGAATCGCTGGTCGACAACTACAAAGGCGGCCGCTTCAATCGCCCGAACGATGTGATCTGTCACTCGAACGGCTGCCTTTATTTTACCGATCCGGATAAGCGCCGCCCCTACCACGAGCGCGAGATCCCTGGCCCTGCCGGCGACAACGATCTTTGGGACGGCGCGTGCGTCTATCGCCTGGCGCCCGATGGCGACCTCTCGGTGCTGGCTCTTTGCGAATACCCGAACGGGTTGGCACTTTCGCCCGACGAGCGCACGATGTACGTGGCGAATACCCGCTCGTCGCAATATATCCATGCCATCAAGCTCGATGCGGCGGGCCACATGGTCGGGCGGGCCATCTTCGCCGATCTCAATGAGGGTGGCGAACCGGGCATACCCGACGGCGTGAAAGTCGACAGCATCGGCCGCGTGTATTGCACCGGGCCAGGCGGCATCTGGGTGATGGCCCCCGACGGCAAGCGTGTGGGAATCATCAAATGGCCCGAGCAGGCGGTAAATTTTGCCTTTGGCGGGCCTGATCTGCGAACCTTGCTGTGCTGCGCACACACCTCAGTTTACGCGTTGCGAGTCAAGGTACCGGGTAATCCGCACCCCTGGTATGGCTTGCGCGCGAAATAAAGTGGTACGCCTCGGCCCGCGGGAAGGAGTGCTTCGATGATCGTCGGAAGCGGCAAATTCAGATACCGGGTCAATGCCGACTGGGCAAAATTGCCGGCGGGCTGGTCCTTCAAGGAAGTCGGCGGTGTCGGCGTCGACAGCAGCGACAACGTCTACGTCTTCAATCGGGGCGAGCATCCGATGATGGTGTTCGACCGAGAGGGCAGTTTCCTGCGCTCATGGGGCGAAGGCCAATATCCCCGCGCCCACGGCGTGCATATGGCGCCGGACGACACGATGTTCCTGACCGATGACGGCGGGCATTTCGTGCGCAAGGTCACGCTCGACGGCAAGGTGTTGCTGGAACTCGGCGTGCCGGGCAAGCCGGCGCCCTATATGAGCGGCGAGCCGTTCCACCGCTGCACCCATACCGCCCTGTCGCCAAAGGGGGAGGTTTATGTGTCCGACGGCTACGGCAATTCGCGCGTTCACAAATATACGCCCGACGGCAAGCTGTTGATGTCGTGGGGCGAGCCCGGAACCGGCGAAGGCGAGTTCAACATCGTCCACAACATCTGCTGCGACGCCGATGGCTGGGTCTACGTCGCCGACCGCGAGAACCACCGTGTCCAGGTGTTCGACGGCAATGGCAAGTTCGAGACGCAGTGGCAGAACCTGCACCGCCCCTGCGGTCTCTGCATGCCCTACGGCCATCAGCCGATTTTCTATGTCGGCGAAGTCGGCCCCGCCGCAGCGGTAAGCCGCGACATCCCCAATCTCGGACCGCGGGTCAGCATTGTCGACCATCAGGGCAAGTTGATCGGCCGCTTCGGTGACACCCCGGGCGGGATCGAACTCGGCAAGTTCCTGGCGCCGCATGGTCTGGCGGTCGATTCGCGCGGTGACGTTTACGTCGGCGAGGTTTCCTGGACAGCGTGGCCGCAAATGTACCCGGGAAAGCCGCACCCGGCCGATCTGCGCTCCCTGCAGAAGTTCGAGCGGGTCGCGTAGCCGATTGAACCGAGCGACGCGCGTCGCCGAGGGTTGCTACGACCGGCTTGGCGACAGATAGCTCGGATGTTCCATCTCTGTCCGACCCCCAGCCCCAAGCAGCCACCTTCGAAAAGCTGTGATCGCGACAGCTTCGCTGCTCGCCAGGCGCGTGTAGACGAAGTAACCGCGGGTTCTGAGCGCCGGCTCCTCGAATGGCGCGAGCAGCCGACCCGTCGCGCAGTTCATCGCCGACCAGAGCCACTGGGCCCATCAGCACGCCAAGTCCCTCGATGGCCGCTTGGATCGCGAAATAGAAATGCTCGAATACCTGATCGCGCGCCGGCTTGAGATCGGGGATGTCGGCGGCTGCCAGCCACTGCGGCCACGCCTCGCGCAACGTGGCTGCGTGAAGAAGCGTGTGCTGCGCTAGATCCGCCGGTGCGCGCAGTGGGGAGCGCTCCATCAGCTCGGAGCTCAGCAGCGGCAAGCGGGCTTCGCCAAGAAAGCGTTTGCCGGTCCAGCCAAGCTGCCGAGACGGGCCTGAAATCACGACGTCCGCATCCATTCGGAACTGCTCGGCCGTCGTGCTCGCGGTGACGATGCGCAATTCCAATCCCGGGTGATCGCGCTGAAACTCCGGAAGGCGCGGGATAAGCCAGCGCATTGCGAAGGTCGGAAGCGCCGATACGCACAGTGGCCCGCTGGCTTCCGCGCCGCGCCGGACATGCTGAACCGCGCCCGCTAACCGGTCGAGCGCCGGCCCGGTTTCGGCCAACAGATCCGCCCCGGCCCGGGTCGGCACGGCGTTGCGGCTGGTGCGCACGAAGAGCCGAACCCCAAGCCAGTCCTCGAGCAGGCGAATCTGCCGGCTTACCGCGCCATGGGTGACATTCAGTTCCTCCGCGGCCCGCACGAAGCTGCCGAGCCGAGCGGCAGCTTCGAAGGCCTTGACGGCATTCAGCGGTGGCAAGCGCGGTCGGGCCATAGCTGTGAGTTTTTCTGACTTCAGTGGTCAAAACAATTGGTTTGTCATCAAAGTGTCATGATGCCAAATGGCCTCTCAGTGCGCCGGCCCGAATTTAGCCCGAAGCGCCCGCCCCTCGCTGGAACGTGTGCTTGTCATGACGACCACGGCTCTCTCGACCACCACCGCCCGGGTGGATCACGCTAAGCGCACCCAGGGCCGCGTGCTTTGGGTCGCGTGCGGCGCGCATGCGCTGCATGACGGTTTCACCGATACCCTTTATCTGCTGCTGCCGATCTGGCAGGCGGAGTTTGCCCTCGGCTACGCGGCAATCGGGATCCTCCGTGCGCTCTATGCCGGCGTCATGGCGGCGCTGCAGGTGCCCGGCCGCTAAGCTCGCCCAGCGGATCGGCGGAGCGGCGATGCTCGCGGCCGGCACCGCCGGCGCGGCGGCCGCTTATTTGTTTCTCGGAGCCAGCTCCAGTGTTGCGCTGCTGGCTGCCGCACTGATCCTTGGCGGTATCGGATCGAGCACCCAACATCCGATCGCATCGAATTTCGTCGCCACCGCCTATCCGGGGCCTCGATCACGCGGCGCGCTCGGCACCTATAATTTTGCCGGCGATCTCGGCAAGATGGCGCTGCCATCGGTCACCGCCGGCCTGATCGTGGTCATGTCCTGGCGTTCGGCAGCGTCCATAGTGGGCCTGATCGGGCTGGCTGGCGCTGTCGTCATCGGACTTTTGCTGCGGCGCATACCGCTGGCGTCCGCCGACCACGCAGAGGTCGCAGCCAGCGGCCCGAAGGCTGACAAACAGGTCGACCGACCGCGCAGCGGGTTCCGCCTCCTGCTCGCGATCGGCATCCTGGATAGCGCGACGCGGATGGGCTTCCTGACCTTTCTGCCGTTTTTGCTTCGGGCAAAAGGCGCCGAAGTCTCGCAAATTGGCTTCGCGCTGACACTCCTCTTCGCCGGTGGCGCCGCCGGCAAGCTTGTCTGCGGCTTCCTCGGCGCGCGGCTCGGGATGCTGCCGACCGTGCTGATCACCGAAGGCGCCACGGCAGCCGGCATCGTGGCGCTTCTCCCATTGCCGATCGGCGCGGCGCTGCTGCTGCTTCCGATCATCGGCGTTGCACTCAACGGTACGTCTTCCGTGCTCTACGGCACCGTGCCCGATTTGGCGGCGCCGGAGCGGCGCTCACATGCGTTCGGTGTCTTCTACACCGGCACGATCGGCGCGGGTGCGTTGTCGCCGGCTCTTTACGGGCTGTTCGGGGACGCGGTGGGAATTCCGGCAGCGATGCTGCTCGTCGCGAGCGTCGTGCTGCTGACCCTCCCTTTGGCTTGGCGGCTGAGCCATGTGCTCGGTATGCCAGTCGGCAGCCCCGGGTCGCAATTGGCGCAGAGCAGCCGAACATAGGCCTCGCGATCGCGGCGCGGCGGGCAGGTCGTGCACGCAGCCGGCAGCTGCGGCGGTGTTGTAATTCAGGTGTCCTGCTTGAGCCGGCTCGACAGCAATTCGCCGCGTTGTTCGAGGACCGGATAGGCTGCGGCGGCAATATGCGCGTTGATCCGCTTAAGGTCGCGCAGCAGGTCGAGGTGGAGCGCGCTGGTCTCGACGCTTTCGATCCGACCGGCGCGGATGCGGCCGAAATGCGCCTCGGTCGCCCGCGTTTCTAAATCGCGAAACACCTCCTTTTCGCCGAGCAGTTCGCGCGCAGCACGCACGTCGCCGGTCATGAACACCGCCGCCGCCGTGCGCGCAGTCGTCGTCAGCCGCCGCAGCATCTCGTGGATCTCGCCGGTTCCTTCGGCCGAGAAGGCGAGATTGCGCTTGGTCCGCTTGGCGAGGTTCGAGGCAACCCCGCGTTCGACGATGTCGCCGGCATGTTCGATATTGGTGATAAACGCAAGGATTTCCGACAACCTTCGCTCGTCCTCGGCGTCGAGTGATTCGTGATCGAGCGAGGTCAGATAGGCCTTGATCGCACCGTTGAGGCGATCAAGCACGTCGTCGAGACGTTTAGTCTCGGCGATGCTCTTGCGGTCGCCGCGATCGAGCGCCTCCAGCGCAGAGTGAAGCATGGTCTCCAGAACATCGGCCATGCGCAGCGCCTCGCGCGACGCAGCGCCCAGCGCAACCGCTGGAATCTCCATGGCGTCCTGGTCGAGATAAACCGGGCGGGATGGGTCGCTCGGCGCCGCACGGGCCGGCAACATCCACTTCAGCAACCGGGCGACAGGCCCGAGCACCGGGAAGAACAGCGCCGCCATCACCAGATTGAAGAAGGTATGGTAATCGGCGACCGCCCGGTATGTGTTCGGCTCGAACGAAACCAGCCAGGGACCAGTAACCCCGAGCAGCGCCAAGCCGAGAAGGCACCCGACCGCCCGGTTCAGCAGATTCCCGATCGGCAGCCGCCTGGCCGCGGGATCGCCAGTCGAACCGGCCTCAAATAACGGATTGAGGGCGGTGCCGAGATTGGCGCCGAGAACGAGCGCAAACGCCGCTTGCGGCGGGACCACCCCCTGCGCGGCAAAGGACATCGCCAACAACACGACAGCGACGCTCGAATGCGCTGCCCAGGTAAAGGCCGCGGCGACGATCACGTCGATAACCGGGACCGTCGCGATCATGCCGAGCAGCAGCCGCAGGCTCGGTACGTCCTCATAGGGCGTCAGGATGGTCAGAAGCTGAGTGAGGGCGATCAAGATCAGTCCGAGGCCTATCCCGGACCGGCCGAGGTCCCGCGTGCGGGTAATGCCGCCGCGACGAAACATGATCACGCCGATCAGGATAAAGAGCGGCGCCACCCTCGAGATGTTGAAAGACAACATTTGCACTATCAGGGTGGTGCCGAGATTGGCGCCGAGCATCGCGGCGAGCCCAGGCACCAGATCGACCAGCCCGCCGGCAGCAAAACCGGTGACCATCAGCCCGGTCGCCGTGCTGCTCTGCAGCACTGCGGTGATCCCCAATCCGGCAAGAAATGCCGTTGTCCGATTGCCCAGCGCGGCGCCGAGGACGCGCCGCAGGTTTGGTCCGAACGCGCGCTGGATCCCGCTCTGGACCATGTGAACGCCCCAGAGCAGAAGGGCGATCGATCCGGCGAGGTCGACCAACGTCAGGGTTGCGTCCATCGCTGCCTCCCTGCTCAACCCGTCCCAAACATGAACGCCGGCTTATGCCTTACGTCCGGCTGGTCGCGGAGCGCAATACTCGAACCGCAGCGATTTGCCGCTCGCGAATTGCTAAGTCTGGAGGAATCCGCTCCGGGCGGCTGCTTACAGGGATCAGCGTGCACGCTGGCGACACGAAACGCGCCAGCCGCTGCGGCTTATTTCGGCTTATCGGCGTCGAGAACCGCCTGAACCTTGGCGGGATCGACATTGAGCGGCGGGATGCCCGCTCGTTCGACCTGCAGCAAACCGCCGACGCGGCTGTCGCGTTGCTGCCAACCCCGGTTCATCGCCTCTGTCAACTCTTCGAGCGCGAGATTGGCAAGCCGCATCGGCACGCCGACCTCGCGCCCGAGTCCGACCGCCAGCGAGACGTCCTTGTGCAGCAGGCGCAGCGCAAAATCCGCGGGGTCGTAGCTGGAACTGAGGAATTTGCCGAGCCGGTCGAAAGTGCGCTGCCGGCCGGTGGCGCCCTGACGCACTGCCTCCCATAATTCGAGCGGCGGCACTCCGGCCTTGATCCCCATCGTCATCACCTCGGCCAGCGCGACACCGACGACCGCGCTGGTGCAGTTATGCACAAGCTTGGCGATCGTGCCGGCGCCGATCGGGCCGATATAGGCGGCCTGGTCGCCCATCGCGTCGAGCACGGATTTGTGGCGGTTGAAGATCTGCTCGTCGCCGCCGACCCAGATCGCCATCTTGCCGCTGGCGGCGCCGCCTGGGCCGCCGCTGACCGGAGAATTGAGCATATAGAGGTTCTTCTCGGCGAAAGCGGCGTTGATCTTTCGAACGACAGCCACCGAATTGGTCGACATGTCGAAAAAGGCGGTGTCGGGGCGCATGCCCTCGACCAGTCCGTTTGCTCCGAGCGCCACAGATTCGACATCGGCCGGCACCGGCAGCGAGGTGAAGATTACCTCGGTCTGCTCGGCGACCTGTTTTGGCGAATTGGCCCAGACGGCGCCTTTTGCCAGGAAAGGTTCGGCTGCAGCCCGGCTCAGATCATGCACGACGAGGTCATGGCCGGCCTTTTGCAGATTGGCCGCCATGCCCTTACCCATCATGCCGAGGCCAATAAATCCGACGCGCATCGTCCCCTCCGCCCTCTAAATGCCGCTGAAGGCCGAGTTTTGCGCGCGACGCCCGCGAACGCAACGATGCGATCGTCGAAGCGCTATGCTGCCGCTGCAGATCCGCTTCCCGCCGCCAGTGCAGAGCTTAGTCGCAAGTGACGAGCTTAATTGCCGCGGCCCGCCACAATATCGATTGCGGAGAGAATGGCCGCCAACCCCAGCCCAAATGCGGCAAGCTCCATCGCACCATAAAGGAAGCCCATTCCGGCCGACTGGCTCCGATCTCGAGTTTCCGCATTTCGCTGGCCGGGCTCGGCGCCCGCCGATCATGGCTGGGCCGGGCCTGCGCTGCCGCGCTCGATAGAGGCGGCTGCGGCCAGCGCTATTCCGGCGATCATGACGAAGATGTCGCGGCCTGGCGGGTGGTGCAGCCGCAATGCCGCCTCGATTTGACCCGAAGCCGCCTCCGCGCTGATCGGAAAGCTTTTGGCGCCTTCGTCGAGCACCGCGGCGACGACCCCGGTCAAATGGTTAATCGGTTCGCCAGGCGAGTCGTGAGGATCGGCCGACATGTTCAGCGCTCGCATCGGCTCGATGACCGATTAGATCCCGACGACACGGCGGTTGTAGCCTCGGCCGTCCGAGCCGGCCAGTTCGCCGGCCTGACCATCTGCTGTCGAATTCTCACCAAACACCACGTCGCGATGAGCCGCGCACCAGCTCTCCCCCGGCAGCACGCGCAAGCCGCAGAACATGCCGCTGCGCAATGGTGACGGATTGCCTTCGATCCAGCGGCATCCACGGAAATCCGCGTCGGTCAGCGCGCTCTCGCCGACGACGTCGGCCTCGACGGCTTTGCGATACCGGCGGAAATCCACCTTAAAAACAGGCGTTGCCATCTTAGCCCCTCTCTTGAGGCCGGTTGTTCGGTTACTGTGCTATTTCCGGCCGCTCGAAAACCTGGTGAGAGGCGATGACAGCCGGATTTCAGCTGCATTAAATCGCTGTAAGCCTGCCCATAGATCCACTTTAAGCGAGCACCCCCGCCGGGCCGCCCGTGGCGGGTCATACCCGCTTAAATCCTGTAATGATCCTGCCTCGGCTGCTGCTAGGATGGCTTTTAGAGGGAGTACCCGGGTATGGGCGCCACTCGGAAATACGCCGTCATCGACCCCGCCACCGGCAAAATCGACCGCCGCATCTTCAGCGATCAGGCGATCTACGACGAGGAGATGGAGAAAGATCTTCGGGCGCGCCTGGCTGATGATCGGGCACGAGAGCCTGGTGCCCGCGGCCGACGATTACTTCCACACCTACATGGGCGAGGACCCGGTCATCCTGACCCGCGACGGGCAGGGCCGGCTGCACGCGCTGCTGAACATGTGCCGCCACCGCGGCAACCGCGTGGTGCGCTGCGACGACGGCAACGCCAAACGCTTCATGTGCTGCCTATCACGGCTGGACTTATCGCAACGACGGCAGCCCTCGAACACGTCCCGGGCGAAGCCGAGGCCTATTACGACGCGCTCGACAGGCCATCGCTGGGTCTGATCGAGGCCCGGGTGGAGACCTATGCGGGCATCGTCTTCGCCACCTGGGCCAAGGACGCCCCGAGCCTGGAGGCCTATCTGGGCGACGCGCGCTGGTATCTCGACACCGTGTTCAATCGGCGGGACGGCGGCATGCAGGCGCTTGGGCCCGATGAAATGGCTCGAGCCGGCCAACTGGAAGACGATGGTCGACAACTGCTCGGACAACTACCACGTCCCGACCAGCCATCTCTCCAGCGCCGCGGTGCAGACCCGCTTCCTCGGCCGGCCGCGGCTGTCGCACGAGGACCAGTTCGACAGCCCCAACAAGCATGTCTTCGTCAACGGGCACGCGATCACGTTTCGCGACGCGGATGACAACATGCCCCGCTACGTGCACGGCGTGTCGAGACGAGACGATGCGGCTGTTCCAGGAGTACCACGAGGCGACGATGCCCGAGGTCGAGCGGCGGCTTGGCGCATTGCGCGCGCGCCGGGTGCAGCTCGGCAACCATTCGATCTTCCCGAACGGGATTCTCGGGTTTCGGCTGGCGCTGCCGCGCGGCCCGCTGAAGACCGAGTTCTGGCATTTCGTGCTGCTGGACCGGGATGTGCCCGAGGAACTGAAGCGCGCGATCCGTATCGGCAGCCAGGCCAACAACGGTGCCGCGGGCATGTTCGAGCAGGACGACGTCGACAACTGGCGTCAGGTGACCGCAGCGAGCACCAGCCGGTTCGCGCGCCGGCATCCCGCAGGATCTGTCGATGGGCGTGGGGCACGCCGGGCCGCATCCGGATTATCCGGGGCTGGTGTCCGAACGCTACATCTCGGAGAACAACCAGCGCCTGTTCTATCAGCGCTGGGAGCAGTTCATGAATGCGGAGAGCTGGGCCGACATCCCGCTCGACCCGATCACGGGCCCGTTTCGAGGGCACCGCGACGATGCAGGGTTAGCGCGATGGTGGCGAAGCGAGCGGTCGCGGCGGAGCCGTGCGACAGCAGCAGGCGCTGTGGCTGGAGCTGATGCCGTTTTATATCCGCGAGGCGTGGCTGCTCGACGAGCGCAAGTTCAAGGAGTGGCTCGATCTGTTCACCGACGACGTGCTGTACTTCATGCCGCGCCGCAAGAACGTTCCGCGCCGGGAAGCGCATCGCGAGCTGACGCCGCTGGGTGATCTGGCGATCCTGGAGGAGGACAAGCGCTATCTGCGAAATGCGGGTGGCCCGGCTCGATACCGGAATGGCCTGGGCGGAGGATCCGCCGTCGCGCACCCGGCACCTGATCGGCAATTTGGAAGCGGAACTGCGCGGAGAACGGCGAGGTGCAGGCGAGGACGGCGTTTCTGGTGTACCGCTCGCATCTGGAGACGGATCATCAGTTGCTGTCCGGCTACCGGGAGGATGTGCTGCGGAAGGTCGAGGGCGCCTGGAAGGTGGCGAAGCGGACGATCGTGCTGGATGCCAACGTGCTGCTGGACAAGAATCTCAGCGTGCTCTTATAGCTGCCGACAGCGCTTCGAGCGCAACCCTACTCCATTGAAAGCATTACGTACTTAATGGATCGTTGTCCCAGAATCGGCTCGGCGGCCAATAAACCATGACCGGTTCGCCGATTATGTTTTCGGCCGGCACAAACCCGATGTTCGACAAATCCCGGCTGTCCTTGGAGTTGTCACGATTGTCGCCCAGCAAAAAATATTTATTGGTCGGCACATCGTATATTTGAGTATTGTCTAGAGATCCATCGTCGTTCAATTGCAAAATCAAATATGACCCAGTCCCCGGCACGGAACTCGACATATTGCGCGTATCGCATCTCATTCAGCCCCGTTTTGATGACGTAATCGGAAATCCGTTGCTGGGAGTTTGGTTGACCGTTTACATACAATATTCCGTGTCTAATCTGGACTCGATCACCTGGAAGCCCGACAACACGTTTGACGTAGTGAATACGCCAGTCGCTTGGTGATCGGAAGATCACGATTTCGCCCCGGCGCGGGCTGGGAGAAAGACCTGGCGCCCGGTTCGACAAGATCTGATCGCCCGCCAATAGTGCGGGCGCCATCGCATCTGTCGGTATCGAAAAAACATATCCTCGCATTCTATCAGGCACGCCCGTGTAAAGGATCGGATCGAGCACAATCAAGCCGATGTAGATCCATGTGCGTTGATACCGGCCAGGGATAATTGCGCCGGTTGCACGCGCCCGGATAAATGCATCTATCGCGGCGAATATTCTGAGGATGGTTATAACGACACCGATAGACAGAACCGATAAGTATGCAGCGAGCGACTCCCCAAATCTCAAGGAAGCAAACACAATCCCGGATAGGGTAAGAAAACCGAAGTAGAAGGTTAACCCACGCTTGCTTCTTCCGGTGTAGACAAGACCCACACCCGGGGCCAAGAACGACAACAGCCCGGCGAGCCACGGTCGAGGATGGCGTATCGTGCGTGTGCCGTTCGGTTCGATCACTCGGCTTCGCCTCCTCCTGCCGCATTGGAGAACCGCGGCTCCGGTCGCCATCGTCGCACAAATCCGCAAGGCGTCTCTGTGATCGGGATCACAGGGCGCACGACCGTTCACAACGCCGACGTCCTCCTTGACGACAATCTCAATATCTCCCTGTAAAACCGACAACTGCGGTGCTCACGTTTTTCTTTTTTGTAAGCTTAGGGTAAGGTAGAGTTTGGGATAACCCCGTAATGGGGATATGGCGGCACGAGCTGCAGCGGCAGCCGACCGACCAATAATGAACAGGCAGCGTTCAATCACGTCAGGGAGAGCAGGCATGACCGCCGATTCAGTACCCGTCGCGTCACATCCCCAGCCCCCCTCGATGCATCGCATGATCGTTGCGGCGACGATCGGAAACATCCTCGAGTGGTTTGACTTTCTCGTCTACGGGTTCTTCGCCGCAACGCTTGCCGAGGTGTTCTTCCCCGCCCGCAATCCGACCGTATCGCTGCTGATCACCTTCGGCGCGTTCGGCCTGTCCTACGTGGTGCGTCCGTTGGGCGCCATCGTCATCGGCACCTATACCGACCGCGCCGGCCGCAAGGCGGGCCTCACGCTGTCGATCGCGCTGATGATGATCGGCACGACGTTGATGGTCATCACGCCCGGCTATGCGACGATCGGCATGGCCGCGCCCGTCATCATCACGATCGCGCGTCTCCTCCAGGGGTTCTCGGTCGGCGGCGAGTTCGGCAGCGCCGTCAGTTTCCTCGTCGAGCACGCCGGCGAGCGCAAGGGTTACAGCGCGAGCTGGCAGTGGGCCAGCACCGGTATCATCTCGGTCATCGTCTCGCTCTTCGGCCTGGTCCTGACGACGCTGCTGACACATGAACAACTGCTCGACTGGGGCTGGCGAATCCCCTATGTGTTCGGCCTGCTGGTCGGCCCCGTCGGCCTCTACATCCGCGCACGCATGGCCGAGACGCCCGAGTTCCTCGAAGCCGCCAAGCCGCCGGCCATGCCGATCGGCGAATTGCTTCGCCGCCAGCCGATGCCGGTACTGCTCGCGTTCGGCATCTCGATCATCTCGAACAGCTCCTACTACCTGCTGCTCTACATCCCCACCTACGGTGTCAGAACGCTGCATCTGCCGGCCTACACCGGTTTCGCCGCGACGCTGCTCGGCGGTGTCGTGCTCGCCATCTTTTCCGTCATCGCCGGACATTGGTCCGACAAGACCGCGCGGCCGCGCATCATGCTGGCGATGGCGTGGCTGTTCGTGATCGCTGCCTACCCGGCCTTTTGGCTGATGGTGGCCTCCCCCTCGCTCGCCACCGCGATGTTCGCCGTCGGCCTGCTCAACCTCATCAAGGCGGGCTACAGCGGGGTGCTGCCGTCGCTGCTGGCCGAGCAGTTCCCCGTCGAAACGCGCGCGGTCGGCGATCGCCTTCAGCTACAGCGTCTCGGTGACGATCTTCGGCGGCTTCGCGCCGTTTGTCGCGACATGGCTGATCGCGCAGACCGGAATCCGCTATCGCCGAGCTTCTATCTGATCGCAACCGCTCTGCTCAGCGTCATCGCCCTGGTGGCGATCCAGCGCCGCGCCGCGCGTGCCCCAGCCCATGCCGGCGCCGATGACGGCCTAGGTCCGCCTGACCCCAAGGCCGACAAGAGCATCCCGACCGGCGCCTGGAATACGAACCCGTTACCAGCAGAGGATAAGCGAAGATCTCTGACGAGAACGAACGGCTTGGATGGGGTCGCGGCGACCGGCCCCTCGTCCGAGTTGGAGGAGTGATTGGGGACAGGTTAGTGAACTGGGATGCGCACCTTCATCTCGGTGATCCCGTGGATCAGGTTTGAGTAGGCTCGCTTCGGCTCCTCGACGACCTCGATCAGCGGGAAGCGCTTCAGGATTTCTTCCCACAGGATCGTCAGCTGCATCTCCGCCAGCCGGTTGCCGACGCAGCGATGAATGCCGAACCCGAACGACAGATGCTGCCGCGGCCGCGCGCGGTCGATGATGAAACGGTCCGGGTTCTCGATCTCTTCGGGGTCGCGGTTGCCCGAGATGTACCACATCGCGACCTTGTCGCCCTTGCGGATGGTCTTGCCGTTCAATTCGGCGTCGCTGAGCGCGGTGCGGCGCATATGCACCACCGGCGACTGATAGCGAATGATCTCCGGCACCATCTTCGGGATCAGGCCGGGATCGGCCCGCAGCTTCGCGTATTCGTCGGGGAACTTGTTCAGCGCCCACAATCCGCCGCTGATCGAGTTGCGCGTCGTGTCGTTGCCGCCGACGATCAGCAGCAGCAGATTGCCCATGAACTCCTGCGGCCGGACGGCAGGTCGCGCGTCGCCTCGCCATGCGCCAGCATCGAGATCAGGTCGAACTTCGGCGGCTGCTTCTGGCGGATCTTCCAGACCTCGGTGAAATACGCGAGCATTTCCTGCAGCACGGCGTCGCGCTTTTCCTCCGAATCGATCTCGGTCCCGGCGCGCGTGTTGACCGTGGTGACGTTCGACCAGTAGGTCAGGTCCGCCGCTCCTCGAACGGGAAGTCGAACAGCGTCGACAGCATCTGCGTCGTCAGTTCGATCGAGACGCGATCGACCCAGTCGAACACTTCGCCGCGCGGCAGTTCGTCGAGGATGCGCACGCCCGCTCCCGGATCGTGCTGGACATCTTGGCCAGGTTCGGCGGCGCCACGATCGGCGAGACGATCTTGCGCTGATCGTCGTGCTTCGGCGGGTCCATCGCGATGAAGCTTTCCTTGCGGAACTCCAGCGGCACGTCCTTCAGCGCGATCCCGCCCATCGCCGCGTCCGAAGAGTAGATCGTGTGCGAGGTATCGACCTGCATGATGTCGCGATACCGGGTCACCGACCAGTACGGGCCGTACATCGGGCTGTTGATGAAATGCACCGGCTCGTCGCGCCGCAGCCGCGCGAAGAAGCCGTCCCACGTATCGTCCTGAATAGATGTACGGATTGCTGACGTCGATCTCCTCGATCGGCATCGTCCAGGGATCCCGATGTGCCTCGGCCTTGAAGTCGATCCCGCTCCGCATCGGGGCGATATCGTTCATCGGGTTCTCCTGGGCCGCTGTTCTCGTTCCGTAATGCTTGCCATCGTCAAACGCGATGCTGAGCGATGAAGATAATGCTTGAACTCTCTGCCTGCCAGCGGCGGCGAGGCACCCCGCCCAAACCCGTAAATCGCGAAGACCCGCGCGGTCCAATCGGCGCGCTTCTCTATGGGCGCCCAGTGCCCCCCAGTTGTTGAGCAGTATGAGGCGCGGGAGTCTGCGATGTGACCCACAGATTCTGTGGGAGAACGCCACCAT
>CAWGFH010000029.1:0-398102 GCA_963821795.1 uncultured Alphaproteobacteria bacterium
AATACCGCGAGGCGACGACATCGGAGCTGAGGCGGCTCTGGGCGCAAATCGCCAACGAATGCCTCGAACGAACCGGCGACGAAGGCGGGCGGAACCAGGCAATTAGTCGACCTCATCGCTTACGGGTCGTTGCGCCGCAGCTCATCCATATCGGCATGTTCGAAGATCGGGGGGTGCGGCTATACTTTCTTCCCGATCGATGCGACCGGAGTGAGGGAGGAAACATGGCCGGAGAAGCAAAGGGCGAATATAGGGGCATCGCAGGCCGCAACGACGCCGAACTGAAGGCATGGCTGGCAAACGGCCGAACGAAGCCGCGCTGGAGCCGGCATTGCCGATCATCGACCCGCATCATCATTTCTGGGATACGCCGCAGCGCGGGCGTTACCTGTTGCCCGAGTTGCTGACCGACATCGGCGGCGGCCATAACATCGTCTCGACCGTCTTTCTCGAATGCCGCTCGATGTACCGCAAGGACGGCCCCGCGGAGATGGCGCCGGTCGGCGAGGTCGAGTTCGTCAACGGCATCGCGGCGATGAGCGCGTCGGGCGGCTATGGCCCATGCCGCGTCGCCGAAGCGATCGTCGGCCATGCCGATTTGACCATCGGCGCGCGGGTGCGCGAGGTGCTGGAGGCCGAGATCAGGGTCGGCGGCGGGCGTTTCCGCGGCATCCGCCATGGCGTCTCGTGGGACGAGCAACGACGGCGATCCAGAAATTCGCCACGCGCGTCGTGCCGCCGCATCTGGTGCGCGACACGAAATTCCGCGAGGGGTTCGCCCAACTGGCCCCGCTCGGCCTCAGCTTCGAATCCTGGCAGTACCATCCGCAATTGCCGGATGCGATCGACCTCGCCCGGACCTTTCCCGACACGACGATCATCCTCAATCATGTCGGCGGCGTGCTCGGCGTCGGTCCCTATTCCGGCCACCGGCAGGAAATCCTCGCCGGTTGGAAGAAGGACATCGCCGAATTGGCCAAATGCCCCAACGTCAATGTCAAGCTCGGCGGCGTCGGCATGACCTCGTTCGGGTTCGACTTTCACGAGCGCGACGTTCCGCCGTCGTCCGAGGACCTCGCCGCCGCTTGGCGCCAATACATCGAGCCTTGCATCGAGGCCTTCGGCGCCGAACCGCTGCATGTTCGAGAGCAACTTTCCGCCCGACAAGCAATCCGGCGGCTATACCGAGCTGTGGAACGCGTTCAAGCGCATCTCCGCTGGCGCGTCGGCCGCCGAGAAGACGGCGCTCTACAGCGGCACCGCGGCGCGCGTTTACCGCATCACCGCACCCTGAGGAGGAGCGCCCATGCCCGCCCCCTACGAAAAGCATCGCGCGCAGCTCAAAGCGATCCTGTTGGCCTGGGGCATGCCGGAAGACAATGCGGAGACAACCGCCGACGTTCTCGGCTGGGCCGATCTGCATGGCGTCGACAGCCACGGCATCTCGATGATCCCGGGTTACGACCGGGCGCGCCGCAACGGGCGCGCAAACATGAATGCACGGCCGCGCATCGTCAGGGAAACTCCGGTCTCTGCGCTGGTCGACGGCGATGGCGGGCTCGGCCACGTGCCGGCAAGGTTCGCGATGCAGGTGGCGATCGATAAGGCGAAACAATCCGGCATCGCGATCGCGGCGGTGCGCAATTCGGGCCATTTCGGCGCTACCGGCTATTACACTTCAATGGCGGCGCGGGAAGGGTTCATCGGAATGGCCTGCACCAGCAATTCGTTCGCCCAGGCGGCGCCGACCTTTGGCAAGGAGGCCAAGCTCGGCACCGATCCCTGGTCGTTCGCGGCGCCAACTGCCGACGGAAATCCGTTTCTGCTCGACATGGCGACGACTACCGTGGCCGCCGGCCGCATCCGCAACAAGGAGAATGAGGGGCAGCCCTGCCCGCCCGGCTGGGTGCTTGACAAAAACGGGCTCCCCAGCACCGACCCGCTGGAGGCGCGCGGAAAGGGCGGTTTCCTGACTTCGCTCGGCGGTTCGCCGGAGACCTCCAGCTACAAGGGTTACGGGCTGGCGGCGATGGTAAATATCCTCGGCTCGTGCCTATCAGGGGCGACCCTGATTACCGACCCGATGGCCGGAAAGAAGCCGCAGGGCGCCGATATCGGTCATTGCTTCATCGCGATCGACCCTGGCCTGTTCCGCGGCCCTGAAGAATTCACCGCCGACGTCACCCGCTTCTGCAACGATCTGCGGGCGACCGAGCCGATCGATTCGGCGCAGCCAGTCCTGGTCGCCGGCGATCCGCAATGGAACTACGCGACGGTCCGGATGCAACAAGGGATCCCGGTCGGCGCCGGGCTGTTAAACCAGATCCGCCAGATCGCCCAGGCCTGCGCGGCACCCTGGCTGCTCGATTGAGCTGCGGCAAGCGACAGGATCAGGCCAGACGCCTCAGTGCGCGCGCTCTAACGAATTCGGTGGGCGCGCTCTAACGCGAATTTGCCAGTGCCCTCCCTCTTAAGGTGGGGGCTCGGGCCGACCGGGAATCTGTCCGGAAAATCAATAGAAGCGTGGGATCGGACCGTTGTGCGGCGTGGCGCGATCGCTGAGGTCGAGCATCACCTCGTCGACGTAGCACCATCCCCAACCTTCGGGCGGGTCATAGGCTTCGATGATCGGATGGCTGGTCGCGTGAAAATGCTTCGTGGCATGGCGGTTCGGCGAATTGTCGCAACAGCCGACATGGCCGCAGGTTCGGCATAGCCGCAAATGCAGCCATTCAGAACCGATTTTCAGACATTCCTCGCAGCCGAGCGCACTCGGCGTCACGTCGCGAATGCGCCGCGGCATGCGTGCATTCGTCGGACATCACTGTCTCCCGGCGTTGGCGGGAAGCGCAGGTTTGTCGCCGGCTTCCGCCAGAAAAGCGTGCAGCGCCGCGACCACCTGGGCGCCTTCGCCGACCGCTGCGGCGACGCGCTTGACCGATCCCGAGCGCACGTCGCCGATCGCGAACACGCCGGGCAGACTGGTTTCGAGCGCTCTGCGGGGATTCCACGCCGGTCGCGCACGAAGCCCTTGTCGTCGAGCGTCACGCCGGAGCGCGGACAACCAATCGGTATTCGGCTCGGCGCCGATGAACAGGAACAGATGGCGGATCGCGCGCCTGGTCTCCTCGCCGGAGCGACCGGAGCGCCAGCGGATCGCTTCGAGAATGCCATTCTGTCCTTCCAGGGCGGTGACCGTCGGTCTCGGTCAGCACCTCGACATTCGGCCTGCGCGGCGATGCGCTCGACCAGATAGCGCGACATGCTCGCCTCGAGGCTGGGGCCGCGGACGATCAACCAGACCTTGGCGACCTGGCTGGACAGATAGACCGCCGCCTGGCCCGCGGAATTGCCCGCGCCCACCAGGGCCACTTCCTGCCCCGCGCACAGCCGTCCCTCCAGCGGCGACGCCCAGTAGTGGACGCAGGTGCCCTCGAAGGATGCGAGATTTTGCGACGTCGAGGCGGCGATATCGCGCGCCGCTGGCGATCACGACGGCACGGGCGCGAACGCGCTCCTTGTTGCGCGAGCGTCAGCAAAAAGCGCCCATGACCATCGGCGGGCTCGCTCTGCAAGCTGCCGACCTCATCCGGAATCGCCATCTCGACGCCGAATTTCTGCGCCTGGTTGTAGGCTCGCGCCATCAGGGCCAAGCCGGTGATGCCGGTCGGAAAGCCCAGATAGTTTTCGATGCGCGCCGACGCGCCGGCTTGGCCGCCGAAGGCGCGGCAATCCAAGGTCAGCACCGACAGCCCCTCGGATCCGGCATAAACCGACGGCCGCCAGCCCCGCCGGCCCGGCGCCGACGATGACCACATCGTAGATCTTGTCCGGGTCGATCGGCTTGACGAGGCCGATGCAGCGGGCGAGCTCGACATCGCTGGGATTGCGCAACAATCGCCCGTCCGGGCAGAGCACGATCGGCAGTTCGTCGGCATCGATGCGAAAGCGCTCGATCAAGGTCTGCGCGCACGGATCGGCCTGCGGGTCGAACCGCTGATGCGGATGCCCGTTGCGGGTCAGGAACCCTTCGAGCCGCAGAACATCGCGGTTATCGGCGCTGCCGACGATGATCGGTCCGCCGGCCCCGGTATCCAGCAGGCCGACCCGGCGCAGGATCAGGGCGCGCATGATGCGCTCGCCGAGTTCAGCCTCTTCGACCATCAGATCGCGCAGCCGTCGCGGCGGGATAACGATCGCCTCGACCGGCTCCGTAGCGATTGCGTCGACCAGGGACGGGCGGTCGGAAAGTTGGGCAAGCTCACCCCCGAACGAGCCCGGACCGTGCGCTACGATCAGTTCGGAGTGTCCCTGCCTACCTCGCTGCGTGACCTCGACCCGCCCCGACAGGAATACGAATGCGCCCGGCGCGATCTCGCCGGTCGTGACCAGATGCTCGCCCGTGGCATAGGATCTGCGCTCGCCGAACCTAGTCAGCCGGCCGATCTCCTCCGGCTCCAGCATCGGGAACATTTGTTCGCGCCGGGCTTCCATCGACGGATGCGTGGACTGCGGCATGGCTTCCCTTAGAGGGTGGCTGAGATTTGGCGGACACCGTTCCACCAGTGCGGACGGTCACCTTGCGTTGCAGCATATGGGATTGGGCCGCAATCCAAAACATCGCGGACGGGGACGCACCTCGCCGGACGACCCCGGTCCCTTTCAGGCAGCGTTATTGCCAATTCGAGATCAGCGTGTTCCTTACGGTGAAAAACCAGCACCCGCCGCGAGATTTGTGACAAAGTTCTTCGGCCTCGCATGCGGCGAGAGGCGACGCCGGAGACGGAGAAACTCATGCAACTGATGTACTTCACCGAACAGCCGATGTCGGCTTACCCGGCCGATGAGGGCCTGAAATTCGGGGCCACGGCGCTGATGTTCTCCAACAAATTCTTTGATCCGGTCGCCGGCAGTCGGCTCTATAATGAATATCTTGAGCATTACATTTATGCCGAGGAGATGGGCATCGAAGGCTTCATGCTAAATGAGCACCATAATGCGCCATTCTGCATGCAGGCCAAGTGCAATATATTTGCTTCCATTCTGGCCGCGGTGACCAAAAAGGCCAAGATCATCTTGCTGGGCAACCCATTACCCTTGGCCGAGAACCCGGTGCGGCTCGCCGAGGAACTGTCGATGATCGACATGATCTCCGGCGGGCGGCTGGTTTCCGGCTTTGTCCGCGGCGGCGGCCAGGAGCAACTCGCCGCCGGCGTCAGCCCGGCCTACAACCGTGACCGTTTCCAGGAGGCGCACGATCTGGTCGTCGCCGCCTGGACCCGGCAGGGACCGTTCCGGTGGGAAGGGACCCACTATCAGCACCGCGTCGTCAATCCATGGGCGGTGCCGTTGCAGAAACCTCACCCGCGGGTTTGGATCCCCGGGGTCATCAGCCCGGAGACGATCGTCTGGGCGGCACGGCGCGGCTATCCCTATGTCGCGCTGAATACGCCGATCGATCGAACCAAGCAGATCTGGCAAATCTACGACAAGGTTGCGGCCGAGGCCGGCTTTACCGCTGGCCCCGACTACCACGGTATGCTCAAGCAGATCCACGTCGCCGAGACCGAAGAAAAGGCGCTCGCGAACGCTGCCCAGTTCAGATGGATGCAGGGCGAATTCACCGGCCTCGCCCACCCGGTTTGGAGCACGCCCTCGGGCTATGGCAGTCCTGAAAACCGTCGCGCCTTTGTCGAATTCGCCTCCGGCCGGTCGAAAAACCCGCGATATCGCCCGGAATTGGAAAAACAGCTCGAAGATTTGATGATTATCGCCGGCACGCCAAAGCAGGTGATCGCCAAACTGCGCATCCTGCTCGAGGAGACGCGGCCCGGTATTCTCGGCATCTGGGGTAATGACGGCAACGTCAGCAACGAGGATGCGCGAACCTGCATTCGCCTGCTGGGGCAGGAAGTATTTCCGGCAGTCCGCGAGATGGCCAAGGAACTCGATCTGAAGAGCCCGTTCGAGACCAACCAGCCGGTCAGCATCGATTATATGACCGGTCTGAAAGAGCCGGTGCGCGCGGCCGCGGAGTAGGGCACGAAGGCCGGCGCGGACGCATAGCGGCGGCGCCGCGTTCCGACCGGCCTTATCCGATATCTGGAGGGCGTGGCTGGCCGACCGTGCCGCCCCCCATCACCTAGTCTAGGCTAGTGTTGGTCCCCTTCCCGGAGCTATCCGTATGGCCTCAATTGTCGGTACCTGGAAATTGGTTCATGCGGCGGCGCGCGATGCCGCCGGCGCGCCCCTGCCCTCTCCCTACGGGCAAAAGGGACTGGGCCGGGTCACGTTCACCGTAGACGGGCGCATGATGTCGGTCGTCTGCGACGGGCGCCCGGATTTGCCCGCCGGTACAAGCCGCGAATACAGCTCTTATTGCGGCAATTACACGTTTCGACGGTGCCCGTCTGGTCACCAGGGTGGACGCAGCATCGGATCCGAGCCGAATTGGCAGCGACCAAGTGCGCGGAGTGCGTTTCGAAAACGGCCACATGATCCTCTCGCCGCCGCCGCGCCGGACCGGCGAACGCGAGGAATACCGGGAAATAACCTGGGTGCGCATCGCGGCGGAGTGACGAGGCGTTTTGCCTACTCCGATGGAGGAGATCGGTTTGGCCATCGATTATGCAAAGCGCGACGGGGTCGCCTACATCACACTGAACAATCCCGATAAGGCGAACATCCTCGACAAGGCCACATCGGACGAAATTTCGGCCGCCTGGATCGATCTGTGGGAGGACCGCGACATCCGTTGCGCGATCTTGACCGGCGCCGGCGATCGGCATTTCTGCGGCGGGCACAATCTGGCGCCGCGCGAGAACATTACCGAGGAAGAGCGCGAATACCTGCGGACGCAGCGCATCTTCTGGCCGCTCGCCGGCACCGTGCACGGCCAGAAGACCGGCGTCGACGGGCGCATGGGCGACCATTACCCGAGGGTATGGAAGCCGGTCATCGCCGCAGTCAACGGCTGGGCCGCCGGCGCCGGGCTCTATATCCTGCTGTCGTCGACCGATATACGCATCGCCAGCGCCGAGCACGCTCGGTTCAAATTTGCGCTGACGACGCAGGGCTGGCTCGGCCATGGGCCGGGTGCCACCTTGCTCGTGCGCCAGCTTCGCTATGTCGACGCGATGAAGATCCTGCTGACGGACGAGCCGTTCGATGCTGCCGAAGCATTGCGGATCGGCCTCGTCAACGAGGTCGTCCCGCATGCGCAACTGATGGAGCGGGCCGAAAAACTCGCCCGCCACATCGTCACGATGCCGCCGGTAGCATTGCGCATGATCAAGGAGTTCGTGGTCCGCTTCGGCGATTTGCCGACCGATCAGGCTTGGCATGTACAGGCGCTGATCAACTCGCTATTGATCCAAACAACAATCGACGGCGAGGAGGGCCGACGTGCGTTCAACGAAAAACGCCCGCCCAACTTTACCGGCGCGCTGCGCCGCCGCGGCGAAGCCTGGGACGAACCTTCCGAAGAAGACGCTAAACGCCTTGACGAGGCCTACCGCAGCGGCGAGTTCTAAGCGGTTCGCGTGCATACGGTTTCAGCGCGAGGAGATGACGGTGGCTGACGCCGGCTGGCCGTTCTGCGAGAATTGAGGTTCGATAAAATCGCCGGGCCTAGCACTGCCAGGTAAAGCCGCGCCGTCGTAGGTAGGCAACTGGAACCCGCCGTATTCGTTTCTGGCTTCGTCGGCGTCGTGGTTGAACGACAGCTCCGGCAACACGCCGCTTTGCCGGATATTCCAATCCTCGTATCCGATCGATCCGGTCCAAGCGATCGAATTCGACAGCCAAGTATACTTGGCCAGTCCGGTTCGTTTCAGGGTGTCGCAAACAGCGCCGGAGCCGTACACGCCAACCGCGTATTGCGAATTCCCTCCGCTCGCCGCGGCGAATCCCCCGGCAATGCCGCGAAAATACTCGTCGATAGCCGGTAGCCACTGGCTTTGCGCATTGAAGTCGACGGCAAAATAAATCGCGCTTCCGGCGGGCTGACCGGCCGCTGTCGCCTCGCGATATGCGGTCATTGCATCACTGAAACCATATGAATAGTTAAAATGCGAAGGCTTCCGGGAATGCGATTCCCACACGGCGACGATCTTCAGACCTTGCGACGACAGCCTCTGAGCTTCAGCCGCCGACAGCGCCGGCCACCGGGATTCCGGCTCGCGATAATAGCGGGCGACGAACTCGACCCGGCTGTTCTTCAGTTGATAGAGCACATCGCTGGCGTCGGTCGGCAGATCGATTCCCTGCCCCGATCCAATTCTGACCGGCGACTTGACCGCTTGTGGAGGAGGAGCTGGCGGGGCGGCGCATGCCGCCAAGAAAAGCGCCAGGAAGACCGGCGCCAGCTTTGCAAGCTTCAATGTTCTCGCCCCCGCCAGACATATTGCTGGGACGTCGAACCCCACGTCCCCCGCGATTATCTTCCTTTCTGCTCAGCGTTGGCGCAAGCAAATTGTGTCACGGCATGCGGAACGGGCTCATCGCAACAACGGACGAGGAAAGCAGCCGCCCAGATTTCGAACTTTGCCCGGCCGGGCTGCAGCGACGCCCTGCGGGTGATTCCTACAACGCCGCGACGCCA
This sequence comes from uncultured Alphaproteobacteria bacterium, assembly GCA_963821795.1. Taxonomy (GTDB): domain Bacteria; phylum Pseudomonadota; class Alphaproteobacteria; order ATCC43930; family CGMCC-115725; genus AP-15. The sequence goes on from CAWGFH010000029.1 coordinate 8,603, forward strand.
GCGCGCGCGCAGTCTTCGTCCTCCTGGGATGTGCCTCCGCCAACGCCGCAAGCGCCCTCGACGATGCCGTTGCGAATGATCGGGACGGCGCCCTGGCCCATGATCATGTGGCCACCTTCGGCCGCGGCGATGCCGCGTGGCGTGGGTTGGTCGGCACGCGCGGCCATCTCACCGCTCGGACGGCCGAATGCCGCCGATGCGACGGCCTTGCCTTGGCACCCATAAGCGCTGGCCCATATCGCGCCATCCATGCGCTGCAGCGCGATTGGGCGGCCTCCGGCATCGCAGACAGCGGCGCTGATCTTGATGTTCAACTCCTGCGCTTTCGTCAAGAGCAGCGCGAAGAATGCGATTGGCTTCTTCCAAAGTGAGGCTCATCGGTCGTTTCCTCTTCCGGGAGGTGGCGGATGGCTATCCGGATGATTGTAGCCCGCGGACGATGCCGTAGGTTTCAAAATCCCCAATCGGCGACCGGTAGGTCAACCGACCGCACCCGAGCGGCGCAATCCGGCAATTTCATCAGCGGAGAAATTCAGCACTTCCGCCAGGATGGCGTCGGTATCCGCGCCGAGCTGCGGCGCCAGGCCGGAGGTGCGGCCAAAGCTGGCATGCCACGGCAGGCCAGGGAGGACACCAGCGCCGTGCCTGTCCCAGAACCCGCGCTGCTTCAGGTGCTCGCTGTTGACGAGGTCGACAGAATTCGCCAGGGCCGCGGCCGGAACGCCGGCACGGGCCAGGTCGGCGGCGGTGGCCGCGGCCGCCTTCGGGCGCAGCCAAATCGCCAATGTCTCGTCGATCGAAGCGCGCCGCTCCATGCGCTGGCGCGGTTCAAGCCCGGACATCGGAGACAGGCCGGGGACGACCGCGCAGAGGCTTCGCCATTCCCGATCATCGGTTACGGCGATCGCGATCCAGTTGTCTTCTCCCTCGCAGCGATAGGCTCCGTGCGGTACATCGCGCGTCGAATGATCGCCTTGCGGCGGCGCGCCGAGCTGCGACGCCAGCAACGGATCAGCCATCGTCCACAGCAACGCCTCAATCATCGAAAAGTCGACCCTGGTGGCCACTCCCGTGCGGCGAATTTGCCGCAGGCCGGCGGCGACGGTGAAAGCCAGCATCAGGCCGCACATCGGATCAAGCCAGGCGAAACCCACACGCGGTGGCATATCGGGGTGGCGGTTGAGCCCAGCGAACCCGGCATAGCATTGCAGCAAGGTACCGTAGGCGACGGCGTGCGCCTCGGGCCCGGTTCGTCCAAGGCCGGAGGCCGAGACGTAAACCAGATCGGAATTGACTTCTCGCACAGCGTCGACGCCGAGGCCGAGCCTATCCATGACCCCGGTCGCAAAATTTTCGATCAGTACGTCGGATTTCGACGCCAATGCCCGCGCTATCGCAACCGCTCGCGGCTGTTTCAGATCGAGTACCATGCCGCGTTTGGCCTGGCCAAGAACCGTATGCAACTCCGAGCTGCGGGCTGGGTCGCCGCGGCCGGGCATTTCTATCTTGATCACCTCCGCGCCCATCGACGCAAGATAACGGGTTGCCGTCGGGCCAGCGATAACCCAGCTGAAATCGAGGATGCGAACCCCGGACAACGGCATCTGCCCGGATCGACCGAGGCCCTTGCCCTGCCTGGGTACCCTGTGCGCGCAATCCCCGGGCGCCAATCCGAAGGGCGGTCCGGGCGCCTTGATCGTCCGTTCGCGGATCGTGAGAGACCGGTAGAAACGGCGATGTGCGAGCTGCGGCGAGCAGAGCTGTTCGGCCGGTTCGCGCAACGGAAAGCTTGGCACGTGGGCGGCTTGCGCCTGATCGGCGATCCACTGCTTATCGTGTTGACGGCTCCACGCCGACATCAGCACAAAAAGTTCGTCCCAGTTGGCGACCCGGTCGGGCTTGGTCGCAAAGCGCGCCTCGCCGCCCCAATCGGGCGAGCCCATCACCGAGAGCCACGCTGCCCACTGACGATCCTCGCGCGGCGAAATCGCCGCAAATCCGTCACGCGCAGGCAGAATGCTTACCGTGGCCCCGTTGCCATCGGTCAGCCGCTTGCGCGCCCGGCTTTTGCCGCCGAGTCCGGCATTTGCCAGCTCGCCGATCGCCATGGTCGCCAACGCTTCCTCGATCGACACGTCGATCACAGCGCCCGGCTCGGCGGCAAGTGCGGCATGTATGCCGGCGCAGGCAGCGGCCAATCCCCCGATAAAGGCCGACTGTTCGCCGACCGCGCGGATCGGCGGTTCGTCGAGGTTATCCACCTGCCCGGTCAACAGCCGGGCAATACCGCTGGAAAAGAACAAGGTGAGATCGGTCGCCGGATCGTTGGCCTTTGGCCCGGTCTGTCCAAAGGGCGAGACATAGACCAGCACCGCTGCCGCATTGAGCCGGCGAAGGCTGGCGCGGTCGTGCTGTCGAATGGCAAGACGGTTGGGCGGGCCTTCGCAGACGATCAGATCGGCGTGGGTCAGGGCATCACGAGCCACAACCGAGCCGCGGGAGGCGGTTGTTTTGCCGTGATTGAGATAGCATGCCAGATCCGTCGAAATGTCCGCATCGACCGCCGTCACGTTGGCACCGACGTCGGCGAAAAGGCGTCCGCAAGCGGCAGCCGCCAAGCCATGGCCGAGTTGCACCACCTGGAACCCTGTCAGCAGCAACATTCCAAGCCTTTCTTGCAGGGCACCAATGTCCGGCACGCAGTTTGTCGCCGAATGCCCGGCAAACCGCAATGCGCCTGCCCCGATCGGCGCCGCAACCTCCCCCGTCTCCCGACCGGACCGCTGCCCACCCGACAAAACTAAAGGGCTTAGCCGCCGCTGACTAAGCCCTTTATTTTATTGGTGGAGCCAACCGGGATCGAACCGGTGACCTCTACAATGCCATTGTAGCGCTCTCCCAGCTGAGCTATGGCCCCAGAGAAGGGTGCAACGCAGCAGACTCCGTAGTCGCGTGGGCGAGGTTAGGAACCCCGCGCCGCGCCGGCAAGCGAAAAACGTGGCCTCACGCCACCGGGGACGTCAGCGTTCATCCTCCTCGACATTCTCGATAACCTCGGCCATGTCGTCTTCGTCTTCGCCAAGTTCCGAGGCGTCCTCCAGCAACTCCTCATCCTCTTCCTCGGCCTCCTCCAGCGGCAGAGCTTCCTCTTCGTCTCCAGGGATCTTCGGCCTCCTCGGTCTCCGTATCGGCATCGAGCTCTTCGGCGCCGACCGGTTCGAGCTCCTTTTCAACCGGAGCGGCCGGGCGCGCCCGGCGCGATTTCAGAAACGCCTCGGGGTCAAACGGAGTGCTGCATTTCGGGCAGATCACGGGTTTACGCAGCAAATCGTAGTAGCGCGTGCCGCAGCTCGGACAGATACGCTTGGTGCCCCATTCGGGCTTGGCCACCATTCAACTCCATCAGAGGGTTTCGGGGTTGGTTGGTGCGGCATTGCCACAGGGGCGTCACCCTGTCAAAAGCAAATCCGAGCGGCGGCGCGCCAACGGCCCTCCCATATGGGTTGAAGGTGCGACTGCCGCAACCGGCAACCCCAATTTTCGAGGCCAGACGCCCGCCATGGTCCGATCCTCCTCGCTTGCCTCATCTGCGGCATTGGTGTCGGCTCGCCCCAATGCGCCGCTTTCCGGCAAAATCCGCGTGCCTGGGGACAAGTCGATCTCGCATCGCGCGTTGATGTTTGGCGCATTGGCGGTCGGCAGAACCGAGATCAGGGGTCTGCTCGAAGGCGAGGACGTGCTCGCGACCGCCGCCGCGCTGAACGCCCTCGGCGCCGCCGCGGCCCGGGCCGGCGACGGTCTATGGATCGTCGATGGCGTCGGTATCGGCGGTCTGGTCGAGCCGGAAAATCTGCTCGATCTTGGGAATTCCGGCACCTCGGCGCGACTTCTGCTTGGCATCCTCGCGACCCACCGCCTAACCGCCTTCGTCACCGGCGACGCCTCGTTGCGCCAGCGGCCGATGAGCCGCGTAACCGAGCCATTGGGCCGTTTTGGGCGCGCAGTTCCTGACCCGCGACGGCGGTCGGCTGCCGCTCGCCGTCACCGGCGCGGCAGAGCCGATCCCGATCGAATACCGCCTGCCCGTGCCGTCGGCACAGGTAAAATCTTCGGTACTGCTAGCCGGACTCAACACGCCCGGTGCGACCACTGTGGTCGAGCCGCAAGCGACCCGCGACCACACCGAGCGCATGCTGCGCCATTTCGGCGCGACGGTTACCACCGAACCGACCAAAGACGGCAAGCGCATTACGGTCGAGGGTTACCCCGAGCTCGCGGCGGCGCCGGTTACGGTGCCGGGCGATATCTCCTCGGCCGCATTCCCGCTGGTCGGGGCGCTGCTCGTGCCGGGTTCGGATGTCACCTCGAAGGTGTCGGCCTCAATCCGTTGCGCGCCGGCCTGCTCGAATGTCTGCGCGAGATGGGCGCGGACATCACCCTGGAGAACGAACGCGAGGAAGGCGGCGAGCCGGTCGCCAATCTGCATGTCCGCGCCGGCACTTTGACCGGCGCAGACATCCCGGCCGAACGTGCGCCAAGGATGATCGACGAGTACCCGATCCTCGCCGTTGCCGCCGCATGCGCTCGCGGACGCACGGTTATGCGTGGCCTCGCTGAGCTGCGCGTCAAGGAGAGCGATCGCCTGACGGCGATCGCCACAGGCCTTGGCAGTTGCGGTATCCGCGTCGCGGTCGAGGGAGATACCCTGACCGTCGAAGGCGACGGCGGTCCACCCGCGGGCGGCGCGCTGATTTCCACGCAACTCGATCACCGGATCGCAATGGCGTTTCTGGTGCTTGGGCTGGCTTCCCGTGCCCCGGTGCAGATCGACGACGGCGCGTCCAATCGCGACCAGCTTTCCCGATTTTATCCCGCTGATCAATGGCTTGGGCGGCGTGGTCGCGACCGCTCCATGAGGTCTCGGCCGTTTGTCGTGGCGATCGATGGACCCGCAGCTTCCGGCAAGGGTACCCTGGCACGACGCTTGGCCGAGCGCTTTGGCTTTGCTCATCTCGACACTGGCGCGCTTTATCGCGCGACGGCGCTGAACGTTCTCGACAGCGGCGGAGATCCTGCCGACCCCAGCGCGGCGGCGATCGCAGCGAGGCGGCTTGATCTGCAAATGCTGGTCGACCCGCGACTACGCAGCGAGAGAGTCGCTGCGGCGGCGTCTATGGTTGCTGCACACCCGGCGGTACGTGATGCTTTGCTCGCTGCTCAACGCAACTTTGCCGCGCGTCCGCCGGCAGCAGCGCCCGGCGCTGTCCTCGACGGGCGCGATATCGGCTCGGTCGTGTGCCCAAAAGCGGACCTCAAGCTCTTTCTGACCGCCAATGTAGAAGCGCGAGCCGATCGCCGGGTCAAAGAGTTGCGCGGCCGCGGCGTCGCCGCTATATACGAAAACATCTTGCAGGATCTCATCGAACGCGATGCGCGCGACAGTGAACGCCGGGATGCTCCGCTCTCGGTGCCGCGCGACGCTATTGTCATCGACACTACGACGCTCGATGCCGACGCGGTGCTGAAGCGTGCCGGCGATATCATCGCGCGCGCACTCAAGGAGAAGGAATGGCTGTAGAACTCCAAACAGGAGAAGCGTCTGCGATGGAAAACTTCGCCGCGCTGCTCGATGAATCCCTAGGCATGGTCAACGGCCTCGAAGGCACTGTCGTCAAGGGCCGGATCATCGCCGTCGAAAATGACGCCGTGCTTATCGATGTGGGCCTAAAATCGGAAGGCCGCGTGCCGTTGAAGGAGTTTGCCGCCGGCGGAGGCGAGCCGGAACTGCATGTCGGGGACACTGTCGAGGTCTTCCTCGAGCGGATGGAGGACAAGAACGGCGAGGCACAACTCTCGCGCGAAAAGGCGCGGCGGGAGGAAGCCTGGACCCAGCTCGAAAAGAGTTTTCAGGCGAATGAGCGGGTGACTGGGATGATCTTCGGCCGGGTCAAGGGCGGCTTTACCGTCGACCTAAATGGCGCCGTCGCTTTTCTTCCGGGCAGCCAAGTAGATATTCGCCCAGTGCGCGACATCACCCCGCTTCTGGGTTCCCCGCAGCCGTTCCAGATCCTGAAGATGGACCGCTCGCGCGGCAATATCGTCGTATCGCGCCGCGCTGTGCTCGAGGAAAGCCGCGCCGAGCAGCGTTCGGAACTGGTAGCCAGCCTCAAGGAGGGTCAGATCCTGAACGGGGTGGTCAAGAACATCACCGATTACGGCGCCTTTGTCGATCTAGGCGGGGTCGACGGGCTGCTACACGTCACCGACATCGCCTGGCGGCGGATCAATCATCCCTCCGAGGCGCTGAACATCGGACAGAATGTCAAGGTGCAGGTGATCCGCTTCAATCCGGAGACCCAGCGTATCTCGCTCGGCATGAAGCAGCTCGAAGCAGATCCGTGGGAGGGCGTAGACCTGAAATACCCAGCCGGGGCGAAATTCCGCGGCCGCGTCACCAACATCACCGATTACGGCGCCTTCGTCGAATTGGAGCCGGGGGTCGAAGGGCTGGTTCACGTTTCCGAGATGAGCTGGACCAAAAAGAACGTACATCCCGGCAAGATCGTCTCGACCAGTCAAGAGGTCGAGGTCATGGTGCTCGACGTCGACCCGCAGAAACGCCGGATCAGCCTCGGGCTCAAGCAGACTTTGGCCAACCCCTGGGAAGCCTTTGTCGACGAGCATCCGGTTGGCAGTGAACTCGAAGGCGAGGTTCGCAATATCACCGAGTTCGGCCTCTTTGTCGGTCTGCCCGGTGATATCGACGGTATGGTTCACCTCTCGGACATCGACTGGAATCGCCCCGGCGAGGACGCCATCGACAATTACCGCAAGGGTGAGGCGGTGCGGGTCAAAGTGCTTGACGTCGATGTCGAGAAGGAGCGCATCAGCCTCGGCATCAAACAGCTCGCCGCCGATCCGTTCGAAGCCGGCCTAGCCAAGCTCCGAAAGGGCGAGGTCATCACCGGTACGATTGCTGGCGTCAACGAGGGCGGTGTCGAAGTGTCAGTAGGCGATGGCATGCTCGGCTTCATCCGGAAGTCTGAACTGTCGCGGGATCGCAGCGAGCAGCGGCCGGATCGCTTTGCGGTTGGTGAAAAGGTCGATGCTAAGATCACCGCAATCGACCGCGCCACGCGCAAAGTCAGCCTGTCAATCAAGGCACGCGAGGTCGACGAGGAGAAACGCGCGATGGCCGAGTTTGGGTCATCTGATTCGGGTGCCAGTCTTGGCGATATTCTCGGCGCTGCGATCAACCGCGCCCGGCGTCAGGACGCGGGCCGGCAGGGCGAGGCCGAAACCGAAACCGAAACCGAGGAGAAGAACTGAAGGTCTCGTTCAAATCGGCCCGTTCCCGGTGAGCGGGCGCGGGCCGACTACAGGAGGCTGGCCATGCTTGACGCTCGGCCAGCGCTTTGGCAGGCTTGCATAATCCCGTAGGGTGTGGGAGCGGCAATTGCGATGACGAAATCGGAGCTCGTGCAGAAGCTGTCCGAGACTAATCCGCATTTGTATCAGCGCGACGTTGAGGTCATCGTGACCGCGATTTTTGACGAGATCGCGGCGGCGCTGTCACGCGGCGATCGGGTCGAGCTGCGTGGCTTCGGAGCATTCTCTGTCAAACGGCGGGACGCGCGCATCGGCCGCAACCCGCGGACCGGCGACAGCGTGCGCGTGGCCGAGAAGCACATCCCGTTTTTCAAGACTGGGAAGCAATTGCGCGACCGCTTGAACCAGAGCGCTATATAGGGCTGAGCGGCGCGCTTGGCCGCGGGCCAAGGGGATGAGAGCCGTCTATTGGTTGGTGATCCTAGCCCTCGCCGCCGTGCTGAGCTTGTTCGCCGCGTCGAATCGCGATCTGGTGTCTCTGGGTCTGTGGCCGCTGCCGTTCCTGGTGGGGCTGCCGCTTTACTTGGTTGTCTTCGGAGCTATTATTGTCGGATTCCTGACCGGCCTATTCGCCGCTTGGGTTGCTGGCAGCCACCGGCGGCGCGAGTTCAAGCAGTGCCGCAGGCGGAGTGACGCATTAGCGCGCGAACTCGCCGAAACCCAATCGCAACTTACCGGCCAGCCGCTGCGGGTGGGTGCGACACTACCCGCGGCCCGTTAATCCAACCCAGTCGCGGGCGAAAACCCTTTGACCTCGCCGCTGCATCCGGTTCAGTCTGCAAGCGCGATCAATCAAGCGAAAAATTCCCAAAATGGACCTTCCTGAAAGCGTTACCGCGATTGGCGAACGGCTGGGCGAAGCGGGGGCGATCGCTGTCGACCCGCAACTGTGGAACGGCGCAGATGTGTTCGCTGCCGAACGCGACCGGATCTTCATGCGCCGCTGGATCGCCGTCGACCACCACACCCGGCTTCAAGGCGATTGCAGCTACCTTCGTTTCGAGGCCGCCACCCGCTCGTTGCTGGTGACGCGCGACGAAGAGGGTGGCTTGCACGCGCTTCGCAATGTCTGCCTCCATGCGGGCTATCCGATCTGCGATGCCGAGGGCGGGCCGGCCGAGCGGTTGGTCTGCCCTTATCACGGTTGGGAATTTTCGCTCAAAGGCCGATTGCTGGAGCCGGACCTGTCAGCACGTATCGACCCTGCCCGGCTGCAGCTGGCGAGTTTTCCGGTTTGCGTTCGTGATGGATTGATCTTTGTCGATCCTTCAAGCACCACGGCCGCTGGTGCAAGCCGCGCGGTCCCTGTTGCCAACGGCTTAGTTCCTGGATGGCTGGCCGAGGGCCATGTAACGGCCCGGGGCCGGCACAGCACCAACCGGAATTGGAAGCTCGTGCTGCAATTTCTGAAATCGTCTCCGGAGTTGCTGACCGACGACCCGGGCGAAGGCTGCGATTGGGTGGTCTTCGGGCCGCTAAGCTTGATGATGGTGCAGCCGCAGCGGGCAGCGTTGGTTCGGGTGGTGCCGAAATCCGCAGAGCGCACCGACATCGAACTGGTCCGGATGGAACGGGGCTGCGGACAGCCGAACACGTCGGCAGCGATTGGCGCCGATCGATTGGCCGACGGATTGCAGCAGGCGGGGAGCGCCGACGACCTTGTCCGGCCATCTGAGCTGGACCGTCCGTTTTTCACATGGTACTGGTCGTTGATGTCGGCAGAGTAATAGGTTGCTGCACAGGCAATCAAACGGGCAGCTCTACAACGAGATAAACACAGGTCCGGTGGACGTCATCTTTCGTCACCGCGGAACGGTCGTTGACGCCGTCGCGGTGCGGGATGCGGCACCCAAGGACGATCGCCGCGGCTGCCGTTTGCGCTTTCGATCTTGATACCGTCCGGTTCGAGCAGTAAGGCGACGGAGCCGAGCCGCCAGGAATCGATCCGATCAATCACCGGAACTATCGAGCGACAGCGAAACCCGGCGGGTACCTGACTGATGATCGCGTCGACCTCGCCGCAGTCGACCGGCAGCCCGGCCGGGCCCGTCACGATCGCGACGCGGCGGCCGCGGGCCGAATAGAGGCAACGTTCCCCAGCACAATTAAGCGCGCCCTCAGCGCCGGATTCCGGCCAGGCAGTCAACTCCACCCCGGTCTCCTCGGCCAGGATGGAGCCCTCGAACTGTTCGCCATGAGCAGCGGATGCGAAGTACGGCCCATCAGTCGAGCGCGCGGCCAGGAAGCGGCCAATATCGGCAATGACGATGTCGGGGGGGCGGGTCAGCGTCATGCCGGCGAGGCCGGCACGATCGCGATCAGGCCCCAGCACCGCCATGGCGCTCGCCACAAGCATAGCCAAAGGCCGCCGAGCGAGACCAGCACCAGCCCAAATACCGGCAATCGCGGCGTCGGCCAGACATTTCCGGGTAAAGCCGAGACCGCCCGCGCCACAGCGATCGTCGCGTCGATCCCCCAGCCCATCGGGACCAGTGCGAGACGCTCCAGTCCGAGCGGCATCAACAGGCAAGCAACGACCCCCCAGGGCAATGTCCATATCGCGCTCAACGGCACCGCAACGACATTGGCGAGCGGCGAATAAAAAGCGATGTGATGAAAGTGATAGACTGAGAACGGGTCGGTGCCGATCGTCACGACAACTGTCGTGACGACGACGGCTCCAGCATAGCCCAGCGTTCGTCCCACAAGTGAAGGGCGGTAGAGCAGCCGGGCCAGATGTCGGCCATAGGTCTCATAGACCGCGATCAGCGCGACGACCGCCCCGAACGACATCTGAAAGCTGACCCCGACCAAGCTCTCCGGCTCGACCGCGAGCACGAAAGCGGCGGCCAAGGCGCATATCCGCATCGAGATCCGCAGCCGGTCGATCAGGATGGCGGCGAAGACCAAGCCGTTCATGACAAAGGCCCGCTCGGTCGGGATCGCCGCGCCCGACAGCATCAGGTAGCAGGTCAGCACTACCAGCGTGGCCGCGGCAGCGATCTTTTTGATCGGATACCGCAATGCGACCCAAGGGATCAGCGCCAAGCCGCCGCGCACTGCAAAAAAGACGAAGCCGCCGACGAGACCGAGATGCAGCCCGGCGATTGCCAGCAGGTGCTGAAGGCCCGATTGGCGGAAGGCCCGCTTAACCTCCTCGGAGATTGCACCACGCTTACCGGTGATCAATGCCGAGGCCACGCCGCCGGTCGATCCCGGTAGCACGGCGATGATTCGCCGCGACATCTCGGTGCGGAGAAGCCGCAGATGCTCGCGCCAGCCGCCGCCGGGCGCATCGATGGGTGCGGCAATACGGTGCGCTGGACCGAGCGCGTAGCCTACCGCGCCGATGCGAGCGAAATAGGCTTCGCGCTGCATATCGTGCCCACCCGGCAAAATCTGACCCGGTACCGGATAAAGCACCGCTCGCATACTGACTTGATCGCCGGGAGAAAGCAGATCGCTCGTTGTCGGAATGTGCACGCGCACGCGCAGTGGCTGCTCGCCGGGATCGAGGCCCGGCAGCGCATCGGGAGTGACGATCATGCGCCATCCATTATCGACCGAGTCGATATCCACTACGCGCGCGGAAAACGAGACCGGCCCGAGACGGCGCTGCAAGGTCGGCGCCCAGCGCTCCCAGCTGGTTCTCGCCGATGAGCGCAAAGCCGGCGCAGAGCAGTGTTATGCCGAGCGCGGCCTCGCAGGCCAGCGGCCGCCGATACAGCGCAAAGGTCAGGCTGCCGGCCAGGATTGTGCCACCGATGCCACACCACAGAGGCGGCTCGAAGGTGAGCGAGAAATAAATCCCGATCCCTGCGCCGAAGAACACCGGCAGCCACAATAGCCGACGCTCGCCCTCGGCCACATAAGACTTGGCTACGGCCTGTATTAGGCGCCAGCCCAGGCCTGGCGCCGCGTCGACCCCACCGCCTACGGTCGTCGCACCTGCCATCGCCGCCTCGCCGCTCGCGCGCGGCGGACGTAACCGGACCGCCAGTCAATAAGCCGTCACATCAAAGCCTGACGATCTCTTGACGGGCTGGACCAGTCGCTAATGGCTAAGGTAAATTTTTACGCATCAGCAAATTAGACTTTGTGATCTTTGTGAGGGCGAACTGTGCCTTGCCTCTCAGGTTAGGCGAACAGAGCCTCAGATCTCGTCTTCCCTACTTCGCACCGTTCTACCGATGCTCGGGACGCGACTCGGCAGTCGGCAATAACCGGCGAGTTCGCCGTAATCGTGTCGGGCATGGCGCTCACCCCTCGATCGGCCGGGCTCGGGTCCGTTGTGGGCCCCGGAACGAACGCCGCAGGGCCGCAAGCTGGATTGCGACGGCTGGGCCGGTGATCGGAGCGGAGCCCCAAACGGGAAAGGCCGCCCCGAGAGGCGGCCCTTCCTTACCCAAACACCGGCGGCCGATCGCGGCCGCGAGCCGGCGCCATTAATTAGGCGCGGATCTCCGTAGAAGTCGGGATCCTGGTCACGGCAGCGGACGACCGCAGTTTATGGCTAGACACAGGATCACCTCCTTTCAGTTGTTGCACCGAGGGTTTCAGCCTACGAGATCGGCTCGCATGTCGCAAGCAAGTTGTTCGCAATCGCGGCGTGTCACCTCAATCGCTTTCGCGCTAAACTCCAGGGATAGTGGATTCTCGAGGCAAGGAGCGACGATGCGCCGCAGCGAAGAACGGATTCTGACCACCCATACCGGAAGCCTACCGCGACCGGCCGAACTAACACAGCTCCACATTCGCCGGGCGCGCGGCGAATCGGTCGATCCTGCAGAGATCGATCGGCTGGGACAGGAGGCATTGCGCGGGATTGTCCGCAAGCAGGCCGCGGCGGAGTCGACATCGGCAACAACGGCGAACAGCAGCGCGAGGGTTTTTTCCTGCATATCCGCCACCGCATGAGCGGGTTTGGCGGGTCATGGCAGCGCCGCACGCGCGCCGACGCACTGCGCTATCCGATCTTCAAACGGATCATGGAAGAACAACTCGCCGCCCGCCAGGCGGTCAGTAATATGGGGCCGCCCAAGGCGATCGACGCGGTCCGCTATCTCGGCCGCAGCGGGATCGAGGCCGAATGTGCCGATTTCCGTGCCGCGCTCGATGAGACCGGGACGCATTTCGCCGAGCCGTTCTTGACCGCGCCCTCGCCCGGCATCATCGCCGGAGCGATGAAGAACGAGCATTACGAAACCGAGCAGGCTTATCTCGACGATATTGGCGCCGCCCTCAAAGAGGAATACGAAGCGATCGTCGATGCCGGGTTTCTGCTGCAGCTCGATTGCCCCGATCTGGCGCTCGAGCGTCATCTATCCTACCAGGATCGGCCGCTCGGAGATTTTCTCGGCTTTGTCGAGCGGGTCGTCGCGACGATCAACAAGGCGGTGGCAAACATTCCGCGCGAGAAGGTGCGGCTCCATGTTTGCTGGGGCAATTACGAGGGCCCGCACGATTGCGACGTGCCGCTCGCTGATATCCTGCCGATTTTGCAGCAGTCCAAGGTCGGCGCCTTCTTCCTACCTTTCGCCAATCCGCGCCACGCACACGAATATCGCGTCTTTGAAAAGCAGCCGCTGGCAGAGGATCAGATCCTCGTCGCCGGGGTCATCGACAGTTTGACGAATTTCGTCGAGCATCCGGAGGCCGTCGCCGACCGGATCGAGCGGGTAGCGCAAGTGGTCGGCGATCCAAAGCGGGTCATCGCCGGCACCGATTGCGGCTTCGACACCTCCGCCGGGATGGGCCGCGTCGCCGAAGACGTCGTCTGGGCGAAGCTCGCAGCGTTGGCCCAAGGCGCCCGCCTAGCCTCCGATCGGCTGGGCCTGGGTTAGCCAATCCGTTCCTCGACGGCCCCTCCGATGCAGCGACCGCCGCGCCTTTAAACCTCAGGGTCGGCCTATGGCAATGTGCAGCTGCGCGGCCGATATGCGAGGTCGGAGGTCACGTCCATGAACCAGTACGGAATCGGTCAGCCGGTCAGCAAGTCGAGGATAGACGTCTTGTCACCGGGCGCGGTGGTTATGTCGACGATCTGACGCGACCGCGCCAGGCCTGCGCCTTTATGCTGCGCTCGCCGCATGCGCATGCCCACATCCGCATCGTCGATATCACGACGGCAGCCGCGGCGCCGGGGGTGCTGGCCGTCCTGACCGGTGACGATTTGGCCCGAGATGGGCTCGGGCCTATCCCGTGCCTCAGCGCAGTGACCAACCGCGATGGGACGACATCGCCGACGCCACCGCGCCCGGCAATGGTCAGCGGTCGGGCCAGGCATGTCGGCGACACCGTAGCAATGGTCGTGGCCGACAGCCTCGGCCAGGCGCGCGACGCGGCCGAGCTGATCGCGATCGAATACGAGCCGCTGCCGGCGATCGTCGAGACCGCGCATGCGCTCGATCCGGGCCGTCCACAAGTGTGGGACCTTGCCCCGGGCAATCTCGCCTTTGACTGGGGTCTCGGCGATCAGGCTGCGGTCGAACGAGCGTTGATGGCGGCGCGCTACCGGATCAGCCTCGAACTCGTCAACAATCGAGTCGTCGTTAACTCAATGGAGCCGCGCGGCGCCATCGGCGAATACGATCCGGGCGAAGATTCCTATACCTTGTGGAGCTCGACCCAGGGCTCGCATTTTCTGCGTAACCTGCTGGCGGAAAGCGTCCTTAAGATCCCGGAAAACCGCATCCGCGTCATCACCCAGGACGTTGGTGGCGGGTTCGGGATGAAGCTGTTTTTGTATCCCGAGCATGTATTGGTGCTATGGGCTGCGAAAAAGCTCGGGCGCCCAATCAAATGGACGCCGGAACGATCCGACGCGTTTATTACCGATACCCAGGGCCGTGACAATCTGACCCGCCTTGAACTGGCGCTCGACGACGAGCTGCGGTTTCTTGGCCTTGCGGTGACGACGATCGCGAATATGGGCGCCTATCTGTCGAATTTCGCGCCGGAGATACCGACCGCGTCGGGCGGTGTAATGTTCAGCGGCGTCTATGCGATCCCGGCGATCCATGTCGCGGTCAAAGGAGTTTTCACCCATACGGTTCCGGTCGACGCCTATCGCGGCGCCGGCCGACCGGAGGCCGCCTACGCGATCGAGCGGCTGATCGATTTTGCCGCCCGCCGTCTCGGGGTGGCCCCAGAGGAACTGCGCCGACGCAATTTCATCCGGTCCGAGGCGATGCCTTACGCGACGCCGCTTGGTCTCGTTTATGACAGCGGCGCCTTCGCCCGCAACATGGATGACGCCTTGGCCGCGGCCGACATCGCCGGCTTTCCCACCCGCCGAACTGAAGCGCTGGCGCGTGGCCGCTGGCGGGGCCTCGGTCGAGCAGTCTATATCGAGCAGAGCGGCGGGGGACCCGACGAGTTCGCGGAATTGCGCTTTGACCCAAGCGGCACCTTGACAATGTTGATGGGCACCCAGTCCTCTGGCCAAGGGCATCACACGGCTTACGCGCAACTTGCCGCCGAGCGGCTAGGATTGCCGCCCGAGAGGGTGCGCGTTTTGCAGGGCGACACCAACGCCGTCGGCTTCGGCCGCGGTACCGGTGGCTCGCGTTCGTTGCCGGTCGGTGGAGCGGCTCTCATCAGTGCCGCGGATAAGTTGATCGCGAAGGGCCGGCGCATCGCCGCACATCTGCTGGAGGCGGCCGAGGCCGATCTCGACTTCGGTGATGGTGTGTTCCGGATATCTGGTACGGACCGCGAAATCAGCATCGAAGCGGTGGCGCGAGCGGCGTTCAATCCTGCTTCATTGCCGGCTGAGGTCGAGCCAGGCTTTTCCGAAAGCGGCCATTTCACGCCACCGGCCTCGACCTTTCCCAATGGCTGCCACGTTTGCGAGGTCGAAATCGACCCCGACACCGCACGGATCGACATCGTGCGCTATATCGTCGTCGATGATTTCGGGACCGTCGTCAACCCGATGCTGCTGAAGGGCCAGGTGCAGGGTGGCGTTGCACAAGGAGTAGGACAGGCGATGCTCGAATATTGCGTCTTCGATCCCGATACCGGACAGCTCGTGACCGGATCGTTGACCGATTATTGCCTGCCGAGGGCGGACGACCTCCCGGCGATCGAATTCGCCTACAACGTGGTGCCGTGCCGCACCAACCCGCTCGGTCTGAAGGGTGCCGGTGAGGCGGGGGCGATTGGCGCGCCACCGGCCCTGGTTAACGCGGTCGTGGACGCGCTTTCTCCACTCGGGATCGAACATATCGACATGCCGGTGACGCCTGTGCGGTTGTGGCGAGCGATCCACGCTGCCGAACGTCGGGTGGCGGCGTGAGCGAGACCCGCGATCAGCTCCTCGAAACCGCTCGGCGTGCAGCTGTAAAGGCCGGCGAGGCGATCATGCGAATCTACGCCAAGGATTTCGCCGTACGCCAAAAGGCCGATAAGACGCCGGTCACCGAAGCCGATCTGAGCGCCGAGCAGATCATCATCGAGATGCTCGAGGGCGCCTTTCCCAATATTCCGGTCTTTGCCGAAGAGCTAGTCGAAGCCGAGGGTTTACCGCCGTCGGCCACACGGTTTTGGGCGGTCGATCCGCTCGACGGCACCCGCGAGTTCGTCGCCAAAAATGGCGAGTTCGCGGTATGCATCGGCCTTGTCGAGGATGGGCGGCCGGTCCTCGGGGTGTTGCACGGCCCGGCAGTCGGGTTGACTTATGCCGCGCACGGGCCGGGCACCGCAACCCGTCAGCGCGGTGCCGGCGCTATCGAGCCCATTCGCGCGCGGCCGCCATCGCCGGAGGGATTGGTCGTCGTCCACAGCCGCTCGCACGAAAATAGCCGCCGGCTCGGCGAGTTCCTGCAGAACTATCCAGTGCGCTCTCGGCTCAGCTGCGGCAGCGCGCTCAAATTCGGAGTGATCGCCGCCGGCGAGGCCGATCTCTACCCACGCTTTGGCACTACGATGGAGTGGGACACGGCCGCGGGCCAGGCGATCCTCGAAGCCGCCGGCGGTCGCGTCGAAACGTTTGCCGGGGCGCCGCTAACCTACGGCAAGCCCGGCCTCAAGAACGACGGCTTCATTGCCTGGGGTCGTTGTGCCGGCGGATAGAGGTCAGCGGCTCTTGGGAAGCATTTCCAACGGAACAGCCGATGCAGCGCTATGGTCGAACGGCGGGGCGATCGTCAAAGCATCCGCCGGCGATTTTACTGGCGCGGCGCCCGCTCGCAGGCGGCACCGCGCGCTGTTCGAAGTCGCTTAAACCCTCTCGTATTCCGCAGAGATGTCCTTATTGGTGTAGTCTGTCAAAAGCGCGGTCGCAACGATACCGATGACCGCACACCCCAAAATGTAGAGGGCGATCGGAAAGCTCGAGTTAAAGGTGGCGAACAGCGCTGTCGCGATGAACGGCGACGGCCCGCCGGCAATGATCGAAGCGAGCTGATATCCGAGCGAACTGCCGCTATAGCGTAGCCTGGGCGAGAAGGATTCTGCAATCAGCGCCGCTTCGGGCCCGTACATTGTCATGACCGGAATCAGAGACAGCGCCACCGCGATAAATATCAACGCAGGAACTTTCGTGTCGAGCAGCGCGAAGTAGATAAACCCGAACACTCCCATGAACACACAGCCGATTATGTACATTCTCTTGCGGCCGATGCGGTCCGACAGGTGCCCGGCCACCGTTACCCACAAAAACCCCAGGATGGTTTGAACAAGGATCGCAACCAATAGAAAATCGCGCGAAGCCCCGAGTACCGTAGTGCCATAGGTAAAGATAAAAGCGCCAACAATATATCCAGGAGCCTGCTCGGGCATCCGAAGTAATGCCGTGAGTGCCACCTGCTTGGGCTGGCGTTTGAGCACTTCGAGGACCGGCACCCTCTCGACGCGGTCTTCGTCGAGGACCTTCTGGAAGACTGGGGTTTCAAGAATGCCGAGCCTGATCCACAATCCGATCCCAACCATGACGATGCTGATCAGAAACGGGATTCTCCACCCCCAAACCAGAAACTGGTCGCCGGAAATCCGACTGAACACTAATACTGCAAGATTGGCCAGGAATAGGCCGGCAGGTGCCCCAAACTGCGGCCAGGAGGCGATAAAGCCGCGATTCTTATTGGTTCGCGCCCATTCCATCGCCAGCAGCACCGAGCCGCCCCATTCGCCGCCGACCCCGATCCCTTGGACCAGGCGAATGACCGTCAGCAAAATCGCGCCCCAGACGCCGATGCTCGCATAGGTCGGAACGAGACCCACTGCAAAGGTGGCGATCCCGGTGACCAGCAAGGTCGCAATCAAGGTAGCCTTTCTACCGATCCGGTCGCCGTAATGACCGAATATCGCCGCTCCGATCGGCCGCCCGACAAACCCGATGAAAAAGACGCCGAACGCCTGAAGCACGCCAATCAGTGGGACGGAATGGGGGAAAAACAGCTTTCCGAAGACCAGTCCGGTCACGACGCCATATAATAGAAAATCATACCACTCGATCGTGGTCCCAACTGTGCTGGCGATCATGGCGCGGCGCAACTGAGCGCGATGCTCAGCCTCGGTGAGACCACGACCGCCGATGTCGATTGCCGTCATCCTCGTTTCCTCCTCACGCCGGGCAGTTAAACGCCCGTTGTTGTTCATCTTGACGCGAAATACCGTCAGATTAGTTTCTATTTTCGCGAGATTACCAAGCGCGAACGGGCCTGTCACCCCTTGGGCAGCGGCCAGTCTCACGCCGAGAGCGACCCTTAGATCGCCTCACGCCATTTTCAAATTCAGTCGAAATGTGGCGGCCGGTGAACCCGCTCGGAGCGCCGCTGACGCCATCCTGTCGACGCGACACCGCGCGGATCTCTCGCCCCGCCCACGCTTCTGGAAACGGGCGCTGCCGTGGTTATGGGTTCAGCTGGCGGCCGCAAGCAAAGCAATGCCGCCAGCGACGAGGGCCCCGCCGGCAACTGTGCCGACCAAGCGATCCCCTATGTGGGTGACGGTAACGTCCCGCGTGGCGGCTGGGGCGACATGCAGGGTCGGCGCCAGTACCCAAATTACCAGACCGAGAAACCCGAGCGCCGCCGCCAGCCGTCGGTTGCGGGTTCGCTTCCGAATAGAATTCCGGATCATCCAACTCTCCTTAGCCCGTGAGCCTCCGCGACAACCCTGTTCAGATTGTGGCCGGTTCGAGCACCTCCTGATGCCAGCGGAGCAAGCGACGCCGGAGAATGGCCATGCCCTTGACGAGGCAAAATCCGGCGACCGCGATCTCGACAATCCCGGCAAACACGCCCGGCGAGTTCGCGAAGCGGGAGGCGGCGATCATCGCACCGCCCAACCCCTGGCCGCCCATCAGGATTTCGGTCACGATAGCGACGATCATCGATACCGGCAGCGCCACCTGCAATCCGGTCAAAATCTGAGGCAATGCCGCCGGCAGAATGATCTCCCATAACAACTGGCGCTGACCGGCGCCGAGGCTGCGCGCCGACCACAACATTTCCTTTTCGACACCCTGAGTGCTGGTCACCGTCGCCGCCACCACCGGAAAGATCGCGCTGAACACGATCATCGTCACCTTGGACAAGTCATAAAGGCCGAACCACAGCATGAAGACCGGAAGAAAGGCGATTTTCGGCATCGGGAACGCGACCGAAATGATCGGATCGAAAAACCAGCGCGTCGCCGCGTTCCGCGCGATCAGGATGCCGAGTACGATGCCGGACGCCCCGGCGATCACGAAGCCGATCATGACCCGATACAGGGTCTGGCCAAGATTAATCGCGAGGTCGCCCGACACCGCGTCCTGCCACACCCGCTCGACCACAACCGAAAACGGTGGCAGCAGGAAGCTCGTCACCGCTCCGCTGCGGGCAAATATTTCCCAGGCAGCGAGCAGCCAGATCAACGTCAGCCCGCTGCGGACACCGCGTCCGAGGCGAAACACCGCCTTGATTGCAAGGCTGCCCCGGCGTTCGGCCGGCGCAATGGCTGCGTGCGGGATGGCGTCGCTCATTCGCGCCACCGCAGCAGCCGTTTCATCAGTAGGAGATAGCCGCGGTCAGCGGTAAATCCGAGCAACGCCACAGTCAGCACCACCGCGAACATCGCGTCGTAAACACCGCCGTCGCCGAGCCAGCCGATCATGTAGCCGAGGCCCTGGCGCGCGACGATCAGTTCGGTGGCCACCAGCAGCACGAAGGCAAAGGCCAGTGCCGTACGGATGCCCGCCAGGACCTCCGGCAATGCGCTTGGCAACACCACCTGGAGTAAGGTTTCAGTGCGGCTGGCGCCCAAGCTTCGTGCCGACCAAATCAGCACCTGCTCGGTGCCCCGCGCCCCGTTGAACGCGCTCACCGTCACCGGCAGCATGCAGCCGATGAAGATCAGCAGAATTTTTGACGCGCTACCAAAGCCGAGCCACAGCACCACAACCGGGATCAGCGCCGATTTCGGCATCGGGTAGACCGCTTGGACCAGCGGATTGAACACCGCGCGGACCGGCTTGTACCAGGCCATCAGCACCCCGAGCATGGTGCCGCAGACGATGGCCAGTCCCAGCCCTGCGGCGCCACGCGACAGCGATACAATCGCGTTGTTGACGAGGTCGCCGCCCGTCAGCAAGCCCCACCAGGCGGCAATCACCCGGTCAAGTGCCGGCAGTTCCAGCGGCGATACCAAGCCGAGACGGGTGACCGCTTCCCAGGCGAGGGCCAACAGCGCAATCGGCGTATAGCGCCACAGCCAAGCCCGCAACTGCGTCGGCATGCCGGGCCGGTCGCGGCTCGGTCGGGCCGCGCGCATCTAAGATGGCCGGCCCGGTAAAGGTCAGCTCGGATTGGTCAAGAGCCATGGCCGTCCAGCCGCTCCTTCGCCGCCTTGATCAGAGACAAGTCGACGTATTGAGGGCTGACTTGGACACGCTTGGGCAGAACATGAAGCGTGACATCCTCATTGACCTCCTCCTGTATCGAGTCGACCAAGGGCATCAAGTCGGGCTGGCCGATAGAAATCCTTGCCGGTAAACGCATAGTCCAGATTCTTGGCGGGCGCGTGCGTCACCGCGACGGCGATGGCGAGCGCCTCTTTGCGGTTGGCGGGATTGAGAAACCACTGCATAGCCCGCATGTAGTCGGTAAAGAAGTCGGTCAGCGCCGCGCGGTTGGCATCGATCACATCGGCTCGCATGCACCAGAACACCCCGTCCGAAGGCCCGTGCACCTGATCGGAGGTGAACAGGACCCGGTACTTGCCGGAGTCCATTAGTTCGCTCGCGAATTGCGGCAACAGCTGGACCATGTCGACCTTGCCTCCCTCGATCATGGCCGGCTGATTCGCGAAATTGGCTTCGACAGTGGTCACTTCGCTGTCCTGGATGCCGTTCCTGCGGAGCATCGCGCGCATCGTCGAATCGGCCTCCGAGCCGATCGCATTGGTGGCGAGCCGCTTTCCCTTCAGATCGGCTACCGTCTTTACCGGTCCGTCCTTGGCGACGACGTATTCGCCGGTCCAATAGCCTGGCCGGCCGGTCTGCAGCACGTCGGCGACGATCTTCACGTCGAGACGCGCATTGGTAATCGCTAGGGCAAAGGCTAAATCAGAAAAGGCCGCGACCTCGAGCTCCTTGATCGCCAGCGCTTGGATCTGCGGCGTGCTGCCGGCGTAGCGCACCGGCTGGAAATCGTAAGTCTTGCCATTATTTGGCATTACCTCGGGATGCCGCTTGGCCAGTTCAGCGACGAGCGGGGCGAGGTGGCCCGGTGTCTGCGCCCAGCCGACGCGGATTGTCATCGGCGACGATTGAGCGGCGGCGACCGGCGGATCAGTTATTATCGCGCCGGTCACTATGGCGGCAGCGATGGCGATGAAAACCCTAAAAAGCATAGCCTCCCTCCGATGTTTTACTGTTCATCAGTTCGATGTCCTCAGGGACCACTGATGCGCTGTGCCAGCAGCGCCTCGGCGCGCACCAAATTCCACACATGGTCGACCGTCTCGACAAACGGTGCCGAGCGGGTGAGCCCGGGATCTTCCCGATCGAACCGAGCCTCCACGATTTCCTTGATCCGGCCGGGTCGCGCCGACATCACCGCAATCCGTTCGGCGAGGAACACCGCCTCCTGGACGTCATGGGTGACGAAGATCACCGTCTTGCGCGAGCGCTGCCAGATGCGCAGCAGCTCCGCCTGCATCAGGCTGCGGGTCTGCGCGTCGAGCGCGCCGAACGGCTCGTCCATCAATAGGATGCGCGGGTCGATCGCGAGCGTGCGGGCGATCGCCGCGCGCTGCTTCATGCCGCCCGAAAGCTGCGAGGGATAGCTGTCCTCGAAGCCGGCGAGCCCGACGAGATCGATATATTCGCGGGCGCGCGCGATGCGCTCCTCGCGCGGCAGCCGCTGCTTTTCAAGCCCGTAGAGCACGTTTTGTCGGACCGTCTTCCACGGAAACAACGCGAAATGCTGAAACACGATGCCGCGGTCGGGGCCAGGGCCGGCGATCGGTTTGTCTTCGACCCGGATAGCCCCATGCTCGACCGGCAGGAAACCGCCGACGAGGTATAGCAGGGTGCTCTTGCCGCAACCGCTGGGGCCGAGCAATGCCACGAATTCGCGGTCGCGCACCGTGAGCGACACATTGTCGAGCGCCACCACTGGACGGCCACGCGCCGGCCGGTACACATGGCTAACCCTGTCTATATCGATCTGCGCGGCTGCGTCCAAGGCCCGGCTCTCTCGCCTGCCCAGCCCAATGCTGGAAAGGTCCGGCGGGTTTTAGCAGAGACCGCCAATTGGCGCGAGATGACGGCGATGCTCGGTGCGGATAGAGTGACGCAACCCGGCAGCCTTTGGGAGAACACAGAAATGGCGTGGAAACGCATGGTATTGCAGATCGGCATGGGGACCGACATTCGCGGCGCGGATTACACCAAAGCTGCGGTTCGGGCCTTGCGCGACGCATTGTGGCACAACTCGTTGAGCGTCGCCGACGCTGTCGGCCTGCCGGTCAACTCGATGCGGGTCGAAGTCACGATCGGCGTCCCCCATCCCGAACAGGTGGACAAGCAGGCGGTTCTGGCGGTGCTGCCGCATGGCACGGGGACGGTGCAAATCGTCGAAGGCGGGCTCGAAATCGGCAATGATTCGGGCACTAATAAGACCGTGATCGCCAACGCCGCAGCGGTCGTGCGGCTCGATGTTCCGTAAGGAGGGTCCCATGCCAGCAAAGCGCGTCATTCTCGAAATGGGCACCGGCAACGATTTGCATGGCGGCGACTATACTAAGGCGGCGGTTCGCGCGGTCGCCGATGCCCTCCATCACAGCTCGCTGCCGCTTATCCGCACCTTTGAACTCGACGCACGCAAGATGCAGGTCGAGGTGACGATCGGGGTTCAGCGCCCTGACAAGGTCGACGCCTCCGCGGTCAAAGCCGCCCTGCCGCATGGCGAGGTCACGGTCAAACTCGTCAAAGGCGGTCTCGACGTCCCCGACAACGAAACCAACGACATCGCCGTCATCGCCAGCGCCGCAATCGCCGTGCGTATGGAACTGCCTCGGGCGGAAAGCTGAAGCGAAGCCGCCTGCCCTATTCGCGGGCGGCGACGACAGCGATCTCGACTTTCCAGTGCGGGGCGGAGAGCCTGGCTTCGACGCAAGCCCGGGCGGATGTGTTGCCTAGCGAGGCCCAGGCGTCCCACACCCGAATGGGTCTTACGGAAAATCGACGCGGCTAACTTTACCAGCTCTTCAAAATCGGCTGAAAGGGGTCGGAAGAATCTGACGAAAACCTAAAAAATTGGTTGCTGCGCGGGATCTCAGGATGGGATGTTAATCCTATCGGTTGATCCGACCGACCTCGTGCGGGGGGACAAGCACATGAAATTTCTTCTCGTTAAAGTAGCAGTCCTAGCATCCGTGGCGATCTGCCTCCTGATGCTCTGCGGACCGAACGCACGCGCAGGTACGCAAGGGGTAGAACAATTCAATCTGATTGACAGGGTGCAGCAGGATCTCACCTTTGTCGAAGATTACACTTATTTCCCTGCTTGCTTTTGCGGCCCGTTTGACGGAGAACCCGAACCTCCACCCCAAACTATTGTTCATGGCAACACGCCATTAAACGGAGAGTGGTTCGTCGGGACCCTCGAAGGCGCCCACCTGGCTTGGTACGTTACTTATGGCGTCCAGACCCCGACCAACCCAAATGTATTTTCCCAATATTGTACTATGTCAGCCGATACGAGCACCTACAGCGACCTAACCGAAGATGTTAAAGATTGGTGCTGGACATCACCAGACCAATCCACTGATTGCCCGACTTGTTATATCATGAGCTTTCTCGATTATTACCCCCTCGACATAGACGGCGGCGAGGGCGGGCTGTTTGAAATATCCGCCCCGTCGCTCGCTGCCGTGGTGGAACCAACCTCCACGGCAATCTTAGAGGGCGCCATCGGTTTGATGGGTCTCGTATGGGTGCGACGGCGCTGGCCCCACCGCTGCGTCTGGAAAGGGCTAAGCTCGTGGTGCCTAGAATTTCTACATCTTGTGTTCTCGCGCGCCCGCTCGTCCATGTCAAAAGCCGCATAAGCCCCATTATGCCAAATTTCTTGAAGTAATCGCAACGTCGCGATATTTACCGGCCGGCTGTCTTGCCACGTGCGTCAGGTTTTATTCGTTCTGAGCCGCACCGGATTTGGGGCAATATCTTTCCCTTGCGGAAATTACTTCACCAGCCTTGAACACAAGAATAGATAGGCCGGCCCAGCTATTCGCGGGCGGCGATGACGGCGATCTCGACCTTCCAGTGGGGGGCGGCTAGGCGGGCTTCGACGCAAGCCCGGCCGGGGGTGTTGCCGGGCGACACCCAGGCGTCCCACACCGCGTTCATGTCGTTGAAATACCGCATGTCGGAGAGCCAGATCGTCGCCGACAGCAGCTTCGAGTTGTCGGTGCCGGCGTCGGCGAGCAACTCGTCGATCTTGCGCAATACCTCCTCGGTCTGCTGACGGACATCGGCCGCCGGGGTATCCCCCACCTGCCCCGCCAGGTAAACCGTCGAGCCATAGGCCACGGCCTGGCTCATCCGCGCTCCGACTTTATGCCGCTCGATCGTCATTATCGGCTCTCCTAAAGAAGCGGACGAGAAAGCGACAGCCTAATCCGAGCCGGGGATCGTTCCCCTCGGAAGGCTCTCGCAGTAGCGGGCGATCTCTCCAGGAGTAGTGATCCACAAATCCTCGCGATGGTCGAGGATATGGCGGACCGCGCTACGGAACGCGCGCAGCCGAAACGGCTGGCCGATGATGAAGGGATGCACCGAGACGGCAAAGACCAGCGGGTATTTCCTCGATTGTTCCAGCATCTCGTCGAACTGGTCGACGATCATCTCGGCGAATTGGCGCCCGGTATGGCGGCGAAACACTAGGGATGGCGAAGTCGTTGAGTTCGAGCGGGTAAGGCACCGACAGTATCGGCCCGGCGCGGGTGCGCATCCAGACCGGCTGGTCGTCCATTGCCCAATCCATCACATAGCGATACCCGGCTTCCTTCAGGAGATCGAGCGTGGTTGCGCTCTGGGCGATATAAGGGCCAAGCCAACCCTCCGGCCGCCTTCCAGATAGGCGCGTCACCACCTCGGTGCATTCGCCGATCAGGCGCGCTTCATCCTCTTCCCACAAAATGTCCTGGCGCTCGGAATTGGTGCGGCCATGGCCGACATATTCGTCACCGCGCGCGTTCAAACGCTCGACGATGTCGGGGCAGGCCTCTAGCACCGCCGAGTTGACATTGTGCGCGCCCGGCAATGCGAATTCGTCGAGCAGATCGAGGTAAGACCAGAGGCCAACGCGATTGCCGTAATCGCGCCAGGCGTAGTTGCGGTGGCTTTGCGGCGACGGTGCTCCGGTCGAGTCGCTGCCGAGACCGGCGCCGAAGGCGAAATACTCGATGTTATTGTTGAAGGCCACGGCGAGCCGTTTGCCCTCGGGCCAGTCATATCGGGGGCGCTTGTGGATCGGGACGTAATCGTAGCGGCTGTGCGCAGGGAGCTTCATCGCGCGTCCGGCGTAGGTAAGAGAAATCCTCGGGGATCACCGGCCCTTAAATGCCGGTTTGCGTTTTTCCATGAAGGCGGTGCGGCCTTCGGCGTAATCGGCGCTGGCGAAGCACTCGTCGACCAAACGCTTGCACAGCGCGAGGTCGCGTGCCAACTCGTCCTTCAGCGCTTCGCGAATGCTCACCTTGGCCGAGCGCACGGTCAGCGGCGCGTTGGCCGCGATCATCTCGCAATAGTTCTTGACGTAAGCCTCCAATTCTTCGCCGGGCACCACTTGGTTGATTAGCCCCATGCGCAGTGCTTCTTCGGCGGTGAACTGGCGAGCGGTAAAGAAAATCTCCCGGGCATAGGCGGGGCCGACCAAGTCGACCAGCTTCTTAATGCCGTCATAAGCATAGCCGAGCCCAAGCTTTGCCGCCGGAACGCCGAATTTCGAGCCCTCGGCGGCAATTCGCATATCGCAGGCGAGCGCCGTCCCGACCCCGCCGCCGATGCAATAGCCGCGGATCATCGCGATCGTCGGCTTCAATGTCTCCTGCAGGCGAACCCGCGCGCCATCGGAAATCTTGGAATAAGCGGCGGCCGCCTCCTCCGACGCGCGCCGGTCCTTGAACTCGGAGATGTCGGCGCCGGATACGAAAGCACGACCGCCGGCACCGCTGACGACGATGATCCGGATCGCATCGTCCTGCTCAAAATCATCGATGATGCTGGCCACGCCCTCCCACATTTCGAGCGAAACCGCATTGTGCCGCGCCGGATTGTTGAAGATCAGATGCCCGATCGGGCCGTCCTTCTGGGCGATCATCTTGCTGGTCAAGGGTTGGTCGAGCATGGCGGCCTAAATCTCCTGGTTGACGGCGGGTCCCGATCATCGCTCGATTTTGGCAGAATGCGCGTTGTTGTGCATCGGGGATTCTAACCCGCCCTAATCGGCGACGGCCAGTTGGCCTAATGGCGGAAGATCGGCGATCGGTCGGTCGGGCCGGATCCAACGGGTCATGACAATCGCGAACAGCAGCAAGCCGACGGAAAAGGCGAACGGCGTTGTCCAACTGCCGGTGCGGTCCAGGATCCAGCCGAACGCCACCGGCGAGAGGATTCCGGCGACCGCGCCGGCAGCGTTCATCAGGGAACTCGAAGACCCGGCGTAATTCGGCGCTATGTCCATCGTCGCGGTCCACAGCGGCGAGATCGCAAAGCCGAGAAAGAACAGTGCGACCGTGAAGCCGGCAAGTCCAATGACGAGGTCATGGATCAGTATCGCCGGAACCAGCCCGGCGACAGCCAGCGACCAGCTGACGGCGATCAGCCCCGAGCGCGCGATCTGCAAGTTCCCAGTACGGCGCAGCAAGTAGTCGGTGACCACACCGCCGAATAGTTCGGCGAACATAGCGCAAAGCAACATCGCGGCATAAAACAGCGACGATTTCTTCAGATCAAGACCGTAGTTTTTCTGGAACAAAGACGGCATCCAAGTCACATACAGCCACCCCGTCCAGCCCTGGCAGAAGTAAATGATCATTAGCGGCGTCACCCGGGGGATCAGGCGGCGCCACGGCACCGGGCCGGAGCCGATCTGCCCTGTGGGATTGGGTGCCGGTAACTCGGCCAATTCCGCGTTGCTGATGCCGGGATGCTGGCGCGGGTCCTCATGGAAATTCCACCACCACAGGGCCGCCCAAAAGGCCGATATGACGCCGAGGGCCACAAACGAAAAGCGCCACGAGAACCAAGTGATCAACAGAGCGACGATAGGCGCGGCCGCGCCGGCCCCGAGACGCCCGGCCGCGTGGGTAATCCCGACCGCCGTGCCGCGCGACGACAGCGAAGTCCATTTCGACAGAGCCCGGGTGGCCGCAGGCAAGGTAGCGCCCTCGCCCATGCCTAGCACCAGCCGCACCGCAAATAGCGAGACAAGCCCGGTCACCGCCGCAGTTACGATCGTCGTGATCGACCACACCAATCCGCAGACGGTCAACGTGCGCCGTGAGCCGAAGCGGTCGGCAAACCAGCCTCCGACCAGCTGAAACGGGGCATAAGCGTAGTTGAAAGCCGAAAAGGCGATGCCGAGCGCGATGTTGCTGAGACCGAGGTCTTTCTGCATCACGCTCGCCGCCGCAGCAAGGTTGACCCGGTCGATGAACAGGATGAAGTGCATCACGACCAGGAGAACCAGGAAATTCCTGGTGGCGCGTCCGTTGAAGCCGATCCGCATGGCGAACCCTCCCTATATAGGTACAGTCTGCCAGATCGCGCCCGCCTGCGCACCCGAGCATGACAGGTCGCCGGGCTGCGAGCCGTGGTGGCGGGTAGTTTGACTACCCCCTGTCACAGAGGAAAATAGACTCCCACAACCCACTTAGGGCCAGAGCAAATGAAGCCCGCGAGACACATTCACGCGGTGCGCCAGCTTGCGGCAATGCTGGTCGCGATGTCGCCGGCTATTCGCGGCTAATAGGGGTCAATGAAGCGGGAATGCGGTTTGCTGTGGCGGCATGCCTCGGAATTGACCGAAATCGCCGCTAAGCGGCCCGACGCAGCCGCTGACGCTTAGACGGCGGCGCGCCGCCGTCTAAGCGTCAGATCACCCCGCGGGACCGCAAATCCGCGATTTTAGCCTCGGCGAAGCCAAGGCCCTGCAAGATTTCGTCGGTGTGCTCGCCGAGACCGGGGGTCGGGCGCAGTTTCTCCGGTTCGGGGGTGCGCATCATGTTGATCGCTTGCCCGACCGCTTTCATCGGGCCGAGCTTAGGATGGTCGATCGGCCGTGCCATTTCGAGATGCTGCACCTGCGGGTCGGCAAAGGTCTGATCGATGGTATAGAGCGGCCCACAGGGCACGCCGACCTCGTTCATCAATTCGACCCAGTAGGCGCTCGGCCGCTTTTTCGTGATCTCAGCGATCTTCTCGTTGAGGGCCTTGCGGTTTTTCGAGCGCTGCGCTCCGGTCGCGTAATCCGGATCGTCGAGCAGCGCCATCGCATCAGCAGCCTCGCAGAAGCGGCGGAACATGTGATCGCCCGACGCGGCAATGTTGATCTGTCCGTCCGAAGTCGGAAACAGCCCGGTCGGAATGCCGGTCGGATGATCATTGCCGGCCTGCTTGGCGACTTCGCCCGCCATCAGCCAGCGAGACGCCTGGAAATCGAGCATGAAAATTTGCGCTTCGAGCAAGGAGGTGTGCACCCACTGCCCCTCGCCTGAGCTCTCGCGCTCGATCAGCGCCATCAGGATGCCCTGGGCGAGCAAGATACCAGCGCACAAATCGTCGATCGGGATGCCCACCCGTACCGGGCCTTGTCCCGGCAAACCGGTGATCGACATCAGCCCGCCCATCCCTTGGGCGATCTGGTCGACGCCCGGCCGCTTGGCGTACGGCCCGGTCTGGCCAAAGCCGGAAATGCTGCCATAGACGATGCGCGGATTGATCTTTTTGACGCTCTCGTAATCGACGCCGAGCCGATGCTTCACCGTCGACCGGAAATTCTCGACGATGACGTCGGCGTTCTTGGCGAGATCCATGAAGATCGCGAGCCCATCCTTGGTCTTCAGATCGAGGGTCAGGCTGCGTTTGTTGCGATGGAGGTTCTGGAAGTCGAACCCATCGCGGCGCGAACCGGTCACGTCGCGGCCGTCATCGCCGCGTCGCTCGATCTTGATGACGTTGGCGCCCCAATCGGCGAGCTGGCGCACCGCGGTCGGCCCGGCGCGGGCATGAGTGAGGTCGAGGACGGTAAATTTCGCCAGCGGCAGGGTTCCGATGCTCACGTATGCGGCCCTTTCTTGGTTGTATTGCCATGAATCACTGGCCGAACTTTCGCTCCTTCGGTGCCCTCCGTCAAGGACGGGGAAGAGAGGCCATCAAGCCGCCTCCAACGAGAAAAGTCGATCTGATTTTCGAATTGCTAACTCGATTCGCGCCCATTATGAGCAGCCAATTTCCGACGGTAAAGGACACGGCAATATCTTCAACGCCTTAGGGGACAAAATGACGGAAATGGCGACGGTTGAACTAAGTTAGGAAAATCTCCGCGGTTTTGACTGTGACCGGGGCTGCAAATGAGTTCCAAATGAACGGTCACCCGCACACGTTGAGGTAACATATGGCAAAGAAGCGAGTTTTCGTGAGTTTCGATTACGATCACGATGAGGGGCTGAAACATCTCTTTGTGGGCCAAGCCAAAAATGAGGATAGCCCATTTGAGCTGGCTGATTGGTCTATCAAAGAGCATATCTCGGCGGATTGGAAGAAAAAGGCGCGCACTCGAATTAAGTCGGTCGATATGGTCGCAGTTCTATGCGGAGAGCACACGCACACCGCCACAGGAGTAAATGCAGAACTCAAAATCGCCCAGGAGGAGGCAGTTTCGTACTTTTTGCTGTGGCGGTACTCTGAGAAAACTTGCACTAAGCCTCTAGGTGCTAAGAATGATGACAAAATATATAAATGGACATGGGATAATTTAAAAAGTCTCATAGGTGGCGCCAGGTGAAAGATGAAAAGGGCGCTTATCGTAGGTATAGATCATTACCAGTACGGGCCGTTGCATGGATGCGTCAGCGACGCTGTCGCAGTTGCGAACGTCCTCGAGAAGAACGGTGATCGTTCGCCTAACTTCTCGGCGCGCCTCCTCACATCCGACAGAAGCGCGGTTACTACCGGTGTTCTCCATGACAAACTTGACGAGCTGTTCAAGGCAGATGCCGATACTGTTTTGTTTTTCTTTGCTGGACACGGAATCATAAACGAGACGACCAACGCGGGCTATATTGTCGCGCAGGATGGGTGTAGGCCGGCCTGGGGCCTCTCGCTTAGTGAAATACTTGCACGGGCAAATGCAGCGCATCCTCGTATCAAGTCGACGGTGATTATTTTAGATAGCTGCCGGTCTGGTTTATGCTGGTGAACTGTCGGGTGTGGAAACTAGTGGCGCTTCGATAATTGGTACCGGCGTGACAATTTTAACTGCATGTCATCGCGACGGTACCGCTGATGAGACGAATGGGCACGGCCTTTTCACCAGTATCCTACTCGATGGTCTCGAAGGCGGCGCGGCCGATATATGTGGAAGAATCACTCCTGCATCGGTGTATTCCCATATCGATCAGACGCTGGGGCCATGGGAGCAGCGGCCTATCTACCAAGGCAAACGTGCAGACATTCATCACGCTCCGCAGCGTCCCGCCTAAGGTACGGCCGGAGGTCTTGCGGCGTCTGCCAGTGTACTTTCCCGAACCGGCTTTTGTATTCAACCTAGACCCAAGTTACGATTTCCACGCCGAGAGCGCGTCGGAATGCGGTTCTTGAGACAGCACTCCGTCGCGCGGCGGCAAAACCCGCGGCGGTTCGTCGGCGCGGATCGCGACGCGAGCGAACAGGGTCGTCGTCGATTTCTGAGACGCGGCCGCGAAATCGCGCAGACCCATCTCGTCGCTGATGTCGAAGATTTCCTTGATGCCGCAAGCGCGAGCGACCCCGGTCAGCTCGACCGCCGCATCGGTATGGCTCGCCTGCATGCCGGTCTCGGCATAATGACCGTTGTCGAACACCGCGATCGCCAGGTTCGGCGGGCGCTGCACCCCGATCGTCGCCAATGCGCCGAGGCCCATCAGCATCTCACCATCGCCGGTAACCACAAGGACATGCCGCTCCGGCTGGGCGATCGCAAGACCAAGCCCGACCATCGCGGACGCTCCCATCGCTCCCCAGAGATAGAAATTCTTGCGCCATCGCCGACCGAGGCGGCATCCCAGCTGGTCGAGCCGAGCCCGGTCACCAATAGCAGATCGCCGCGCTCTTCGAGCAAGGCGCGGATCGCTACGCGGCGATCGAGACGCCGATCGTTGCCGATCATTTGACCCACCGTTTGACGCCGAGCAGCCGTTGCGACAACAGCACCGCGGTCGCGAGGTCGCCGTTGAAGGAGATTTGGAGCGCGGCGGCGACAGTATCGGCAGCGTCTTCGGGCCGTTCGACGCGATAGACCAACACATCCATCAGTTCGAGCGCGGCCTGGGTCTTGGTGCCCATCGGCACCTGCCACGGGTTGAACTCGGCCCACTCGCCGCGCATCGTCACCAACATCAAGAGCGGAAAGCGGCAGTTTTTGGTCAGCGACAGCATGTTGATGCAGTTGCCAACCCCACTCGACTGCATCAGCAACGCGGCGCGCTGGCCGCCAAGCCAAGCCCCTGCCGCCAGCGCCACGCCCTCTTCTTCGCTGGTCAGCGGTACGGCACGGATGTCAGGATCGGCTCGGCACAGGTCGATCAGCCGCGCGTGCCCGGCATCCGGAACATAGCCGACCTGCCGGATATTCCGCTGCCTTCAGAAGCGAGAATATCTCGTCGCGCCATTCCGGCCCGTCCGCCGCAATTCCGCTCAATCGCCGCCCTCCTTTGGCTATCTGGCGGAACCAAGCCTAACACGACTGGCCATGGTGAAATCACGCTAAATCAGGTTGTCTGTTGCGGCCGTAACCCGAGGTAGCGGGCGCGAGGACGGATCAGAACGTCACTCTCGTATTGCTCGATGGCGTGGGCGATCCAGCCGACCGCGCGACCGACGACGAACAGGCCAAGAGCCGAATTCTCCGGCAGCGCCAAAGCGGTCGTCACCGCACCGAGGGCGAAATCGACGTTCGGCTGCTCCCCGGTAAGCCGCATCCCGGCGGCGACCACCGGTTGGATCCGGGCCCAGGCCTCTGGCAAGCCAGCAGAGATCCTGTCCAGGATCGCGAGGGCCCTCGGATCGCCAGCCGGGTACAATGGCTGACCAAAACCGGGCAGTATCTCGTTCCGGGCAATCCGTGCCGCCATCAAGGCCAGCGGATCGCCCCCCATCGCCAATTGCTGGAACAGGGCCTCGACCTGAGCCGAGGCACCGCCATGACGCCGTCCGGACAAGGCGGCGAGCGCTGCCGACATAACGGCATAGGGTGTGGCAAGCGTCGAGGCGGCGCAACGTGCGACAAAAGTTGACGCGTTGAGTTCATGGTCGGCGATCAAGACCAGGCAGCGACGAAGAATGTCGGCGCCTCCCTCGCTCAGATTCCATGCCGCGGCGAGTTGCCGGTGCGTTGGTCCCGACGCGGCGCCGGTCATGCCCACACAGGCCACGAATTCGTGCAAAATTCGCCATCCGGTGCGGATCACTCCGGCCCTGGTCAGATCGAGCGCCGGTAGGTCCGCTTCGGCGAGCTGGGCAAGACGGATCTGGCAGCGCGCGATCACGCCGAAAGCGGCAATGCCCGTCCAGGAATCCGTGCCGCTCGCACCGATCGGCGGCCGGGCGGGCTCTGCGCGCCAGAGCAACGCGGCAATATCTTCGAGCGTCGCGGAGGCCGACAGCGCGATCGCGTCCTGCCCACGATAATAGAGCCTCCCGTCCTCTATCAGACAGATCGACGAGCCGACCGCAGGCATCAGCGCCTCGGGACCGGCGTTGCGCGGGGTCCCGCCGGCATCGCGCAAGGCTTCGACCTCCTCGGCACGATAGCGCCGTAGACGCGTGCCGGGTACGCCAACCGACCGAAGCCGTCCGCGGCTGACATACGCGTAGAGCGTGTCGAGCTTGATGCCCAGCCGGGCAGCGGCCTCTCGCGCGGTCAGGAACATAGATTGATCATTAAATCAAGATTGACCAACAACTCCGACAGCGATCAAGTATGGTCTCTACACGATCGAGGAGAGACAATCATGAAAAAACGCATCGACCCGGCCGCCCTGACCCCGATAATCGGCACGCTATACCCGTCACCATTTGATCTGCCGTGCCGCGCTCGGGTCCGGACCAAGCTCGGCGACCCCGCCGGGCTGACGCAATTCGGGATCAATCTGCTGCGCTTGCCGCCAGGCGCTTGGTCGAGCCAGCGTCACTGGCACACCGGTGAGGACGAATTCGTCTATGTGCTGGCGGGCGAAGTCGTACTGGTCACGAGCGCCGGGGAAGAAATATTGCGCGCCGGCGACGCCGCCGGCTTTCCCGCCAACGATCACGACGGTCACTGCCTGCAAAACCGTTTCGAACGCGACGCTGAGCTACTTGAGATCGGTACCCGCGCAACTGGTTCGGTGGGCTACTACCCGGACATCGATATGGTTGCCCCAGCCGGCGGCAAGCCGGCCGCATATACTCACCGCGACGGCACGCCTTACCGCGACATCCGCCGGCGCGGCCCGACGGACTAGGAGCCCATTGCATAGGCGGCGCGGCGTGGATCGGCGCCGGCTTCCATGACGCCGCGCTTGCGGTCGACATCGATGGCGCAGACCGCGCCTGCGGTCCAGATCCAGTCAGGCCAACGCTGGATCTGGTGGCCGCGCCGCGCCAATTCGGCAATGACGGGCTCAGGAATTCGGGCCTCGATCGCCAATCGGCCGGGATAATAGTCGTACGGCGCAAAGGACGACGGATAGCTGTAACTCGCAAAGCGCGGGCTCTCGATCGCCGACTGCATGTCTTGGCCGAACAGGAATCGGTTCAGCAACACCTGCAGCATCGCCTGGGTCTGGACATCGCCGCCGGGCGTGCCGAACGGCATGAAATGCTCGCCGCCACGGATCGCCAAGGCCGGGTTCGGCGTCAGCCGCGGCCTTTTGCCGGGTGCTACCCCGGCCGGATGGCGCGGGTCGGGACGCGACTGAGAGCCTCGATTGGACGGGATCAGCCCGGTCCCCGGCACGACCGGCGAGCCATATGAGCCATCGCTCGGGGTCGCCGAGAACAGATTGCCATGGCGGTCGGCGACACAGACATAGGAGGTGTCAGGCTCAGGGTTCGGGTCGCCTGATGGCCGTGGGAAATCTCCAAACCCGCGCGGCGCCTGGCTGCCCAGCACGCCGGGCGGCGGCATTTCCGGGCAGGCCCGGTCGGGACGGATCTCCTTGCGGCGCTCGGCCGCGTATTCTTCCGAGATCAGCGTCGCCAGCGGCACCTCGATCATCGCCGGGTCGCCGTAATAAGCCTCGCGATCGGCAAAGGCGAGCTTCAACGCTTCGGCAAGGTGGTGAATATAATCGGCGCTGTTATGACCGAGGCCCTTGAGATCGGTCCCCTCGAGTATCGCCAAGGTCTGCAACAGCACCGGGCCTTGGCACCATGCGCCGCAGGTGAAGACTTCGAGGTCGCCGAAACGGCGCCGCTGCGGCCGGGTTATCGGCGAGCGGTATTCGGCCAGATCCTCGGCCGACAGCAGCCCACCCTCCTGCTTCATGAACGCGACGATCTTCTTGGCGATGTCGCCGCGGTAGAAGGCGTCGCGCGCGGCTTCGAGCCCGGCTTCGCGACCCCGACCGGATGCGGCCCGCTCCTCGTCGGCCATGTATTGCAACGATCCGGCGAGATCGGTCTGGCGGAACACCTCGCCGGCTTCTGGAACCCGGCCATTCGGCAAGAAAATCGCGGCCGATGACGGCCAGGCGCGGTGGTCGGCCTCGTGCCGGTTCAGGCTCTCGGCCATCAGCGGGTACATCGGAAAACCGTCGCGCGCGAGCCGGGTCGCCGCCGCTGCGACTTCGCCGAAACTCATCGTCCCGTAAGCGCGCAGAGCAGTGATCCAGGCATCAGGCGCTGCCGGGACGACCGTGCGGATGACGCCCTTCGGGATCTTGCCGCCATGCTCGCGCATGAACAATTCGGGGTCGAGCGATTTCGGCCAAGTGCCGAGCCCTTCAATAGTCACGATCTCGCGGCTCTCGGCGTGGTAGATCATGATCGGCGCGACGCCGGCGACATCGACCAGATCGCTCTGCAGAACACCAAGCGCGATCCCGGCGGCGCAGCCCGCGTCGATCGCGTTGCCGCCGGCTTCGAGAATCGCGAACCCAGCGGCGGCGGCGAGATAATGGCCGGCGGAGATGGCGTGGCGGGTCACCGCGATGGTCGGGCGGTGCGCAGATGATGCGGTCATGGCAGGCCCTCTTGCGACGAGGTAGACAACGCCACAGTAACGCCGGACCAGCCATCGATAGAAGAGGGCTGTCGCGATCACCGGGCATTGTGTTTGGAGCTTGCTTTGCATTCCCGTGACTACGGTTTCATCAGGTGAAGTGGCGGCGAGAGGACCACAGCGACGTGGACGGCGGCGGCGAGGGGAGCCTGCTGGCGCTGGCTGCGCTGGCGCTCGTAGCAGGAGCCGGGTCAGGGCTCGTCGTCGCAATCTTCCGCCTGGCCTTGGTTCAGGCCGACCGCGGCCGCAACGGGTTGATCGCCCACGCCCATGATCAGCCGCTGATCGGCTTTGCGGTGGTGGTCGCCGTCAGCGCAGCGGCGGTAGCAGCCGCCGCATGGCTGGTGCGGCGGTTTTCGCCATACGCCTCAGGAAGCGGCATCCCGCAGGTCGAGGCGGCGCTGACCGGCGACCTGCCGCCGGCGCCTCCTCGGCTGTTGCCGGTAAAATTTTTCGGTGGATTGCTGGCGATCGGCGCCGGTATGGCGCTCGGCCGCGAGGGCCCGAGCGTGCAGATGGGCGCGGTCGTCGCCGATCTCGTCGGCAAATGGTTTCGCCGTTCCTGGCGGGATTCGCGGACCTTGCTTGCGGCCGGCGCCGGCGCCGGGCTCGCCGTCGCGTTCAATGCCCCGATCGCCGGTGCGGTCTTCGTGCTCGAGGAGTTGGTGCGGCGGTTGGAGACGCGGATCGCGATCGCCGCACTCGGCGCGTCGTCGTCGGCAATCCTGATCTCCCGCCTGTTTCTCGGCGACGCGCCGGATTTTCAGGTCACCGTTTCGGCACACGCGGCGGCCACCACCGGCCCTCTGCCCTACGCCGCCGCTGCGGTCTGGCCATTCTACCTCGCGCTCGGGATCGTCGCCGGGATCGCGGCCAGCCTCTACAACCGCGTACTTCTCGGCGCGATTTCGCTGGCCGGGTGGTTCGACCAACGTTGCCCGGTCGAGATCCAGGCGGCGGCGATCGGGGCGTTGGTCGGGATCGTTGGCTGGTTTGCGCCGGACCTGATCGGCGGCGGCGACGTCATCACCCAACACTTGCTGGCGGGCGGTGCCGTGGTTAGCGCCATCCCCTTCGCCTTTTTCGTCCGTTTCGGGCTTGGCGCCGCATCCTATGCCGCACGCACCCCAGGGGGGTTGTTCGCGCCGCTGCTGGTACTCGGCGCCCAGTTGGGGCTTCTGTGCGGTGCGCTGTGCCAGGCTGCCTTCCCCGGCCTTGGCATCGAGCCGCAGGCGTTTGCCGTCGTCGCGATGGCGGCGTTCTTCAGCGGCGTCGTGCAGGCGCCGGTGACCGGAATCGTGCTGGTCACCGAAATGACGGCCGCCTTCACCACCTTGTTGCCGATGCTAGCCGCGTGCTTTGCCGCGATGGTGACGGTCAATGTGCTCGGAGCAACGCCGATCTACAACTCGCTTCGTGAAAGCGTCACCAAAACAAACCGATCCCCGTGATGATCGTTGGCAGATCGGAGTCGGCGCGGGGTTTGCTTTCTGGCACAACTGCGGGAATGGGCGGCGGCAACCGCTATCGGCTAGGAACAAAGCGATGAGCGACTTCGATCTCGTCATCCGCAACGGCACGGTGGCGACCGCCGCTGACACGTCGCGATGCGATGTTGGCGTCAAGGATGGGGTTGTCACCGCACTTGGCCTCGGGCTCGGAGCGGGGACGCGCGAGATCGACGCCGGGGGCAAGCTGGTGCTTCCCGGTGGGATCGACAGCCATTGCCACATCGAGCAGCGCTCGTCCGCCGGGGTTGTCTGCGCCGACGATTTCTACAGCGCGACCGTGGCCGCTGCGTTCGGCGGCACCACCACGGTGATCCCGTTCGCTGCGCAGCATCGTGGTCAGTCCTTGCGCCAAGTAGTGCAGGAATATCACGAAGCGGCCCGCCCCAAGGCGGTCATCGACTACGCCTTTCATCTGATCATCACCGACCCGACCGAGCAGGTCATGGGCCAGGAGCTTCCTGCTCTGATCCGCGACGGCTACACCTCGTTCAAGGTCTACATGACCTACGATCTGCTGCAGCTGGATGACGGGCAGATGCTCGATATCCTGGCGCTGGCGCGGCGCGAGGGCGCATTCGTCATGGTCCACGCCGAGAATTACGACATGATCCGATGGCTGACCGCGCGCCTGCTGGAGCACGGGCTGGGCGCGCCGCGCTACCATGCTGTCAGCCATGCGCGGCTGGCCGAGGGCGAGGCGACCAATCGCGCGGTGCAATCTGGCGCAGCTGCTCGACGTGCCGATCCTGCTCGTCCATGTCTCGGCGGCCGAGGCGATCGACGTGATCCGCAACGCCCAGACCAAGGGCCTGAAGATATTCGGCGAGACCTGTCCGCAATATCTGTTCCTGACCGCGGACGATCTCGACAAATCCGGGCTAGAAGGCGCCAAATTCTGCTGCAGCCCGCCGCCGCGTGACCACGCCGCTCAAGAGGCGGTATGGACTGGCTTGAAGAACGGCACCTTTCAGGTGTTTTCGTCCGATCACGCACCCTATCGCTTCGACGCATCGGGAAAATTGCCACACGGAGACAGGACGACATTCAAGGACATCGCCAATGGTGTTCCCGGGATCGAATTGCGCCTGCCGTTATTGTTCTCCGAAGGCGTTGGCCGAGGCCGGCTCGATCTCAACGCCTTCGTCGCCTTGACCGCGACCAACCACGCCAAGCTCTACGGGCTCTATCCGCGGAAAGGAACGATCGCGGTCGGCAGCGACGCGGACATTGCGGTCTGGGACCCGGAGCGCGAAACCACAGTCACCTGGGACTTGTTGCACGACAATGTCGGCTATACGCCCTATGAGGGCCGCCATTTGCTCGGATGGCCAGTCACAGTCTTGAGCCGTGGCCGGGTCATCGTCGAGGACGGTCAATTAGCCGCTGAGCGTGGCAGCGGCGCCTTCCTGCCCTGCACGCTGTCGGACGCGGCCAAGCCAGCCGGCACCCCGGTCGCGGAACTGGCCTATGCCGCGGCTGCCGGCGGAGCACTCCTTTAGGACAGTCCCGAATGACGCTTGTGCAAAAGGCGCGGGCGACGCTCCTAGAGCATGAGGTACCAGCAGTGAGCTTGGCCTGGAACAAGGGGCGCCCCGACGCGCGGTCGGCGATAGCATGGTTGCTGGCAACAGTCGTTAAAGGAGGACCGCCGTGTCCCGCAGACTAAATGCCGCAGTGGCGCAGCTTGGGCCTATCCATTTGGCGGACAGCCGCGCCGCGGTGGTCAAGCGGCTCATGGCGATGATGCGCGAGGCGCATGGGCGCGGTGCGCGCTTTGTCGTCTTTCCGGAGCTGGCGTTGACCACATTCTTTCCGCGCTGGTGGATGACCGACCAGGCCGAGATCGACCGCTTTTTCGAGCGCGAGATGCCGAACGCCGAGACCCGGCCACTGTTCGATCTGGCCAAGGAATTGGCTGTCGGGTTCTATCTCGGCTATGCCGAGCTGACCGAAGAAGACGGCCAACCCAGGCACTACAACACCTCGATCCTGGTCGATCGCGCCGGCCGCATCGTCGGCCGCTACCGCAAGATCCATCTGCCCGGGCACTCCGAACATTTGCCCGAGGCCCCGTTCCAGCATCTCGAAAAGCGCTATTTCGATGTCGGCAACGAGGGCTTCAAGGTGTGGCGGGCGTTCGACGCGGTGGTCGGCATGTGCATCTGCAACGACCGGCGCTGGCCCGAGACCTATCGGGTCATGGGGTCTGCAGGGGGCCGAGATCGTGGCGCTCGGCTACAACACGCCGACCCTCAACATCCATCACCGCGAGCCGGAACATCTGCGGATGTTCCATCATCTGTTGTCGTTGCAGGCGGGCGCCTATCAGAACGCGGCATGGGTGCTGGCGGCGGCCAAGTGCGGCGCCGAGGACGGATTTGCGATGATCGGCGGGCTCGGCGATCGTCGCCCCGACCGGCGAGATCGCCGCCCAGGCGTTGAGCGAGGAGGACGAGGTCATCGCCGTCAACCTCGACCTCGAGCTCGGCGACTATCTGCGCCGCACCGTCTTCAATTTCGAGAAGCACCGCCGCATCGAGCATTACGGCCTGATCACCGAACGCACCGGCGCAAAGACCGATGTGTAGCGGACGATCTTGTCATGTCAGATCCAAATATCATCCGTCGCCCCCGCGGAAGCGGGTGCCCAGAGGCTGCCGCAGAGCGTTAGCCGTGGGTTCCCGCTTTCGCGGGAATGACGATTCAACCCGAGGGGACAATGCTTTAGTGGACGAAATCTGACGCTTGGCGCCTGCGCGGTTGGTCGGGTTCAGGGTGGAAAGCAGCCCTTCACCAGTCCGGCCCTGAACGGGTAACTTGCGCCGATTCCGGCCGTTGCCGATCAGTCGGATTTCCAGCGCCGACCGCATCCGCGCCGCCTACGCGCTGGGCTGGTAAGCTTCAACCCCTCTGCCGCAAGCCGGAGAGGGAACCTGCGTTCTCAACTGACCTGTCGCGTCTGGCGCTCCCAATAAGGCGCGCGCAGCTCGCGTTTTAGCACCTTGCCTGCGCCGGACAGCGGAAACGGCTCGGCGCGGAACTCGACGCTGCGCGGGCATTTGTAGTGAGCGATCTCGCGCCGGCAGTGTGCAATGATCTCCTCGGCGGTCGCCGCGCAGCCCTCCTTCAGGATGACGATCGCGTGCACCGCCTCGCCCCATTCGGCGCTCGGAATGGCCACCACCGCGCATTGCGCGACCGCCGAGTGATTGAACACGGCGTTCTCGACCTCGGCGGAAAACACATTTTCGCCGCCGCTGACGATCATGTCCTTGAGCCGATCCACGATGAAGACGAAGCCCTCGTCGTCCATGTAGCCGGCGTCGCCGGTATAGACCCAGCCGTCGCGTAGTGCCGCGGCGGTCCTCCTGCGGCTTGTTCCAGTAGCCGAGCATCGTGTTCGGGCCGCGACAGCGGATCTCGCCGACCGTACCGCGGGGCACCTCGACATCGTTCGGATCGACGATCTCCACCTCGTTGCAGGCGGCCGGGCGTCCCGCCGAGGTGAGCCGCCCCGCATTCGGGCCCTCGAGCACGTGGTGTTCGGGGAGCAGCAACGTCGCGATCGGCGACAGCTCGGTCTGGCCATACGCTTGGGTGAAGCGGCAATTCGGGAACGCGGCGATCGCGCGCGCCAGTACCGCTTCGGGATCACCGATCCGCCATAGGCCAGCCGGCGTATCGATGAGACGTCGGTCTCGGCGATCTTTGGATGTGAGACCAGCATGTTGATCATCGTCGGCACGAGGAGGAGATCGGTGACGCGGAAGCGCTCGATCGCGGCGAGCACCCCTTCCGGCGTGAAAAACGGAATGACGGCGTTGGTCGGCAATAAGCCCACGATCGCCCCGACGTCGGCAAGATGGAACATCGGGCCCGCATGCAGGCCGACGCTCTGCGGTAGCGGTTCGGCCTCGACCAGCCATGCCATCGCGCTTGCCCACAGGCTGCGGTGCGACAGCATGACCCCTTTGGAAAATCCGGTTGTGCCGCCAGTGTAGAAGATGCCCGCCATGTCTTCGCCGCCGCACCCGGCATCGGCGAGTGGCGCATTGCCATCGATCAGGGCTTCGTAGCCGACGAGGCCAGGCGGGGTCGATTGCTCGCTGAGATAGACAGCCCGGCGCAGTGAAGCAACCTGGCCGAGCAGCACCGCCGCGTGCTTGAGGAACGCGTCGTCGAGGAGGAGGCAAGTGGCGCCGCTGTCGTTCAGCGCGTAAGTGAGCTCGGCTTCGGACCAACGCGTGTTGAGCGGTACCACGACGGCGCCGGCCCACGGCACTGCCACGTAATATTCGAGATACCGATCGGAATTGAGCGCGAGGATTGCGACCCGGTCGCCGGGCGCGATCCCCAGCGATTTGAGCCCGGCGGCTAAGCGCGCCGCGCGTTCTCGGAATTCCATCAATGTGGCGCCGGTCGCCAAAAATCGTCGCGGTGTCGTTGCCCCTCACCTGGACGTTGCGCTTGACGCTCTGGACAATCGACATTGGCTGCCTCCCGCCCGGCCGATCTTTGTGTCGGCCCCCCTCGCTGCGGGGAAGATTACGCGCAAAATGGGCGCCGACCGCAATGGCGCAGGCGGGTTGCAGCCGCTTGACGTCGGGTGCCTCAAATAATTTCGATGAAATCGCCTCGATGACGGCTGGCGATCGGGAGCCTCGTCCGCGGCACCACCGATCGGGAACGGCTCCTTTCACCCATCTGAGACGCCGGGCTGGCAATCGGCAATGACGTGAATGGGCATCGGCCGGCATTGCTTTCGGCGCCGTCGAGTGACCGCTTCGGGGTCGAGAGCCGCCCTCCGAACCGGGTACAAAGCCTGTGATTTGCGCCCTAGCAACCTTCGCCAAAGGCGGCGCCGCGCCGATCGGTCCGCCGCCGCGCCCGACCGGGTAATTCCATCGAAGCCGGACTGCGAAAAGAC
Organism: uncultured Alphaproteobacteria bacterium; assembly: GCA_963821795.1. Taxonomy (GTDB): domain Bacteria; phylum Pseudomonadota; class Alphaproteobacteria; order ATCC43930; family CGMCC-115725; genus AP-15. The sequence goes on from CAWGFH010000029.1 coordinate 50,392, forward strand.
CGCAGACGAGCGCGAGCGCCAGGGAGCCGACGACGACCACCACCATCCACAGGGCCGACTCCCGCGGCAATTGGCCGACGAGCAAGGTGCCGAGCGCAGCGATCCCCATCTGCGATGCGCCGAGGAGGCCGGACGCCGTCCCGGCGATCTGGGGGTTGACGCTGAGTGCCGCGGCCAGCCCCGCCGGTTGGCTGAGGCCGTTGCCGACCGAGCTCAACGCCATCGGCACGAACAAGGCCCATGCCGTCAGCTCAGCGCCGAGCGACCATCGAGCAAGCAATATCCCGGATGCCAGCGAGACCGCGAGACCGAGGAGGAACAGCCGGGTGCTGCCGAGCCGCACCGCGAGCCGCACCGCGCCGGCGTTGCCGATAAAATATCCGGCCATAGGCAGCAGGATCATCAGTCCATAAGTGCTCGGAGGCTGGTGCAAAAGATCAGACAGGAAGTAGGGCGCTATCGCCAGAAAGGTAAACCAGGAGGCGCTGGTGAACGCCGTGGCCAACGTGTAGCCGAGAAAGGCTGGGGAACGCAGCAGGGCGCCCAAGGATCGCGTGATTCCGCCGGAACTGAGTGAGGCCGCATTGGGACGGGTCTCCTCGAGCGTCGCCGCGGTAAGGATCAGCACTGCCGCCCCCAAGCCGCCGAGAAGCACGAAATCAGCGCGCCACCCCGCCCATTCGGCGAGATATGCGCCGATAGCGGGCGACAGCGATGGCGCCAAAGTCATCGCCATCGCGATCATCGCGATGGCGCTCGCCGAGCGCTCCCGATCATAGACGTCGCGTACGATCGCCCGGCCCAGCACCATCCCGGCACACCCGCCGACCGCCGCCAGCATGCGGCCGATGATCAGCACCGGTAGGGACCAGGCGAGCCCGCAGAGCGCCGTCCCACACAGAAAAAGCACGAGGCCGGCGATCAATACCGGGCGGCGCCCGAGACGGTCGGACAGCGGACCATAAACCAGCTGTCCCACCGCGATGCCGGCAAGAAACAAGGTCAGCACCAGCTGGACGGCGCCGATCGGAGCCGCGAACACCGCGGCGAGTCTCGGCATCGCCGGCACTAGCATGTGTAACGCCGACGGCGCGAGCGCGCTGACGGCTGCCAGCAATAAGAGCGGCGGCCCGCGCCTTCTGGTCCGGACGCGGACGGGCATACCCGACACCGGAGACACCGCGCGACCATCCAGGCCGAAATGCCTCAGAACGGCACCGTGCCCTTGACCACGGTGCGGTGGAGGATCCGGCGCTCTCGGCCCATTTCGTAGTTGGCAACGGCGCGATGGAGCAGGCAGCGATTGTCCCACATGATCAGATCGCCCCTGCGCCAGCGGTGCGCGTAGACGAACTGGCGCTGCGTCGCATGCTCCAGAAGAAGTTCGAGCAACGCTTGGCCCTCAGCCTCGGGCATCCCCTCGATATGCGACGCGTGGTTCCCGAGGTATAGCGCTTTCGCGCCGGTTTCAGGATGCGTGCGCACCAGCGGGTGAGCGACCGGCGGGCGCTCGCGCAACGCGGCTTGTGCAACCGAACTGCCGCCCGAATTGCTAACAGCCGCTCCCCAACGAAAGACAACGCGAAGGCCGGCGATCCTTCGTCGCGTTTCCGGCGGTAGTGCCGCGTAGCTCATCGCAGTGTTGGCGAACTCAGTTTCACCACCTGCGGACGGAGTCTCTACCGCGTAGAGTGTAGTCAACATCGGCGGCACAGCATGGTAGGCCTTGTCCGTGTGCCAGCGATAATTGCTGACCGGAGAGGTGGACCGATCGACCGGATTTCCGTCGGTGCCCAGGTTCGAGATGACATGGGCGACGCCGTATCGCTTACCGGCGGCGCCCGACCCCCCATGTGGCTCGACCTCGCCGAAGCGCGCCGAAAACGCAAATTGCTGTTCCCGCGTCAGGAACTGATCGCGAAAGATGACAAACTGGTTCTGGCGAAAGGCGCCGAGGATGCGCTGCTTCACTGCCGGGGGCAGCGCGGACGACAGATCGACGCCGGCGATGACAGCCCCACCGGCGGGTGAGACGCGCTGCTCAATGATGTCTTCAACGGCGCCGCTCCCGCCCGTGCTCGTGCGGCTGGATTCGGGCATGGCATTGCCTCCCCGCTCTGATACCGGTGCCTCGAACCGGCCGAGGTCTTGCGCCAAAACGGCTCAGAAATCGGTACAGCGGCCGTTGTTTTCCCAATCCCCGTAGCGGGTCGGCTCCGGCCCTTTCGGGCCCCCGATTTCCTTCGCCGCCGGCGTCGGCTTGGAACCCGTCGCGGCAGCACTGGGCGCGGCAGGTGCATTCTTTTGCGGCAGTTGACGGTCCATGACCAAAATGTGGCAACAAGCCCGACGATCTCAAGTCCTGGCCGACCCAGGCCACGGCGGCCTCGGTCGGCGCCTATATCATTACCAGATCATTACCAGCGAACCGGGAACCAACCGCAGTTGCGGATGTTTCCTTTAGCGATCGCAGGAGATTAGGTCCGAGTTTGCCACCGCACATCCCGAGCTTAGCTCAGCCCAAGCGTTAGAAGAACCTTATGTCCCATGAGCCGACTGCGCGGCATGCCGCGCTCGACCTGCTAGCCGCCGTTCTCCGCCGAAAGCGTCCACTCGATGATGCGATCGACGAAAGCCCGGCGATACATCACCTGCCCGGCCGAGACCGGGCGTTCGCGCGCTTACTCGTCGCGACCACCCTGCGGCGGCTCGGCCAAATCGACGCGTTGATTGCGCCGTGTCTCAGCACCCCTTTGGCTCCGCGCGCCGCTCTCGTTCAGGACATATTGCGGCTTGGGGCGGCCCAGCTCTTCTTTCTGCGAACTCCGCCGCATGCTGCCGTGGCGACCAGCGTCGACCTTGCCCATAGCCGCGGTTTTCTGTCGCACAAGGGGCTGGTCAACGCCGTGCTCCGACGCCTGAGCGTCGAGGGCGCCGAGCGCGTCGAGACGCAGGATGCCGCGCGGCTCAACACCCCGAATTGGTTATGGCGATCATGGACCTGTAGCTACGGCGAAGAAACCGCACGAGCGATCGCCACCGCGCATCTGAAAGAAGCGCCGCTTGATTTGACCCTCCGCGAGGATGCAGAGGCTTGGTGCCGCAAGTTACAGGGGACCCTGCTGCCGACCGGGACTCTGCGCCGGCAGGCGGGGGGTTCGGTCGCCGCCCTTCCCGGCTATGCCGAGGGAGCCTGGTGGGTGCAGGATGCTGCGGCTGCTTTGCCCGCGCGGCTGTTTGGCGATCTCACAGGTCGCGAAATCGTCGATCTGTGCGCTGCCCCGGGCGGCAAGAGCGCCCAGCTCGCGGCGGGCGGAGCTCGGGTAACGGCTGTTGACCGATCGAGCCGCCGTCTCGACCGGCTGGTAGCCAACTTCGACCGGCTCGGTCTTCCGATCGAGGCGGTGGCGGCAGACGCGCTGGCTTGGCGCCCGCCGCGGCCGGTTGACGCCGTTCTGCTCGACGCCCCGTGCACGACGACCGGCGCCATACGCCGCCACCCGGATGTCCCGCACCTCAAGGCACCGGAGGACGTCGTCCGCCTGTCGATCGTACAGGAAAACCTGCTGCACGCCGCGGTCGACATGTTGCCGCCGGGCGGCACCCTGGTCTATTGCACCTGCTCGCTCGAGCCGGAAGAAGGCCTGCAGCGGGTTGAAGCGCTATTGCGAAGTGGCGCACCGGTCACGCGCCACACGATCGATGCCGACGAGGTCGGCGGCAGTCCCGATTGGATCACCGCCGAGGGCGATTTGCGCACCCTGCCTTGCCATTTTGCCGAGTTTGACGGCGTCGACGGATTTTTCTGCGCGCGTCTCGTCAAACACGCCGCATCCGCGTAGTTTCCTGGACAGCCCCTGCGGCTTGCGGCTTCGGGGTTTACTTGTTACGAAGCGATATGGGCTCGCTCGTCCGGCACGACCTCAGCGATCCTGGCCGCGCGCCCCGCCCGGCGCAATTTTGCGGTCCGGGGCTCGGCGAATGAAAATCTCTCGGGGCATTAAGGATAATCAGCCAGCTAGAGGCCGCCTGGGTCCCGATGCACCTGGCCTGTGGACGCGCCTCGGTCACAACACGCTGCAAAGGCTCGCCGCCACCCGATTCTATCGCCACACCTTGATTGGGGGGGTGCCAGGGGAGCTCAAGCTCAAACTCAGCCAGGTTTGGCCAGGCGATCCAACGCGCGGCTTGGCGATTGCTTCCGGGGAGATCGAACTCGATGGCGAACTGGTGCGAAATCCTTCGCCACGGTGGTTCCCGCCCAGTGTCGGCCCGGAATGGCTCGCTGCCTGGCACGGGTTCGGATGGCTTTCAGACCTGATTGCCGCTGGGACGAATGCGCGCGAGGTAGCGGTCGAGTTGGTGCAGAGCTGGCTCGATGAGGACATACCCTGGCACCCTATCATCTGGCGCTCCGACGTGCTGGCGACTCGGCTGGTGGCCTGGATCACGCACTTCGACGACCTTGCCGGGCGCGATCGGGATCCAGCCTTGCGCGGCGCGTTGCTGGCGAGCTTGTGCCCCCAATTGCGCCATCTCGCACGCACCGCCTCATGGGAGCTCGAGGGGGCGGCAAGGGTGCGTGCGTTAAAGGGTTTGATCGCCGGTACGATCGCGCTGGGGCGCCCGGCCGCACGGTCGGCGAAGGCTTTGAAGCCGCTAGAACGCGAAATCGCGTCGCAGCTCTTCCCCGATGGCGGCCATCTATCGCGCAGCCCGTCGACGCAGTTGCGGGTCCTGTTGGATCTGATCGACATCCGATCCGCGCTACGCGCAGCGCAGATCGGAACCAGCGACGCAGTGGGCGACGCGATCGAGCGGATGGCGCCGATGTTGCGGTTGTTTCGCCACGGGGACCGTCGGCTCGCACTGTTCAACGATTCGATCGAAGAAGACGGTGTCCTGATCGATCTTGTCCTGACTCGTTCGGAAACTAAGGGGCGGGCCCCGATGCATGCCCCCGACAGCGGTTTCGAACGGTTGCAAGCCGGCAACAGCTTGGTAGTGGTCGATACCGGAAAACCGCCGCCGGCGGGCTTTGACGAATATGCACATGCAGGCGCTTTGTCCTTTGAGATGAGCCACGAGCGGGAGCGGGTAATCGTCAATTGCGGCGCCTATCGCGGCCCCAAGCCGAACTGGTGGCGGGTCACCCGGGCGAGTGCCGCACACTCGGTACTGGTCGTCGCCGACACCAACTCCGCCGAGATCCGTGATGATGGCGTCCTCGGCCGCAGTCCCGCGTCGGTCACCTGCGATCGTGCGGAGCATGACGGTCAGCAATGGATTTCGGCGACCCATGACGGATATCGGGAGCGCTTTGGCCTGATTTACACTCGCGAGTTGTTTCTCGCCGCCGATGGCGGCGACCTGCGGGGCGAGGACAGGCTGAGCGGACGGCCCGGTGCAACCTTCGCCGTGCGTTTTCATTTGCATCCATCGGTGCAGGCATCGCTGATCGAGGACGAAGCGGCGGTGGTGCTGCGGATGCCGAGCGGGTCGGTCTGGCGGCTTCGCGCGGCGGGCGCCGAGATGGCCTTGGGCGAGAGCATCTATCTGGGCTCGGGCGAAGCACGGAAGACTCAGCAAGTCATATTGACCGGAACTGCCGCGCCGGGTGGCACCACAGTGCGCTGGGCGTTGCGCCGCGAGCCTCGAGAAGCAGCCGCCCATTAGCTTGTCGGGGATCAGCCACCTAGGCGCTACCGACTGGGCGATGGTGGTTGCGAGCGCCGTTGCCACGGGTTTGGTCTCTGGCGTCGCTACGCAGGCACTGTTACCGATCCTGCGTCGGCGCAACCTGCTGGATCTCCCGAATGATCGCTCCTCGCACACTGCCCCCACCCCTCGCGGCGGCGGAATAGCGCTGATAGGGGCGGTTCTACTCGCCTGGATCGTTTGGTTTCTCGTCGGACAGGTAGCACCAGCCATCCTAGCCATCTGTGCCGGAACGGGCTTGCTGGCTATCGTGTGCTGGATTGACGATCTGCGAGGCTTGTCCCCGGCGACACGACTCGCCGCACAGGCAGCCGCGGTCGCAGTCGGCCTCTATGCCCTTCCCAACACCGACAATGAGCTGCAAGCCTGGGTCGGCCGGTCGGCCTATTTCGCCGCGATCGGCCTCCTTTGGATATGGTGGGTCAACGCTTTCAACTTCATGGACGGCATCGATGGGCTCGCCGGCAGCGAAGCGGTAACGATTGGCGGAGGGCTGCTGCTCTTCTCTGCCTTCGGGATCGGGGTCGATCCGGCTATGGCGCTGCTGGCCGCCGCGATCCTCGGTGCCGCAATTGGCTTTCTGATTTGGAACTGGTCTCCGGCCCGGATTTTTCTCGGGGATGTCGGCAGCGCTCCGTTGGGCTTCCTGACCGGTTTTCTGTTGATCGACCTCGCCGTGCGCGGACCTTGGGAGGTTGCGCTGATCCTCCCCCTGTACTTCCTGGCCGACGCTAGCCTGACCCTGCTGCGGCGTTTATGGCGGGGCGAACGGATCTGGGAGGCGCATCGTCAGCACTTTTATCAGCAGGCGGTGCGTGGTGGGTTGAGCCACGCCGCGGTGGTCCGACGGGTGATCGCCGCCAACCTGCTGTTGATTGGCTGCGCCTGGGCGGCCGGAAACAGCTTTGACGGGTTCGCACTCGGTGCTGCAGCCGCGATCGTGCTGGTGTTGCTGGCGATCCTTGACGGCCGGGCTAAATGACGTCCGAAGACTTGTTCCCGACCGCCCGCAACCCTATACCCGCCGGATGAACCCTCCTCCGCAAAAAATCCGCACCGCGCTGATCTCGGTCAGCGAAAAGAGCGGCATTGTCGCCTTTGCCGGCGCGCTGGCCGCACGCGGGATTGCTTTGATCTCGACTGGCGGCACCGCGCAGGCCCTCGCGGCGGCCGGGTTACGGATCACCGAAGTGGCGGCGGTCACCGGGATGGCTGAATTTCTCGACGGGCGGGTCAAGAGCCTGCACCCCGTGATCCATGGCGGTCTGTTGGCACGCCGCGACCGGCCCGACCATCTCGCGGCACTGGCCCAGCGGGGCATTGACCCGATCGAGCTTCTGGTCTGCAACCTGTACCCGTTCGCCGACACTGTCGCCGCCGGCGCCAGCCATGAAGAGTGCATCGAGAACATCGATATCGGGGGCGTCGCGCTGATCCGCGCCGCCGCCAAGAACCACGACGCTGTCACGGTGGTAATCGATCCCGCGGATTACGATCGAGTGCTCGGCGAACTGGAGAGCGGGAATGGCGCGGTAAGCCCCGGCCAGCGGCGGCGGCTCGCCGGCAAGGCTTATGCGGCGACAGCTGTCTATGATGCGGCGATCGCCGAATGGATGGCGCGGAGGGAAGGCGAAACATTCCCCGAGACTTTGGTCATTGCCAGCCGGCTTACCCGGCTGCTGCGTTACGGTGAGAACCCGCATCAGGCGGGCGCGTTCTACCTCACCGGCGAGCGCCGCCCCGGCGTGGCGACCGCGCGCCAGCTCCAAGGCAAGGAGCTCTCGTACAACAACTATGCCGATGCCGATGCCGCTTTCGAGCTGGTTGCTGAATTCGCTCCCCCCGCGGTGGCGATCGTCAAACACGCGAACCCTTGTGGCGTCGCCATCGGCTCGAGCTTGCGCGAAGCATGGGATAAGGCTCTCGCTTGCGACCCACAGAGCGCCTTTGGCGGAGTAGTAGCGCTGAACCGTGCTCTCGACACGGTCACGGCCGAGGCGATTGGCCGCATATTCGTCGAGATCGTGATCACCCCCGACGCACGGCCGGAAGCGGCGGAGATGCTGGCACGCAAGACTGGATTGCGACTGCTCGTCACTGGTGCGATGCCCGATCCTGCGGCCACCGGGGTGAGCTTTCGCTCGGTGGCGGGTGGCATGCTTGTCCAGGAACGAGATCGAACTTCCGTTGTTTGCCATATGCTGCGTGCGGTCACGCAGCGGGCGCCGAGTGATGCGGAAATTGCCGATCTTTTGTTCGCCGACACGGTGGCCAAGCACGTCAAGTCGAACGCGATCGTCTTCGCTCGCCAAGGTGCTACAGTTGGTATAGGTGCGGGTCAGATGAGCCGGGTCGACAGTGTGCGCATCGCCGCGGAGAAAGCGGCGGAAGCGGCTAAAATAGGTGGCCTGTCAGTGTGCCCGACGCGCGGCGCAGTTCTAGCCTCGGACGCGTTCTTCCCATTTGCCGACGGACTCGAAGCCGCAATTGCCGCCGGAGTGACGGCAGTCATCCAGCCAGGCGGCTCCGTGCGTGATGCCGAGGTGATTGCCGCCGCCGACGCAGCCGGCATCGCCATGGTATTTACCGGCCTTCGCCATTTCCGGCACTAACACGACGATGCCGGCACGTATTAGGCCCAGCCGCAGCGCCGAGATTGTCCTCGGCGCAGGTCCTTGCAAGCCCATGCGAACGTTCCGTCTGATTTCGGCCCGCACTTGAGCAGGTACCCTTGAGAAGGTCGGTGTATTGGCTAAATCTATCTTGGTCATTTTAGCCTGTTGTCGCAATCGTACCACGAAATTCCTGGCGGTCGGATGATGTATGCTACTTCGACGCCAAAAACTATTCTAGTAGTCGATGACGATCCCGATGTCCGGGACTACGCGAGCCAGGTTCTCGAAGATTGCGGATACAGCGTGCTGACGGCACCCGACGGCGCTACGGCACTGTTGATGCTCCGCAGTCAAACCTCGATCGATGTATTGTTCACCGATATCGTCATGCCCGGGCTCGATGGTGTTGAGGTTGCGCGCCGGGCAGTACAGCAAGTCCCAGGCCTCAAAGTGTTATTCGCCTCGGGCTATGCTGCGGGATTCGCCCCCGTCTCGCCGCTGCTGAAAAAGCCTTATCGCGCCCACCAGCTTGCCGGCGAGATTGCGGCGGTCTTACGCGAATAGTGTTGCCTGACCGAAGATCTGTCCTGTCGTAGGCGATGCCGTAACGGAAGCGTTGATCCGCATTAAACTCACGGCGACTGTCTAATTCGTTCCCGGCGTCGCCAGCGAGTAACGCGGGTCGGCGGCGAGACATTCGGCCTCGGGTAGGCCAAGTTCCTTTCTGACGAGATTAGTGCCCTGCACCATTGCGACCATCTTGTAGGCCGCGTGGCGGCGGCTCATGCCTTCGCGGCCCATTCCGCAATCGGACGAGATGATCAGCCGCTCGGGCGCGACGTGCGTGAGCGCTTCGCGGATCAGCGCCGCGATCTGGTCCGGCCGCTCGACTTGCAGGGTGTGATGGTCGATCACCCCGATCACAACCTTCTTGCCCTTGATCGTCTGACCGATCGCCGGCAGGTCGCCGGTGCCCGAAGAACAGGTCTCGAAGGTGATTGCATCGGCTTCGACCCGATCAAGCGCGGCGAGAGTCGGTTGATAGCTCTGAATCTCCCGGAAGATCCGCTGCTGCGCCGGATTGCCCCAGCAGGTATGGCACCAGACTTCGGTCTTATCTCGCAATCCTCTGACGGTATTGTTGAACACGTCGACCAGTTCGCTCTCGCCGAGCTTGCCGAAGGTCTTGCCGCGCACCGGCACCATGTGGATTTGCGGCTCCTCCAATTGGATCACCGGGCAGCCGGCATCGGCCAACTGATGGAGCTCCTGGTTGAGCGCGTCGCTCAACGCCCATAGCCGTTCCACGGGGTCCTTGTAATAGTCGTCGGCGACCGAGGCGGCGAGGAGCTCGGGCAGGATGGTACCAAACTTGACCGGCCTTCGCGTCAGCCGCTGCGCCGTTTTCCACATCGCGGCGTATTGCAGATTGCCAGGGCCGACCGGGCCGGTGATCCGCGGCAATACTCGTGCTTCGAGATAGTCGTGCAGGATATGGCCGCGCGGTTGCGCGCTGGCTCCCATCTGATAGAGGCTGGGCGTCGCCTCCTTCGAAAACCCGGACATGTGGGTTAGCGGATAGCTCTGCCAGCTCATCCCGCTGATTTGCTCGTCGAAATGCGCATCACCGTCGGTAACAATGTCGAGGCCTGCGGTTTCTTGCGCGCGTAGGTAGACGGAGACCGCGTCCTCGTACTGCTCGCGATAGCGCAGGTTCATCATCGCTTCGAGGAAGTTCTGTGCGCCGAGCCCAGCCGTGTACCAACTCGGCCGCGGCAAGGATCCGATGATCGAGGTGGGCAAAATCACATCAGCCGAGGCTTTGTACATAGCGGCTCCGTTTCATCATCCGATGGTGTAGGGGCGCTTGCCGATCGCAGCCTGTCGGCTCATCTTTAAGCGGAAGAGCAAGGAGGTGCCTATGACGATCCATCTCGATCACACGATCGTGCCCGCCCGCGACAAGGAAGCGTCCGCTCGGTTCTTCGCCCGGATCTTTGGTCTCGAATACGATGGGCCAGTCTCGCATTTCGCGCCGGTCAGGATCAATGAGCAGCTGACGATTGATTTCGACAATCGGGATCGGTTCGAATCGCATCATTATGCGTTCAAGATCGGCGAGGCCGAGTTCGACGACATCTTTGACAGAGTCAAGGCCGAGGGCATCGCCTATGGGAGCGGGCCTCGCTCCGCCGACGACATGACGATCAACCATCGCCTTGGCGGCCGCGGCTTCTATTTCCGCGATCCGAACGGGCATTTGCTCGAAGTGCTGACCGCCTGAGCGAGGGCCTCGCCGACCTATCCGGCAGCGGTTCAGACGAAAGAACACCTCAGCACGGCCGCCGCCGGGAGCGGCGAACATCCGCCCGCCGTATGTTCGAGCGCCTATCGGTCTTCGGCGATCAGCGCTAATCCGAAGGACCGAGCTTATTCACCCCGCCGGACAGACTATCGCCAATGCTTCAGAACCGTAGCCCCTCCATCGGACTTCGTTGCTTGGCGACCGCGTATGCCCCTGCGGCGAGCCCCTCCTTCGGTTCTCAGCTAGCGGTTCGGCGGATTAGTTCAGCCCATCGGTCAAGAGTTGGCACGATCTTGTCGCGAGACTCTGAGGGCAACATGACCACGACCCGGGCAATCCCGAGATCGCGATAGCGGGCGAGCCGGTCGGCGTCCTCGGCGGCGCCGAAAAGCGTGACCGGCAGGGACTGGGGATCGCGCCCACCTTCGCGCGCCATTCGGCGAAACTCCTCCAGCACATCGGTTGGGCTGGAACCGGCCCGGCCGCCGATCGGACACCAGCCGTCGCCATAGCGGATCGCTCGACGCGCCGCTTGCGGAAAGGCGCCGCCAACAAGGATCGGCGGATACGGCTTTTGCACCGGCTTCGGCCAGGCCATCATCTCGGAAAAGTCGACCATATCGCCGTGATATTCAGCTTTGGACTTTGTCCAGATCGCCTGCATCGCCTCGATCCGCTCACGCATCAGCTTGAAGCGGGTTTTGAACTCGGTACCGTGGTTTTCCATTTCATCGCGGTTCCAGCCGCCGCCGACCCCGAAAAGAAAACGGCCGTTCGAAACCTGGTCGATCGAGGCCACCAATTTCGCGGTCTGAATCGGGTCGCGTTGCTGAACCAGGCACACACCGGTCCCGACCTTGAGCCTGCTGGTCGCGATGGCCGCGGCGGTCAGACTAACGAACGGGTCCATCGCATCATAATAAGCCTTCGGCAGCTCACCGCCGCCAGGCCAGGGCGATTTGCGCGATGTCGGAATGTGCGAATGCTCGGGTGCCCAGACCGACTCGAACCCGCGCTCCTCGAGCGCCCGCGCTAGTTCCACCGCCGAGATTGCATAGTCGGTGAAGAACATCAAAGCCCCGAAATCCATCGCGTCCTCCCGATCCTCGGTACCTGCCGTATCAACGAACTTAGCCATGATCGAGCGCTGTCGACCAGCCCTGATCTCGGTTCACCGGGTGGAAACACCGGCGCGATGTCTCGATGTGATCAGGCCCTCGGACGGTTTCTGGCGCTCGGCTTGTCGAAGATTGTTGCCACCTCGGGCTAAAACGGCAGACAATCGTGGTGCCCGCCTCGTGAAGCTGGGGCCGGATCGCTCCCAACATAGCGGATGATATGAGATCAGGATCAGACCAGCGGCCTCGCGGTCGCTTCAACGCAAACCGCCCATTTCGACAGCAACCGCGGGCCCCGCAAGGCAATCAGACCTTTGAGAGCAACGGGCCAAACGTCAAGATCCGCGGCAGCGCGCACCAGGTATTCGAGCGCTATATTGCCTTAGCGCGCGAAGCAGCGAGCAGCGGTGATCGAATTGCTGCCGAGAATTTATATCAGCACGCGGAGCACTATTTCCGGCTCGACAATGCACGCCGGGAGGGAAATCAGCAAGCAACGCCGCCACGAGCGACCACTCCGGCAGACGTTGAGATGAACGCATCCGAGCCGGATGCGAGAGAAGTCGAGGCCGATCGCTTCCAGCCTCAATGGGACGGTGGCGATTCCGTCTCCTCGGAAACCTCGACGCACTGATCGGAGACGGCGTCCGCGGCGCATCCGATCAACTCGGACAACTGGCGCGAGCCCTAAAGTTTCGGAGAGGTTTGCCTACAGCTGTTCCGTGATCGAAGACGTAACTGAGGTTCAATGCAAGTCACCGCGTTTTTTCGGCTCGGCGCACGCGCGCGGCATCGGTTTGAGCGTCCATGGCGCTTTGCGTTAGGCCCGTGGGCCTTCGAAAGCCCCTCTATTGCGCCGCGACCGTAGCGTGCATTAGAGATCCGCCGCGCCGCAGTTTTGCAACGAGCCCGGCAAAAACCGGAACGACTTGGCTTGGCAAACACGCTTAGCATGTTCTAGATTAACCATATGTTATTATAGTTGCAGTTTACATCCTCACGCTATATGCACCCGCCAATTCTTTCAGAAGGGTGGTTCTCGTGTGGGAATGGATCGCCCGCGTCCAAGCCGAGCCAACCGCGGCCGTCAATCATCACTTCAGCCGCGCCAGAACCGGTGAGACCGCGACTTTTCGGGCCTCGACGCGGGCCACAGCGCGGCGTTGATGGTTGCTCGCGGAGTGACCGGCCGAAGCGACAGCCTTTCCTTCGGCTTCCAGGCGCAAAGCGCTGGGGCGGGACGGGGTCACGTTGCATCGCTGGACTGGTATGACGTCACATGGAACCCGACCGTGGGGTGCTCGGCGGTAAGCCCGGGATGCGACCACTGCCAAGCGTTGCGCACCATCTCCCAACTTGCCCGCATTGGAGGTAAAGGCGGCACGCGCTACGCGGGCTTGACCGCGATGCGTCGTTCGCGCTTGGGATGGACCGGCGAAATCCGACAGCAAACGGATGTGTCGACTTGGCCGTTGCTGCAGCGCACATCGCGCCGGATCCTGGTTGATTCGACTGTCCGACCTGTTTCATGAAGAGCTGGCGGTCGAAACCCTCGACACGCTTCATGCCGTCATGGCGATCGCACATTGGCATCGGTTCCTGGTGCTGCACGAAGCGTGCCGAACGAATGCGCCGTCTATTACGCCGATCCGCAGACGCCCTAGCGGATTGCAGTTGCGGTCGACGATCTCGCGGCGACCGTCCTGCCTACGCCTGGGGTTCGGCGGCGAGCGGGGATGCGCGCTGCGCGCGGCCCCCGCCCGCTCTGCCGGGGCCGGCGCGCGTCGGCAGTGGGCGGAGCGGGCTCGCCCGCGTGATCCGTCAGACCGGCGTCGGCGCCGCGGCCAGCCCGGCCAGCCAGTCGGCCCGGCGGGGCTCGATCCGTGGCCGCTGCCCAATTTGTGGCTGGGAGTCTCGGTCGAGGACCATGGAGAGGATCGACCGCATCGGCCAGCTATCTGCAGACGCCGGCGGCGCTGCGCTGGGCGTGCTTTGAACCACTGCTCGGACCCGGTGCGGTCCCGACGCCGTACCGGTCGGCGAGGGCTATGTCGATGCGCTGGGCGGCGGCCGCTCAGGCTCGACGGCCGGGCCGCATGGTGCCGGTCGCCGAGGCCGGCATGGCGGCCGCTCGACTGGGTCGTCGCCGGAGGCGAGATCGGCGCCGGCGCCCGGCCGACCGAGGCCGATTGGGTGCGCGGGCTGCGCGACCGTTGCGTGGCGGCTGGCGTCCCGTTCTTTTTCAAGGGATGGGGCGAATGGGCGCCGGAACCGGACGGCATTCGGGCAGCGAATGGTGCGCCGCGGTCGGCGCGCCGCGGGCCGCCTCGTCGACGGCCGTTGTTGGGACGAGATGCCGCCGGCGATCGCCGAGGCAGGCCCGACCGCGCTGATTGTCGCAGCACGGCTTCTTACACCTTCTTTTACGCGAATAGTGACGCATGATCGACACTCGCGCACGATCGGCGAGGGGAGGAAAATCGGCACTTGGCTCCGTTGTACACACCACCGCGCGCGCGGTGGTCAGGGCGCGCCTGTTGCGGGTTTGCCCTCCTCGCGCTCTTCGCGCTGCCGGTCCTGGTGAGCGGCGGCATGTTTGGCCGCACCAAAGAGGTGCCGTGGTATCTGGCGCGGCGCGATCCGACCGGGCTCGCTCCCGATCCCGCGACCACCCCCGAAGCGGTGATCCAGGTCTACGCCGCCCGCGCCGTCTCGTGGCGCGGTGTCTTTGCCGTCCACACCTGGATCGTCGTCAAGCCGGCGGGCGCTGAACGCTTTTCGCGATACGAGGTTCTGGGGTTCGGCGTCGCCAACGGCGCTCCGGCGGTGCGGATCGACCGCACGCGGCCCCGACAACTACTGGTTCGGCGCGCGTCCGGCGCTGGTTCTCGACCGTCGCGGGCCGGACCTCGGCCCGGTCATAGAAAAAATCCGGGCGGCGGTGGCGAGCTACCCCTACCCGCACGAATACCGCGCCTGGCCGGGGCCCAATAGCAATACGTTCGTCGCCCATGTTGCGCGCCGGGTGCCGGAGATCGGGCTGGCATTGCCGGCCAACGCGATCGGCAAGGATTTCCTGCCTGGCGGCGCCGTCGTCGGAGCCGCGCCGAGCGGCACCGGGGTGCAGGTCTCGCTGTTCGGGCTCGCCGGGCTGCTGGTCGCGGTCAAGGAAGGAATCGAGATCAATCTGCTGGGGCTCAATATCGGTATCGACTTCGGGATGCCCGGGCTGAAGCTGCCGGCGGTCGGGCGGCTCGGCTTCTGCTGACCGAGCGCACGCTCACCGGCCCCTCGGGCGCGCCTACCTGGATTATTTCGGGTAGATGCGCTGGTAGACGCCGGGCGAGCCCTCGTCATGGCGCAGGTTGGGAGACATCCGCCGGGTCCACGGGTTGCTGGCCCTGGCCCGGCTCCAGGCCTCGCTCTCCGGCACCTTGGCATGCTCGAATTCGTAGAGGGTCAGATATTTGGGTTGGCCCTCGACGGCAACGTAGCGACGCGCCGCGATGCAGCCCGGCACCGCCAGATAACCCGGGATGTAGACCGTGTTGTACCAGGCGTTGAACTCCTCCTCGACCGCGCTCGACACGTCGATCCGCCCCATCTGCAATACCGGCGCCATGCCGGCGGTCTGCTCGATCGGATGGGTGTGCACCGGAAAGATCTGGCGGTAGGCGTTGCGCAGAAAATTGCGGCCGATCCGGCTTGTCCCGGTCTTCTGCCGCTGCGCCGAGGGCTGGTATTTGAGGGTGTCGAGATAGGCCCCGCTGCGCAGCACGTTGTGGTCTTCGAGCTCGTAAATCGCCAGGTATTTGGGGCCTCCCTTAAGTGCCGAATAGCGCCCGGCACTCAAAAACCCGGGGATTTGCAGCAGCCGAGGGATGTGCTCCTCGTCGTACCAGCGATTGAATTCCGGTTCGAACTCGGCGTCGATGTCGGTCCATACCATCAACAGCCCGGTCCCGCGCGTCTTGGCCATCGGCGTCCCTCCTCGACCGCGTTTTCTCTCGAGCCTAACACTGCACGCATTCGGCATGGAAGCCACGGGCGGAGGGAATAGCGCTCGTGGCGGTGGAGCGATAGGATCGCCCTTGGTCGAGCTGCTGGTTGGAAGAGGAAGGATCATGAGCCGCGTCTATAACGTCATTGATGCCGATGGTCACGTGCTGGAGCCGACCACGCTGTGGAACGACTACATGGACCCGGCCTTTCGCGACCGCGCGCCGCGGCTGATCCGCAACAACGACGGCAAGGAGATGCTGCTGGTCGAAGAGAAAATCCTGGGCAGCCAGCAGGGGATGGGCGGCATTGGCGGGGTCGGCGCGCGTCAGGGTGTGGTCCAGGCCTCGACGATGGCCTACACCGAAGGGCGCCCGGGCGGTTTCGACCCGCATAAGCGCATCCCCGATATGGATCTCGACGGCATCGACGCAGTTTTTCTATATCCGAGCATGGGGCTTTTTGCCGGATCGGTGCAGGACCCGCCGCTCGCCGCCGCGATGTGCCGCGGCTACAACCGCTGGCTCGCCGATTATTGCAGCCCCTATCCGGACCGGCTGTTCGGCATCGCCATGCTGCCGATGCAGTCGATCGACCTGACGATCAGGGAGATGCAGTTCGCGAAGAGGGAGCTGGGCTTTCGCGGCGGGTTCATCCGGCCAAACCCCTACAACAACAAAATGATCCATCACCCCGATTACGAGCCGTTCTGGCAGGCGGCCGAGGACCTCGATTTCGCCATCGGCTTCCACGAAGGCGGCAACAGCGGCATGCCGACGGTCGGCATCGACCGCTTCGCCGGGCGGGCCGCTCAACACATCATCAGCCACACGATGGAAATGATGCTCGCGGCGATGAGCGTGATCTGGGGCGGCGTGTGCGAGCGGCACCCGAAATATCCGCATCGGCTTTCTCGAATCGGGTGGCGGCTGGATCGCACCCTGGCTCGACCGCATGGACCGCCATTTCGACGATCAGGGGTTCAACGATTCCGGCCTGACCACACGACCGAGCGAGCTGTTCCAGACGTAATTGCTGGATCTCGTTCGAGCCGGTCGAGGGCAGCCTCAAGGTGCTGGCAGACTATATCGGACCGCACAAGATCATCTGGGCGACCGACTACCCGCACCGCGACGGCTTCTTTCCCGGCGCGCCCAAGATGATCATCGACCGCCTCGCCGATGCTTCGCCTGAGACTGCGCCACCAGGTCATGGCCGGCGGTGCGATGGGCTTCTACGGCCTAAGCTGACCGAGTTTCCACGCTACCAACCCGATCTGTCGACGGCGTGCGAGAAGACCGACGCCAACCGAACAGGACCACCTTGGCGGACGATCAAGCCGGGGCGATGAGAATGGTCGAGCTGGGGGCTGAAGACGTTCGAATGGGTGAATTGCGCGTCCTGTTCGGCACCACCGAAATCGCCGCGCGGGTTGATGTCCTTGCGTTGGAGATAGCACGGACGATCCCGGACGATTTCGTCGTAGTCGGACTACTCAAGGGCGCTGTGGTGTTCGTTGCCGATCTCGTCCGCGCTCTCGACCGGGCCGGCGCCCGCCCCGAAATCGACTTCATGCGACTGAGCAGTTACGGCCTATCTAAAGCAACCAGCGGACAGGTACAGCTGATTGGGGATGTCCTGGCGGACTTCGCCGATCGTTCGGTACTGCTGGTCGACGACATCGTTGACACAGGCCGGTCGATCGCCTTTGCCGCCGCGCTATTGCACCAGCGTGGGATCGGCCGCTTGTGGACATGTGCTTTGCTCGACAAGCCGCAACGCCGAGAGATCGCCGTCGCGATCGATTTCGTCGGGTTCCGGATCGATGACGTATTTGTAGCGGGTTACGGTACCGACTACGCCGAAAAATATCGTCACCTGCCCTATATCGGCGCCGTGGAATGACAGGGCCCTACCGCTCGATTATCGACACAAGGGGTGGGCTGGCGCCGCAACGGCCGGCGAAGTTCACCTGCTGGTATCGCACTGCCGAGCGATCAAGCCAGGAATGTCCTCGGGTGGCCTAATATTGTCCGCGGGGTTCGAGGCCGAAAGCGTGTTGACCATACATGGTGCCGACCGCGTCCCAATTGAGGCTGACATGTCGGGCGACGGCGTTGACGTCGCGCCAGGCGCGCTGAATCGGATTGCTGATGAAAAGCCCGGCACCGCCGGTCGAGGCGTTCAAGGCTTCGACTGCGTGCAGCGCCAGACGGGTAGCATAAGCCTGATCTCGACGGGAGCGGATGCGGTCCGCGACGGTGATCGCCTCGCCCGCACGCAATTTCGCCATCGCGCTCCTCAGATTGGTCATCAGGATCAGTTCGGCGGCTTCGGCCGCGGCCGAGGCTTCGGCATAGCGCAGCTGGACCGTCGCGAACTCGGCCATCGCCAACCCACCGCCGGCTAGCGCGCCGCGGGTGGTGCGTCCGGCGGTCATCGCGAGATAGTCGGCAAGCGCACCCTTGGCTGCGCCAACCGCGGTCGAGGCCAGCAGCGAGGCGCCCAATACCAGTAGTGGCAGCCGGTAGAGCGGGTTGCGGTGGGGTTGCGCGCCCGCGGCGTGGCCGGCGCGGGTATCGGCAAACAACAATACGCGGTGAGCTGGCACGAAAGCGTCTCGGATGATGATGTTCTTGCTGCCGGTACCGCACAGGCCGTAGACGAACCAATTATCCTCAATCTCGACTTCGCTCGTCGGCAGCAGGAAGAATGCGCCGTCGGAGGCAGAGCCGGCAGCCGGCGATTTGATGAGAGCGCCGAGCCGGATCCAACTTGCGTGATCAACGCCGCTGGCGAACGACCACTTTCCGGTCAGGATATAGCCGCCGTCGGCCGGCACTGCGGCGCCCGTAGGAGCAAAGCACGCGCAGGTGAACGGGTCGGCGCCGTCACCCCACAACTCGCGCTGCGTCTCGATCGGGAAATGCCCAAACGATACGCCGTTGAAGAGCGCGCCATTGACCGCCCACCCCGTGGAGGCGCAGGCGGCAGATATCGTCAATGCAATTTCGAGCGCGACCGCGGGGTCGAATTCAAAGCCGCCGAACTCCTTCGGCCGGGTAGTGCGCAGTAATTCCGTGTCACGAAATCTTAGCGATGATTTCGGGGGAAACGGTGCGATTGCGCTCGGTCTCTTCAGCCCGGGCACGGATCTCGGGAGCCAGGTCGCGGGCGCGCTGTATCAAATCTTCCGGGGTCGGTGGCGCGGCGCGCTGGATCGCGGCGCTGGTCATTAGCTCCTCCAGATGAACCTCGACCTTCTCTACCAGGATGCGCGCGTTGCGAAATCGTGACAACGTGAGACCCGGGCGCCTCGCGACCGTGGTCTCCCCGCCGCCAATTGACAATCGGACAATGGCGGCCTAGCGCTCTTGTTGTTTCCGGAAGCTTGCGGGCGCGACCTGGCTTGCGAAGGGTGTCGCCGATGATCGCCCAGCTGACAGTCGGATCGGACCCGCAGGCGCGATGCCGCGACAGGGAGACAGGAGCGAATGACCACACTCGACGATATCGTTGCCGCGGCGGCCAAAGTGTTCCGGACCAAAGGCTACCATGCGGCTACAGTGCGCGACATCGCCGACGAGGTCGGCATCCTGAAAGGCAGCCTTTACCACCATTTCGAAAGCAAGGAGGCTCTGCTCTACCTTGTCGTCAAGGAGCCGATCGCGCAAATGTTTCAGAATATTGCCGCGATCTCCGAAGCCGATTTATCCCCGACGGATAAGCTTCGCCACGCAATAGTGGCACATCTAGAAGCGTTCGACAAGCATTATCCTCACCTTTTCGTCTACCTGCGTGAACGAGAGTCGGTAAAGAGGCGCTTTCGAGAAATGATCGGTTACTCTCCGAAAGATTACGAACGTTGCTGGCAGCATATTCTTCGCGAAGGGGTCGAAACTGGAGAATTTCGCCGCGATCTCGACATTTCGGTGACGTCGTACGGGCTGCTTGGCATGCTGAATTGGGCATATAAATGGTACGATCCGCATGGCCGCTTGAGCATCGGGCAGGTCGCCGAGCAGTTCACGTCGCTGGCGTTGGCCGGCCTGGCCGCCACCAAGCCACGTGCGTCGCGAGCCGGCCGTGCGGTACGGCGCGGCCGCACGGCCGGTAGCCCCGCAGATGGTGGCGCGGCTTTGACAAAATCCGATCGCGGGACTAGCGTCGCCTAACCAAACGCTTGTTTGGTTGCTTCGCCACTTGTCGAGATCTTCTGTCCGATAGGAGGAAAACGGATCATGCGCAACGAATACAATGTCATCGACGCCGACGGTCACATCCTCGAACCATTGGATCTATGGGACAAATACATCGATCCAAAATTTCGCGACCGCGCACCGCGGCTTGTCAAGGGCGAGAACGGCAAGGAACGGCTCGTCATGGATGAGACGCCGGTCGGCGACGGCAACCGCGGCATCGGTCGGATCGGTGCGGTCGGCGCGCGCCAGGGCGTCGTTGCCGCCGACACGATGGAGTATAAGGACGGGAGGCCGGGCGGCTTCGACCCGCACAAGCGCATCCCCGATATGGATGCCGACGGCATCGACGCGGCTTTCCTTTATCCGAGCCTCGGGTTGTTCGCCGGCGCGATCCACGACCCTGAACTCGCGGCTGCAGTGTGTCGCGCCTACAACCGCTGGCTCGCCGATTACTGCCGACCCTATCCCGACCGGCTGTTCGGGGTCGCCATGCTGCCCTTGCAATCGGTCGAGCTGGCAGTCGACGAGATCAAGTTCGCCAAAGAAAAACTCGGCATGCGCGGCGGCTTTATCCGGCCCAACCCGTATAGCGACAAGATGATCCATGAAGAGCGCTACGAACCGTTCTGGCAGGCGGCCGAAGACCTCGACTTTTCGATCGGCTTCCACGAAGGGGCATCGAGCGGCATGCCGACAGTCGGCGTCGACCGCTTCGACGGACGCGGTGCCCGTCACATCATCAGCCACACAATGGAGATGATGCTCGCCTGCATGAGCGTGATCTGGGGCGGCATCGCCGACCGGCATCCCAAGCTGCGGGTCGGATTCCTCGAGTCGGGCGGCGGATGGATCGCACCGTGGCTCGACCGCATGGACCGTCATTTCGATGACCAAGGGTTCAATGATTCCGGCCTATCGATGCGCCCGAGCGAAATCTTCCAGCGCAATTGCTGGATCTCGTTCGAGCCGGTAGAGGGCAGCATCAAGGTGCTGGCGGATTATATTGGACCACACAAGATTCTGTGGGCGACCGATTACCCGCATCCCGACGGCTTCTTCCCCGGCGCGCCAAAGATGATGATGGACCGGTTGGAAGGCTTGTCGACCGAGACCAAGCATCAGGTCATGGCCGGGGGTTCAATGGGCTTTTACGGCATGAACTGAAGCGCGCGGCGCGGCGCCGGCTTTGCTTCGGCGCCGCTCCAGTGGTTTTTTCGGACCTTCAGCGATCGGGAGGAAGGAACATGTCGGTCAGACTGGTGGTGACGATTGATGCCGCGCCCGGCAAAGGCGCAGAGTTGGCCCAGGTCTATAAGGGGCGCTGCGCCGAGGTCATGAAGGAGCCCGGCTGCGAGCAGTTCGAGGTCTTCCAGAGCGTCGTCAACCCCGACAAGCTGGCCTTGCTCGAACGTTGGTCCGACCAGGCCGCGCTCGATGTTCATGCCAAGGCCAACACCACGCGGGCACCGCTGCCTTCCGGGCTGCGCGTTGGCAATGGCGAACGCGAAGACTATAACTACAATCGGGTCCGCTGAGATTCGCCAAAGCACAGTGAGGCGCCATGCGCTGGCTCGAGGGACAGGTGGCGCTGGTGACTGGTGGCGGCTCGGGCATCGGCCGGGCCGTGGTCGAGCGCTACGTGGAAGAGGGCGCGCGGGTCGCGGTGATGGACCGTGTTGCCGGCCGCGGCCAGGAGCTGCGGACCCGGTTCGGCGACAAGGTCATCGCGATCGAGGGCGATGTCAGCCAACTCGCCGATGGTAAGAGAGCGGTCGCGGAAACTGTCACCGCCTTTGGACGACTCGATATTTTTGTCGGCAACGCCGGGGTACTCGATGGCTTTATACCGCTCGCCGACATGGCCGAAGACAAACTGGCCGCCGCTTGCGACGAATTGTTTGCAATCAATGTCAAGGGTTGCATCCTGGGCGCCAAGGCAGCGATCGACGAACTCGCCAAAAACGCGGGCTGCATGATCTTTACCGCGTCGGGGGCAGGTTTTACTTCGGCGGGCGGCGGTGTGATCTACACTGCCTCAAAACATGCTGTGGTCGGGATCATCAGGCAATTGGCGGTTGAGTTAGGACCGCAGATCAGGGTCAACGGCGTGGCGCCCGGCGGCACAATGACCGATCTGCGCAGCGTCGCCGCGTTGTCGCTCGAGGATCGCTCGCAATTCTCCTTTCCCGGCGCGGCCGAGCGGATAGCCGCCGGCAACCCATTGCGATTGGCGCTGGAGCCCGCCGATCTAGCCGGCGCCTATGTATTTCTGGCGTCCCGGGCCAACGCACGCGGCCTCACCGGAAGCATCGTTTCGGTAGATGCCGGCTCGACTTTGCGGATGCCGCGACCGCGCTGACGCCAATTCAAAAGAGCCTGGGAACGTTGCGGAGGCAGGGATGGCAAGAGATCTGAAGGAATTGGTCGACAGCGAAAACGGGCAGGTCAGCCGTCGCATTTTTATTGAGCCGGAGATTTACCAGCGGGAGCTGGAGCAGATCTTCGCGCGCTGTTGGCTGTTTTTGTGTCACGAAAGCCAAATCCCGCATCCCGGCGACTTCTTCACCACCTATATGGGCGAAGACCCGGTTCTGGTAATACGCGATGGCAGCGGCCGAGTTCGTGCCTTTCTGAATGTCTGCCGCCATCGCGGCAACCGTTTGTGCCGTGCCGATACCGGCAATGCCGCCAGCTTTACTTGCGCGTATCACGGTTGGACCTACCGCAACGACGGGCGGTTGGTCGGTGTGCCGTTCTTGAAGGAGGCATACCACGGCGAGTTCGATCACGACCGTTGGAGCCTCGTTCCGGTCGCGCAGCTCGACAATTACAAAGGGCTGTGGTTCGCCACTTTCGACGCCGATGCGCCGCCGCTGCACGATTATCTCGGCGAGATGAAGTGGTATCTCGACATGTTTTTCGACCGCCGTGAGGGCGGCATCGAGATCATCGGCGGCATGCATAAATGGATCATGCCGTGCAACTGGAAGTTTCCGGCCGAGAATTTTGCCGGTGATGGCTATCACGTGCATTGGAGCCACCTGTCGGCCGTGCAGACCGGCTCGGGCGGGGATTTCCGTACCCGGCCGGACAGCGCCGGGCGGGCATTGTCGCCGGGCAATGGTCACAGCGCGATGATGACCGGCCCCGACATGCCGGCCGACATGCCGCATCCGGCCGTGCTCGCCTATGAAGCGCAGATCCGCCCTGAACTGCGGCAGCGCCTGGGGCCACGGATCGACCGCGGCAATCCGGTTGCCGCTACCGTCTTTCCGAATCTGTCGATCCTGCGGCCGACCTCGCGCACGTTGCGTGTCTGGCATCCACGTGGTCCCGACAAGACCGAATGCTGGGCCTTCGTTTATACGGACAGGGCCGCGCCGCCCGAAGTCAAGGCGGCAATTCGTCTCGCGGGAGCCCGAGTGTTCGGACCCGGCGGCACGTTCGAGCAGGACGACATGGACAATTGGCAGGGCTGTACCCAGACCGGCCGCGGCGTCGTGGCGCGTCGCTATGCGCTGAACTACGCGATGGGCCTCGGACATGAGCGCTTTGAGCCGGATTTCGGCGCCGTCGCTAGCGACTATCGTTACAGCGAGAGTAACCATCGAGGATTTTACCGCCACTGGGCGCAGCTGATGGCCGCCGAGAGCTGGGCCGAGATGCCCCGCAGCAATGGATCTGCGAGAATGGCCGATGAATGAAGACGTTACCCGCGAGGTCGAGCAGTTCCTCTACCGCGAAGCGCGGCTGTTGGATGAGCGTCGCTTTCACGAATGGTTGGAGCTGCTGGCCGACGACGTTCACTACTGGATGAGCTCGCGCAGCAACCGCTACCCCAAGACGAGCAAGGCGATTGCGATCCTCGATCCCGGGCGGTACGTCGAGGACGATCTGTCCGGAGAAGACGAGCTGGCCATTCTCGACGAAAACAGGCAGACGCTCGGCGCACGTATTGCCCGTCTCGATACCGGCATGGCGTGGGCCGAGGACCCGCCGTCGCGCACGCGCCACTTGATCACCAACATCGAGGTCGAGGCCGGCAATGTTACGTCCGAGATTAAGGTCTACTCGAATTTCATGGTCTATCGGAGCCGGGCGGAGACGGAGCAAGATTTCTACGTCGGCGCCAGACGGGATGTCCTGCGGCGTGTGAGCGGCGCCTGGAAGATCGCCAGTCGCAAAGTAATTCTCGATCAGAACGTCCTGCTGGCCAAAAACGTCAGCATCTTCTTCTGAAGGCGTCATCGACACTTTCTGGCGATGAAGTAGATTGCCAGGTCGGCCCGGCCGAGGAGGAGTCCAGCCTGCACAGTTCGCGCTGAAAACCAGGCCAACGAGGGTACAGGGAGGGTCAGGGATTTGAACGGGTTAGTCGACGGCGAAAGCGGACTGGTCAGCCGCCGTATCTTCATCGAGCCGGAAATCTACGAGGAAGAGCAAAAGCAGATTTTTGCCCGCTGCTGGTTGTTCCTATGTCACGAAAGCCAGGTACCGGAGCCGGGAGATTTCTATACGACCTATATGGGCGAAGATCCCGTCTTGGTGGTGCGCGACACCCAGGGGAAGATCAACGCCTTCCTAAACGTTTGCCGCCATCGCGGCAATCGCCTGTGCCGTGCTGATAGCGGCAACGCCGCGAGCTTTACTTGCGCCTATCACGGCTGGACCTACCGAAACGACGGGGCGCTGATCGGTGTCCCCCATCTCAAGGATTTCTATTTCGACGCCCTCGACCGAGACCAATGGGGTCTGATCCCTGTGGCACAACTCGATAGCCATCGTGGGCTGATCTTTGCCACCTTTGATCCCGAAGCGCCGTCCTTGAGACAATATCTTGGCGAGATGGCGTGGTATCTGGATGTATTCTTCGACCGGCGCGAGGGCGGCGTCGAAGTATTAGCCACGCATAAATGGATCGTGCCGTGCAATTGGAAATTCCCAGCCGAGAATTTCGGCGGCGACGCCTACCACGTGCAATGGACCCACCTGTCGGCGATCACCACCGGCTTCAGCAGTGGTGTAACCGCCAACATAAAGTCGCAGGGCAGCATGGTCTCGCCGGGCAATGGCCATATGCTGATCTGCGTCGGACCTACCGATGTTGGCGACCCGCCAGTGCCCGTTATTCAGGAATACGAGCGCGCAATTCGCCCCGAAGTGGAAAAGCGGCTTGGCCCGCGCGGCAAACTGATAAGCCCGATTGTCGGCACCGTGTTCCCGCATTTCTCGATGCTGCGCAGCACCTCCCGCACCTTCCGCGTGTGGCAGCCGCGTGGCCCTGATAAAACCGAAATCTGGTCCTGGGTGTTTTGCGACAAAGCGGCGCCGCCCGAAGTCAAGGAGCAGGTACGGCTCGCCGGCGTGCGTGGCTTTAGTCCGTCCGGCACCTTCGAGCAGGACGACATGGACAATTGGCAGGAGTGCACTCGCACCTGCCGCGGCCCCGTCTCGCGGCAGATGGCGCTCAACAACCAGATGGGAATGGGTCACGACCGCTATGATGAGGGATTAGGCGGCTGGGCCAGCGAACTGCGCATCAGCGAAAACAACCATCGGCACTTTTACAGCCGCTGGGCCGACCTGATGTCCGGTCGAAGCTGGGCCGAGTTGGAAGCGTCTCGGGCGCAGGCCGCAGATGGCAGAACACTAACTGCAATACAACCCTAAGGACGATCCTCCACCGCCGGGGAACCATGTAGCCTCATATTTTGAAACCGGGCGCTATTTGCCGCCTGACCCATTGCCAGCGGAATGGCCGGTGCCACCCGCCGCCTATGACAGCGAGGCCGGGGCGCGGGCCTATCGCGGTATGATCGAACGCTTCCAGTTCGTCGAAGAACTCGGCTTCGATTGGGTCAGCGTCTCCGAACATCACTATTCCCCGCAGCGGCTGACCCCAGCCCCTATCGTCTCGGCCGCGCACCTGGCCGCATATTCGCAACGGATAAAGATCGCGGTGCTCGGCCCGATCGTCTCGCAGAGCAATCCGGTGCAAATCGCCGAAGAGCTGGCGATGCTTGACCTCCTATCTAAAGGGCGCCTCATCGTGGGGCTCTTGCGCGGCATTACCGGGGAGTACCTGACCTACGGCCTCAACCCGTCGGAGGCGCGAGAGCGCACGACCGAAGGCATGGAGCTGATCCTCAAGGCCTGGACCGAGCCGCAGCCTTTCGGCTGGCAAGGTCGCCATTTCCATTTTCGCACGGTCTCGGTGTGGCCGCGCCCGTTGCAAGAACCCCACCCGCCGACTTATGCCCTCGGCACCAGCCGAGAATCCTGCGATTTGGCCGCGCGCCACCATCTCGGGCTGGGCGTCTCCTACGCGCCCTTCGATGTCATCGCTAGGGCTACGCGGTATTACCGCGAGCAGTGCGCAAAATATGGCTGGCAGCCATCGCCGGAGCAGATCGTCTATCGGGCGAACATTCTGATCGCCGAAACCGACGACAAAGCCGAAAAATTGCTCTCGGCGCAGAGCCGCGTGCGGGCATCCTTCCCGCTGCGGCCTGTGGTCAGCGAGGCCCTCTTGCGGCTCAATTCCCGCAATGTCGCGGGTGAGGCGCGCAGACCCAATGTCGGCGGCGTGTTGCCGACCAACTTCGTCGGCGGGCCGGAAACGGTGGTCGAGCAGATCAGGCGTTGCGGCGAGCAGGCCGGAGCGGGGGTGATCGACTTTTTGTTCCAAACTCCCGGGGCAACCGATCCCGGCTTTCTGATGCAGTCTCTCGAACTCTTCGGCGAGCGAGTATTGCCGCGCCTTTGCGAGATCTGAGGAGGTCCGGCGCCCGCGGTCCGTCGTCGAGGCCGGACCAGGACGCCATGCACGAAGGACAGTCCCGCTGTACGGAGCTAATTGCGCCGGCCGAGGCTGGATCGAGCCGATCGGCGGTTGAAAATCCCCAAAATCTTCAGAGAATTAAAGCAAATAGTTTTACCAACAAGTTAAAATCCGGTCTCGATTGTGAAACGTATTAAAGCAGGATTGAATCAATTGTCGACGGGCAAGTTGATAAATAATTCCCCATGTGCTATACTGGCTCGTCCGGTCTTGGATGCTGAGGTGTCGGATTAAATTTCGCAGACCGCTTCGGCACTACAGCACGCTGGCTTGGTGTTCAAAACTCAAGGATCGATGATGAAGCTGTGGATGATCGTCCTGTCGAGTGCGGTGATTGCGATCGCCGCTGCGGCTGCGATGGCCGCACCTACGCTAATGCTGACGGCGCGAGTCAAGTCTCGTACGGGACTTGATGCCGCTGATCCCGACGCTCGCAGTGACCATGCTGGCGGTCTACGCGTTATGCGCGATCCTGCTAACAGCCGCCAATCTGATCGTTCTAAGCCTCAACCTTCGCCGCCGCCTCGCCCGCATGCCGTTGCCACTAGGGCCCGGCCGTTCCGATTGGACAGCTGCCTTCGCGGCGAGCGGATTGAGGCGGCTGGCGCCGCTGCCCGCTCATTTGCAGCCGCGTCCGACAAGGCTGGACGACACCCTGGTATTGCAAAGCCGGTTTCGGCCGGAAGAGGCGCGAAGCGAGATCACACGACTCTGCTACATTTGGGCAGCGCGCACCCATTTCTTTAGTGCATCGATCGCCCTCGCCGCGCTCGTGGCTTTGGGCGCGGCGCAGCAGCACGCACCCCTGCCGGTAGTGCCTGGATTCATTCCGGCGATCCCTGCAGGATTGATATTGGTCGGGCTTATTCTTCTTGCGGTTCTCGCAAGGCTTGCCATCGACGTCACGATCGATCCCTTGATCGAGATGATCGCTGCATTCCCGGCCGAGCCGGTCGATGTCGCGTTGTTGCGCCGGGCCGTCGAACTGCTCGAGGCGGCCCAAAATCCGTATCCTGCAAGCGATGCGTGACGAAGCCGCCCAGAACCCGCAGATCCCCAATCGGCTCATTGACGCGCTTGAAGAGGGCCATCGCTCCTTGTCCGGCGCCATTGAGCGCCTGTCGGCAACAACCGACGCCTTCGCCGCCACTACCCGATCCTCGATCGAAGCGCTGGACGGTACGGTCCGCGCAATCGAGCAGCGTCAGCCGCCAACGGCGGAGACGGCGATCGCAGACGCCGTCGAACTGTCGCAACTCCGGCAGGCAGTGATCGCGTTGACTGGGGCGCTGGAGCGCGTCCCGCTCGGAGCGGCCGTAGGTGGGGAGGCGATGCCCGCCAGAGATCCCGTCGCTCGCCGCAACGAGGCCCAGCCCGATCTTGCCGATCAGCTCAAACAGTTGCTGCAGGAAGCCGGCACCGCCCTTTAGCAAAGGTGCATAGTGGCGGGAGGCGTCGCGACACCATCGCGAGCCGCAGAATTCAGCTAATTCAGGCCGTCGATTGAGCCGTCAGCCCCGCTTGAGCTCAGCGAGCAGTTTTTCGGCCTGAGCTTTATCGTCAAAGGTGGTTCCCGAACCCAGCAACTTCTCGAGCATCGCTTGGGCGTCGGCGTTACGGCCGAGGCGGTTTAGAGCGACAGCGAGGTGATATTGTATCGCGGGGTTGGCCGGGGCCGATACATTCGCAGCGGTGAGGTAGGTCACCGCCTTGTCGGCATTGCCTTGGGCGAGCAGGATCCAGCCGAGAGTGTCGTCGATTTCGGGGGCGCTGGGGGCCGCGGCGACCGCCCGCTCGGCTAAGGACTGCGCCTTTGCAAGATCACCCTTTTGTTGATAGAGCCATGCAAGATTGTTTAAAGATCCCGGATCGTCCGGTCGAGCCGCTAAAAGCTTGGTGTATTCGGCGATTGCCGCATCGTAATTCTTAGCTTCGAGATAAATCGACGCCAAGGTCGCTCGGACTGCGTAATCGGCCGGGGCGGATTTGAGCCGGGCGTTCAATAGCGTCTCGGCCTTGTCCAGTGCGCCATTCTGGCTGTATATGCGCGCGAGGCCCATCGCGAGGCTGTCGTCGGCCGGTTTTGCCGCGAGAGCTTTTTCGAGCAGCGTTATCGCATCCTTGCTGCGCCCGGCCTTGGTCAGCAACTCGGCCGACACGAGATTGTAAAGCGGGTTGCCGGAGTCGGACTTGGCAAAGTCCTGCGCTAGAGTCAGCCCAGCCTGAGTGCCGCCGATTTCGGCTTCGACCCGGATCAACTCGCCCTTCAGCGCGGCGTTTTGCGGCGCGCGCATAAGAGCCGCCTGCAGCACCGAGCGCACCTCGGGATAGTCTTTAGCCGAATTCAGGACGCCGACATAACGCGTTAGGAGCTGAGAGGAGTTCGGCGCGATTGCATAGGCGCGCTTGTAGGTGGCGATAGCAGCCTGAGTGTCGCCCGCTCCAAGCTCGGCCCGCGCCTGAAGGTCGAGGACCTCGAGATTTGAAGGGAATTTAGCGGCTAACTCGGCTGCAGTAGCCACGGCCTTCTTCCAATCCTGTCGCAAGGCGTAGAGGTTGGCGAGCTTTATCCCGGGGGCCGGATCGGTCGGCGCGATGCTGCGGGCGCGGCTAATCTCGTCCACCGCCTCAGACCATTGTTTTTGGACGATCGCTACATCGGCGAGGCCGAGCAAACCGGTAATGTCGTTCGGCTTCTGCGCGAGCAAATCATCGTACACTTTCTTCGCATCGGAGACACGCCCGGTGGCCAGATAAAGCGGGCCAAGAACCGAACGGACCGAGACGTCTTTCGGATCAGCCTTCAATCTGCTGCTCAAGACCGCTTCGGCTTTGGCGAAATGCCCAGTACGAATATAAAGCCGGGCGAGTGCGATGGTCAGTGCATCATCCGTTGGCCGGGCCGCAACGGCCTTTTCGAGTAGCGCCGCGGCGTCGTCGTAGCGTCCTGCGTTCTGATAGAGTTCGGCCGCAGCTAGACTGTAGATATTGTTGTTCGGATCATCCTTGGCAAAGCTGTTAGCCTGGGCGATCCCAGCATCTATGCCGTCGATCTGAGCCGTGACGCGCGCCAAATTGGCTTTCAAAGATGCGTTCTTGGGATCTTTGGCGATAGCGTCCTGCAAGACCCCACGCTCCTCGCCATAATATTTCGCCGCATTCAGCAATGTCAGATAGCGCGACAAGATCGGCATCGAACTCGGCGCCAGTTCGTGCGCACGCTTGAGGCTGGAAATTGCCCCATTTGTGTCACCGGCAGCGAGCTGAGCCCTCCCAAGTGCATCCATTACCTCGATATTCGACGGGAATTGGGCGCTGAGTGCGGAGGCCACAGACCGGGCGTTGGTCCAATCCTGGCGCAGTTCGTAGCTGCGCACGAGCGCGAGCCCGGGCGCAGGGTCGTCGGGGGCCGCAGTGCGCGCTCGGTTGATGAATTCGGCTGCCTCAGGCCATTTCTTCTCGACCATGGCAATGTTCGCGAGACCAAGAAGCGTGGATTCGTCATTCGGCTTTTTGGCGAGAACGTCGTTATAGACCTGCTGCGCCTGCGCGGCTCTCCCGGTAGCCAAATACAGTTGTGCAAGGTCGCGCGTGGCAGGGGCAAAACCGGGCTGACTGGCCAACGCTGCTCGGAATGCGGTCTCGGCACCCGCGACATCGTCCTGTCCAGCCTTCACCATGCCCATAAGGGTTTGGTATAGCGGATTCTTGGCATCACGCTTGACCAGCGCCTCGGCAACTTTGGCGGCTTTGTCAGTCTGCCCGGCGCGCAACTGGGTCAGCACCAGGGTTGGACCAGCCACCGGGGCACCCGATTGGGTGTCGAACACGCGCTCGAGTTCGGCTAGCCCTTCCTTACTTTGACCCGCGCCGATCTGCGAGATCGCGAGCCGCGTATCGATCGCCGGGTTGCCAGGATCGAGCGCGGCGGCCTTTTCGAATTGCTGGAGAGCCAGCTCTGGCTTGCCGCTTGCCATATAGGCATTGCCCAGCAGAGTCAGCAACCGGGAGTCCTGGGGCGACTTATTGACTGCCGGCCTGAGATATCCGATCGCCCGCGCGGCCGCGTTCTGGCGCAGCGCGGCTATGGCGGCGAGTCGAGCCGCCTTGGGATCGCCTGGAAATAGGGTCAGATATCGTTCGAGGGCGTCCTCCGCCTGCGCGGATTGCCCGAGCGCGAGCTTCGTGGCTCCCTGCAAGTAGTAGCCAGGTGGAAACCTGGAAAAAACCGGGGAAATACGGTCGAACAAACGGTCAGCTGCTGCATATTTCTGCTGTTTTGCGAGCTCAAATGCGCGCAGGTAATTTGCCATGAAGTTGTCGGGATTGGCTTTTAGGATAGGATCCAGATCCTCGTCCGCGGCATTGTAGTTTCCCTCGGTGACATTGATGCTGGCGCGGCTGAGGCGCGCGGAGACGTTTTTGGGGTCGATCTTGAGGGCCGCCTCAAACAGGCTCATCGCTGTCTTCAGATCGCCCTGGGCCCGCGCCAAGTCTCCCTTTGCCTGAAGCGCCTCGATCGAGCGTGGATCGGCGGTGAGCGCCTGATCGAGGAGTTTGTTGGCCTTGGTCGGGTCTGTCGCGGCCAGCACCCGCGCCAGGGCGATCTTCGGCGGCAATGCGCTCGGGTCGAGCCGGATTGAATCATCGAGCATCGTTTCGGCGGTGGCGCGATCGTGGAGCCCCGCCGCAGCGATGCCGAGGCCCAATCGCACTTTGCTTTCGAGCGCGGCGGGACGATTACCCGGCTTCACCTGATCGACCAGGTCGCTCAGCTTGCCTTGTCGCAGCAGCGCATCGATAAAAACAGGCAGGTAATCCGCTTCCTTGCCCTTGCGCTCGCGCGCCGCGCGCGCTTCGCGCTCGGCCGATACGGGATCCCCGAGCTGGAGATAAACGCGCGCGAGTTGGCTGCGCAGCAACGGGTCCTGCGGCGATTCCTGGATTGCATTCCGCAGTTCAATTTCGGTCGACTTAAGATTTCCGCTGGCGACGGAATGATCGACATTTTTTGCCGATGCGGGCGAATTCGCGGCTTCGGCTGCACGACAAGTGAGGGTCAGCATCGCGGCAGCTACAACTGTGCAATACCATGGGAAACGGCGTCGAACTTGAGACATCGCTTGTCCTTCCAACCGCATCCGATCGTCATCATACTTCGACACCGAGCTGATGCTGCTGCATCAAATCGTAGAGTGTGGGTCTGCTTATTCCGAGCAGCTTGGCTGCCTTCGACAGGTTCGAACCCGCCTGCGCCAGGGCCAATTGGATCACCTCGCGTTCGGCGCGGGCCCGCGCCGAACGGATGTCAAGTGACTTCGCTTCATCTTCGACAGTTGAAAGATCGAGGTCTGCAGCCGAAATCAATGCTCCATCGGTCATCACTACCGCGCGCTTTACGCGGTTTTCGAGCTCACGCACATTGCCGGGCCAAGGGTGGTCCTTGATCGCGACGAGTGCCGAACTGCTGATGCCGCGCGCTGAACGCCCATACTCGGCTGCGAAGCGCCGCAAAAAAAAGCTGGCAAGGACTATCGCATCGGCCGGTCTCTCGCGCAGCGGCGGGACCCGCAGCGCAACCTCGTTGAGGCGATAAAACAAATCCTCGCGAAACCGCCCCTCCGACATCATTCGATCGAGATCCTGGTTGGTTGCGCACACGATCCGCACATCAACCTGTACCGGCTTCCGACCACCGATGCGTTCTACGATCTGATCCTGGAGAAAGCGCAGCAACTTGACTTGCATGGGCAACGGCAAATCGCCGATTTCATCCAGAAACAGCGTGCCGCGATGCGCGCTCTCGATCCGCCCGATGTTTTGCCTAATCGCGCCGGTAAACGCGCCTTTCTCATGGCCGAACAGCTCGCTTTCGAGCAGTGTCTCTGGAATGGCTGCACAATTGATCGGGATGAACGGTGCGCGAGCGCGACGACTGAGCTTATGAATGGCGTGGGCGAGCAGTTCCTTGCCGGTGCCGCTTTCACCAAGAAGCAGTACCGCTACGTCGGTCGGCGCGAGCTTTTCTACATTGTGCAGCACGCGCAGCATCTCAGGGCTGTTGGCAATGATGCCGTCGATCGGTGACGCAGTGGCGGCCTCGCTGAGCCTGCGATTTTCGGCTTCGAGCTCAAACATCTGCTCGGCGCGGCCGACGATCATCCGCAAGACCTCGATATCGATCGGCTTCTGATAGAAATCATACGCGCCTAGGGCTATTGCGCGCAGCGCGTGCTCCCGAAGTCTCGTTGCCGGTGGCGATGATGACCTTGGTCGCCGGGACGATCTCGCGCAGTTCGGTTAAAGCCGCCAAGCCTTCCGAGGCGCCATCCGGATCGGGAGGAAGCCCGAGATCGAGAATCGCCACCGGTACCGGATTATCCTTAATGATCTCGATCGCTTCGTGGCGGTTCGCTGCCGGATAGACCTTGTGGTCGGCAAACGCCCAGCGAAGCTGGCGCAAAAGCCCGCTGTCGTCATCGACGATCAGCAGCGACTTCCCACTTGGCGGCATAGCGCTCATGCCGCGGCAGAGGGGGTTGCAGGCTCGCGGTCGAGGACTACGGGCAAGACGATGCGCATCGTCGTACCTGCCCCTGGTTCGGAATCCACCTCGATATCGCCTCCGGCCGTTCTAATCAGTTCGCGGGTTTGAAATGCACCGATCCCGTAGCCGCCCGATTTGGTGGAACGGAACGGTTGGAATAGCTCGTCACGAATGAAGGTTTCGTTCATCCCGGAGCCGCGATCGGTAACGGCGATGACGAACTGGCTGCCAAGCCGGCGCGCCGATACCGTGACGGGATCGCCCGGCGACGAGGCATCGAGGGCATTTTGAACGAGATGGACCAGCGCGGAGCGCAGCCGTTCGGGCGCGATCGCCGCGATCGTGTCCTTGGAGATGCTTGCGGTTTCGACGATCACCGACCCCGGCGCGAAATCCGCCGCTACGGCAGTCACGATCGCCGCGGGATCGCTCAGACGGAGCGACGGCCTGTGGGCGGAGTTGGCCTTGAGCTGGCTGAGCAGATTGTTCATGCGCGCCACCGAATCCTCGACCGTCTGAAGCATGTCGCGCTGGAAGTCGGGATCATCAATATAACGTCGAGCATTTGACACGATCAGGCCGAGCTGACTGGCGAGGTTCTTGATATCATGCACGACAAAAGCGAACCGTTTGCTGTATTCGGTCAACAACTCGGCGTCCCGCAAGCCTTTGGTCGAGCGTTCCTCGGCGAGATAGCTCGCCGCTTGCCGGCCTGCCGCGCGCAACAAATCGAAGACCTCCCAATCGAGCCCTACAGCGTGGTTCGCGCGATCGAGCACGACAAAGCCGACAATTTCGTGACCGTGCGATAAAGGAACAGCAAGCCACGCGCGAGCTGAGGCAAACGACCAAGTCTCGCCTTCCGTGTCGAGCGGGCGTTCCTGGATCCAGCCGCCGTTGCGGAAACCTGCAACGAATGGATCGTCGGCAGCCACCTTTACTCCGTTTTCTGGCCGCAGCTTCCATCCGGCGGTCGGACTGTAGCCGGCTCCCGCCTCGGACGACCACAGCATGCCCCTCGGGCTGTCAACGAATTCCGCGAGCGCGCGGATGATCCTGACCGGTAGCTCCTCCGCCTCTCTCGGCGCGGATACCAAGTCGATGAATTTCAACCACTCGACCCGATAGTCGTAGCGGTGGGTGAAAAAATTTCGTGAGATCAAAAATTTCAAACGTTGCCGGAAACTTCCCGATGACAGCACCGTGACCAAGACGACGATACTGCCGAACAACATTGCCAGCTGCAGCACGAGACCCCAATCGCCGCCGAACCGGCGCAGCAGCATCCCGACGATAGCGACAGCCAGCAGAAAGCAGCCGCTGGCCAACAGGGTGACGGTGTGCAGCACAACTTGGCGGGAAATGTGGATGTCGACCCGCCACTCGCTGTTTCGGACCATCGCCAGCGCCAGCAAAGGCGTCATGAACGCAGCCGCGATCGCCCGACCGACCGCTAGCCCCGGATCTTATCCGGCCGCGGGTAATAAAGGCGTCCGAAAAGAAAAATAGCTCATAAGCGTAGAGCAGACCGAGCGCCAAGCAGATCGGCCAGACATGCCAGCGTCGCGACGCCGCGGTATTGCGCCAAAGGTTCTCAACCGTCAGCAATCCGAAAACACCGAAACCGACGCGGACCAACAACTGGGCGTAGAGGGTCAACAGGGCCGGGCCGACGGTCAGCGTCCACAAGTCGATCGCGATAGCGGCGGCGCAGAAAATTGCCGCCGCGACTAGATAGCGCCGTCCGACCTCCGAGCCCTCGCTGGCGTGCACGGTGACGAGCGCGACCGCAAAGAGCAGCCAAGCGGAAAGCCTGAAGCTGTCGAGGAGCGCCGGGATGCCCAGCGGCAGGAACCCACCGGTGGCGGTTGCCGCAGCCCAAGCGGCCGAACTCAGACAGCAACCGATGATCGCGACCCCAGTCCGGCTGGTCCGGCCGCGCAAAATCATCAGTACGATGATCAGGATGAACGCTGCAGAACATCCTGAATAAACTGTTTCGATAACAACTCTGGCCAGGTGCGTAGTCCTATCTTGCGCCGTGATTCCAAAAGATCACTCGCGCCGTTTGCAACAAAATTAAGAAATCTAGAAAAACACTTTGATTCTTTACGTAGTATAGGTCAAAAGAAAGTTTGCGCCGTGCATCTTCGATCGATGCGCCATAGGGATAATTTATCTGTGCCCATCCGGTAATACCAGGGCGAACCCAGTGGCGTTCGGCGTAATAAGGAATAACCGAAGCCAGGTTTGAGACAAAATATGGCCGCTCCGGGCGCGGTCCCACAAAGCTCATGTCGCCGCGCAGAACGTTGAGGATTTGCGCGAGTTCGTCGATGCGCAATTTGCGGATGATCGAGCCGACGCGAGTAACCCGCGGATCCTTTTCCGCCGCCCATTTTGGGCTGCCGTCCCGCTCTGCATCTACCCGCATGCTGCGGAATTTGAAGATCGTGAAAACCTGACCGCGCAGTCCGACCCGTTCCTGCCGATAGAGAACCGGTCCAGGGCTATCGAGTTTGATCAGACAGGCGGTCACAACCAAGAGCGGCAATGAGAAAATCAAAAGCGCGGAGCTAATGGCGATGTCGAAGAACCGCTTTACGAGCTGGTCGACGACGCCGCAGCGAAAACCGTCCGAGTAAAACAACCAGCTGGGACGCAGAGCCTCGAGATCGACCGTCCTCGTCTCGCGTTCCCAGAAATCGAGGAAATCGGTTACCTTGATGCCGGCGAGCTTACCATGCAGCAATTGCCGCACCGGCAGGCCGCGCCGGTCGTCGGCGGCAACCACGATCTCACTTGCGCAGCGCCGATAGGCGAGATCGGCGAGGGCGTTGGGATCACTCTCCGACCACCCGATCGCCTCTGCCCCGACCGATGCACGCTCGCCCGGCATCCGCACGAACGAGACCGGCGTGAAATGCTGGTTCTCGCCGTGCTCCACCAATTTCGCGATCCGACCCGCTTGGGTCCCGTTGCCCAGAACGACAATTCGCCGCTTGAGGAGCCCCCGTCCCAGGGTTACTAAAAAGGTACCCCGCGTTAATGATATGCAGCCGAGCCAGATCAAGGCTGCCTTCAGCGGCAGCTGCCGGGTCTCCGACAGCAATCCTTCGCGCCAATAGGAGGTCGACACCAGGACGAGCATAAAAACGAGTACGAAGGCTACCGCGATCTTGCTGACTAGCAGCCGAAAATCGACGAAGGTCTGTTCCCCGTAGAGACCGACGGAAACCATCGTGGCGATCGCCGCCACCGACAAGCCCGCCGAGAACTGCGCGGGGAAGGTCGCGACGCCAAAAACTAACGCCGTACTCTCGCCCGAGTAAGACAATATCTGATAGAATGCGCCAGTGATCAGTAGGGCATCTGACGACACCAACAGCAAAACGGAAATAGGAACAAAATGTCTGAACAGTCTAAGCTGCATCGCTGATTGGAGATTTGATAGTAAGCGCCGATCGCCCGCGTCCCTGCGGGTTGCCCATCACGCAACAGAATAATAGCAGCGATCAGCGGTGCTGTCTAGTGGAACGCAGGTTTGGATCACCTGACGACATTCGAACTCGGTGAATAAAGGCCTCACTTTCCGAGTTTACCGGGAGGGTGCCCGAGGCAAAGGTATTCTTCGGTGCCAAGATCACGTCACTCGGCCGCGCCAAGCAGGGCCGGTGTGCGGTCCGGTACGGCCGGATGTAGCCGGGGCCGCGCAAGCGGGGTCCCGGCGAGGGCTTCCTTGCGTTCCTCGAAAAGTTGCCCGATCCACTCGATCACCGCACGCACGCACGCCGCCCGGCGCAGATCGCGATGGACGATTACCCAATAATCGGCGGCGAGTTCAGGCACCGGATCGGTCACCCGTTCAAGTGACGGGTCGGCGTCGGCGGCAAAGCATGGCAGCAATCCGATACCAACGCCGGCACGCACTGCTTCCATTCGCATCAGCAGGTCGGATGCGCGCAGCACCACCCTGCCGCCCGAACCACGGATCTGCTGGTCGAGCCAACGTGCGCTGAAATAATGCGCTTGCTCCTCGGTATAGGTGATCCACCGGTCGCGGCCGTTCGAGCCCCGCATATCTCGATCGCGCCGACGGTAAAGCGCGCCGGCGATCACGCCGACTTTGCTGACATACAAATTGCCAGCCTCGGGCACCCCGTGACGCAACGCCAGATCGGCGTCCCGGCGCGCGAGGTTCGCAGTCTGCGGCGACTGGACGAGTTCGAGGGTGATTCCGGTCGGCAGACCGGTCTCGTGCGCGTCGGCGAAATGGCGCGCCAGCAATACCGCAGCCCACTCGCCGACCGAGACGCGCACGGTTCCGCTGAGGGTCGGCGAGGTTGCAACCCTACGTCGTTCGAGGGCCAGGGCGGCGAATTCGAGCCGTTCGGCGGCGGCGATCAGCGCCTCCCCGGTGGCGTTGAGGCGCAATCCCTCGGGCAAACGGTCGAACAGCGCCGGGCCGCCGAACGCGGTCTCGAACGCCGCGAGCCGGCGGCCGACAGTCGGCTGGCTCAGGCCCAGCGCTCGCCCCGCTGCGCGTAGCGATCCGTGCCGGGCCACGGCAAGAAAGATGCGGATGTCGTCCCAATCCATCGGCAATCGGCTCCTGCGTACTTTCCCACGACACGAATATGTATCATACGGTCTTGGAATTGTCGATTGCCGCTATTCTGTCGTATCGCTAGCCTCTGGTAGGCAGATCGCGTCGACGCCGGCGGCGCCGACCGATCGCTAGCCCTATCAAATTGGCGGGGAGCAGCGCCGATGTACTTTGACCGACGGCTGTGGCAACTGACACGCGGACTGCGCCGATGGATCGCTATCGCGATCCTGATGGGGATGATCGCATCCGCTGCCGGAATCGCCCGCTTCGTGATCCTCGGCGTGTTATTGTCCCACGTCTTCGCCGGAGCCGGATTTCTGGCGGTGGCCGTTCCGGCGGTCGGGGTCGCGGCCGCGGTGCTGTTGCGCGGCTACATCGAACATCACCGGGCCATGATCTCGCATCGCACTGCGACGCAGGTGCAGGAGACGATTGCGCGGCCGCCTTTACGACAAGATCGCCGAACTCGGCCCGGCTTGGTTCGCCGGCGAGCGCACCGGCGGGGCCATGCTTTCGATAGTCGATGGCGTCGAGCAATTGCAGAGCTTCTTCGGCCAATACATACCGCAGCTGTCGATCGCGGTGCTGACGCCGATCGCGATTTTTATTTTTATCGCGTTTTGGGATGTTCCGGTGGCGACAGTGATGCTGGTCTTCGCTCTGGTGACCCTGATCGCGCCGACCGTCTTTCTCCAAATCGAACGGCGCACCAGCCAGGGGCGCCAGACAGGCCCTCAGGGCCTTCGGCTCCGAGTTTCTCGACGGCGATCCAAGGGCTGCCGACATTGAAGGCTTTCGGCCAGAGCCAGGCGTTCGGCCGCCGCCTTGCGGACAAGGCCCAAGAGCTGTGCGAGAGCACCTTGCGCGTGCTGTCGACCGGGGTGATGACCCGCGGCATCACCGATTGCGGCGTGGCGATCGGCGCCGCGGCGGCTTTGGGGCTGGGCGTCTGGCGCGTTTCTCATGGGCTGATGAGCATCCAGGCATTGCTGATCGTATTGATGGCCGGAACTGAGGTATTCCGCCCGCTGCGCGACCTGCGCATGGTGCTGCACCAGGGCATGGTGGGGCAGTCGGCCGCCGCCGGCATCAATGCCTTGCTGGCGGCCGAGCCGCTCGTGCCGCCGCACCAGGCGAACGCGCCGGAGGCGCGCGTCCGGTTGCTGCCAACCATAGCCTTCGAAGACGTTCATTTTGCCTATCCGGGCGGTCGCGGCGCCGCACATAACGGGCTGTCCTTCGTCGTCACCGCCGGCGAGAAGATTGGGATCGTCGGTCCCAGCGGTTCTGGGAAATCCTCGATCGCCCGCCTGCTGCTGCGCCTGTTCGACCCGCAGCAAGGGAGAGTTCTGATCGGCGGACGCGACCTGAAGGCGCTCGATCCGAGCTGCGGTACGCGGGATGATCGCCGTCGTCCACCAGGACACCTACCTGTTCCACGGCACGGTCGAAGAAAATCTGCGGCTGGGCAAACCCGACGCCGATCATCAGGAGCTTGAGGCGGCCGCGCGCGACGCCAATGCCCACGAGTTTATTTCCGTCTTGCCGCAGGGTTACCAGACGATGATCGGCGAGCGCGGGGTTCTGCTGTCCGGCGGTCAGCGCCAGCGGCTCGCGATCGCCCGGGCCTTGTTGCGTGACGCGCCGATCCTGATCCTGGACGAGGCGCTGTCCTCGGTCGACGCCGAAAATGAAGCTGTGATCCAGCAGGCGCTCGACCGGCTGTCGGCCGGGCGCACAACCCTGATCCTGGCCCACCGGCTATCGAGCGTGATCGGGGCCGACCGCATCCTGGTGCTCGACAAGGGCCGCGTCGTCGAAGCCGGCGGTCACGCCGAGCTGATCTCTCGTGATGGTCCCTATCGTCGGCTGATGGGGGCGCAGGCGGAAGAGCGGGAGGACGATATCGCGTTGACCGAGGATAGCGTCTCGTCGAGCGCCGGCGGCGAACGCGCGCAGCTCGCACTGGCCGCCGAGAGCGCACCCGCCGAGCCGGCGGATACAGCCTCCTCGGTTGGCTGGGCAGCAACCCTCGGGACGTTGGTGCAGATCATCAAGCCGTGGCGGCGTCGTTTCGCGATCGTCGTCGGCTCGGGCATCGCCCGCGTCGCGGCGTTTATCGGCGTCGGCATCGTCGGCGCGCTCGCGGTCGCTGCGGTCAAGACCGGGTCACCTTTTGGCTACCTGCTGCTCGTGCTGGCTTTGGCCGCACCGCTTGCCGGGCTACTCCATTGGCTCGAATCCTGGCTCGCACACGACATCGCCTATCGGCTGCTGGCCGAGATGCGAGTCGCTCTGTTCACCAAGCTCGATAGCCTGGCGCCGGCCTACCTGATGCGGCGGCGCTCGGGCGACCTGATCGCGCTCGCCAACCAGGACGTCGAAACCATCGAGTATTTTTTCGCTCATACCGTGGCCCCGGCCTTGGTCGCGGTATTGGTGCCGTCGACGATGCTGATCGTGCTTGCCGTCGCGGCCTGGCCGATCGCCGTGGCGTTGTTGCCCTTTGTTCTATATGCGGCCTTGGCGCCGGTGGTTAGCCGGGCGCGCATAGATTGTCTCGGTGCTCAGGCACGCGACGCGCTCGGGCTCTTGAGCGCTTATGTCACCGAGACGATCCAAGGTCTCAGCGATCTGGTCGCCTTCCAGGCCGTCGCCGGCCGGCGCCGCAGCTTTATGGAATTGGTACGCGGCTATCAAAAGATCCGCCTCGAGCTGCTCGGCGATTTGTCCGCACAGACCGCCAGGCTTGAAACCGTAACCGGGCTCGGCGGGCTTGCCGTCGCGGTCGTCGGCGCGCGGCTTGCCGCCGAGCACCATCTCGCCCCCACGATGCTGCCGCTGCTGATCCTGGCGTCGTTGTCATCGTTTCTGCCGATCTCGGAGATCGCCCAAGTCAGCCGTCAACTCGCCGATACGATCGCCTCGACCCGCCGATATTATGCCGTACAACGCGAGCAGCCGGCGTGGTCGACGGACCGCTACGCCCGCCCGAACCCAAGGGCGGTTCGGCAATAAGCTTCGAAGGGATCAGTTTCGCCTACCCCGGCGCGCGGCGCGCGGCATTGACCGATATTCGCCTCGATGTACCCGCGGGGGCGACCTTTGCGCTGGTGGGCCCGTCGGGCGCCGGCAAGACGACGTTCGCCAATCTGCTGTTGCGCTTTTGGGACCCGAGCGCCGGACGGATCCTGATCGACGGTGTCGATCTGCGTGATTTCGAACTCGATCATTTGCGGCGCCGCGTCTCGCTCGTGTCGCAGGACACCTATTTGTTCAACGACACTCTGCGGGCCAATGTGGCGCTCGCCCGGCCCGAGGCCGATGAGGCCGCGATCCAACGCGCGCTCGAACTGGCGGCACTCGCCGAGTTTGTCGAGAGCCTTCCCGAGGGGCTCGACACCCCGGTCGGCGAGCGCGGTGTCCAACTATCCGGTGGTCAGCGCCAGCGAGTCGCGATCGCGCGTGCCTTTCTGAAGAACGCCCCGACCCTGGTCCTTGACGAAGCCACTTCGCATCTCGACGCGGTTAGCGAGGCCCAGGTGCGTGGAGCCCTCGACGCGTTGATGCGCGACCGCACGACGATCGTGATCGCCCACCGGCTTTCAACGGTGCGCAACGCCGATCTATTGGCGGTGCTCGAAAACGGCCGCCTGATCGAGACCGGCAGTCATGCCGAACTCCTGGCCCGCAACGGCCTCTATGCTCGGCTGATCCGCCGCCAAGTCGAAGGCGCGCAACAACAGCCGCTGCGCGCCTTCGGAGATTGAGCCGGCGCGCCCACGGCGGTTAGGCGGCTGATACTACTTTCGACTCCGTCAGCGCGCTCCCGATTTCTATATCGATCGCGTAGCCCGCCAGGATGTCAGCGACGTCATTTCCGAGCCCTTTTCCATAGTAACTGTCGTAATTCTCCAATAACTTGCGGATCGCTCTTGAAAACGCCGGATGAGAATAACATTCGAGCTCGTCGTATGCCTCATCGATCTGCTCCCGCGACGTCGCCAGTCTTTCTGACCCATTACGTTGGGGCCGCAAGCGATCCGCAAATCGACGTCTAGTATAGTCGACATTACTGGTACGAGTTCGCAAGAATGTAAAGGCTCGTATCTCGGACAATAAACATACAAATATGCTTTGGTCGTGTAATGATCCCCGCTCCAGTAGACAATGTAATGATATCCTAGCGTTTTCTAAACAAATGAATAGGTCATTTATGATTTGCTCAAGAATGCCTCTCAGGATCCTCACGTTTTCGTCCGACAGCGTAGGACACAACTTGCTGACATCGGCCGCCCAAGATTTAAGCATTCGCACACGATCCAAAAAAATTTTCAGTGAGGTATAATAACCAATTACCCTTGTGATTGTATATTGATCACGACACCAACCGATACTCCAACAGCTAAAGTCCTTGCCGCCTCGGGCGGATCGGCGGTCGGTGGCGCTCTTGGTACGATTATAAATTGGCTGATCGACTTTCACCACCTGCTCTCCTCGGACACAGTACCAGCAAATGTTCAAACTGCAATTTCCTTGATAATCACTGCACTCTGCAGCGCCGCGCTAGCCGGTGCCGCAGGTTGGCTGAAACGACCGGGGTCTAGCGAACGGCTGACTATAGACGGCCAAAACCGCCCGCAAACGGCCTCCGTATGACATGCATCCCGGTAACGTACAGCTCGCCGTGTGCGGCGTAGCGGTGCCCTCCAGGCGCCTGATCTCCTCCCTTCCTTGCCCACGTAC
This sequence comes from uncultured Alphaproteobacteria bacterium, assembly GCA_963821795.1. Classification (GTDB taxonomy): domain Bacteria; phylum Pseudomonadota; class Alphaproteobacteria; order ATCC43930; family CGMCC-115725; genus AP-15. The sequence goes on from CAWGFH010000029.1 coordinate 93,092, forward strand.
ACTCGGGGTCGATCGTGAACCAAACAGTCACGGGCCATTACATACCTCTGCAACCGCATCTATGGCGACCATTTTCCCCTCCCAAATTGTTCTGTTATTGGTTCTTAGCATACCCCTTTGTGGGTAGGCTAAATAGAAAAAAATGGTTAATTCTGGTTGGTATCCGGTGCCCGATCGAGCGCGAGCGTTGGTGGGTGGTTAGCGATCGCCCGCGCAGAAGCCGCGGATACCGAAAGCGCCGACGCAAAGTGTGCAACAACAGGCGTCGGCCTACCGTACCGGCGCGCGGCCGCTGACCTCGGCGCCGGCGTCGGGCGACATCCTCAGAAAGAACGGCACCGATAATAGCGAGATCATCGCCACTCCGACAAAGACCGGGTAGAAATCGACCGCCGCCAGGGTAGTGCCGCCGCGCAATGTCATGACCGTGTGCAGCAAAAGCGCGGCGGTGGCAACGCCGGCTGTTTGAGACAATTGCTGGGCCATACTGGTCAGGCTGGTGGCGCGGCTCAGCATTGCCGGCGGAACGTCGGCATAACTCAAGGTATTGATGCTGGTCATCTGCAAAGAACGGAAAAACCCACCGGCCAGCAGCGCGAGAAAGATCACCAGATGCGGGGTCGACGGCCGGAACAGGCTGTAGGAGAACAGGAACGCGGCGCTGATCAGTGCATCGCCGACGAGTACGATTCGAAAGCCCAGTTTGCGCAGGACACGAACCGCGGTGGTCTTCATCAGCATCGCTCCGGCGGCGCTGGCGAAAGTGAGCATCCCGGAATTCAACGCGCTGAGACCGAAGCCGACCTGCAGCATCAGCGGCAACAGGAAAGGCAGAGCGCCGAGCCCCATGCGAAACAAAAAGCCGCCGATCGAAGCCATCGCATAGGTCGGGATCTTCAACAGGGCGAGGTCGATGATCGGATGCGAGACGCGTCCGGCGTGGCGGACATAAAACGCGAGGCAAACCGCGCCGACGACCAACAAACCGCCAACGGCTACGTTCGGCAGCGCGCCGCGTCCGACATTTTCGAAACCGAAGGCAAGGCTCGCCAGGCCGATTCCGGTCAGGGCAAAACCAGAGAGGTCGAACGGCCGGCGCCCGGTTTCCTTGAGGTCGCCGACCAGCCGATTGACCAGTATGATCCCTAACAGCCCGATCGGGATATTGATGAAAAAGATCCAGCGCCACGACGCATAGGTGACGATCAAGCCTCCGACCGGAGGGCCCATCACCGGCCCGATCAATGCCGGGACGCTGACAAAGGACATCGCCCGGACCAAATCGGATTTGGGAACGGTCCGAAGGAGGACGAGGCGCCCGACCGGAACCATCAGTGCCCCGCCCATGCCCTGAAGGATGCGGGCGGCGACCAAGGCAGATAGGGAATTCGAAATCCCGCAGGCGATCGAGCCCAACGTGAAAACAACGATCGCCGAAGTGAACACGCGGCGGGCGCCGAACCGGTCCGCGGTCCAGCCGCTGATCGGGATGAAGACCGCTAGGCTCAGCAGGTAGCAGGTAATCGCGACGTTGAGGCGCAACGGGCTTTCATTGAGAGATCGCGCGATCGTCGGCAATGCGGTGGCGATCACCGTCGAATCGAGATTTTGCATGAACATCGCACAGGCGACGACCAGCGGAACCAGCACTCGGCTCGACAAGGTCAGGCGCATGCGGACCCCCCGGCCGTTCGGCGGCAGCCGACCGAAATCACTCGCGACATCGCCTCGTACCGATCGGCGCAGGCTTGCTCTAGGCCATGCCGATAACACTTATTCGCTGTATTTTCCTCCCCCTCACCAATGCTTTTCAACGCCAACCCCTGGCAGGTCATGACCAATGTATATGATAGACTTTATATAGTGCACGCGGCCCGCGCATGGAAGCGCATAGCGGCCGGAGGTGAATTATGCCGGCAGGCGGAATCCCGCCGAGTGGAGACTCCGGCGAGTTGGCGCCCTCACCGCGCTTTTGGCGCTGACCGCTTGCGACGCAGTGCAAATCGTCGAGGGAAACGATACTCACGTCTCGATCCGCTACGACGGCATCATGAACGGCCTCGACCAGGCGACTCAACTCGCGCAAAAGGCGTGCGCTGAACACGGCAAGACCGCGAAGTTGCGCAAGACCTATCACGAGGGCCTCGGCGCCGGCGAGCGTTTCGCGTTCTTTGATTGTGTATGACGGGCTTGCTCAGCGGCTGCGCAACAGCACGTCGCGGGCGCGGTTGATCTTGGTCGCCAGATAATCCGAGCCGCCATGGTCGGGGTGCAATTTGACCATCAGCCGGCGATGCGCCTCTTTGATCTGGTCGGGGCTTGCCCCGGGCTTCACGCCGAGGATCGCATAAGCCTCCTCGACGCTCACGTCGCCGCTCGCCGATCCCGTGCCGCCCCCTCCGCTGTTGCTGCTTCGGCCGCCGGCATCCGGGCCGCCGGCAAGCTGGTCTCGCCAATCGGGATGGAGACGATCGAGGTAAGCTTCGAGTAGCCGTGCCCCTTCCTCGTCTTCGGCGCGGCATTCCCGCAGCAGCGTCAGCAGATCCCCGAAGCCGAGCTCTTCCACTCGCAACCCGGCGAACTGGCCACGCAGCACCGTCCCGCTCATGCTGCCGGTATCGTGGTCGAGGCTCATGCGGAGAAAAGCCGTGGCGACGGTCGAAGTTTGACCGCCGGCCGGTCCGCGATAGCGATCGATGATGCCGCGCAGCCGGGACAACAGCGGCATCGACATGGCAAGGGGAAGCAGCAATGCCGCAAACTCGCGCATCGGTGGAAGCAGCACCAAACCGATAACGGCGACGCCGGCAACGGCAATGCCCGTCCATTTGAGATTGCGCGCAAGCCGGGCCGGATCGGCATTGGCGAACAGGTAAACCATCAGCAGGAACCCGCCGAGGATTGCGAGCCCGCCCAGCAGGAACAGCATTGATGCCTGTCAGCCGCGCAACTGCGCAGTCAGCCGCAGCACCTCGCCCCCTTTTTGCTGGCCGTAGGCGCTCAGCGCGCGATAGCCCCCGGCGGCGTAGACGGCGACGGCTGCCAGCAATTCCTTGAGGCGCTCGGCGCTGGCGAGATCGAAGCTCAGATAGGCGCCGTGCGACAGGCTGGCCATCTGCTTGAACGCCGACGCCGCGGCGCGGTCGCGCCCCTCGTGAAAGATGAAGATGGGCACCCCGAGCAGCCCAAGCTCTCCGGCCAGCCGGCACAACCGGTCTACCTTCTCCTCCATTGCGTCACCGACGAAAACCAAGGCGTTGACGCGACGCTTCCCGGTCTCGCGGATGGCGTGAGTCAGCAGCCGCTCGATCTGGGTCTCGCCGCCGACGCAAAAAACCGAGCGCATGACCCGGTGCAAATCGCCTGCGTCGGCCATCCACCGGCTGGCCTTGCACTCGGAAAAGCCGCGATAGAAGACAAGCTGGATTTCGAGCCCGCCCAATGCACTTGTCGCCTCGAACATCTCGCCCTGGATTCTGCAGGCGCGATCCCAGGTCGGTTCGCGGCTGGCGGTGGCATCGAGCGCGAAGATCAGCCGGCCGCGCCCGCCGCCGGCCCGCGTGGGGGCGCGCTTCAGCTTTTCGAGAAACCCCGCGACATCAGCCGCATGGGCTTCGGTCGGCAGCCCTTTCTTAGGGTCGCTCATCTTGCCCTCACGCCGGGCGCAACCACACCGAGGTATCGTGGAACACAGCACCGCCGCGCGGCAATCCCGGATCGGCGCTGGTCAGCAGGTTGATCCCAATCCCCTCCTCGAACGCGTGGTTGGGCCACACGCCCTCGACGATCACCACCCGGCGCTGCAGCCCATCGAAGGCGCGCGCATGAACCACAACACTGCCGCGACCGTTGCCGATCCGCACCCGGTCGCCATCGGCGATTCCAAGCTTGTCCAACGCCGCCGGATGGATCAGGGCGGTAGGGCGGCCCTCCCGGGCGACGCCTGAAGGGGTGTTGTTGAAACTGGTGTTGAGAAAGGAGCGCGACGGTGCCGCGATCAGGCGATACGGGCGTTCCGGATCGCCGTCGTCGGTGACCGAGACATGGTCGGGAAACGACGGCAGCCACGCATTTTGGCGGCCGGATCCCGGCCAATCGGCGCGAAAGTGAAACTTCTTGTCGGCGTGGCCGAACCCATCGAGAAAATGTGCGGTCTCGAACGGCGGGCAGCAATCGAGCCAGCCGTCGGCCGGGAACTCCTCGACCCCGGGCAAGCCACTCGCCCGCAACGTGCGGTCGATCAGTTCGAGCGGGCTCAGCGCAAAGCCGGGGTGGGAAGCGCCAAGACGGCGAGCGAGGGCGCAGACGACATCGTGGTTGGAGCGGCATTCGGCATGGGGCGACAGAATCGCGCGGGAGAGCTGCAGATAGGTGTGGGCGCCGGCAGTGTAGAAATCGTCGTGTTCGAGAAAGGTTGTCGCCGGCAACACGACATCGGCCATCGCCGCGGTCTCTGTCATGAATTGCTCGTGAACGCAGACGAACAGATCCTCGCGGGCAAAGCCCTGCCGCACCAGACCTGCATCAGGGGCGACGACCATCGGGTTGGTATTCTGGATGAACAGCGCCGAGACCGGCGGCCCGTCGCCAAGATCGCGCGGGTCACCGGTCAGAATCGGACCGATGCGCGACTGGTCGAGGATTCGGGTTGACGGATCGAGGACGTCCAGCCCTTCGAGCAGGGTATGGTCGAGCGGCACCAGACCGTGATTCGATTGCAAGGCGCCGCCGCCCTCGTATTGCCAAGCCCCGGTCACGGTCGGCAGGCAAGTCACGGCGAAGAGCTGCATCGACCCGTTGCGCGATCGCGAAAAGCCGTAGCCGACCCGGATATAGCTTCTCTTGGCGCGGCCGTAGAGCCGGGCGAATTCGACGATCTGCTGTTCGGGCAGGCCGGTGATCGCCGAAGCCCAGGCGGGATCGCGGGTCGAAAGATGTGCTTCAAGTCCCTGCGGGTCGTCGGCGTAACGGGCCATATATTCACGGTCCGCATAGCCTTCCGCGAACAGCACATGCATAACGGCGCAGGCGAGCGCCCCGTCGGTGCCGGGCAGCGGGGCAAGATGCAGATCGGCTGCGGCGGCACTGGCGGTGCGGTAGGGGTCGACGACGACAAGCTTTGCCCCGCGCTCGCGGCGTGCGAGCGTAACGTGCGTCATGACATTGACCTGGGTCGACACCGGATTGCCGCCCCAGATGACGATCAGATCGGCTTTGGCCATTTCGCGCCCGTCGACCCCGCGCCGTGCACCGACCCCGGCCACCCAGCCGGTGCTGGACAGCATGCTGCAGATCGTCAGGTCTTCGCGCGAATAGCGCATCGCGTGTCGCAGCCGGTTGATCCCATCGCGCTGCACCAGACCCATCGTGCCCGAGTAGTAATAGGGCCACACCGCCTCCGAACCGTGCCGCTGTGCCGCCCGCGTCAATTGTTCGGAGATTTCGTCAAGTGCGGCGTCCCACGAAACCGGGACGAAGGCGTTGCGGCCGATGCCCTTTTCGCCTACCCGCCGCAGCGGCAGGGAGAGCCGGTCGGGATGATGCTGCCGTTCGGCATAGCGCGCGACCTTGGCGCAGACGACACCGGCCGTGTATGTCTGGCTCTTCGCCCCATGGATGCGGCCGATGCGGTTGCCGTCGATGCGCTCGACTTCGAGCGCGCAGGCGCTCGGACAATCATGTGGGCAAACACTGGGCAGAATGTCGAGCGGCAAGCCGAAGCTCCTCATGATACTCGTAGACAATATAAGACCGTTCGTGGGGGCACGATATGTCTGGCGAAGCCAAAAGGGAGAGAGCGATGGCATTCGCGCTGACTCAGGAGCAGCAGGAGATCCGCGCGGCCGTCGCACGGTTGTGCGCAGGGTTCGGCGACGATTATTGGCTCGAGAAAGACACCGAAGGCGGCTTTCCACACGAATTTCATCGGGCAATGGCCGAGGCGGGATGGCTCGGCATCGCGATGCCCGAGGCCTATGGCGGCAGCGGGCTCGGCATCACCGAGGCTGCGGTGTTGATGCAGGCGGTCGCCGAGTCCGGGGCCGGGTTCAGCGGCGCCTCGGCGATCCATATGAACATCTTTGGGCTGCACCCGGTTGTCGTCTTCGGTACCGACGAGCAGAAACGCCGCTTTCTGCCGCCGCTGATCGCCGGTGATGAGAAGACCTGCTTTGCCGTGACCGAGCCCGATGCTGGGCTCGACACGACGCGCCTCAAGACGCGTGCGGTGCGCCGCGGCGACCACTATGTGCTGTTCGGGCGAAAGATCTGGATCTCGACCGCGCAGGTAGCCGAAAAGATGCTGATCCTGGCGCGCACGACACCGGTCGAAGACGTCGCGCGCCCGTCACACGGCATGACCCTGTTCTACACCGACCTCAACCGCACAGCCGTTGAGGTCCGCGAGATACCAAAGATGGGCCGCAAGGCGGTCGACTCGAACATGCTGTTCATCGACGGGCTCGAAGTGCCGGTCGCCGACCGCATCGGCGAGGAGGGCAAGGGCTTCCAGTACATCCTGCACGGGATGAACCCGGAGCGCATCTTGATCGCCGCCGAGGCGGTCGGGCTCGGCCGCGCCGCACTCGCGCGCGCCGCCCGCTATGCGCAAGAGCGAGTCGTTTTTGGCCGCCCGATAGGGCAGAACCAGGGCATCCAGCATCCGCTCGCCGAGCGCTGGATCGAACTCGAAGCCGCCGAATTGATGGTGTTGCGCGCAGCCGCCGCCTACGACCGGGGCGAGGACACCGGCGCAGTCGGCGCCTACACTAACGCGGCCAAATACTGCGCCGCCGAGGCCGGGTTTCGCGCCTGCGAGACCGCGGTCATGACCCATGGCGGCATGGGCTACGCCCGCGAATACCATGTCGAGCGCTATTTCCGCGAAATCCAGATCGCCCGCATCGCGCCGGTCAGCCCGCAATTGATCCTCAGCCATATCGCCGAGCGAGTACTCGGCTTGCCGAAGTCTTATTGAGTGGCGAGTGCGGAGGAGCCAGATGACACTGCGCGTGGCGGTTGGCGGGTTTGGGGCGATCGGGAAGGTCGTCGCCGGGCATCTCGACCGCGGCATCGAGGGATTGGCGTTGGCAGCGGTTTCGGCGCGCGATTCGGCCCGGGCGGAAACGGCGATGGCCGGCTTTGCGAGGCCGGTACCGGTGCTGCCGCTCAGCGAGCTCGGTGCCTGCGCCGACATCGTCGTCGAATGCGCGCCGGCGGCAGTCTTGCGTGAAATCGCCGAGCCGGCGCTCGTACAGGGACGCATCGTCATGGTGCTGAGCTGCGGCGCGCTGCTCGACAATTTCGACTTGGTCGACCTGGCGCGCCGGCATGGCGGGCGCATCCTGGTGCCGACCGGGGCGTTGCTCGGTCTCGATGCGGTGGCGGCGGCGGCCGAGGGAGGGATATCGCGCTCACACATGATTACCCGAAAGCCGCCGAGCGGCTTGGTCGGCGCTCCCTATCTGATGGAGCACGGCATCGGCATCGACAATCTGGCCGAGCCCAAGCGCGTCTTCACCGGCAACGCGCGCGATGCGGCGCGCGGCTTTCCAGCCAATGTCAACGTCGTCGCGGCATTGGCGCTGGCCGGGATTGGTCCCGAGCGCACCACCATCGAAATTTGGGCCGATCCCGGCGTTACCCGCAACATCCACCGGATCGAGGTCGAGGCCGAGGCCGCCCACCTTTCGATGCAGATCGAAAATGTGCCCTCGGCCGAAAACCCGAAAACCGGGCGTCTGACGCCGCTCTCGGTCGTCGCTACCCTGAAAAAGCTGGTAAGCCCGCTTGCGGTCGGCACCTGAGCGGCGGCAATCCGATGCCGGAAAGCGTCTGTGAGGGCAAACATGAACCGAGGCAGCGGCAAGCGTTCAGTCGACGATCGGCAGGTTCTATTGATCGTCGATGTGCAGAACGATTTTTGTCCGGGCGGCGCATTGGCCGTGCCGGATGGCGACGCGGTTGTTCCCGCGGTCAACCGGCTCGCCGCAGAATTTCTCCATATAATTTTGACCCAGGACTGGCATCCGCCGGGACATGCATCGTTTGCCAGCTCGCACCCCGGCAAACAGCCGCTCGAAACGATCGAGGCTGCTTATGGTCAGCAGATCCTGTGGCCGGATCACTGCGTGCAGGGGACGAGCGGGGCGGACTTTCACCCCGCTCTGACGGCCGCGCGCGCCGAGCTAATTCTGCGCAAAGGCTTCCGAGCGGGGATCGATTCATATTCGGCATTTCGCGAGAACGACCGGCGCACCCCGACCGGCCTCGCCGCCTACCTGCGCGAGCGCCACTTCGAGCGGCTGACTGTGTGTGGGCTCGCGACCGATTTCTGCGTGCTATTCTCGGCGCTCGATGCCCGGGAGGCAGGTTTCGGGGTCGAACTCGCGGCCGATGCGTGTCGCGGCATCGATCATAGCGGCTCGCTCGCCCGCGCGATGCGGGCAATGTCCGAGGCCGGGGTTATTCTTCGCGCTTAGAAGACGAGCCGCAATTAGGCCTGGGCCAAGACCGTGACCCGCGCAAATCAGAACCGGCGCGGCAAGGATCGGCGCTCGACCTGAAAGGTCGGCTGCCGCCGCGGTGTGAGGCTCGGCCTGAACGGGCTGTCCGAAATCTTCCTCCGGGGCGCTGTCGCTCGGCGCCGGCCGCGCCGATGGACGGCCCATGCTCAGGCGGGGCTTCGCCGGCTTTTTTGCCGAGTTCGGGCGCTCGCTGATGCGCACGTCGAGCTTGTGCCCGTCCACCTCGGCGCCGTTCATCGCCGTGACCGCGAGCTTGGCGGCGCGTTCGGTCGCAATGTCGACAAAGCCGTAGCGCAGCCGCTTACCGGTCGCCGGGTCGCGGGCGACAAAGGCGCTTAAGACCATGCCGAATGGGTCGAAGGCCTCGGCTAGCTGATCATCGGTGAAATCCGGCGGTATGTTCGCGACAAACACATTGCCCCGAAAATATTGCAATCTCATCGACCCAGGCCCTTTCGGCGCGTCCATCCGTCCGCAAACGGGGGCGGAGGATGGCCGGCGTCGGCGCGGCCCGGGAATGTTGACTTTGCAGTGCTGCAATGCACAAGCGATGCCCGACACGCCGTTTTCTACGGATTTGGCGACAAAGCCTTGCCCAGTGAAGCCCGCGGCGCGAAATTGACATGTCATTTTTGCGACGCTGCCTGGAGCCGGCATGATTCCGCGCAAACGAAGCACTTTTTCGGCGATCGTCGACAGACCCCCGCTCAAACTTCCGGACCGTGCGCGCATTGTCGTATGGACTATCGTCAATCTCGAATATTGGTCGATCTCGCGGCCGATGGCGCGGCAGGTGCTGCCGCCTCCGACCGGGCAGCCGCTGCTGCCCGATGTGCCGAATTGGGCTTGGCATGAATATGGGATGCGTGTCGGGGTCTGGCGCTTTTTCGATCTGTTCCGGCGCCTCGGCATCCGTCCGACTTTGTCGATCAACGCGCGGGTCTGCGAAGAGTACGAGCGTGTCGCGCGGGAAGCGCGCGATTCGGGCTGGGAATTCATGGGCCACGCCTGGGAACAGATGCCGATCCACAAGGTCGACGGCCAGGCGGCGATGATCGCCAAATCCCTCGATGTGCTTGCGCGCTTTGCCGGAGTTCGCCCAAAGGGGTGGCTCGGGCCCGGGCTTACCGAGACCTATGAGACGCCCGATTTATTGGCGGCCGCAGGTATCAAATACATCGGCGATTGGGTCTATGACGACGAGCCGACCGAGATCCGCACCGACCACGGCCCACTCGTAACCCTGCCCTACTCGGTCGAACTCAACGACATCCCGATGATGCTCGTTCAGCATCATGAAGCGGGTTACTTCACCCAGCGTTGCATCGACAGCTTTGAGCGGCTTTACCAGGAAGGGGCGGAGCGGGCCAAGATCATGGCGATAGCGATCCATCCCTACATCAGCGGCCAGCCGCATCGCATCAAATACCTCGAAGCGGTCTACGACCACATCGCCGGCTATGCCGGGGTGATCCACTGGAACGGGATCGAGATCCTCGACTGGTATAGGGCGGCGCGGGCCACCCCTTGATTGCAGGAACGTGAAGTCATGGCAAAGCCGGGCCCGCTTTCCGGGATCAAATTGCTTGATCTGACGACGGTCGTGCTGGGGCCGCTGGCGACGCAGATTCTCGGCGATCTCGGCGCGGAGGTCATCAAGATCGAAGCGCCCGAGGGCGACATCATGCGCTATGCCGGCCCGTCGCGGCATCGCGAGATGGGCCATGTCTTCCTGAACCTCAACCGCAACAAGCGGTCGTTGTGCCTCGACCTGAAACGCCCCGAAGCCGCCGAGGTGATGTTGGCTCTGGTCGGCCAGACTGACGTACTGATGCACAACATGCGCCCGCAGGCGATGTCGCGGCTCGGCTTTGCCTATGAACGGCTACGTGAGGTCAACCCGCGCCTGATTTATTGCTCGGCACACGGCTATGGCCAGGACGGCCCGCTCGCCGACCGCCCGGCCTTCGACGATATTATTCAGGGTGCGAGCGGTTTTGTCGCGCTGGAACAGATGACCGGCGGGGAGGCGCGGTTTGTCCCGACCTTGGTCGGTGACAAGACAGTGGGGCTGACAACGGTTTATGCGGTCATCGCTGCCCTATTCCAGCGCGAGCGCACCGGAAAGGGCCAGATGGTCGAGGTGCCGATGCTCGAAACCATGACCGCCTTTGTCCTGGCCGAGCATATGGGCGGGCTGACCTTTGATCCGCCTTTGGGGCCGCCCGGCTATTCGCGCATGCTTGCACCAGACCGCCGGCCGCACCGCACCGCCGACGGGCATATTTGCATTCTGCCGTATAGCGACCGCCATTGGCGGGATTTCTTTCGTGTCGCCGGGCGGCCGGATCTGAGCGACGATCCGCGCCTCGTCGACGCACAAACCCGCAGCCGGCATGTCGCCGAGCTTTACGCGCTGATCGCCGATTGTGTGCGGGGGAATACCACCGCGCATTGGCTCGACAAGCTCAAATCAGCCGACATCCCGTGCGGACCGGTCAATCCGCTCGCCGCACTGCCTGATGACGAGCAGCTGGCTGCTGTCGATTTCTTCCCGGTCACCGACCACCCCTCGGAAGGCCGCATTCGCATGGTCAGGCCGCCGGTGCGGTTCGGCGAGGCCGAATGCACCCTGCGGCATCCGGCGCCGCTGCTCGGCCAGCATTCGCGTGAGATCCTGCGCGAAGCCGGGCTCGGCGAGGCCGCTATCGCAGATTTGATCGAGCGCGATATCGCGCTCGCACCAGATTGAACTTCGATGCGGCTGACGGACGAAGAACGGGCGATGCTGGCCGGTGATTTCGGCGATGTCAGGCGTTGGGCGATCGGCCATCAGGTCATGGTCGGCGAGTTCTTCGACGCCGCCGATTTTGTCGCGGTCCGTCAGGCGCACATTATGGCCGACACCAAGTCCTTGGGTGAAGCGGGGGTCCGGTTTCTGGAGCGCCTCGCTGCGGCACCCGAAGCGGAGCGGCGGGTGCGGGTTCCGACCATCACCGACCCGCGCGGCATCGATTTCTTGGTCTACCGCCGATTAGCACAGACCGACGCCATGGCCGCGCTCGAAAGGCGGGCGATCGACGCGCTGCGCGCCTTTGGCGTACTGATGACCGATACCTGCATCAATTATCAGACAATCATGCCGCCGCTACGAGGCGAGCATCACGCCTATGGCGACACCGGGGTTGTGATCTATTCGAACAGCGTCTTCGGCGCGCGCAGCAATTTCGAGGGTGGGCCGTCGGCGCTCGCCGCGGCGTTGACCGGCCGTACGCCGTGCTACGGCTTTCACCTCGATGAATGCCGCCGAGCCACCAGGCGTTTTCGCTTGACGGTGACGCCGGCCGACCTCAGCGAATGGGGAGCCGTCGGCGCCGTCATCGGCGAGGCTGTCGCCTCCTATTGGCAGGTACCGGCGATCGAAGGGGTCGAGATCCTCCCGGGCCCCGACATGCTCAAGCATTTCGGCACGGCGCTGGCCAGCTTCGGTTCGGTAGCATTGTTCCACATGCCGGGTGTCACCTCCGAAGAGGCTGTTTTTGCCGATACCGCGTCCGAAACATCCGTGATCGGCCGCGCCGAGATCGACGCGATGCTCGGCCGCTACGCAGCCCCAGGCGACAAACTCGACGTCGTTGTCTTTGGTGCCCCGCAATTGTCGCTGTTCGAGATCGAAAGCGTGGCCGAGGCGCTCGACGGACGCCGGATCCATCCCGGGGTGACCCTGCTGGTTACAACCTCACCCGAAATCAAACACGCCGCCGACCGGACCGGTCTGACCCAGCGAATCGAGGCGGCCGGGGCGGTCGTCGCCGCCGGCATCTGTTTTTACCAGAGTTACGCGCGCGAAATGGCCGAGACTAATGGCTGGACCCGGCTGATGACCAACTCGGCCAAGCTCGTCAATATCATCGGCGGTTATGGGTACCGCCCGACCTTGGCAAGCCTCGAACGCTGCGTTGACTCGGCGGTGGCGGGGCGGGTGATTTGATGCCGATCCTGCTGCATTGTCACAAGGGAGTCGGCCCCGCTGTATTTGGAACCGCGCTCGTCGCCGCCGATAATTTCAGCGCCCGCTACGATCTCGACCGCACCAAGGGCATCTTTTCCCGTCCGGACCACAAGCTCGCGGGCGAGAGCTTCGTCGACCGAATTCTGGTTCTCGACAATGCCAAGGGCGGCGTCGCCACTGCTTGGATGCTGCACGAAATGACGGCGCGGGCGATCGTACCGCGGGCGCTCATCTTCAACCGCGTCAATCCGATCCTGGCCCAGGGCGCCGCCTTCGCCAACCTCCCACTGGTCGACCGTTTCGCGGGCGATGTGACCCGGTTGTTTCGCAGCGGTGACAAATTGCGCGTCGATCCCGCGGCGGGCATCGTCGAAATCCTGAACCGAGACGGCTGACCGGAAGTCAATCCGGCAGGCCGAACACCTCCTCAGGCTGAAAAAGGCCACGGACCGGCTGGAATCCGAGCGAGACCAAAGGCCGCGGGCAGATCTCGGCGAAGGCCGACGAAGTCAATAGTGGGCGCGACAGCCTCTTCGTCAGCCCCTCGATGCGTGAGGCGAGGTTGACCGCCGGCCCGATCACGGTGAAATCCAGCCGGTCGGCAGAGCCTACATTGCCGTAAATAACTTCGCCCAAATGCAGCCCGATGCCGGTCAGCACTTCGTCGCTTTCGGTCTGGCGGCGTTCATGGTTGATCGCGGCAAGCCGATCGAGCCCCTGGGTCGCCGCATCGAGCGCGCGCAGGCTCGACGGCGCGAAATCCTCGTCGTCATCCGCCGGAAAGATCGCCAGCACCCCATCGCCCATGAATTTGAGAATCTCACCCTTGTTTTCTTGGATCGGCGCCACGATCGCGTCGAAATAATCGTCAAGCAGTTCGATGACTGCATCGCCGGGCAGACGATCGGACAAGCCCGTGAAGTTGCGCACATCGGTTATCATGATCACCGCGCGCAGCCGTTCACCCTGGGCCCGCAGGACTTGCCCGGCGAGGATGCGTCGCCCGGCCTGCGGTCCAAGATAGGTATCCAGCAGAGTTGTGCTGATCCGGCGCTCTGCGCGGGTTTCAGCAATCGCGGCCAAGGCCGGGTTGACCTCTTCGAGCGCCGCAATGTCGGCGGCGCTGAACCCGCCCGGCCGGTCGGTCGCCCAGGTCACTACCGGAAAGCGCTTAAAAACAGGGTTCAGCGGCAATGCAAGATAGTCCGTGGCGCCGGCTTTGCGAATTCTCTCCAGCAGCGGAAATTCCGGCACCGGCCGATCGAGCAGCCGGCGGAACGGCGTCCCGCGTTCGATCACCGCCCGGATCGGGCTCAGACGATATTCATCGGTGTCTTCGGAGCCATGCAGGATTCGGTATTCCTCGATTATCTTGCGATCGCGCAACCATCGCGCCCCGATGCCGCGAATTTGCGGATGAAGCACGCCGATATGAAATGTCGCACGCCACAACGGCACATTGTCGCCTAGCAATCGCCAGCACAGTTCGTCGAACAATTCGACCCCGCTGTCGATATGCGGTCCCTCGACTAGCAACCAGCGTGCGACCTGCCCTCCGGGGATAGGTTCTCCCAGGCCGGTATAGGCGCCTTCGGTGCGGAAAAACTCTTCCCCGCTGGTTCGGGGCGCAGCTTCGACAGTATCAGCAAGAGAAGGCGTGGCGGACAGCTCTAAAGCCCTTCCACTGTTTGAGAGGCGTGCCCGAGGAGGGCGCATCGGGTAGATAGGGGCGGCACGCATGGATTGCGATGCGTCGGGGTGTTACGCTCGTCGGCAACGTGATCTCAGTTCAACAGTGGAAACCACGGCAGCGCGGAGAACGGCTATGGCGGCGACCTTCACCACCCGACCGGAGATCCGCGGCACATTCGGTGCGGTTGCGTCGACCCATTGGTTGGGCTCCGCGGTCGGCATGGCGATCTTAGAAAAGGGCGGCAATGCTTTTGACGCCGCGGCGGCAGCGGGTTTCACCTTGCAGGTGGTCGAACCGCACCTGAACGGGCCGCTCGGCGAGGCGCCGATACTCGTCTGGAGCGAAGCAAGTCGTCGCTGCGAGATGATTTGCGGTCAGGGGGTGGCGCCCGCCGCGGCGACGATCGACTATTTCCGCTCGCTGGGGCTCGACCTGATCCCCGGCACCGGGCTGCTCGCCTCCGCGGTTCCCGCTGCCTTTGGCGCGTGGATGCGGCTGTTGCGCGATTGGGGGACGATGCCGCTCGCCGAAATCCTGGCACCGGCGATCAGCTACGCGGAGAGCGGCTATCCGGTCGTCGACCGCATCAGCCAGACGATCGCCGCGATGAGCGAGATGTTCCGCCGCGAATGGCCGAGTTCGGCCGCTGTCTACTTGCCCCGCGGAATGCCGCCGGCGCCGGGCCGGCTGTTTAGTAACCCGGCTCTGGCTGCGACCTATCGTCGGATACTCGCCGAAGCCGGCGACGGAACTCGCGAGGGCCAAATCGAGCGCGCCCGTGCCGCGTGGTACCGGGGCTTTGTCGCAGAGGCGATCGACCGGTTCTGCAGATACGAGAAGGTTCTCGATTCATCGGGGAGGCGTCATAGCGGGCTATTGACCGGCGACGACCTCGCGCATTGGGAGGCCCCGGTCGAAGCCCCGGTCACCTTCGACTACCGCGGCTGGACCGTGGCCAAAGGCGGCCCGTGGAGCCAGGGGCCGGTGCTGCTACAGACCTTGGCGCTGCTGCAAGGTTTCGACCTCGACGGTCTTGATCCGCTCGGGCCGGATTTCATCCACATCGTCGTCGAATGCCTGAAACTGGCTTTTGCCGACCGCGAGGCTTGGTACGGCGACCCCGATTTCGTCGACGTGCCGATGCGCACTTTGCTCGGCGCGGCCTATAGCGATGCGCGGCGCAAACTGGTCGGCGATACCGCCTCGTTGGAGCTGCGCCCCGGTAGCCCCGATGGCCGGCGGCCGCGGGTTCTGGTCGGTGGTCGTGAAGCGGCACTTGGCATTGCTGGCGTGGGCGAGCCGACCATAGGCGGGATCGGGGAGCCGACGATGACCCGGCAGGGCCTGGTCGCCGGCGACACTTGCCATATCGATGTCGTCGATCGCTGGGGGAACATGGTCTCGGCGACACCCTCGGGCGGCTGGCTGCAAAGCTCGCCGGTGATTCCGGAACTCGGCTTTTGCCTCGGCACGCGGCTGCAGATGCTGTGGCTCGAAGAAGGATTGCCGGCGAGCCTCGAACCCGGCAAGCGCCCTCGCAGCACCTTGTCGCCGTCGATGGCGTTCAGGAACGGCGAACCTTGCATGGCTTTCGGCACTCCGGGCGGCGATCAGCAAGATCAATGGTCGGCGCTGATGTTCCTGCATCATGTCCACCACGGCATGAACTTGCAGGAGGCGATCGACTGCCCGGCCTTTCACACAGAACATATGCCGAGTTCGTTTTACCCACGCGCCGCGCATCCGGGAATGGTGGCGCTCGAAGGGCGTTTCCCGGAAGCGACCGCTACAGCGCTTGCCGAGCGTGGCCATCGCCTCGTCCTAGGCGGGCCGTGGTCCGAGGGCCGGCTGTCCGGTTGCGCCCGCGAAGACACCCCCGAAGGCAGGCTGCTCAAGGCGGCCGCCAATCCGCGCGGCATGGCGGGCTACGCCATCGGGCGCTGAGACGCACAGTGTTTCGGCGCGCTGGCGCCTGAAATGCCCCAATTCTTATAGGATCAGCCGATGGTCCGGCTCAGTGTCAATCTCAACAAGATCGCGCTGCTGCGCAACTCGCGGCGCACCGGGGTGCCAGACGTGGTGCGCTTTGGCCGGATCGCGCATGATGCGGGAGCGGACGGGCTGACGATGCATCCGCGCCCGGACGAGCGCCACATCCGCCGCGACGATGTTTCCGCGATTGCCGAATTGATGCGGCCGTGGCGGCCTGGCTTTGAACTCAATCTCGAAGGCTATCCCGATCGCCGCTTTCTCGACCTCGTCGCGGAGATCAGACCCGAGCAATGCACCTTGGTGCCGGACCCGCCCGACGCCTTTACCTCCGAAGAAGGCTGGAAGCTGGATGCGGCGCAACATCGCCTCGTCGATCTGGCGCTCGCCGAGCTGAAGCCGCTCGGCATCCGCGTGATCCTGTTCCTCGATCCCGATCCGGCCGCCGTCACCCCGGTCCACAACACCGGCGCCGACGGCATCGAGATTTACACCGGCTCCTACGCCGCCGCCTTTCGGGCGGGAGACCATGCGGCGCTACTGCGATCCTGTGCCCTGACCGCGGCACGGGCCGCCGAGCTTGGCCTTGTCGTCAACATCGGCCACGATCTGAACCTCGGCAATCTGCCGCCTCTGGCAGCGGCGCTGCCGCAAGCGGCGGAGGCGTCGATCGGGCACGAGCTGACCGCCGATGCGCTGGTCATGGGTTTCGCCGCGGCGGTGCGTGCCTATCGTGCGGCGCTGAACGGCGGTATCGCGGTTTGAGGGCGCCGCCCGGCGATACGGCGAGCAGCCCGAAGGGTATGCTAATGTGTATACCTCGGGAGGAAAGGCGGCGGCAGGGCGAATTGCCGTGATGGACCCCGCGGGCCGACGAGGATGTCTACCAGAATGAGGTACGTCACACGGGTTCTGCAACCTGGCGAGACGGTTGTCTATGAGACCCAACTGCATTGGCTGATCTATCTACGGGCAATCCTCGCGCTGGTTGCCGCCGCCTTTCTGGCAATTGGCGCGCTATCTGTCGCCAGCGACCAGAGACAGTATCTCAGCCTTTCGCTGTGGATTGCGGCGATGATATTCGCCTTGTTGGCTTTCTCGGCGGCGCTGGGCGCATTTATCCGCCGTGCGACGACCGAGCTTGCCGTTACTGACTATCGGGTGATCTACAAGACCGGGCTGCTGTCGCGCCATACCCTCGAAATGAATCTTTCGAAAGTCGAAAGCGTCGACGTCAACCAGACCATACTCGGCCGCATTTTCAGCTATGGGACAATCATTGTGCGAGGCACTGGTGGAAGTCTGGAGCCGATGCGCCGGATCGCCGATCCGCTGACTTTCCGCAGCCGCATCACCGCTGCCGATCAACCTCGCGCTTAGTCGACAGCCGTGATTCCAGACGCGGAAAGGGTGGGCCCTCGCTTTTGGCGCCGATAAACCATCTGGCTTGCCGGACGCTTCTCCCGTAAGCTCGCGCGGCCCGAGTTGAAAGCAGGAACGCCGCCCCGGATGATCGCTTGAAACATGGCGATCGGGGCCCGCCATGAGGAGATCTTCCTGGTGCCGTGCCGCCCCTCGACCTTGGTACGCCGCGCCGCCGCGGTCGCTGTGTTCCTGTTCGCCGCCGCTGCGGCCGTCGGCGCCGGGCCTGCTATGGCGCGTCCCGCGCCCGACAGTTTTGCCGATCTCGCCGCCAAGCTGTTGCCCTCGGTAGTCAACATCTCGACGACGCAGACGCTGAAAACCGCTGGCGACTCTAGCGGCGACCAGGCGGGGCCCGACATCCCGGAATTTCCACCCGGCTCTCCCTTCGAAAAGTTCTTTCACGACTTCCTCGAGCACGGCCTGCCCAAGGGCGATCACCCTGATATGACACCCCGCAAGGCGACGTCGCTCGGCTCCGGGTTCATCATCGATCCGGCCGGCTATATCGTCACCAACAACCACGTTATCGCCGATGCCGACCAGATCACCGTGATCCTGCACGACAACACCAATTTGAAGGCCGCTGTCGTCGGCCGCGACACCAAGACCGACATTGCCTTGCTTAAGGTCAAGGCGGACAAGCCGCTGCCCGCGGTCGATTGGGGAAACAGCGACGCGGCGCGCGTCGGTGACTGGGTGTTGGCGATCGGCAATCCCTTCGGGCTCGGCGGCAGCGTCACCGCGGGCATATTGTCGGCGCGCCAACGCGACATCAACTCGGGTCCATACGACGACTTTCTGCAGACCGATGCGCCGATCAACCGCGGCAATTCCGGCGGTCCGATGTTTGACATGGACGGTCGGGTGATCGGCATAAACACGGCGATCTATTCCCCCTCCGGAGGTTCGATCGGGATAGGGTTTGCAATCCCCTCGGCAATGGCCAAACCGGTTGTCGCCGAGCTCAAAAACGAAACAGATCATATCGTGCATCGCGGCTGGCTCGGTGTGCGCATTCAAGAGGTCACCGACGAGATCGCCGAAAGCCTCGGACTCGACAAGGCGCGCGGCGCGCTGGTTGCCAGCGTCAGCGAGAAGGGGCCGGCTCAGGCTTCCGGGATCCAGCCCGGCGACGTCATCCTCAGCTTCGATGGCAAGAATGTCGGGGATATGCGGCACCTGCCGCGGCTCGTCGCCGAAACGCCCGTAAACAAGTCGGTCGCGGTCACGCTATGGCGCAAACATGCGGAGACGACCGTCACGGTCAAAGTCGCCAAGCTGGATGAGAGTAATCTGCAGGTGGCCAGCGCCCAAGATGCGCCGAAAAAGACAGTCAGGGGCGAAACCAGCGTGGTCAGGACACTCGGCCTGACCCTGTCCGGCATAACCCCGGACCTCAAAGACAAATACTCTCTCGGCAGCGATGCGAAGGGCGTCGTGGTCGTGGATGTCGCCAAAGACAGCCTGGCTGCAGACCGAGGCGTCCATCCCGGCGATCTGATCATGGAAGCCGCTCAGACCGAGGTGAAGAGCCCGCAGGATGTCAGCAGCAAGATCGACGAAGCGAAGAAATCGGGACGCAAATCGATCCTGTTGCTGGTCGAGCGGCAAGGCGATCTTCACTTTGTTGCGCTCCGGCTCGACCAGGGTTGAGACCTGGGCCGGCGGAATGAGGGCTCAGGCGGCGAACTCCGCTTTGCGATAGCCTTGAGCATACAGAAGGCCGGTCAGATCGGCATGGTCGAGGCGCCAGCGCGCGCGAGCAGCCACCGCTGGTTTGGCGCGGAAAGCGATGCCCAGGCCGGCGGTGGTCAGCATCGGCAGGTCATTGGCACCATCGCCGACGGCGATGGTCCGTCCCAAGGAAACGCCGTGCTCTGCGGCAAGCGCCAACAGAGCCGCCCGCTTGCCTTCCCCGGTGACGATTGGACGCGCCACTTTGCCGGTGAGGCGGTCGCCGACGACCTCCAGCCGATTGGCGACGACGCGGTCGAACCCGAGTTCAGCCGCGACCCGATCGGCGAAGACCGCGAACCCGCCGGTAACGAGCGCCGTTGCCGCGCCATCTCGGCGCATCGTCCTGGCCAGGACGCGCGCGCCTGGCGTCAAGCGGATATGCGCCGCCGCCTTCTCGAGGATGGACGCGTCGATCCCCGCCAACAGGGAGACGCGGGCCTCGAGCGCGGCGATAAAGTCGATCTCCCCGTTCATCGCCCGGCGGGTGATTTCCGCAATGTGTGCGCCGATACCGAGGATCATGCCGAGCTGGTCGAGCATTTCATTTTCGATGATCGTCGATTCGAGATCGGCGACCAGCAGCCGCTTGCGCCGCCCGGCCGCCGGCTGGATAACTATATCGACCGGGGCATCGGCGACGATCTTGCGCGCGGTCTCGGCGATCGCCGTCGGATCGGATGCATCGAAAACGAGATCGCACGCCTCGCTGGCCGAAAGCCAAACGGGATCGGCCTCGACTGCCAGCGCGCCGGCGACCTCGGCGGCGAGGCGCGGAACAGCGGCATCAGCGGTGCCGGCGATCAGGGTCAAGACGATGCGCATGTCAGTCCCTCCTACGCCGAGAAGCATGCACGCTACAACCGGCTTGCCGGCGATCGGCTGGCGCCACCGCCAGCGGTCTTTATCGGCGGTCCGACCGCGAGCGGCAAATCCGCGCTGGCGTTCGAACTGGCTAAAATCTTCTGTGGGACCATCATCAACGCCGACAGCCTGCAGTGTTACCGCGACCTCAAGATCCTGACCGCGCGCCCCGCCGCCGAGTGCGCCCGAGTGCCCCATCGGCTTTACGGCTATCTCGATGCCGCCGAGCGCGGCTCAGTCGGCAGCTGGCGCGAGCTCGCCTTGGCCGAGATGGCGGCGGTGACGGCGGCTGGCCGGCTGCCGATCGTTGTCGGTGGAACCGGGCTTTATCTGCGCGCGCTGGCGCTCGGGCTCGCCCCCTTCCCCGAGATCCCCGAAGCTGTCCGAAAAAAGGCGCTTGCTCTCCATCGCGCGCTCGGCGGCGCGGCGTTTCATCAACAGCTCGCCTCGCTCGACGCCGATTCCGCCCGACGGCTTCATCCTGGAGACACGCAGCGACTGGTGCGCGCCTATGAGGTGGTGCGCGCTACCGGGACCCCGATCGGGGCGTGGCGTTGCCGGCCCCATGCACCGGCGCCCTACCGCTGTGCAACTATCGTGCTGCTGCCGCCGCGCGAACAGCTCTACGCGGCCTGCGATACGCGCTTCGCCGCGATGATCGAGCAAGGCGCCCTCGCCGAAGCGGCAGCGCTCGCGGCCCGCGCACTCGATCCCGATCTGCCGGCCATGAAGGCCATGGGATTGCCCGAACTGATCCGTCATCTGCGCGGCGAGATACCACTCGCCGCGTCGATCGCCGCGGCGCAACTCGTGACGCGCCACTACGCGAAGCGACAGATGACTTGGTTTCGGCATCAGATCACGGCGGATCTGATCCTCGTCGCGCAATTTTCGGAAAGTTTGTTGCACCGCTCACGCCAGTTTATTGACGAGTTTTTGTTGACCGACCGGGAATAGCTGATTAGGTTGCCGGCCCCGCCTGAGAGCGACACGCCTGGGCGACCCACCCTGATACGGCTTGTTCGTCGGCCGAGGGAGCTTGTCATGTCGGCCGAGCCGATCAGTGGAGCAGAAATCATCATCAAGGCGCTCGTCGATCAGGGCGTGGAGGTGGTTTTCGGCTATCCGGGCGGCGCGGTGCTGCCGATCTATGACGCGCTGTTCAAGCAGAATGCCCTGCGCCATATCCTGGTGCGCCAGGAGGGCGGGGCGGTTCACGCAGCCGAGGGCTATGCGCGCTCGACCGGCCGGGTTGGCGTTGTCCTGGTGACGAGCGGCCCCGGCGCCACGAACGCGGTCACCGGACTGACCGACGCGCTGATGGATTCGGTTCCGGTCGTCTGCTTAACCGGGCAAGTGCCCACCCACCTGATCGGCAACGACGCCTTTCAGGAGGCCGACACGACTGGCATCACTCGGCCCTGCACCAAGCATAATTACCTGGTCAAGGATGTGCGCGAACTGGCGCGCATGCTGCACGAGGCCTTTTACGTCGCCAAGAGCGGGCGCCCGGGGCCGGTTGTCGTTGATCTCCCGAAGGATGTTTTGTTCGCGCTCGGCCAGTACAGCGGACCGGAAGATGGGCGCCATAAGAGTTACCGCCCGCAGCTTGCTCCAGACCCGGCGAGGATAACTCAGGCGGTCGAGATGATCGCCGCGGCTAAGCGCCCGCTGTTTTACGGCGGCGGCGGCCTGATCAATTCGGGACCGGAAGCCTGTGCCCGCTTTACCGAATTGGTGCGCAAGATCGACGCTCCCTGTACCTTGACCCTGATGGGGCTCGGCGCGTTCCCGGCCAGTGATCCGCATTTTCTCGGCATGGTCGGCATGCACGGCACTTACGAGGCGAATTTGGCGATGCACGACTGCGATCTGATGATCGCGGTCGGTTCGCGCTTCGACGATCGCGTGACCGGGCGGCTCAACGCCTTTTCCCCCAATTCGAAGAAGATCCATATCGATATCGATCCGTCCTCGATTAACAAGAATGTGCGCGTCGATCTGCCGATCATCGGCGATGTCGGTCAAGCGATGACGGCGATGCTCGCCGCCTGGCCCGGTGCGCCGCGTCGCGCCACCGAGACCGGGCATGTCGATTGGTGGCGGGCGATCGAGGGTTGGCGCGGGCGGGACTGTCTGGCCTACGATCGCGGGCGCCGCGACCTGATCAAACCCCAGTTTGCGCTTGAGCGGCTCTATGCGCTGACCCGCGAGCGCGATGTCTATATCACCACCGAGGTTGGCCAGCATCAGATGTGGGCGGCGCAATTTTTCAAATTCGAAGAGCCGTATCATTGGATGACTTCGGGCGGGCTTGGCACGATGGGCTATGGACTGCCGGCGGCGGTCGGCGTCCAGATCGCCCATCCGGAGGCGCTTGTAATCGATATTGCCGGCGAAGCCTCGATCCTGATGAATATCCAGGAAATGTCGACGATTTCCCAGTATCGACTGCCGGTAAAGATATTCATAATCAATAATCAGTATATGGGCATGGTGCGCCAATGGCAGGAATTGCTGCATGGCGGCCGGTATTCCGAAAGCTATACTGCGGCCCTGCCGGATTTCGTCAAATTGGCGGAGGCTTTCGGTGCGGTCGGGCGGCGAGTCGAGGATCCCGGCGGCGCTCGATGACGCGATAGCCTGGATGCTGAAGGCGCCGGGGGCGGTGATCCTCGACGTTTGCGTCGATCCGACGGAGAATTGCTTTCCGATGATCCCGTCGGGGGCGGCGCATAACGAGATGCTCCTCGGCCCCAAGGACGAGGCTCAAAAACCCGTTTCGGAAGAGGGGATGGTGCTCGTCTGAGTGCTCTGCCGTGGCCGATATCGAGCGTCATACGATCGCGGTGCTGGTCGACAACGAACCGGGCATCCTCGCTCGCGTCGTTGGCCTGTTTTCCGGGCGCGGCTACAACATCGAGAGCCTGACTGTCGCCGAGGTCGATCGCCGCAACAACTTGTCGCGGATCACGATCGTCACCTCGGGGACGCGGATGATCATCGAGCAGATCAAGGCGCAATTGTCCCGGCTGGTGCCGGTGCACAAGGTCCACGACCTGACCGATGAGGGACCTTTCGTCGAGCGCGAGATGGCGCTGATCAAGGTCGCGGGCAAAGGCGAGTCGCGCATCGAGTCGCTCCGCCTCGCCGATATCTTCCGGGCGCGGGTCGTCAATTCGACAACCGACAGCTTTGTCTTCGAGATGACGGGATCAGCGGAAAAGCTGAACGCTTTCATCACCTTGATGGAACCGCTGGGCCTCGTCGAAATATCACGAACCGGCGCGGTAGCGATCTCGCGCGGGGCCGCGAGCTTTTAGCCGTCACCACACCTGTGGTGCATCGAGACAGGAGGGACCCATGCGCGTGTATTACGACCGCGATGCGGATGTGAATCTGATCAAGTCGAAAAAAGTCGCGGTCATCGGCTATGGCAGCCAGGGCCACGCGCATGCCAACAATCTGCGCGACAGCGGGGTCAAGGAGGTCGTTGTCGCCTTGCGTCCCGGCTCGACATCGGCGCAAAAGGCCGAAAACGCTGGCTTCAAAGTCATGACCAACGCCGCGGCCGCGAAATGGGCGGACATCGTCATGGTCTTGGCTCCCGACGAGTTGCAAGCGGCGCTCTACAGCGACGATTTGCGGCCGAACATGCGCCAGGGCACCGCCCTTGCCGTCGCCCACGGGCTCAGCATCCATTTCCGTCTGATCGAGCCGCGCCCGGACATGGACGTATTCATGATCGCGCCAAAGGGCCCCGGTCATACTGTGCGCTCGGAATATTTGCGCGGCGCCGGGGTCCCGTGTCTGCTGGCGGTGGAGCAGAACCCTTCGGGCAACGCGGTGGAGATCGCATTATCCTATGGCTGCGCGATCGGCGGCGGGCGCGCCGGGGTCATCGAGACGACGTTTCGCGAGGAATGCGAGACCGACCTGTTCGGTGAGCAGTCGGTGCTGTGCGGCGGGTTGACCTCGCTGATTCTCGCTGGCTACGAGACGTTGGTCGAAGCCGGCTATGCACCGGAAATGGCCTATTTCGAGTGCTGCCACGAGGTCAAGCTGATCGTGGATCTGATCTATGAGGGCGGTATCGCCAACATGCGCTACTCGGTCTCGAACACCGCCGAGTATGGTGATTATTCGCGCGGGCCGCGGGTCATCGACGACCACGTGCGCTCCGAGATGAAAAAAATCCTTGCCGAGATCCAGTCCGGCCGCTTCGCCCGCGAGTGGGTGCTCGAAAACAACGCCGGCCAGCCGAGCTTCAAGGCGATGCGCCGGCGCGCCGCCGAGCACGAAATCGAAAAGGTCGGTGAGAAACTGCGCGCGATGATGCCATGGATCGGCCAAAACCGCCTCGTCGATAAAACCCGGAACTAAGCGCCAAGACGGGTGGCGCGCTGACGGCCCGCCGATCGGCCGCCGATGCGCGTCCTTCATGTCAGCGCCGAACTCTACCCCTGGGTCAAAGCGGGCGGGCTCGGCGATGTCGCCGCGGGGCTGCCCCCGGCGCTGACCGGATTGGGCGCTGATGTACGCTTGGTGCTGCCCGGCTTTTCCGGTTTTCTCGATGCTTTCGAGGACATCACCGACATCGCTCGGCTGGCAAGTCCGTTTGCCCCGGAGCGGGTAAGGCTGGCGCTCGCCCGCCTGCCCGGCACTGAACGGCAAGCCTATCTCGTCGACCATCCGCCCTTTTATGACCGGCCGGGCAACCCCTACGCGCAGCCGGACGGCAGCGATTGGCCCGACAACCATCGCCGCTTTGGGCTGTTCGGCTGGGTGGCTGCGGCATTGGCGCGCGGCGCCGATGGCGACTGGCGGCCGGACATCCTGCATTGCCATGACTGGCATGCCGGGCTGGCGCCGGCCTATCTCGCTGCCGCTCCAAGGACCGAGGACCGGGTCCCGACGGTGTTCACGGTACATAATATCGCTTATCGTGGGCTGTTCGCGCCCGGGCTGTTCCCAGAATTGGCATTGCCGGCCGAGTTCTTCTCGGTCGATGGCGTCGAGTTTTACGGGCAGGTGTCTTTTATCAAGGCCGGGCTATTCTACGCGGATCGCCTGACGACGGTCAGCCCGACTTATGCGCGCGAAATCCAGACCCCGGCTTTCGGCTGGGGCCTCGATGGGCTGCTGCGCAGCCGCGCCGCAGCGTTGACCGGGATCCTGAATGGGGTCGACCACAAGGTCTGGGATCCTCGGCATGATCCGAACCTGCCCCAAGCCTACGGGATCGAGGACGCCGCGGCCGGCAAGCATGCCGCCAAACGGGAGCTGCAACGCCGTCTGGGCATCGAGCCGCGCGAGCAAATGCCGTTGTTCGGAACCGTGAGCCGCCTCACGCCGCAGAAGGGTCTCGATCTGCTCCTCGCCGCCGTCCCCGAGTTGGTCGCCGGTGGCGGCCAGCTTGTTCTTCTCGGTTCCGGCGACGGCGATCTCGAACGCGGTTTTGCAGCGGCGGCGCAAACACATAGCGGGTCGGTCGGGGTCGAGCTTGGCTATGACGAGTGCTTGTCGCATCTGATCACCGGCGGCGCGGATGTCTTGCTGATGCCGTCGCGGTTCGAGCCATGCGGCCTGACCCAGCTCTATGGGCTGCGCTATGGGACCTTGCCTTTGGTACATCGGGTCGGAGGGCTGGTCGACACGGTCGTCGGCGCCGACGCTGTCAGCCTGGCGGACGGGACGGCGACCGGCTTCACCTTCGACCAAGAGAGCCCGCAGGCACTCACCTCGACGATCGGGCGCGCTGGGGTGCTGTTTCGCCAGGATGCGATATGGCGGCGGATGATCCGGCGCGCGATGACGCGAGACTTCGGCTGGGACGCCGCCGCACGCCAATATATGATGCTTTACAACGAATTGCGGCCGGGACCGGTCCTGTGAACAGCCGGCGGGGCCGCAACCGTGACCGCCGGCGCCGTCTTTGACGACGACCGCCAGGGGCGGCTCAAATTTGGATTATCAATTCCATTCTACGGTCAGGGACAAATCACATCAGCGCCATCAACACGCACACCACGATGGCCAATCCAGGGTCGAATAGAAGCTGCCGGGATAGCGACGACATCGCTCGCCGCCCCGATGAGCGCAGCGGGGATTACCAGCCGCCATCGATGCCGATCGCCTGGCCGGTGACGAAGGCGGCCTGGTCCGAGGCCAGGAAGGCGATCATAGCCGCGACTTCGTCGGGGCTGCCGAAGCGGCCGACCGGAATTGCCCTCGACCGTTCGGCAAAGCCGATTTCGAGGTCATCGCCGTATTCGCGCCGGTTGGTGCTGATCGCCCGCGAGGTGCGGATCGGGCCGGGACAGACGGCGTTGACCGTGATCCCGAACGGCGCCAAGTCGAGCGCCAACGACTTGCTGAAGCCGACAATCGCGGCCTTCGAGGCAGCATAGGTAGCCCGGTTGCGGCCGGGGCGAAACGCCGCCTTCGACGACACGCTGACGATCCGGCCCCATCTTGCCTTGCGCATCGCCGGGACCGCGGCGCGCGACATCAAAAAGCAGCCTCGGGCGTTGACGCCGAACGTGCGGTCCCAGGCTTCGACCGGCACGTCCTCGATCTCGTTGCGATCGGCACCCTGTGGGGCGCCGGCGTTGTTGACGAGGATGTCGAGCCGACCGTAGCGGCTGAGCACTTCCTCGACCATCCGCCCGGCATCGGCCTCGACACTGACGTCGCCCAGGGTAGCAGAGGCGGTGCACCCGCTCCGGGCAAGTTCTTCGACCAGGCTGTCGACCCCGCCCCACGAAGCGTCCGTGTCGCCTTGAACATTGTGTTCATTCGCCACCCCTGTCGCTACCACATCGGAGACGACGACCGTCGCCCCGGTCGCGGCCAGTGCCCGCGCCGTCGAATTGCCGATACCGACCGGCTTGCCGCACCCTGTGATCAACGCAACTCGCGCGGAACTGGCCATCGGACCCTCCCTGTCAACTCGATCAGCGATCTTCCGCCACCGAATATTGACCCTTTTCCGTCCTCTGTAACTGGGAATCCGCGATTGGCGACCCATTGCCCCGGTCGGCGCGCTTCCTTTAGAGAAGTACCGCATGTCGGCGTCGACCAAAATGCCTATCGTCCGTTGCAGACAGCCTCGGATAATGCCAATTGGATCCAACGGAGCGGGGACATGACGATTGGCTGGATAATCATTCATTGGTTTGAACTGAGCACTCTTACTTTATTGTGTCTCAATTTATGGTTTGTGTCGTCGGTGCTAAACGCACTTCGGGAGACGAATCGGTGGCTTTCGTTTCTGTCGAGTATTCAGTGGGATCCACGGCCCGAGCCGGATAGCTCAAATCAGCGCTGAGGGATCAGGCGCGGCAATCAACGCAATCGCGTCGTGAATAACGTCAATAGCCGAGATCGTGAAAGTTCTGCGGTGCGGGGCTGACCACGACGTTGCCTTGGGGCTCGACTTCGAGCACGGCGAGACCGCGTTGGACTAGGCCCTGGGGGGTAAAGCGGAACAGCCCGTCAACGCCGCTGAAGCCGGCCGGGTTGAGGATCGCCTCGGTCGAAAAGGGCTGGCCACCCTCGCCACGGGACAGCGCCGCGGCCAGCGCCGCGGCGTCGTAGCCGAGCGAGGCCAGCCGGGGCGGCTCCTGGCCATAGGTGGCGCGATAGCGCTGCTCAAACCCGCGCCGTGCTTCCGGCGGCGAGGCGGCAAACCAGCCGCCGTCGAGCGCCGGCTCGTTGCCGATGTCGGGCACGTCCCATAGGCCGCTGCCGAGCAGGCGGGTGGCCTTGGTGTCGAGCCCGGCCGCAGCCAGCGCGCGGGCGATCTGCTTCAACTCGCTCCCGCCTTCCGGCAGCAGCAGCGCATCAAAGTTCGGGACCGCCGGTGGCGGCGGAGCGGCCTGATCCGGCGCTGCGGGATCGGCGGTGGGTGGGGTGGTGCCGCCCGGCAGCAGGCGCGCGACAGCGGCAGAGGCATCACCTGAGCGTGGGTCGTAGTACGCAACCTTGGCGACCGTGCCGCCCGCTGCGGACGCCGTGTCGCGCAGCGCATCCGCCATCAGATGCCCATAGGGCGTATTGGGAGCCAGCACCGCGAACCGAGTGATCTCGCGCTGGCGTGCATAGCTAACCTCGCGCTCCACCTCCTGCCGCGGCAAAAAGCCCATCAGAAACGTGTTGCCGCCGGCGAGGT
Organism: uncultured Alphaproteobacteria bacterium; assembly: GCA_963821795.1. Classification (GTDB taxonomy): domain Bacteria; phylum Pseudomonadota; class Alphaproteobacteria; order ATCC43930; family CGMCC-115725; genus AP-15. The sequence continues at coordinate 121,507 of CAWGFH010000029.1, forward strand.
CGGTCACCGTCGAGAAGGCGATGACATTGATATGCGCATCGCGCGCGATCGGCCTCACCGCCTCGACTTCGCCGGCGAGCAGCGGGCCGAGGATCAGGCGAACGCCTTCGGCGACCGCGGCATGGGCGGCCTCTGCCGCGCCATCGGCCGTTCCCCTGGTGTCGCGCGGAACCAGCGTCAGCTGGTCCCCCCCGGTTTCGAACAGCGCCAGCTGCGCGGCGTTGAGGATGGCCTGCCCGAGCGCGGCATTGGCACCCGATAGCGGCACCAACAGCGCGATCTTGGCCGGACCGCTCGGGCCTGCCGGTTTCGGCGGCAGCGGCGGCGGCGCAGGCTGGCCGTAGGGCGGTTGCGGGGAGACGACCGGCGCCGGTACCATGGGCGGCGGCACGCAGGCGGCCATTCCCGCGACCGCGACAAGGACGACAAAAGGTGAGACCAGACGGCGGTAGCACCAGCGCGGCACGGGCGACCTCGGGCGGCAGCAGTGAGGGCCGCGAGCCTAACGGCGGGCCGACACCGAGTAAACCCGACCTGGCCGGGCCGTCGGTCGAAAGACGGATGTGCTTCCCGCTCCCGCTCCGGGTCTCCATCTGGTGGCGACGCCGATCGGCAATCTGGGCGATATCAGCTTGCGGGCTCTGGCCGTGCTGCGCGGCGCCGACCGGATCTATTGCGAGGACACCAGGATCACCACGCGCCTGCTGAACCGCTACGGCATCGAGACGCCGCTGCAAACTTACCACGACCACAACGGCGAAGCGGTACGGCCGGCCATCTTGGCGGCGCTGCGCCGCGGCGAGCGGGTGGCGCTGGTCAGTGATGCCGGAACGCCGCTGGTCTCGGACCCCGGATACAAATTGGTCCGCGCCGCGATCGGCGAAAACCTGTCGGTGACGGCGGCCCCGGGCCATCGGCAGCGCTGACCGCCCTGATCCTTTCCGGCTTGCCGCCGGACACCTTTCTGTTCGCCGGCTTTTTGCCGAAGCCACGTTCAGCCAGACGCCGGGCGCTGGCGCGCTGGGCCGGTTTCGAGGCGACGCTGATCTTCTATGAGGCTCCTGCGCGCCTTGCCGCCTCGCTCACGGACATGCAGGAGATTCTCGGCGCGCGACAGGCTGCCGTGGCGCGCGAGCTGACTAAACGGCACGAGGAAATCAGGCGCGGGCGTCTCGACGATCTCGCCGACCATTATCGGCAAGTCGACGCGCCGCGCGGCGAGATCGTCGTCGTCATTGGCCCATGCGAGCGGGCCGTCCCCGATGCGGAGGAGGTCGATCGTCGGCTGCGCGAGGTGCTCGCCGAATGCGGCGTGCGCGAAGCCGCGGTCAGGCTCGCCGCCGAGACCGGCCTGTCGCGACGGGACCTGTATCGCCGGGCGTTGCTGGTGCGGGACCGGCAGCCGTGAGGCGCGTGAGACCGCGCAATCTCGCGCGGCGGCGGCGCGCCGAACGGCGCGGAAGGCTCGCGGAGTGGCTCTGCCTGTGGCATCTGCGGCTGCGCGGTTGGCGAATCGTCGCGCGGGGCTGGCGCTGCCCGGCGGGCGAGATCGATATCATTGCCCGGCGAGGCCGGGTGCTGGCAATTATCGAGGTCAAGTCACGCGGCGATCTCGGTGCCGCGGCGGCAGCACTTGTTCCACGCCAGCGCCGTCGTATCGCGCGCGCCGCCGAAGCCTTCTTGGGCGCGCGACCTGACCTTTCTGGGCTCGACTTCCAATTCGATCTGATGCTGGTCGCTCCGCGTCGCTTGCCGCGCCATTGGCGGGGTGCCTGGCGCGTGGATCAGTAGCGGATCTCGGCCGTGGCCCGGCATCGATATTCCGGCAACTCGTTGTCGCGACGTGACATTCGCCTGGAAAGGCCAAGCGGTGTCCGATCCGTCGCCACGACGCGGCGACTAAATCCAAAAAGGCCACAAGACTTCCTTTTCGAAACGGCACAACTTCATTAGAGGATCTGCTCAGACATCAAGATGCCGGGGGGTGATCGGTGTCGAATTTTCGCTATGTTTCATGGCTGACGATGAGTTTTGGACTGACCTTAAGTCTTGGCGGGTGCCCGGTAGCCATCGTCGGCGGGCTTGCCGCGGCCGGCGGGGCGGGCTATGCCGCCAATCAGGAACGCGGCGTCGGCGGCACGGCCAACGATTTTTCGATCAAGACCAATATTCAAAGCGCGTGGATAAAGAGCGATCCGCAGATGCAGGCGGACCTGAACGTCACCGTTTATGAGGGGCGTACATTGCTAACCGGCACCGCACCGACGCCGGAGATGAAGGCGCAGGCGCAGGAAGTCGCCAGCCAGGTGCCGGGGGTGCGGGCAGTCTACAACGAGATCGAGGTTACCCCGCGCGAAGGCGCATGGAACTCGGCCAAGGACGCCTGGATCACATCGCGGGTCAAGTCGAACCTCGTCTTCAACGGCCAGGTTCGCTCGGTCAATTATACGATCGAGACTGTGGATGGCTCGGTCTATCTGATCGGCTCGGCCCGCAGCCAGGCCGAACTCGATAGCGCCACGACATCGGCGCGGTATGTGCCAGGCGTAAAACGGGTGGTTTCCTACATCGATATTCGGCCGGGCGCGCCGCCGGGTTCCGAGCCGCCACCGACAACTCCGCCCGCAGCCGGGGGGCCTGGCCCGGAACCTGCCGGTGCGGCGCCGACGACCCCGGTTGAAGTGCAAAAACTGTGAGCGACGGCTCCGGGCGGCGGCTTGCGCTGTCGGTCTTCGGGGTGGACAGCAGGCGAGCCGAATAAATATGCTCGCTCGCGGTTGATTCTCGGCGACGGATATGAGCGAGCCCCCCGAACACCCCGATCCTGAAAGCTGCGCTGCTTTTTTGCGAGAATTGGGAGGCTCGGATGGGCGGATCCTGCCTATCGCCGAAGCGGCGTTGGTGTTGGCTTCGTTCGAGCGTCAGCGCGTCGACTTGGCGCGCTACCGTGATCATCTGCAGCTGATGGCGCGCGACGTCGCCCGGCATCCGGGAGCTTCGGGAGATCTTGCAGCCCGGGCCCACGCCCTCAACGAGATCATTTTGTTGAAGTATGGCTATTCCGGCGACGAGTTGACATACGACGATTTGCAAAATGCCAATCTGATCCGGGTGATCGACCGCCGAAAGGGCCTGCCGGTGGTTCTCGGGATCTTGTTTATCGACACCGCCCGCACCCAAGGTTGGGAGGCGGCTGGGCTCGCCTTTCCCGGGCATTTCCTGATCCGACTTTCCGACCGGGCGGAACGACTGATCCTCGACCCTTTTCATAATGGCCAAATCTGCGGCGCGGCCGAATTGCGGGACTTGCTGAAGGCGGTCGCCGGCGATGACAGCGAGCTGTCGCCGGAATTCTACGCGCCTGTCTCCGACCGGGATGTGCTGCTGCGCCTGCAAAACAATATTAAATCGCGCCTGGTGCACGAGCAGCGCTACGAGAGGGCGGTGAAAATCGTCGAGACCATGCTGATGTTGGCGCCCGACCTGGCCGATCTGTGGCGCGAGGCGGGGATGCTGCACCGCCAACTCGGCAATATGCGGGCATCCGCTGCGGCGCTCGAGCAATACGTGGTGCGCGCCCCCGAAAGTACCGCGCGCCACCAGGCCGCGGCGATCCTGCAGCAGCTTCGCTCGCAATTGAACTGATCGGGGCGCGCGGCCAAGCGCAGCCGCGTATAGTCTCGTCGGCGCCACTCTCGGAGGTCAGCCATGGGGCTCGCCGTCGCGATCCAGATGGATCCGATCGACACGATCAATATCGACGCGGATTCGACCTTTGCTCTTGCCCTTGAAGCGCAGGCGCGAGGACACGCATTGTTTCACTACCTCCCCGAAGCATTGACCCTGCGCGATGGCCGGCTTCACGCTCGCGGGCGACCACTCGAAGTCTTCCGCCGACATGGTCACCACCATCGGTTTGGCGCCTTCGCGGAACTCGACCTTGGCGGGCTCGATATCGTTTTGATGCGCCAGGACCCGCCATTCGACATGGCCTATATTACCGCGACGCATCTGCTTGAGCTCCTCCCCGAGGACGGCCCGCTCGTCGTCAACGATCCGGCTGCTGTACGCAACGCGCCGGAAAAGCTTTTTGTACTGCGCTTCAAGGAGTTGATGCCTCCGACCCTGCTGACCCGTAACCGGGACGAGATCCGCGCCTTTTGGAAGGAATACGGCGATATCATCGTGAAGCCGCTGTTCGGTAACGGGGGCGCCGGCGTATTCCGGCTGCGGCAGGGCGACGAAAATCTGACCGCGCTGCTGGAAATGTACGAGTCGATCCAGCGCGAGCCAGTCATGGTGCAGCGCTACCTGCCGGAGATCCGCCAGGGCGATAAACGCATCATTCTAGTGGAAGGCGAGCCCGTCGGCGGCGTCATGCGGGTTCCGGCCGAAGGCGAGGCGCGCGCCAACCTGCATGTCGGCGGCCGTCCGGAAAAAACCGAGCTGACAACGCGCGAGCGCGAGATTTGCGCAGCGATCGGCCCGACCCTGCGCGCTCAGGGGCTGGTCTTTGTCGGCATCGACGTGATCGGCGACTGGATGACGGAGATCAACGTCACCTCGCCGACCGGGATTCAGGAAATCGCTCGCCTTGACGGCGTCGATATTGCCGCAAAGATCTGGGACGCGATCGAGGCCCGCCTCGCCGATCGGGCCGACCGCCGCCCGTCCTGACAAAGTGCAGTCATCGTACGCTCGCTTCGGCAGAGAGGGGATGACCACGAGCCATCCCTGCCAAGACTGCCGGCGCGACACTATCGGGTTGTTTGTGCGACCGCTCTACTCCGCAGATATGGCTGAACCGGTGTTACCGGCTGTAGCTGGACCTGCTCCCACTTAGGCGGTCCGTCGCAACCAGCCTGTGGATCTTCTCTGGCTTTCATCGGTTCGACGCGATCGCCTCCGGCCCCGCCACCTCCGCGCTGACGCGTGGATCTTCGTCCGGGTCGGCGGTGCGCCTGCGGCGTTTGGCGCGGGCGCGATCCGCGGCGTGACCGGCGGCCGTTTGTCCGCTTTCCTCGCAAGCGGCCCCGTCTGTCTTCTCGTCTCGCTCCTCGTGCTGCGCAGTACTCACCTCGCCCGCGCGCTCGTCGTGGCCCAATAGCCCGCTTTCGATCGCAGGCCTTCGAAGCTGGAGCACCGCGGGTGCGGCAAGCTCACGGACTTCGTCGCGACGGGCCGTCGCAGCGCGATGCGCCTCGCGGTAGATGTGCGGTATGCAAGCGCCGATCACGAACGCCATCGCGCTCGGGAATGCGAACAACAAGACTAGTTTCGTACCGGCCAATTCGCTGGAAGGAAATGGGAGGTCGGCGCTCAGATACGCGACGACGAAGGCCATTCCCGCGGCCACCACCACAGCGCAACCGGCCCCCTCGGCAAGGCGCAGCCAGCTCGGCGGCATTGCGTTGGTGATCCAATCGTTGCAAAAGGCCGCAATTGCGGTGCAAAGCATAAAGCTCAGCAAGATTAGCGGTCGGTCGCCAGCGGTGGCGGATAGCGGGTCCACCTCGCGGAGATGGAACAGGAGGGAGATACTGCCGGCCGCAGCGGCGGCGATCAGGCCATTGACAACATAGGCGAAGAAGCGCGGCGGCTCGCTCGGAGCGCGGCGGAAAAATGCGTAGCGCTGTAACAGCCAGACCGTCAGGCCGATCGTGCCCAATCGCACCACCGCCACCTTAAAGACGATCGTCAATCCGTCCAAATGCTGCGGAAAGCCCATCAACGGGCCAAAGAATTGCGTAGCGGCAAGGAGGTAGATGAATATCCCCAGCGCCAGTGCAGTCAGGCTGTGGATCGGAAATCGCGGCAGGTTCATCGGCTCGGCCGCGTCGAAGCCGCTCTCGCGCAGACGACGGACGATGGCAAGTTCGCCGGCTTCCGACCTTAGCACCGCGCGAGCGAGGAACAAGGCCTGCACGCGGAAGATGTCGCGGCAAGCATTGGCAAAGTCCTCCCGTCGCTCCTGCACCAACTCGTCGTACGCCACCTCTTTCTCGGCTAGGCGCAGCCGCTCGGCGAGGGTCAGCGAAGTAGCTGAGCGGCGTAGAAAATTTGCGGTCCTGCGGTCGATCTCGTCGAACTCGTCCGCAGCCTCGGCGTAGAAGCGGGCGTAACGCGGCTCGCAGGCCAACCTGCGCAGGCAGTCATACAGCTTGACCACACGGGTCAACCGCTGCTGCGACAGCTCCAGTCCATCGCCGCCGCGGCGCCGCAAATGCCGGGCAAGCGTGTCGCCATACCCGGCATCGCCATAGGTCGCGCGCAGCTCCGTCACGTCCTCCCTGGTTACGCAAAAGTTTTCCAAGGTCATTCCCGCAGCGCGGCGTCTGACTTCGCCGGGAATTTCCGCCCAGTCCAGAAATGTCGACAGGAACCATTGATCGATCCGCTTCAGAGCCGGTATGGACGGCAGCAGCGTCGTCATCGCCAAGGTCGCGACGAGCGGCGCCGGAAGTGACGGATCGTCGGCCGGACCCAGCAGGAATTTCCGCCAAGGGCCGGCTTTGAGCAGGATCGACAGCGCCGCGAACAGCGCCAGCGTGCTGAGGACGTAGCCCACGCCGCTCGACCAATAGAGAGCCTGGCAAGTCGACGACCGGTTGGAGGGCGGCGTGTTGAAGCGTGCCCAGGCATAGGCGACAATCAGCAGGCCGCAGAATGCGTAACTTAGGTCAGCAGGCATCCGTTGTGCCCTCCTCCGCCGAGCCTCATCAGCTTCGCCAACGCATGGCGGTTGCACGTGTGAACGGGTTCACATTTTCGGCAGAATTTTCGATGAGGCTTCGGGCATGCGCACTGCCCGGGCCGACGGCAAGCCGTATCGGGACATTCACGAAAGGCGCGCGGAGCCCACACGAATTTGCCATAACTGTGTGCGACCGTTGAGAACGGTAAGTTCGGGGAGGAAGACCCGGTATGAGCACGATCGAGCAGAGGCCCTTCCGCGTTACCGTTTGCGGCCTGGAGGAACTTGCCGGCACCCGCGCGGTCGACGCGACCCACGTGCTGTCAATCATGGATCCGGGTTGGCCCGAACCTGAAGCGCTTCGCTCCTTTGACGTCCATCGACGATTGAAGCTGCGCTTTCACGACGTGATCGACCCGTCGCCCGGCTGGATCGCACCGGAACGGTGGGACGTAGAGCTGTTGCTCGCCTTTGGGCGCAATCTCGGCACGGTCCAATCCGGCACCGGCGAGGAGGCGCGAGACCCGCATCTCCTCGTGCATTGTCACGCCGGAGTGTCACGCTCGACCGCGGCGGCGATCCTGCTGTTGGCGCAGCGCGACCCCGTCATGCCGGCCGAGGACGCGGTACTCGAGGTCGTCCGGCGGCGGCCCCAGGCTTGGCCCAATCTGCGGATGATCGAGTTCGGCGACGACCTGCTCGGCCGCGATGGCGAGATTGTCAGTGCCGTTGTAGGGCTCTACCGACTGGCGCTCCATCGCGACCCCGGACTGGCCGAGGCGATGATCGGCGGCGGTCGCGGCCGCGAGGTGGCGGCGGCCGGATTCTGAGCTAGGCCGCTCCCCGCGGGAGGCGCTGACGAGATTGCGTTGCTCGGTGGCGATGCGCCGTCGCGCTGATACAAGACTTTGAGCACGACGAACCAATGATGATCCGGGTCGACGACGGTGCCGTCCGGCCCGGCGAGATGACCATCGGCGGTGACTGGGATGTATTTCATCGCCACCGCATTGTCGACGTTTCCGCCGATCACGTCGAGTTGGCCCGGCTTGCGGTCGATGACAATGTCGCAATGTCCCGGAAAGCGCCCAGCCGGCAGTTCGTCAAAGGTGACCTTGCGGCCCCGCCATAGGCAAATCAGATCGCCGCGCAACGGCGCGTAGACCTCGACCCGTTCGGCCTCGAGCGCAACGCCCGGAGTATGTTGCGCCGCCGCATTGATGTAATCGGCGTGGTTCTCGGAATAGGGAAAACTACTGCCGGCGCCGGCCAGCCGCATGACATAGGATATGAAGGCTGCTGACCAGGCAAAGTATCCGTCGCGGCCGGCTGGAAAAACTTGGCCGTTCTGATCGTGGATGCCGGTCCAGCCGCTTTGCGGCCAGCTCGGGTCGAGGCCGAGCCACCAATAGACGCCGACCCGCTGCCACAAGCCTTCCTCGCGCTCTTCGTCCTCGGGCAGTTCGACGTTCGGGAAACACGACCGGCTTGCGGAACGCCCACCATTCGCCGAGTGCGATCTGAACCGCCGCCTCGCGCGAGAACGGCTCATAGGGTCCGCGGGCGAAAGGTGGAATATGGGCATTCAGCGCCGTCGTGGGCGCTAACTGAACCCGGCCCGGAGGAGGTGGCGGCGGTGCGGCGGCGCAAGCGCCCAGAGTCAACGCCAGCGCGATCGCGGGTGCATAGCGCATTCCGTCCGATCCTCTGAAGGTGCTTTAGGAAAGAGCGATCAATTCAGGCGGAGGTTGCAGCCGGGGCTTCGCCCTCGCTCGCACTGCCGGGGGTCGGTTCGGGGCTGGCATCCGACCGGTCGTCACCCATGGCTGTACCGGCAGCCGTATGCGGCGGTGGATCAGCACGCCATAGCCCGATGCCGCCGGTCAGCCCGTCGGTGTTCGGAACTATCGTCACGTCATCGGGCAGGGGGCTCAGATCCTTGGCATTGCCGCCGCCGATGTACAGGTGATCGAAGCGCACGACCTCACGGAGGATGTCGATCACCTTGAGGACGCGCTTGTTCCAAGCTTTCTTGCCTTTCGCGCGACGGGCGGCGTTACCAACATATTCGTCGTAGGTTTTCTTGCCGCTGACTGGATGATGGGCGAGTTCGAGGTGCGGCATGACTTCGCCGTGGCGAAAGATTGCCGTTCCGGCGCCGGTCCCCAAGGTCAGCACCATTTCGATTCCTTCGCCCTTGATCGCGCCGAAGCCCTGAACGTCGGCATCATTGAGTACCCGAGCCGGTTTGCCCCATCGCTCGGCAAGCGCCGATTGCAGATCGAAGCCCGCCAATGCCTCGGTCCCGAGATTGGGCGCGGTCAACACCCGCCCGTCGCGCACATAACCGGGAAAGCCGACCGAAACCCGCTCGAAGGCGCCGAGCGGGGTTACTACCTGGTCGATCGCATGCAGCAGGGCATCGGGCGTGACCGGCTTAGGCGGGGTCGGCACCCGCCGGCGCTCGCTGATCATACGGCCGGCCTCGTCGAGAACCGCCGCCTTGATGCCGGTGCCACCGACATCGATGGCCAGGGTGCGTGTCTCGCTCATGGCTTCCTTTCAGCGCCGCTTTCCCGCCGCAGGCGCATGTCCTCGACGATAGCCCAACCCCGGGTCCGCTGCCAGAGCGGGTGCACGGTGTAGTCCGGTCGGTCAGTTCTGCATTGTTTGCGTCACAGCGCCGCCGACCGCGGTACGGGCGCCGTCGACAACATATTGCGCGCCGGTGATCGCCGAGGCGAGGTCTGAGCACAGGAACAAGACCGTATTGGCGATTTCGTCCGCCGTCACATAGCGGCCGAGCGGGATCGCCGATTGGTAACGACGGCTGACGCCGGCCGGGTCCGCCGGGTTGATCTGCGCCTCGAGCGAATGGATCATCCGAGTGTCGACCGGGCCGGGGCAGACCGCGTTGACCCGGATGCCCTGGCGCGCGACCTCGCCGGCCGCAGTCTTGGTCAGGCCGATTACCGCGTGCTTGGAGGCGACATAGGCCGGCATGCCGGGCGTCGCCACCAGCCCCGCGACCGAGGCGGTATTGACGATGGCGCCCCGCTTTTGCCGCAGCATGACCGGCAGCACGTGGCGCAGCCCGAGGAAGACGCCCTTGACGTTGACCGCGATCACCTGGTCGAAAGCCTCCTCGTCATGTTCGGCGGTATGCGCCCATTTGCCCTCGATGCCGGCATTGTTGAAAAAGCAGTCGATGGCGCCGTAGGCGTCGAGCGCTTGCTCGACGTAGTTCTGGACCTCGGCCGATCGGGTGACGTCGGCTGCAACGAAGCGGGCGTCGCCACCCTGCTGGCGGATGATCCCGGCGGTGGCCTCGCCGCCCGCCGTGTCGCGGTCGACGACGACGATCTTGGCGCCGCCTCTGGCGAAGCCGAGCGCCGCAGCACGGCCGATACCGTTTCCGGCGCCGGTGATCAGGGCGACCTTGCCGCTGAAATCGAGATCCATAACTCTCCTCCCCCTAATCGCTTTGTCACGCCGGTTTCAGTTCTTGAGGCTTATTTGCCGGGTCCAGCTGTCGAGCGCCACCAGCATATCGCGAATAAATCCGCGAGACGCGTCGTCGGTCAGGCCGCCATTGGCGTCGAATTTGGTGTGCGCCTGGCCGATCCGCACCTCGGGCTTGTTGATCGGATGGACGTCGAGAAAGACGCAGGCGCGCCTCAAATCGCCTTGGGCGTGCGCTGTGCCGGCCATCCCGGCGCCGGCGCCCATGATCGCCGCCGGCTTGCCGGCAAAGGGTTGATCCGGCGGGCGCGAAGCCCAATCGATCGCGTTCTTCAGCACGCCCGACATCGAATAATTGTATTCCGGGGTCGCGAACAGGATCGCGTCCGCCGCCTTTATCTGTTGCCGCAGCTTCTCGACCGGGGGCGGGAACCCCTGCGCGCGGACATCCTCATTGTAAAGCGGAAAGGCCGAGATGTCGGCGATCTCGATTGTCATCCCTGGCGGTTTGACTTCGATCGCGGTGCGCAGCGCCGCCATATTGTATGAGCCTTTGCGCAAGCTGCCGCAAATGCCGAGAACAGTAATTCCCTTGGCATCGCTCATCGGCTTCTCCCGTCTGCCCCGCCCCGAATACGATGACGACCCCTTATCCCACCCGCCGATCGCGGGCAAGCCGGTTCCCCGGTTCCAGCTTGTGCCGCTGCACGCTTGGCTCTAAACATCGTCTCGGCAAGCACAATGCGGCCGCACCTTCGGGAGGAAAAATGACCACTCGCATCGACCGGCGCAGCCTTCTCAGACTTACCGGCGCCGGCACGATCGCGGCGGGCAGCGGCGGATTGGCCGGGATCATTGCTTCAGCGCGGGCGCCGGCTTACGCGCAAACCACCTCTATCCACTGGGTGCGCTGGTCGGATTTCGTGCCGGCTTCCGACAAACTCCTCAGGGAAACGATCCTGCCCGAGGGCGAGAAGGCCCTCGGCTTCAAGATCCGCCTCGAGACGATCAACGCGAACGATATTCAGGCTCGCGTCACCTCGTCGATCCAGTCGGGCAGCGGCCCTGACATCATCATGGCCCTCAACAACTGGCCGCAGCTCTATGCAACCAGCCTCGCTGATGTCAGCGATGTCACCGAGGAGATCGGCAACGCCCAAGGCGGCTATTACGACATGGCCAAGAACGTCGGCATCTACCAGGGCAAGTGGATCGGGGTACCCTGGGCGATCGGCGGCGGGCTTGTCGTCTACCGCAAATCCTGGCTGGCCGATGCCGGCTACGAAAAATTCCCGGTTACCTGGGACCAATGGCACGATGCCGGCAAGAAATGGAAGGCCGCCGGCCATCCGATCGGGCAGACGCTCGGACACACTTTCGGCGACGCGCCCGGTTTCTGGTACCCTTATCTCTGGTCGTGGGGCGGCAAGGAGGTCGAAGCCGATGGCAAGACCGTCGCGCTGAACAGCAAGGAGACCATCGAGTCGGTCAAATTCGCGGTTCCGTTCTGGAGCGATTGCTTCGATCCGGGCGGATTGGCATGGGACGATTCAAGCAACAACCGCGCTTTTCTCGCCGGCACCATTGCCGCCACCAACAACGGCGCCTCGATATACCTCGAAGCGAAAAAGAAGCCCGACACTTATCTGACCGATAAGGGCACGCCGATGAAGGACGATATCTCGCACGCCCCTCTCGGCACCGGCGCCGGCGGGCACTTCGCGCTGCCCGGCCCGTTCATCCACATGGTCATGGGCTACTCGAAGAACCAGAAAGCGGCCAAGGATTTCCTGCGCTGGGTGAACTCAAAACCGGTATTCGAACAATGGTTCACCTCACAACAAGGCTACACCGACGGCGCGACCAAAATTTGGGAAAACGACCCGGTGTGGAAACTCGATCCGGTAATGCTGCCGTTCAAGGACCTGCCGAGCGCGGGCCGGCTCGCGGGCTATGCCGGGCCGCCCAGTCAAAAGGCCGCCGAGGTTCAGACCAAGTACATCATTGTCGACATGTACGCCAAGGCGGTCCAGGGCATGAAACCCGAAGACGCAGTCAAATGGGCCCATGACGAGTTGGTGAAGGTGTACAGCTGACTTTGATTTCGCCCGGTTTGGAGACGCCGAAATGACTTTCACCAGTGTTGCCGCTTCGCGGGCTTATGTCCGCTCGCCGAGACGCGGTCCGGTCACCCGGCTGCTCGAAGACGAGCGCTGGCTGGCAACGCTGCTACTACTACCGACGGTGGCGCTGCTTGGCCTGTTTATCGCTTACCCGTTCGTCAAGGGTGTGATGTTGTCGGTCACCGACACCAGGGTCGGGGTTCCCGGCCATTTCGTCGGATTGCAGAATTTTGCGAACGTTTGGCAGGACAGCATCTTTCGCGTCGCGGTTTGGAATACCTGCCTCTATACATTTGTCGCTACCGTATTCAAGCTCGTGCTGGGCTTGTGGCTGGCGGTGCTGCTCAACCGCCACTTCAGGGGCAAGGCGATTACGCGCGCCTTTATCCTGCTACCCTTCATCATTCCGACCGTGCTGTCGACCCTGGCTTGGAAGTGGATGTTCGATCCGACCTTTAGCGTGATCAACTGGGGGCTGTTCCGGCTCGGCTTGATCCACGGCCGGATCAATTGGCTGGGCGACCCGAATTTGGCGCTGGTCTCGGTAATCATCGTCAATATCTGGCGCGGGTTGCCGTTCTACGCGATCACTCTGCTCGCCGGGCTGCAGACGATCAGCCCGGAGTTGCACGAGGCCGCGGCGATCGACGGCGCGCGCGCGTGGCAGCGATTCCGCCATGTGACCTGGCCGCTATTGCTGCCGGTGACCTTGGTGGTGACGTTGTTCTCGGTGATCCAGACCTTCGCCGACTTTCAACTTGTCTATGTGCTGACCGGTGGCGGACCGGCCAACGCCACCCAGCTCTTCGCCACCTACGCCTACCAGATCGGCATCGGCACCGGCCTGCTGAGCCAGGGAGCTACGATTTCGCTCGCGGTCTTCCCGGTGCTGCTGCTCGTCGTCATCTTTCAGCTGTTCTATATCCGCAAGGCGGAGGTCCACTGAGCCATGATCGAGGGCGCGATTTGGCGACGGTGGGTTTTCTTTTACGTTCCGCTGACCAGCTTTATCGTGCTGTTGCTGTTCCCGTTCTACTGGATGGTGATCACCACCATCCGGCCGGATGGTGAGCTCTACCGCCCGTGGAACTCGGTCAATTACAACCCGTTCTGGACCTGGCATCCAACCCTCGATCACATCACGGATCTGCTGACGCAGACCTTGTTCACCACCTGGATGCTGAACACGATGATCATTGCGTTGTCGGCAACGGCGATCTCGCTGTTCTGCGGGTTGTTGGCCGGATACGCGCTGTCGCGCTTGAAATTTCCTTTTGCCGGCAGTCTCGGGACCGTGATCTTCGTTACCTACCTGGTGCCGCAAACGTTACTGTTCATTCCGCTCGCCGACATCATCCGCAACTTCCGCCTCGGCAACTCGCCTTGGGCCCTGATCCTGACCTATCCGACCTTTCTGATCCCGTTCTGCACGTGGCTGATGATGGGCTATTTTAAGTCCATCCCCAAGGAATTGGAGGAGTGCGCCCGCATCGACGGCGCGACCCGATGGAAGGCGATGCTCTACATCATCTTCCCGATTGCCGTCCCGGGGATCCTGTCGGCCGGCATCTTCGCCTTTACCTTGTCGTGGAACGAGTTTCTCTATGCCCTCGTCTTTCTTTCCTCGCCGGAGGAAAAGACGGTTCCGGTCGGTGTGACCTCCGAACTGATCCGCGGCGACGTGTTTTACTGGGGTCAGCTAATGGCTGGGGCACTGCTCGGCTCGATCCCGGTCGCCTTCGTCTATTCTTTCTTTGTCGAGCATTACGTCGCCAGCGTGACTGGCTCGGTCAAGGGATAGCATTCCGACACGAGAGAGCAATGGCCGAGGTAATTCTTCAGAATCTCAACAAGAATTTCGACGAAGTCTACGCCGTCAGGGACGTCAACCTGTCGATCCGCGACAAGGAGTTCGTCGTCCTGGTCGGCCCGTCGGGCTGCGGCAAGACCACCACGTTGCGCATGGTGGCCGGGCTCGAAGTCGATCTCGTCGGGCCGCATCCTGATCGACGACAAGGTCATCAACGAGCTGTCGCCGATGGATCGCGACATCGCGATGGTGTTCCAGAACTATGCGCTCTATCCGCATATGAGCGTCTACGACAACATGGCCTTTGGCCTCAAAATGCGGAAATTCGACCGGGCCGACATCGCCCATAGGGTGCAGGAGGCGGCCGAGATCCTCGGCATGCAGGATCTGCTGAAGCGCAAGCCGCGGCAACTCTCGGGCGGCCAACGTCAGCGCGTCGCCCTCGGCCGCGCTATCGTGCGGCATCCCCAGGTCTTCCTGTTCGACGAGCCATTATCGAACCTCGACGCCAAGCTGCGGGTGCAGATGCGCGTCGAGCTCAAAAAGCTGCACGACCGGCTCGGCACGACCGCGATTTACGTGACCCACGACCAGGTCGAGGCGATGACCCTGGGCGACCGCGTCGTCGTGATGCGGGATGGCCTGGTGCAGCAGGTCGGCGAGCCGCTCGAACTCTATAACGAGCCGGCCAACCGCTTTGTCGCCGGCTTCCTCGGATCACCGGCAATGAACTTCGCCACCGTGACTGTCCAAGAGGCCGATGGAGCATTATGGGCCGAGGATGACGGCATCCGCATCAAGGTGCCCGGTCAGACCGCCGGGCGGCTCGGCCGTCACACCGGGCGGCAGGTCACGATGGGCATCCGGCCCGAAGACCTGCATGTCGCCTCGGAAGCCGATCCCGCCGAATTGGGTTTCGACGCCGCGGTCGAGGTCGTCGAGAAGCTCGGTTCGGAAATCCTGCTCGACGTGGCGGTCGGCCACCATACGATGGTGGCCTCGGTCGAACCGGATGTGCGGGTCGCCGTGCACGAAAAGCTGCGGCTGGCACTGAACCCGGAACGACTGCACTTCTTTGACTCGGAAACCGAAGCCGTGATCTAAATCCCCTGATCGACCGAAATCCGACAATACCAGGAGGAATTGCCAAGATGCGCAACTCTATTGGACTGGTTGCAGCCGTAGGTGTCGTCGGTTGGCTCGCTTCGGCACACGCGCAGGCCCCGGCGCCCGCGGCTGCCTCAGCGGCCTTCGACGGAACCTATCATGCCGTTTCGTCGGCACCCGTCAATCCGACCTATACCGACAAGAACGGGCGGCACGGCACGTGTCCGAACCGGAAACCTGGGCCGATTCATATCGCTAACGGTCTGGCGCGCTACACCACCGCTACAGGCTACAAGATCAGAGGCACAGTCGGGCCGCAGGGCGAGTTGTCGATGCAGGTGCTCGCGCCCGGCGGCTCCCGGCCGATCAACATGACCGTCAGCGGCAATATCGACAACACCGGCACGGTGCGCGTTCGCCAGACCAGTAACGCTTGCAGCTATGACTTCGTCTGGCAGAGGGCCTCACAGTAAAGCACGGCCCAATAATGTCCAAGTCGGAACGTGGTAAACAATCCCAGCGCTCTACCGTCGCCCCCGCGAAAGCGGGGGGCCAGGGACGATTACACCTCGCTGACCCTGGGTTCCTACTTTCGCGGGAATGACGGTGTGCAAGGCAAGCGCATGCACAAGGTCATCGGATGGTTGTGGCTCGTTGGAGTTTTTGGCTTCTCGGCCGTCGCGCTTGCGCAAACGCCGTCGCCTTCGCCGCCTGTTACTAAATACGACGGCACCTACGCCTTCGTCTCTTCGACAAAAGTGAATGACTTGGACACAGACTTTAACGGGCGAATGAAACCATGTCGGGACCTCCCGACCGTGGGGCCGCTCTCGATCGCAAACGGTCAGGTGCAATTAGCTGGGTACACCCACTTAACTGCGGCCGGTCTCGAAGGAACGATCGGGCCGCAAGGCGAGCTGAGGATGCATTTACGCCCTCCGATTCCGACCCGGAGTTTCGGCGGAACCGGTCGTGTAAGAGACATCATCGGCAGGATAGACGGCGCCGGCACGGTACATGCGCGGCAGGTTAGTTTCCACTGTCAACATGATTTGGTCTGGCAAAAAGTATCCAAGTAAAATCCTGGATAGGGAGATAATAATGCAACACACAACTCGCCGTCGCTTTTTGAAATTGACAGGTGCGGGTGCGGCAACCGCAGCCGGCGGGCTGGGCGGCATTCTTGCCTCCGGGCGGGCGCCCGCTTACGCGCAGGCGACGACATTGCATTGGCTCAAATTTGTGGATTTTGTCCCGGTTTCCGATCAGCTGCTGCGCGGCAAGATCACAACCGAGGCGCAAAAGGCGCTCGGCATCAAGCTCGAAGTTGAAACCATCAACGGCGACGGTGTGCAGGCGCGCATCACTTCGGCGATCCAGTCGAAAACTGGTCCCGACATCCTGATGGCGGTCAACAATTGGTCCCAGCTCTACGCCGATAGCGTCGTCGATGTCAGCGACGTGGCCGAGGAGATCGGCAAGGCACAAGGCGGCTACTACAAAACCGCGCATGACGTTGCCAATGACGGCAGCAAATGGATCGCCGTGCCCTATACGATCCTCGGCGCCATGCCGGTCAACCGTACGTCATGGTTCAAGGACGTGGGTTCTGGTCCGGACAAGTTTCCTCAGACCTGGGACGAATACCGGGCTGTCGGCAAATTGCTCAAGGCCAAAGACCGCCCCTATGGACAGACCTTGGCCCATGCGTTTGGTGACGGGCCGGCGTTCTGGTACCCCTATCTGTGGTCGTGGGGCGGCAAGGAGGTCGAGGCCGACGGCAAGACCGTGGCGCTGAACAGCAAGGAGACCATCGAGTCGGTCAAATTCGCGGTCCCGTTCTGGAAGGAATGCTACGATTCAGGCGCGCTTTCTTGGGACGATGCCGGCAACAACCGCGCCTTTCTGTCCAACACGATCAGCTCGACCAACAACGGCGCATCGATCTACCTGTTGGCCAGAAGCAAGCCCGATACTTATTTGAGCGAGCAAGGGACGCCGATCTACAAAGACATGTTCCACGCCCCGCTGCCCAAAGGCCCCGCCGGCCAGTTCAGTTATCACGTGCCGTTCTCGAACATCGTGCCGGCCTATGTGAAAGATCCGAAACCGGCAAAGGAATTCCTGCGCTGGTTCCAGTCGAAAGACATCTACGGTCAGTGGTTTACCTCGCAGCAGGGATTTTCGGTCGGCGCCACGAAAATGTGGCAGGACGACCCGTTGTGGAAAATCGATCCGATCATGCTGCCGTTCCGCACTGCCGCGCTCAGCGGC
Organism: uncultured Alphaproteobacteria bacterium; assembly: GCA_963821795.1. Taxonomy (GTDB): domain Bacteria; phylum Pseudomonadota; class Alphaproteobacteria; order ATCC43930; family CGMCC-115725; genus AP-15. Next base: position 138,977 of record CAWGFH010000029.1, read on the forward strand.
CGTTTTGCCGGCTATGCGGGACCGGCCGGGCGCGCGGCGGCCGAGGCCATCTCCAAATTCATCATCGTCGACATGTATACCAAGGCCGTCCAGGGCATGGCGCCCGAGGACTCGGTCAAATGGGCGCATAGCGAAATGGTCAAGATCTACAACGCCAACGGGTAGAGACACGCCGAGACACGGCACGCCGGCGGAGGTGGTCGAAGATGGGCTGACCCAGGCTTCGTTCGGGGCTGCCGATCAGGCTCGGCTCAAGCCGCAGCCGCCTCCCCATCGATGATCGATCTGAGCTTGGCGACGGCACTGCCGGGGCTGGTCAGGACCGGGCGAGCGAGTGCCGCGCTGACTGAGGGCGCCGCGCGTGCGGTCGAAAAATGCGCGAGCAATACGGCGTCGCATTCGCCGAACCGTGGCGCCGCCTCTGCAATCAACCCGTCATGCGTTGCCGAGTCACCCGCCTTCAGAGCCGCCATCGCTTCGGGCACGCAATAGCTCTCGATCGTCGCCGGAATCCGGCGTGATTGCGCCATCGCGCGGAACTCTTCCTCCATCGATTGGACGCTCGGCGCGAAAGTCGCCAGCATTCCAATGCGCCGGCCGGCCGCCAACGCCGCTTCGAACATCGCCTCGTTGGGTTTCAGCACCGGGATCAGCGCACGCCCCGCCGCCGCTTCTATGGCCTCGCCAAAGGCCGAGCAGGTAAACAAAATCCCGGCGGCGCCGGTTGCGGCGGCGTAATCCGCCAATGTCAGGATGCGCCGGGTCATCGCAGTGGTCAGCACCCCGTCGCGCTCGCGGTCGATGCTGAGCGAGTCGTCGAGAATGTTGCCGCATTCAGCCTCCGGCCATAGCTCGCGAAACGCCTCCTGGACCGGCTGCATCGCGACGGTTACGGCGTGGATCAAAGCGATGCGGGTCTTCATCTGCGGGTCCTTTTTGCGTAGCGGCAAGCGGCCTGGCGAGGATCAAGCCTGGATTGTTCGAGGCGTCAAGCCTCACAGCGCCGGGGCCTAGCCCACCTCAGACCGGGCCCATCGGAATACACGTTGCCGCGACACCCACGTAAGGATATTGTAATCTACAGCATGGCCGGCGGCTTGACACATCGAGCGGCCCGCCGACCTAATGGTGCGGCCAAAAAGAGCGGCCGGAGGTCCGGGCGCGAAAAGGGGTAGGAGACTGTAGATGCGGCGTTTTACTCGTCGATCGCTGTTGCAATCATCGCTGGGGCTGGCTGCGGCAGGAAGCCTCGCCAGACCCTATATCGCCAATGCCGCGGCAAAAACCGCAACGGTCTGGTGGATCCAGGGCTTCGCCCACGAAGAAGACCTCGCGTTCAAGAAGATCGCGGCCGATTACGAAAAAGCCACCGGCAACACGATCGACTATACGATCATCCCCTACGCCCCGATGCGGCAAAAGATCGTCTCGGCGGTCACCAGCGGCGTGGTGCCCGATCTATTCCAGAACAGCCCGACCGAGATCTCGCAGCTCTGGGCTTGGCAGGATAAGCTGGTCGACTTGACTGACGTTATCGAGACGCAAAAAGAAGAATACACGGATGCCGCGCTGCTCTCTTCCTATTCCTATAATGCCGTCAAGAAGCGCCGGGATTACTACCTAGCCCCATACACAACGGCCGCGCTGCCGAACCATGTCTGGCGCCCGTTGGTCGAAAAGGCCGGCTACAAGATGGAGGACATTCCGAAAACCTGGGATGCCTATTACGATTTTTTCAAAGACGTACAGAAGAAATTGCGATCACAAGGGCAACGCCAAGTCTATGGTCTTGGCTTTCAAGTGACCACTCAAGGAAACGACCCCAACAATTTCTTTAATTATTTTCTTATCGCTTATGGCGGGCAGAACATCGTCACAAAAGACGGCAAATTGCATCTCGATGATCCGAAGGTGCGCGAGGCGGTAATCAAGGCGCTGACCTACCCGACCGCCGCCTACAAGGAAGGCTATGTGCCGTCGGGGGCGATCAACTGGAACAATTCCGACGACAACAACGCCTTTCACGCCAAGCAGATCGTCATGGATCTCGACGGCACGATCTCGACCGAAGTTGCCATCATCAACGATCAACAGGCCTACAACGACATCGTCGTCATGGGGCTGCCGCTCAGCAATGACGGCAAGCCGGTGCCGGCTCAAGTAACCAATTTCGGCGGCACGATCCCAAAGGGCGCAAAGAACATCGATGCGGCGAAGGATTTTCTCAAATACCTGATCCAGCCCAAGGTTTCGGGCGATTATCTTAAAGTCGGGCTCGGCCGCAATATTCCGGCGATGAAGTCGATCGTCAAGGACGACCCGTGGTGGACCGCCGATCCGCACCGCAAGGCTTATGTCGAGATGGGATTGCTCGGGCCGACGGTGCCGGAATTCTACGTCTACAACCCGGCTTACGCCGAAGTCCGCAACCAGCATGTCTGGGGTGCGGCCTGGGCCGATGTGATCCAGCATGGGATGACCCCGCAAGCAGCGGCCGACAAGGCGTTCAAGTGGGTCGAAGCAATCTTTGCCAAATACCCGATCGCACAGAGCTGAGGCTTTCGCCGATCTCAACTCATAACACTTAAACTGCCGGGGGTGTCGCAAGGTTGAAGGCGAACGGCTGGGGCTGCTGATGCGGCGGCGATAAGGGCTGGAGAAGAGGCCTCAGCTGTTCTAAATTGGAATTTCGAGAGCCAAGAAAACGCCCGCAAAGGGCGCGCGGCTTGAACAGGAAGGAATACCAGATGATCACTCCAACCAGGCGCTCACTGTTGCGTGGTTCCGCCGCCGTCCTAGCTGCCGGCGGCCTGGCGAAGCCTTATATCGCCAATGCGGCGGCCAAGACGGCGACCGTGTGGTGGGTGCAGGGCTTTGCCCAGGAAGAGGACGTGTCGATCAAAAAGATCTTCGCGGACTACGAAAGGGCCAGCGGCAACACAATCGACTACAGTCTCGTCCCCTATGCGCCGCACCGGCAGAAGGTCATCTCGGCGATGACCAGCGGCGAGGTCCCCGATCTGTTTCCGGCCAACCCCGCGGAAGTTGCTTCGCTCTTCGCCTGGCAAGGCAAACTCGTCGACGTCTCCGACGTTGTCGAAACCCAGAAGGCGCAATACAGCGAGACCGCGCTGTTATCGGCGCAATGCTATAATAATGTTACCAAAGGACGCAGCTTCTATGGCGTGCCGTATACGGGCGCGACACTGCCGTTTCACATATGGAATTCTCTGGTCGAGAAGGCAGGCTACAAGCTGTCGGAAGCGCCGAAAACTTGGGACGCATTTTGGGACTTCTTCAAGCCGGTGCAGGACAAATTGCGCGCGCAGGGCATGCGCAGCGTCTACGCTCTGGGTTTGCAGGTCACGGCCAACGGCGTCGATCCGAACAACACATTCCACTATTTCCTGATCGCCTATGGGGGCAAGGACATCGTCACCAAAAACGGCAAATTGCATCTCGACGACCCGGAGGTCAAACGGGCGGTGATCCAGGCGCTGACTTATCCGACGACTGCCTACAAAGACGGCTACGTGCCGCCGAGCGCGATCAACTGGAATGATGCCGACGACAACAATGCGCTCCACTCCAAGCTGATGGTGATGGATCTCGACGGCACGATTTCGAGCGAAGTCGCGATCATCAAGAACAAGCAAGATTACGCCGATCTGGTCACGATGGGCTTGCCGCTCAGCAATGACGGCAAGCCGATTCCAAGCCAGCTCACCGTCGTCAACGCCCTGATCCCTCAGGGCGCCAAAAATGTCGAAGTGGCCAAGGATTTCCTGAAATACTTCATCCAGCCGAAAGTCAACAGCGCGTGGCTGAAGGTCGGTCTCGGCCGCAACATCCCGGTCATGCCGGAAGTGGTCAAGAACGACCCGTGGTGGTTCGCCGATCCGCATCGCAAGGCCTACACCGAGCAGGGCGTGCTGGGTCCGACCGTACCGGCCTATTGGGCTTTCAACCCGGCCTATGCCGAGGTTCAGAATACCCATGTCTGGAGCGGGGCCTGGGCCGACATCATGCGCAACGGGATGACAGCGGAGGCGGCGGCCGAAAAGGCCTATAAGCAGATCGAGGCGATTTTTGCCAAATATCCGATCGCACAGGCCTGATCCGCGCCGATGGACGGCCCGTACGATCACGCAGGTGGTTCTGCGGGCCGTGTTACCGGCGCCCCGATATCGCGGCGCAGTCAGCGGACAAGCGAGCGGCCGCGAACGGTTCGTGCGTCGCCGCGTTGGTGAGGGAGGAGTACGTAGATGGGCAGCCTGACACGCCGTTCGGTTCTACGCCGATCATTGGGGTTGGTTGCGGCTGGTTCGCTGGCGCGGCCCTACATCGCCAACGCCGCGGCCAAGACGGCGATTGTGTGGTGGGTGCAGGGCTTTGCCCAGGAAGAGGACATCGCGTTCAAGAAGATCGTCGCGGATTACGAGAAGGCGAGCGGCAACACGATCGAATACAGCATCGTGCCGTTTGCCGCGATGCGGCAGAAGGAGATCGCCGCGGTGACGAGCTGGCGTCGTGCCCGACATCATCGATCTCGGCGACTACTTTTTTGGCGTGCTGAGTGCGTGGAACGACCAGCTTGTCGACCTTACCGACGTCATCGAGACGCAGAAGTCGCTGTTCATGCCGACGGCGCTGCAGACCGGCTACGCCTACAACAACATCACGAAAAGGCGCGGCTATTACATGATCCCGAACCGCATGGCGGTGACCCCGTTTCATGTCTGGAAGTCGCTGCTCGACAAGGCCGGCTACAAACCTGCCGACATTCCGAAAACCTGGGACGCCTTTCTCGACTTTTTCCCGCAGGTCGCGGATAAATTGCGGGCCCAGGGCATGCGCAACGTCTATGCCTATTCGGTCATGATCAGTGCCGTCGGGTTCGATGCGGTCGGACACTTTGACCATTTTATGATCGCCTATGGCGGCAAGGACTTATTCACGCCCGACGGAAAACTCCATACCGATGACCCGCAAATCCGCGAGGCCGCAATCAAGACGGTCACCAGGCTGACGACGGCCTTCAAGAAAGGCTTCATGCCGCCGGCGATACAGAACTGGAACGACAACGACGACAACAACGCCTTCCATTCGAAGCTCCTCGTCATGGATTTAGATGGCACGATCTCGACTGAGGTGGCGCTGTGGAAGGAAAAGGAGGAATACAACGACATCCTGACCTTGGGACTGCCGCTCGGCAACGACGGCAAGCCGGTGGCCGGCGTCATGGGTACGCAGGCGCTGGTGGTCCCGAAGGGTGGCCCCAACCTAACTGTCGCCAAGGAATTTCTCAAATATTCGATCGAGCCGAAAGCGCTTGCCGACCTTCTGAAGGGCGGGCTCGGCCGACGGCTGCCGCCGATGACGTCGATCGTCGAGAACGACAAGGCGTATTGGCTCGATCCGAAGAACGAGCCGCTACAAGCATACACCCAGCAAGGTATCTACGGTCCGACGATCCCGCCTTACGAGGTCTACAACCCGGCCCGGGCGCAGGTAAGTAGCGAGCGCGTGTTCGCCCTGGCGATCCTCGATGTGATCAACAAAGGGGTGTCGCCCGAAGCGGCGGTCGAAAAGGCGTTCGCGCGGACCGAGACGATCTTCGCGAAATACCCGATTGCCTAGGAACTGGTAGCCTTGTTCAGATCCAAGCGTCAATCTTGCGTCCGATTGTCGCGGACAACAAGCCCAAGCCGACGAATTCCCGCTGGCGGATGGGCGGCGCCGCGCCTGCTGAAGGTTAAGGCCGGCGCCAGCGCCGCCGCTGCGATGATAAGCAAACATAACAAATTGAGCCGTGCGCAGAAGCGCTCTATATTGGCCGGCGAAGCGACCATCAGGGTGCCGCGGTTGGTTGCCGTGGCGCCGTTAGGGCAGGAGGAAGACGGGTTATGATAAGTTTGACCAGGCGTTCCGTGCTGCGCAGCACGCTCGCTGCCGCTGCGGCCGGGACGCTTGCGCGTCCCTATATCGCGAACGCCGCGGCCACGACCGCCACCGTGTGGTGGACCCAGGGTTTTGTTCGCGAGGAAGATGAAGCGTTCAAGCGGATCGTCGGCGAATACCAGAAGCAGTCCGGCAACACGATCGATTACAGCCTGATCCCGTTCGCGCCGCTGATGCAGAAGATCGTATCGGCGATCACCAGCGGCGATGTCCCCGACCTGATTTCGCACGACATCAACGACCAGGTCGTCGTTCCGCAGAATGCCTGGGATGACAAAGTGGTCGAAGTCAGCGACGTCGTCGATCCTCAGAAGGACCTCTACGCTCCGACCGTTTATCTGGGGACACAGTATTACAACGCCACGACCAAGAAGCGCGGCGCGTATTTGATCCCGTTCAAGACCGCAGTGTTACCGTTCCACGTATGGACGCCATTGGTCGAGAAGGCCGGGTTCAAGCTCTCCGACGCGCCGAAGACGTGGGACGCGTTCTGGGATTTCTTCAAGCCGATGCAGGCGAAACTGCGCGATAGCGGCTTGCGCAACGTCTATGCGATGGGCCTGCAATGCACGACGACCGGCCCGGCCGACGGCAACAACATGTTCCACCATTTTCTGATCGCCAATGGCGGCAACGACATCGTGACCAAGGACGGCAAGGCGCATCTCGACGATCCGAAGATCAAAGAGGCGGTCATCAAGTCGCTAACCTACATCGCCGACGCCTATAAGGGCGGTTATGTGCCGTCGGGCGCGCTGAGCTGGAACGACGCGGACGACAACAACGGCTTCCATTCCAAGCTGTTCGTGATGGACCTCGACGGCACGATCTCGACCGAAGTCGCGATCAAGGACAAGGACGAGCGCGCCCAGGTTGCCACCTTGGGCCTGCCAAACAAGAATGACGGTACGCCGATGACCGCGGAACTGGGCATCGGCGGCGCCTTAATTCCCAAGGGCGCGAAAAACATTCCGGTCGCCAAGGAGTTCATGACGTATTTGATCCAGCCCAAGGTAACCAACGGGTTTCTGAAGGAGGGGCTGGGCCGCTGGCTGCCGGCGATGCCGTCGATCGTCAAGAGCGACCCGTTCTGGACGGATGGCAACCCGCAGGTCAAAGCCTACGCGACCGAAGGCGTGCTGAGCCCCACGGTGCCGAACTATCCGGTGTTCAACCCGGGCTGGGCGGAGGTCAACGCACAGCAAGTCTGGGGCTCGGCCGAGGCCGATGTCATCCGAAACGGGATGACCCCGGAGCAGGCTGCGGACAAGGCGTTCAAGAAGATCGAAACGATCCTGGCAAAATACCCAATCGTGCAAAGCTGAGAGGCGGTCATGGCGAGCGTATCGGTCATTGAAGCCGGCCGTCGGCCGGCAGCATCGGGACGGCAATCCTTTCTGCGTGCGTGGCGCGGCAATTTGCAGGGCTCGGAGTTCGCCTGGGCGATCGCCTTCTGCATCCCGTATGTCGCGGTGTTCGCCGCCTTCGTCGCGTATCCGATCGTCTACGGGTTGTGGCTCGGGCACAAGCCGAGCCTCTATGTCGAGTTGTGGCAGGACCCGATTTTTCAGATGACGGTGGTCAATACCATCCTCTATCTGGTGATCGGCGTGAACGTCAAAATGTTCCTCGCCCTGCTGTTGTCCGGCTTTTTCATGCGCCGCGGCTGGTGGGTCAAGGGACTGCTGATGATCTACGTCCTGCCCTGGGCAGTACCGGCTTTGCCGACGTTTATCTCGATCCACTGGATGTTGAACAGCCAATGGGGCCTGTTTAACAACGTGCTGTACGATCTGTTTCGTATCGACGGCCCCGGCTGGCTCGATACATCGCGCTGGTTGGCGCTCGGTTCGGTGATCGTCTCCTATATCTGGAAGAACATGCCGTTCTGGACCGTCATTCTGCTCGCCGGCAGGATGTCGATCCCGCAAGAGCTTTACGAAGCGGCCGAGGTCGACGGTGCGACCGGGATCCGCCGTTTCACCCATATCAGCTTCCCGCTGCTGGCGAATCTTTATCTCGTCTGCACCTTGCTCTCGACGATCTTTACACTCGGCGACTTCAACACCGCCACTTTTGTCTCGGGCGGTGGGCCGGCGTTGACGACCCATGTCCTGGCGACTATCGGCATCCGAGATGCGTTTGAGATCGCCCGGCCGGACCTTGGCGTGGCCGCGGTGATGTCGGCCTTGCCACTGATGATCCCGCTGGTGTTGATCCTGATGCGCAAGCTGCGTACGTCGGAGGTGCAACTATGAGCGCGATTCTGCTGGAGGAAACCCGGGCGACGCGACAGGCGGCGGCGATCGGGGTCAAGCGAAAGAACTACCGGCTGCGGCGAGCCCTGACCGAAACCGCGTGTCTGGCGCTCGCTGCCGTATTGCTCGTGTGGACCTTGGCGCCGCTCTACAACATGGTCATGGTGGCGCTCCAGTCGCACAACGACGTGTTCTCGAACGACATCTGGCCAAGACAGCCATCCGCCTACAGCTTCTGGATCGTTATCACCGAGGGCTACTGGTACCTCGAATATTTCTGGCACCAATTCGGCAACAGCCTCTACATCGGCGTGATGACGGTGTTCTTCACGCTGTTCATCGGATCGCTGGTGAGCTTTTCGGTCAGCCGGATGCGGCTGCGAAACGGCTGGCTGTTAACCAACGCGGCGTTGCTGACCTATGTGATCCCGGCCTCGTTCCTGGCGATCCCGCTCTATCGGATCATGCAGGGCTACGGCCTCGGCAACAACGTATGGTCGATCGTCGCGGTCGAGGTGACCTTCGCCACCCCCTACGCGATCTTCATTTTCCAGCAATATGGGAGAAGCATCCCGATCGAGCTCGACGAGGCGGCCCGGGTCGATGGGGCTTCGCCGTGGCAGGTCTATTTCAAGATCTATCTGCCGATGATGGCGCCGGCGCTGGTCGCGGTCGGCACCTACGCGCTGCTGCTCGCCTGGAACGAGTACCTCTACCAGTTCCTGTTGCTGTCGGATAAGCGGAGCATGACGGTGCCGGTGGCGCTCGCCCAGTTCCTCAACAGCGACGAGTCGCCGTGGAACTACATGATGGCAACCGCCATCATCTACGCGATCCCGCCGGTAGTGATCTATTATATGTTCCGCGGTCGCATGACCTCCGGCCTGACCATGGGCGGAGTCAAAGGCTAGATATCGGCCGCAGGCAACCCAGCCCTGACACCGCCGCCGGCTGGCGGTGCGCCCAACGATCGCCTGGGCCCATCGCCAGGACGGCCATCAAAGCTGAAGCGGCTCGGACCGGCCCCCGGTAAAGCAAGGGGTCGGAACCGGCCAAGAGAGCGCGCGTGTCCACTACGCAGCAGCTTCTGATCGCTCGCAAACCCTTGACGGCCGACGGTCGGCCGCCGCGGCCGCGGTTTCGGCATATGGGCCGATCGGATCTTGCCTGGGCGATCGCGTTTGTCGTGCCCTATGCGGCGGTGCTCCTCTTCTTCGCCGTCTATCCGATCGTCTACGGCTTTTGGCTCGGCGCGGAACCGGCCCTCTACACCGATCTGGCATCGGACCCGCTTTATCTGCAGACCGTGGTCAATACCCTTCTGTTCGTTGCGATCGGCACGAACCTCACTATGTTTGCGGCGTTGCTGATCTCCGGCTATTTCATGCGCCGCGGCTGGTGGAGCAAGACCGTACTGGTCGTGTTTATGCTCCCGTGGGCATTGCCGGCGATCCCGGCCTTTATCTCATTTCACTGGATGCTGATCGGCGAGCAAGGGATTGTCGACACCCTGCTATCGGCGCTGTCCGGCTTCGCCGGCCCGATCTGGTTCAATCACCGCGGGCTGGCGCTAGGCTCCAATATCGTCTCCTACATGTGGAAGTGGCTGCCGTTCTGGGTTTTGATTTTTTTGGCTGGCCGGATGGCCATTCCCCCGGACATTTACGAAGCCGCCGATGTGGACGGGGCGACCGGCACCCGCCGCTTTGTTCATGTGACGTTTCCGTTGCTGGCGGGTCTTTACCTGCTCTGCACCTTGCTCTGCACGATCTGGATGATCGGCGATTTCACGACCGTATCGCTGGTCTCAGGCGGCGCGCCGGCCTTGTCCACCGAAGTGCTGGCCACGCTCAGCATCCATTATGCTTTCGATAGCGGTCGGCCCGACCTTGGTGTGGCGGCGGCGATGTCGGCGGTGCCGCTGCTGATCCCGCTCGTCATCCTGCTGATGCGCAAGGTACAGACGATGGAAGTTCAGCTGTGAGCGCCGCTGCGACAGCCGGCTGGCCTGGGCCCCCGCCGCACTACCGGCTGCGGCGCCATCTGACCCGAGCGGCGTCGGCGCTGTTCGGGCTTATACTGATGGTCTGGGCGCTGCTGCCGATTTACAACATCCTGCTGATCGCGCTCGACCCGGATGAAGGCGAGACCGAGTTCGCCGGTTATCTTTTCCCGCCCGAGCCATCGTTCAAAAGCTTCAATGCGGTATTTGCGCAAGATTATTGGTATCTTGAGAATTTCTGGCAGCAATTCGCGAACAGCTTTTACATCGGGCTATTGACCATGTTCCTGACCGTGCTGGTCGGTTCGTTGGCAAGCTTTGCCGTCGGGCGGTTACGGTTCGGCAAGGCGCGGCTGCTGACCAATACGGCGCTGCTGATTTACATCGTGCCCGCTTCCCTGCTGGCGATACCCTTTTCCCGAATGATTCAGAGCTATGGGCTCTCCGACAATTTATGGGCGGTGGTCGCCGCAGAGGTAATGTTCGCCCTGCCCTTCGCGGTTCTGGTTCTGCTGCAATGCGGGCGGCTGATCCCGATCGAACTCGACGAGGCGGCGCGGATCGACGGCGCCTCGCCGATTCAGGTGTACTTGAAAATCTACCTCCCGCTGATGGCTCCAGCCCTCGCGGCGGTGGGTACATACGCGCTGCTGCTCGCCTGGGGCGAGTACCTGTACCAGTATCTTCTGCTGTCCTCGCCACGCAACTGGACCATCGCAGTGGCGATAGAGCAATTCTTCGACGCCGACGAGGCGCCGTGGAACTACATGATGGCCCTTGCCATGGTCTACGCGCTGCCGCCGATCGCGATATTCTATGCCCTGCGCCGCTACATGGCGGTCGGCCTGACCATGGGCGGCGTCAAAGGCTGAGCGACGGTAGCTCGATCCCCTTTCCGCTATTCCTGCGGATAGCGCCAGATGTTTGCCGGCTGCGAGGCCGTTTCGTCGATCGTCCATTGCGGCAAGGCGAGGCCCGGGCCGACATCGCTGAACACCATCCGCACGCGCGTGCCGACGCCGACCTGTTTCACCAGTTCGGGAGGCGCCAACTGGCCGTCGGGCGTCGTCAGATTGGCGACAACCCGCAGCGCCTCCTCGGGGGTCGGCTCGCCCTTTTGCGTGTCGAGATCGACCATCAGGATCAGATAGGGGGTCTTGCCGCGAAAGGCCGGCTGGATCGCGTGGTGCACCTCGCTGTAGGAATGGACGGCTCCTTTGCCCTCGACCTTTTTCCAGCTCGAATTCGAGGCTCATGCACCACGGGCAGGCGGTGGTCGGCGGGTAGCGCAGCTTCCGCACATTGCGCGCAGGCTTGCAGGTGAAAATCGTGATCCGCACAGTGACGGAAGTATTCGAGGTTCTCGACATCGAGATCGTCGACAGTGAGACCCATGCCCATGTATTCGCCGCGGATTGCCATGTTCTTTCTCCTTAGCCGCGCCGCATGACCATCGACGAGGCGGTAGCCGGATTGGCCCAGCCGAGATTGGCGCTGACCTCGACATTCTTGACCTGGCGGCAGCCGCCTTCGCTGTAGTCGTATGTGTGCTGGCGTTTCCCGTCGGCGCCGACCGGGCAGGAATCATCGGCGTCGTGGCGCAATTGGCGGGTGTTCTCGATGACCATGTTCATGCCGTGGGTGTAGCCCTCGCAGAGATGGCCGCCGCTGGTGTTGTTGGGCCGCCGCCCGCCGAGCTGGATCGTACCGCTCGACACGTATTCGCCGCCCTCGCCCTTTTTGCAGAAGCCGTAATCCTCGAGCTGCAGCATCGTCGTAAAGGTGAAGGCGTCGTAGGAGCCGGTGACGTCGATATCCTCCGGCCCGACCCCGGCATTCGGCCACAGGATGTTCTTGGCGTAATGGCCGGCGACGGTCGAGATCGGCCCGTGCTGGTAATGCATGTCGATCCGCGGCTTACAGCAGCGGCCGACGACGCCGCGGATCAGCACCAGCGGCTGCTTCATGTCCTTGGCGCGCTCGGCGCTGGTCACGATCACGCAGGTCGCGTTGTCGGTCTCGACACAGCAATCGAGCAGATGCAGCGGCTTGCAGATGAAGCGGCTCGACAACACGTCCTCAACCGTAAAGCGCTTTTTGTAATAGGCCTTCGGATTGTTCGAGGCGTGATGGCTGTGCGCGACTTTGACTGCGGCGACCTGCTCGGGCTTGGTGCCGTAATCGTACATATGGCGCATAAAGGTCGGGGCAAAGCTCTGCCCGGCGCTCTGCCAGCCATAGGCGCGGTTGTGCAGCGCGTCGCCGCCGACGGGCGCCGCCGAGCGCGCGCCGGTGCCGCCGATGCGCACCTGCGAATAGCCGTTCATCGAGCGGAAGAGTCGCTACCGTCTTGCAGCAGCCGGCTTCGATCAAACCGATGGCGATACCGACCAGGGCCTCGGTCGACGAGCCGCCGCCGACCACGTCCATGTAGTAATTGGGGCGGATGCCCAGGTCGCCGGCGATGAACGTCCCCGAGGTCGAGTCGCCGCCCGAATAGGACAGAATGCCGTCGATGTCGGCGGCGCTTGAGCCCGGCGTCGAGGATCGCGTTCCTGACCGCCCAGGTGCCGAGCGCCCGCGTCGTCTTGCCCGAGCCGCGGGTATAGGTCGTCTCCCCGACGCCGGCGATCGCGTATTTGTCGCGCAGGTATTTAGGGGTGGTGGCGTCCACCTCTTGTCTCGGCAATGGCATCAGCCGTCTCCTCCAGCGTTTCCAATCAAGGCGCGCAACCTGCGGCAAGAGCTGCGGCAGCTCCTCGGTCGCGGCTTTCCAGACTATCTCGTGATCGATGTCGAAATAAGCGTGGATCAGCCGATTGCGCATCGACACGATCAGACCCCACGGAATGTCGGCAGCGGCTTCGCGGGTTGGCGCGCTGACCCTCGCCGCGGCTTCCCCGACGATTTCGATCGCTCGCAGCAGCGCGAACGTTAGCATCTGGTCGGAATCGAGGTCGTTGCGCAGTGCGGCCGACGACAAAGCCGCAGGCAGCCTCGGCGGCTTCGATCATGTGCAGCAGACGAACCCGATCCTCAGGCGGCAAACTGCACCTCGGCTTCGCGCATAACCTCCTCGCGGAAGTAGCGGCTGAGTTCCCGTGGGGTGCGTAAATCTACCTGCCGGCCGTCCATAAGCTCGGACAGCTCGGCCTCGATCGCCGACATCCCGAGGAATCCGGGCACCGCGATTGCGGCGCGAACTCGACCAGCAGGTCGATGTCGCTGTCCGGCCGGCCGGTGCCTTTCAACACCGAGCCGAACAGCGACAAGCGGCGAATGCCAGACCGGCGGCACAGCGCGGCAAGGGCTTCTTTGTCATAGGTAGGGAGGCTCACGGCTCATACTGTCCGTTCCGTTGCAGCTGATCGTTATTCTGCACTCACAGCGCCAGGCGATACGCCTTGCTCGCGGCGCCGCTGAACAGGGCGGTCTTTTCGGCGGCCGAGCAGCCGGAGGCGATGCGCTTGAACGCGTTCCACATCACCGGGTAGCTGCACATGCCCTTGTCGACCGGGAAGTTGCTCTCGAACATCGAGCGCTCGGGGCCGAAAGCCTCGATGCAGGTCTCGATATAGGGCCGCCACGCCTTCTCCAGATCCTGCGAAGAGGGCGGCGTCTCGTCGTTGAAGAAGGTAAAGCCGGAGAGCTTCATGCCGAGCCCGCCGAGCTTGACGTAGGTGTTGGGCGAGGCGGCGGCGACCTCGCCGATCGATTTCTTCCAGGCGGCAAAGGCTTCCTCGCGCTTGCCGGCATAGGGGCCGATCGCCGAGCGGGCCGCCGACATGGTTCAGCACGATCACCGCCTGCGGGAAGGCGCGCGCCAGGTCGGTCACGTCGTCGAGCTGGGTCTGGAACAGCCAGGCGTCGAAGCTCGAGCCCGAGCGAGGCGAGACCCGGCGAACCCCTCGCGGAAACTGCGGTCGCGATAGAGCCCCTGCGGCGCGCCCGAGCAATAGATTTCGAGGCTCGGATCGGCATGCCAGGTGGCGCCGTTGCGGATGCCCTTGAAGCGCCCGCCGGACCGGGTGACGTGCTGTTCGAGGATGCCCTTGGCGCGGCTGCCGATCCGCAGATCGACATTGCCGATGATGCCGGCGATGCAGCGGGTCTTGCCGTATTTCCCCGACGCGCTCATCGCCGCGATGCCGTTGACGAACTCGGTCTCGCCGAGCGATTTCAGCTCCTGCGGGCCGTCGGCGCTATACATCTCGCGGCATTCCTCGAAACAGGTCGCCGCGATGTTGTGGCCGCTGCCGACATCCGCCAGCAGATCCGGAAACAGGTAGCGGTTGCCGGGCCGGTCCCACATGTGATGGTGCGGATCGACGATCGGCAGAGCGGGTTCGATCGATCTCCTCCCGCCGGCGGTCGAGCCATTCCGGGCGAACCGGCGCATGACGGCCGGGCGGGATCGCGGATTGAGGCATTGGGCAGTCCTCCCGAGTTTGCTTGAGCGCTCGCCCAACTGTGCCTCGCCGCGCGGGCTAACGCCACGGGTTTTGCGCTGTCGACTTTTGCCGAAGACGCCCGCTGCCGCCGGCGAGCCGTCAACCCGGCTATCCGGCGGCCTCTTCCGACTGAGCGACCGCCTCTTCGAAAGCAGCGAGGGTTGATTCGATCGCCTCGCGCGGCAGGTCGCGGGTGATGAAGACCATGCGGGTGCGATGGTCCTCGCTCGGCCATTGCGGCAACAGCACCGGCGGATGAAACAGGTGCTGCACACCGTGCACGACCACCGGTTGGCCGGGGCGGTCGCTGAGCGCCACGATCGCCTTCAGCCGCAACAGATCGTCGCCGCGCATCGTCGCCAGCGCGTCGAGCCAGGTCGACAATGCCGCCCATGAGATCGGCCGCTCGCGGATGATGCAGAAAGCCCGGATGCGGTCGTCGTGCCGGTTGACGTCGAGCGTCTGCGGATCGTGGTCATGTCCTTCCTGACCCGCATGCCCATCCTGATGAGCATGCCCGTCGCCATGCGCATGCCCGGCTTCGAGGGCCTCGTCGCGCAGCCAGCGCTGGACATCGACGGTCTTGGTCTGCGGATCGTAGAATCCGAGATTGAACAGCAGCGCCGGATCGACCGCGCCCTGGGCCACCGACAGCACCGGGGCGCTCGGGTTGAGCGCCGCCAGCCGCGCCCGCAGCGCCACCGCCGCCGCGGGTTCGGCGAGATCGGCTTTGGTCAGCAGCAGCCGGTCGGCGACGGCCGCCTGCTTGACCGCCTCGGGCTGGCGGTCGAGGGTGCCCGAGCCGTTGACCGCATCGACCGTCGCCACCACCCCGTCGAGCGTATAGCGCCCGGCGATCAGCGGGTCCGAGATCAGGGTGTGCAGGATCGGCGCCGGGTCGGCAAGCCCGGTGGTTTCGATCACCACCCGGCGAAAATGCGGAACCTTGCCGTTGGCCCGGCCGACAAACAGGTTGAGCAAGGTGTCGGCGATGTCGCCGCGCACCGTGCAGCACAGACAGCCGCTGTTCATCAGCACCACATCGTCGGTGGCGCTCTCGACCAGCAGGTGGTCGATGCCGATCTCGCCGAATTCGTTGACGATAACGGCGGTCTCGGCCATGTCCGGCTGTTTCAGCACATGGTTCAGCACGGTTGTCTTGCCGCTGCCGAGAAACCCGGTCAGCAGGGTTACCGGGATCAGCGGCGAGGGTTCGGTCGAATTCATCGCGCGAGCGGGCTCCGCTGGCATTGGTCTGGCGATTGTCGTTCGAATTGCCGCTCGCGTCGAGACCGGGCGATTGCCGGTGCCCGCGTCCGATTATGCTGTACCGTGATCCGGAGCTGGCTGGCGATTGCGGCCAATCAATTCCGAGAGGGAGGAATGTCGCAAACGGTAAAGCCGCGAGGCGACGGCGAACCAGTCACGCTCGCAGCATTGGCCATGGCGTTCCTGATGGTTTCGCTGTTCGGCATCGGCGGCGGCGGTGGGATCGTCTGGTCGCGGCGCATCGTCGTCGAGACCCGGCGCTGGATCGGCGACCGCGAATTCGCCGACATCATCAGCCTTTGCCAATTCATGCCCGGGCCGAACATCGCCGGGATCGCCGTCTGCGTCGGCGCCAGGATGCGGGGCGGAGCCGGTGCCATCGCCGCGCTCGCCGGCTTCTTGGTCGTCCCATGGACGGTCGGTTTCGCGCTCGGCGTGGTTTTCCTCAAACATGCCCATCTGCCGATCCTGCGCGACATACTCGGCGGGATCGCCGCTGCCGCCGCCGGCCTGCTGATCGCCACCGGCATCCGGCTGTTGACGCCCTATCGCCGCCGCGCGTCAGCCTTGGCTTTCGCGGCGCTGGCCTTCGCCCTGATCGCCTTCGGCCGACTACCGCTGCTTGTTGTGCTGTTCGGCCTGGTGCCGCTCAGCACTGCCGTCGCCGGCATCGAACACGCGAGAGCGCGATGACCGGCATCCCCGCCCCGATCGCGCTGACCGGCCATCTTGCCTTGGTCTCGTCGCTCAGCTTTGGCGGGTTTCCGACGGTGCTTCCCGATGTCCGCAACTTCGTCGTCGGCGCCCATCATTGGATCACCGACCAGGAATTCGCCGACATTTTCGCGATTGCCCAGTCGATCCCCGGGCCGAACATGATCCTGATGATGAGTTTTGTCGGATGGAAAGTGTGGGGCTTTCCCGGCGCCGTGGCCAGCGCGTTTGCCACCTTCGGGCCGCCTTGCGCGATGTATTTCACCGGCTATCGCCTATGGGACCGGTTCCGCGACGCATCGTGGCAGCATGTCGTGCGTCTCGGCCTGGTGCCGGTAACCATGGGGATCGTCATCGCCAGCGGTGCCGTGATGGCGAGCGCCGCGGACACAAGGTGGCCGGGCGTCGTGGTCACGATCCTTGCCGCCGCGGTCACGCTCACAACACGGCTCAGCCCGATGTGGACCTTGGCCGCCGGCGCCGCCCTCGGCGGCCTCGGCCTGCTGTAAAATGGCCAGCCCGGCAAAAATCCCGAGGCTAGGCCCGCGCCGACTTCACGGAGCCGGCCGGAACACCCAGATCGCCGCCGGCTGGTGCCACCTCGCCCGTACCGCGACGTAGAGCCGATCGAGTTCAGGGACGAACAGCGAGGTACGCGCACCCGATGCGGTCGGCACGCGCACGAGATGCCGATAGCCGGCCTCGCCAGCTTCGAACACATCGACGGCTCCTTCGCCGCAGCTCACATAGGCGCGGCGGCGCTTGGCGTCGACGAACACATCATCGGCGTCGCCACAGGTCGGGACTTTTGCCTGGACATGTCCGTCTTCGCCGGAGAGCGCCATCAAGACCGGCGGATCGCGAAAGACGACAAGAACCCGGCGGGCGGCGCGATCGACCGCCATCGGGAAATTCGCTCTCGCGTCCCGTACCGGCAAGGATCGGCTGGCCCCGCTCGCAAGATCCACGATCGCGATCTCGCCGGCGTCCGGGACATTGACGAAGACCCGGTTCCCGGTCTCGTCGATCTGAAAGCTTTCCGGGTGCCCGTCGAGACGGATATCGCCGGTCTTGCTCCGCGTAACCGGATCGATCACCGCAAGCCCGCCCTTTCCGTAACCGACAAGCACATGGTGGCGCTGTTCGTCTACCCGCACATTGTCGGCGTCGTCGCCGAGTTCGATGCGGGCAAGCGGGGCAGAGATCCTCGCCGCGCAGCACCCGCACCGAGCCGTCGCCACCGTTCGCTACGTAGACCGCGTCGGCATCCGGGACGTATGCAACCCCCTGCGGCTCGCTGAGGCCGGAGAGTGTACAGTACCTTCCCACTCGCAAATCCACAATCCCCAGGCTGTCATTGCCGAGTTCGGCGATAAACAGCCGCCGCCGCTGCACATCGACGCCGAGGTGATCGATGCGGCCATGGACTTCGCCGAGCGGGATCTTCGCCTCGAGCACCAGAGGCGCGCCCACGGTCTGCGCCATCGCGGGCGCGGTTCCGACCAGAACCGCCATCAGCAGGAGCGCCTGCGCGAATATGATAATCTGCGCCGACCTCGCCTTCGGGCACCGAGGGTGACCGTCTGTTTGCTCGTCGCTATTTCCGGTCATGCGCGGCGCAGCCTGTCCAAGGTCAGTCGCGCCATCGCCGCGGGCGCCTGATCCGGGATCGCGAACACCGAACTGACGTTGATCTCGCACAGGACGTAGCTGTCCTCGCCCGACGGCGTGCGCGGTCCATAGAGAAAATCGGCGTCCCAGATGATCGGCAGCTGGGCGGCGTCGATGCCCAGCACCGCCATCATTTGCGGCGTCCATTCGGTTTCCATCTTCTGCCTGAGCCGCTGAAATTGCTCCGCGTCGGGCCCATGCATGATCCGAGGGCCCGGCTGTGCTGCCGGGGAGTCGGGGCCTTCGGGCGGCGGCGGGATCAGCGCCTTGATCAGTTGGTGGCCGAAGCCGACCACTTTGTCGGCGCCCATGTAGCAGCGGATCATGCCCTCGGGCAGGCGAGGCTGAAACGGTTGGTCCACGATGCATCCGTCTGCGGCGAAATAGGCCTCGCAGCGCGTCATGAACTCCGCTAAGCGGCATTTCTTCCGGGCAGCTTCCGCGCTGTGCATGCAGCACGCGCACGATGCTCGCGTCGCCGGCCGTACCGGAAACCAGCTCCGACCTTCCAAACCCCCTGCCCGCCATTGCCCCGGTTCTGCTTCAGCACACGCGGGCCGGCCGATCGCAGCCGCGAGGGGAACGCACTCGTGAAATCAGCCATCGTGCGATAGAGGTGGGTATCGGTGCCCCATCCGAGATGCTTGGTGCGGTAGAGGACTTCCTTGACGCCCATCTTGAGGATCACGTCGGGGTGCGCGCTGACCCAAGGCCCACGCGATGCGACCTCGCGCAACATCGCATCGAGCACCGACCGGGTCTTTCCTTCGTGGATCGGATCGACCCACACCAGCACCCCATCGACGGCTAACAGCTGCTCGCGCACCTCGTCGGCAAAATCCTCGTCGAAAACCGCAGGCTCGGCATGGAATGCCGAGCGCCGCCAACTCTTCGAAGACGCGGTAAAAGCGATTGTTCTGCGGGCGTTGCGGTGCGCCGCGCCTCGCCGATCTCCGCGCCAGAGAACCGCGATTTTGCGATGCTTAAGGTCGGCCATATCGTCTCCTCGGATCACCTCGTCGCGCGGGCGCGCCAAACAGCGACAACAGCCGGCGCCGTTACGCGCCGGCCGCGTCGTTGAATCCGGAAGCGGAAATGGATTTGGTTCGGGTCCATCCGCGCACACGCCTCGCATAGCGAGAGGCGCAGAGCTTGGACGGGGATAGGCCGTCTAATGGGGTGCCTGCTTCGACCCCGCAGCCATCATATTGGCTCCTGGCACGCTCGGCAATCTCGATCCCGTTTAAGTCGCCACTCACCAAAGTGTAGGGCGGGAACAGCGCGGCGCATTCCGCCTCCTCTTAAGCTTTTGCGCGGTGCTCCGCTGTTTCGTTGGGGTGGACGGCCCCGCGGCATCTGTGTGCCAAAGTTCGGTCGTCCAGATCCGAACTGGAGACCGTCCACGCACCGTGAAGCACGCCGCCGCCTGACCAACATCCGGCCGGTGCGGCTTCTTCGATCCGGCCTCAGACTTTTTGGCCCGGTGCGGCTGATTTCGCGGGTCTGAACAGGGTGAGCCAGTCAGCATAGTCGGCCTGATTTGGGATAAGACCTTCACTGGCCGGCGTCGTAAAATCTGGTTTATCCATAGTACCGGGTGCCGCGCGCCCAAATCGTTTCTTAAAACGTGCGGCCAGTTGCACGTTATGGGAGTAAAGGTCTTCACATAAAAGCTTGCTGTAAAAAACGCCGTCGTCAGTCTGACGGTATATTGCATCGATCAAATCCGGGTACGTTTGATTGATGACGTGGTTATGCCCTTGCGGAAGACCGAAATACAAAGGCAAAAGGTCGTCCGCAGACAGGCCCGCTTCCTGATAGGACGCGAACAGCCGATTTCGATTATTGATCGACGTATTCAGACCATCGACAGTTTCGCTCAACGATACCGCAAGCATCAGGGGTCGACGATTTGCCAGTGATATTTTTTCGAACAACTGGTGCCGCAAGGCTTCCAACGGCAACGCAAAAGGTGGCAAGACGAGCGCCTGAAGGCCGAACAATAAGGGCGGGGCGGTGTCATTGCGGGCCAATTGACCAGAGCGGTATTTTTGCACCCTATCTAGATAGTCGGCTTTTTGCTTGTCGAATGTGTGTTTGAGCCGTTTGACATGCTGTTTTTTGATCGACAGAAAAGAATTGCATATCGACAGCGCGACAACGGTTGCGGCGCTTGTATTACGTATCTCGGCAAGGAAATCGTCCCTGTCTTTTCCTCTGGCCGCGATCCGTTGAGCGGCCCACGCCCCCGCAAACGCGCCCGCACAAGAACCCGCGATTGCTGTGAAGGCATTCGAATTGAGGAAGCCGCTTGCGTACTGCCAGAGAGCGGCGAGGTTATCCATCGACACCCACCTCGGAAGCGCCTATGAGGGCGGCGATCAGGAATCTCACCCTTCTGTCATGAAGCCGTTCAGGAGCGCCCACGCGCCCCAATCAACATGCTCTTCCTCGATCACCTCCAACCGTTCGTTAAGCAACATGTGATTGGTCTGGTAGATCATCAGATTGTCGCATTGCCAGCGGGCCGAGGGCGCAATCAGCCCGTCCAATCCGAGAAAGGCGAGTGCCGCCCCGATTTTTTGGGTGTGCGGGTAATCGCGTTCGCCATATCGCGCCATTTCCACCCCTAGCCTTTCGAGGCTGACACGTGCAAGCCGGAGCGTCTTGGCCGTCGAGACGCCGAGCCGTGCAACCTTCAACGACCGCGAGAGCGGCAACGGCGTTAGCAACGTCAGATAGGCGACGACCTCCGCAAGCGAGCCGTCCCGCTCGAAGCTGGTATAGAGCACCGGCACGTCCGCGCCGTCGCGCGCGGGAGGTGCCCATCGCCCCCCGTTGACTGAAAAGGCCAGCGGATCGGCGCTGCGGCCGGTTGCCCGGAAAACCTCGCCTTCGAATCTTTCAATCGCAAGCGCACTTAACTGATCGACGAGGCCCTGATCGTGAATCATGCCCCGTCCGTGGCTTAGAGATAAACCGCTTCGCGAAGTTGGTTGACCAGCCGCATCACTTCGTCAATCCGGCCGGCGCGGATGAGTTCAGCCGGCGAGGTGCCGCCGAGTAGCTTTTGCGGCGCGAAGATCCATTGCCGCGCCTCGTTCGGTTCGTAGAAGTCCCCAAGCTGATCGACGATGTATTCCAGTTCGAGCAGTGTTTTCTCGGTATTCGCACGCGGATAGGCGCGCCCCTGATTCCACCGCGAGACAGTCTCCGGCCGGGTGCCGAGCAAATTGGCAACCTCGATATCCTTGATCGCCCCTTTTGTGCGCAACAATTCCAGCCGCCTTGCGACTGCGCCTGTCATGGCCGCCTCTGCCAACGCATGATCGCTTCCCTTCCGCGCATGATTAGCCGCCCTTCCGAGCCTGCCGGCGCGATGGCGCGACGGCGACGGACGCCGCCTCGGTATTTTCCACAAGATGCGCGACGGTTTGCCGATACCGGCTTATTTCCTGCTGTTTCGCTTGCAGGCGCTTTGCCAAGGCGTCATCGCCGACCGGGAACGCCGCCAACTGCGCTACGTCGTCAGACACTTTGCGCACGCTGTGGTTCAAGTAGTGGCCGGCGCGCACGCTCTGCGGCACGGCACTTAGGCGCTCGATTTCCCGTGCGCGCTGATAGATCGCGTGCCGGGCCGGATGGCCCATCATGTCGGCCACGCCGCGCGGGCAGCAATGCGTGTCTTTGCAACCGCACATCGCCCTGATCCTTGGGGAGGCCGCGAAAAGCGTCTGCGCCGCCTTTGTCTTGAGCAGCAAATCAAGCTGCGGGATGTATACGCGCCAGCTTGGGCCGAAGCCCCCGCCCGAGGCAAGTGGCCGCCGCCAGCCCGACGCGCGGAAACTCTGCTGCATAGTGACGCCGTGCGCGATGCCGCCGACCGCGCCGAAGGCCAGTGCGCCGAGGCCCGGCAGGCCGCCCACATGGTCGCCGACGAGCGGAAGGCCGCGCGCATGAAAATCCCGGCACGCTTCAACGTAAGCCGCGATCTTCTCGCCGGTCGCGTCGTCGCCGAAATTTTCGACTTTCAGCCAGATCGCCGCACAAGGCGCGTCGGCAAGCGCCGCAATGATCGCGCGGCGTTCGGCAGCGTTGCGCAAGAGCCGTATCGGTACGGCAAGCGGGTAAATGAGGTCCAGTTCCGCGTCACAGCGCGCAATCTCAGCCGCCGTCCGGTTCATCATGGCGATATCGCGGCGCAGCCAAGGATCGTTGGGGCTGCTCAGTAGGTGCGTCGGGCCAAGTAATTGCGTGAAGCCGTTGTTCGCGGCGGCTTCCACAATCTGCGCCGCGCGCCACTGGCCCGCGTTTCCGTCGAAGTCCGTCACGTTATGATGCCGCTCTAGCCCCCACGGCAGCGCCGACAGCCCTTCGGTCAGGGTGCCGGGGAAGCCCATTTGCAGGACTTTCGTATCAAGGATCACGTCGAGGTCGCGCCTTCGCGCCTCGGTCATCAGTTCGCGGTGCCGATCCACATGCTGGGCCTCGATGACGAGGCCAAAAATCCCTTCTTCGCCCGTGGCGAGCAGATCGAGCAGCGCAACATGATCGTTGCGGCCCGCGCGCACATAAAACCCTAGCCCCTCAGAGGCGGATCGCTGCGCACGCGGACGCGGCAGATGGATAACGTTACCTGACATAGGGCGACCACTCCTACTTTGAGATTGACAATATCATATACCTTATAATTGAGGAAGACATTGACAAACACGTTGACATTTCCCCTTGTCGGGGCTTTTCAGCGATGCCGAGCGGGACAGCATCGCTGAAAAGCGGCGAGAGCAATCCTATCGCCCTCAGACGGCCCAGTCGGCCAACCTTCGCCGGTGCTGGCAAGGCATTGCCGATTTTCCAGGAATCACTGTTATCCGGCATTCCCTCGTGCCTTCGAGGCGAACGGCCGCGCTCGCTTTCCGTTTCGGGTTCACCCGGGCTCACCGGTCTCCGGTGGTATGGGGAATGCTGAACTGGCCAGTGTAGCTTGCTATTAGTTGCTAAAATCATATGTCATGTCGCCTGATCCGCGCCTGTTGCGGCATCATCGAGATCGGTCTCGTCCGCAGGCTCGGGTGGAGCAGCGGCGTCAGACGGAGCGTCGGACGGCGGGAGCGGGCCTCGGGCGCTGGCGAGGCGGTGGAGTTTCTCGCGCAGCTGGGCGGTCGGATCGTCAGCGGGGGCGCTGCCGGCGGCATCGGCCGGCCCGGGATCGGCTTGGTCGCCGTCGGGCGGCTGGGTATCGGTCGGATCGGGGGCGGCCGGTGGAGCGGCGGCTGCAGGCGGAGCGTCGGATGACGGGAGCAGGCCTTGGGCGCGGGCGAGGCGGAGGAGTTTCGCGCGCACCTGGGCGATCGGGTCGTCGGCTGGGGGGACGCCGATCGGGGCGGACGGCGTGGTGACCCGGCGCGGATCGATTTTGCGCAGCAATTCGAACAACAGCTTGGTCGCGGCGAGATCGGCCCCGGCGGAACGCTCGACCAGCCGCGCCACCACCAGGTCGCGCTTGGTCAGCCGGCCGCGCCGCTCGCTCGGGTCGGCATCGGCCGCCTGGTCGAGCGCCTTCTCCAGCAAGCTCGCCAAATTCTTCGAGCCGCGTGGCCGGCCATGGGGGTTGGCGCGATTGCCTTTTTTGAACCGGGTCGCGACCGGCGGCTTTTTGTAGCCGATTTCGTAATCGCGCGGGCCGTCAGCCGGCACTCGCCCGTCCCATTGCTCGCCCTCTTGTCAAACCCAAATGCACACCCCAAATCTGGGCGGATAATAGCGAAAATAGCATTGATTGTCAATATGATGATTATAGCAACTAGAATTCCCGGCGGTTCCCGGTTCCGCCGTCTGATTTCCCGTTTATCGGCGCAGAATTCCCGGTTCCGGTGCTACGGGAATTTGCCGCAACCCGCTGATTCGGCACGGCGTTTTGACCGCAGGCGGCTCACCGGCGCCCCGACGCGGCGAAATTCCCGGTTGTTTTGCCGGTTCGCGGGAATTGCCCTGGCTTCCAGGGGATCAGAACATGCCGAGCCCGAGGATGCCGTCATCGGGGTCGAGGCCGGCCAGCACCCGCTTGCCGATCAGGTCGCGCAGGGTCTCCGAGGTGCCGCCGCCCAGGGTGCCGTAGCGGGCGCCGCGGTAGAAGCGCGAGACCGGGTACTCGTCGGTAAAGCCATAGCCGCCATGCACCTGGATCGCTTCGCTGGTGACCTTGAGCGCCATCTCGTTGCAGGTGACCTTGGCGATTGCGGCCAACAGCGGGTCGGGGAACGGGTCGGCGCTGGCGCAGGCGCGGTAAAGCACGCTGCGCGCCGCCTCGATCTCGCGGTACATTTCGGCGATCTTCCAGCGCATCCCCTGGAAGTCGGCGATGGCGCGGCCAAAAGCCTTGCGCTCCTTGACGTATTTGACCGCCTCTTCGAGGGCGCCCTCGGCGAGGCCGAGCGAAATGCTGGGGTTCAGGCAGCGCTGGGTGTTGAAGGCCGACAGGAGTTTACGGAACCCGTCCTCCAGAACCAGGTTCTCGGGCGGCAATTCGCAGTCCTCAAAGCGGATCTCGTGCAGATTTTCGCCGCCCATGGTGTGGTAGGTGCCGGTCACCGAAAACCCCGGCGTCCCCTTCTCGACCAGGACGCAGCCGATGCCTTCGCGCCCCGGCTTTTTGTCGACGCGGGTGAAGACGACGAACATCCCGGCCTCTTCGGCGCGGCTGATCAAGGTCTTGACCCCGTTCAGCCGCAGCCGGTTGCCGACATGGTCGACGTTGGTGCGGTAATTGGCGACGTCGGTGCCGGCGTCGGGCTCGGTCATGCACACCGCCAGCAGGCACTCGCCGCTGACCACCGCCGGCAGGATGCGCCGCTTGATCGGCTCCGGCGCATAGGCGGCGATGATCCGGGTCTGCACCCCGACCTCGCCCAATACCGCCATCGCGGTCACATAGCAGACCTTGGCGATCTCCTCGAGCACCAGCGCGGTATCGAACACCGGCAGGCCGAGCCCGCCATATTCCTCCGGCACCGCCATGCCGAGAACGCCCAACTCGGCCAGCCGCCGCATGTTTTCCCAGGGGAAGGTGCCGTCCATATAGTCGAGAGCGCGGGCGCGGAACTCGCTTTGGGCAAGATCGCGGACAGTCTGCACAAACTGGCGCTGCTCGTCGGAGAGGCTCGCAAACACGGGATCCTCCTTTGCTTTAGCGGTCAGATCAGCCCCAAATCGCGCAGGCTGGTGTGGCGGTTGCGGCCGATGATGACGTGATCGTGCAACACGACGCCGAGCGGGGCGGCGGCTTTCTTGATGTCCTGCGTCACCGCGATGTCGGCCTTGGACGGGGTCGGGTCGCCCGAGGGGTGGTTGTGCACCAGGATCAGCGCCGAGGCGCCGAGCTCGAGCGCGCGCTTGACCACCTCGCGGGTATAGACCGGCGTGTGGTCGACCGTGCCGCGCTGCTGGCGCTCATGCTTCAGCAGCACGTTCTTGCGGTCGAGAAACAGGATGTGGAATTCCTCGACCTTGTTGTGTGCGACCTGGGCGCTGCAGTAATCGATCAGCTTGTCCCAGGAATTGACCACCGGCCGGTCCCGCAGCTCCGCCCGCATCAGGCGTAAGGCCGCCTCCCGCACCGATTTGATTGCCGCGATGCCGGCGAGGCCGAGCCCAGCCGCGGCCAGTGCGTCGGCATCGGCGCTCAGCACCTCGGCGATCCCGCCGAATTGCTCGAGGAGCTCCTTGGCCAGGGGCTTGACGTCGCCACGCGGGTTGCTGACGAACAGCATCACTTCGAGCAGCTCGTAATCGGGCAGGCTTTCCGCCCCGGCGTCGATCAGACGCTGGCGTAGCCGCTCGCGATGTCCGTAATAGTGCGGCGCGTCGTCCCCGGCTTCGCCCAGATGCTTGGGCTTGCGGCGGCGGATCGGATTCACTGTTCCGGGCTCGATTTATTGCGGGAGCGCAGCCGGGCGAGCGCCGCGCCCGCCATCCGTGCCGGCTCCTCGGTATCGAAGGCGCTGACAAAGCAGTCAATCCCGCGCGCGATCGCCGCTCCGGTGGGCAGTTCTTCCCATTCGAGGATCAGCCTTTTCTGCAACCGTATTGCATGAGGGCCGGCGGCGAGGATCGGCCGGGCGAAGCGCTCGACCGCCTCGTCAAGGCCATCGGCCGGGGCCACCGCATCTACGAGGCCCCACTCCAGCGCGGTCACGGCGCCGATCGTCTCGCCGGTCAACAGCAGACGGCGAGCCCGGCCCGGGCCGATCAGCTTTGGCAACAAGGCAGCCTCGACCACCGAGGGAATACCTATCGCCACCTCGGGCATCCCGAAGACCGAACCTTCGCTCGCCACCCGCAGATCGCAGGCGGCGGCGAGTTCGAGCCCGGCGCCAAGGGCAAAACCGTCGATGCGCGCGACGACCGGCACCGGCAGCCGGCGGAACGCATCGCAGCAGCGATGGACCAGAGTGATGAAGCAGCGCGCCCCAGCGTGGTCGAGGGCGGCAATCTCGCCTAGATCGGCGCCGCCGACAAAGGCGCGGCTACCGGCGCCCGCTATGATCGCGAGCCGCAGCCCGGGATCTGGCGCAATTCCCGCCATCGTCTCGACGATATCGCGCATCAGCGCAGAGTTGAGGCTGTTCAGCTTGCGGGCGTTGTCGATCGTCAGCAGCGCGATGCGGCCGCCCTCGGGGCGCTCCTCATACGCGATGCGCAATCGGTTTTCGCTTATTCCCGAGCCGGCATCGCTCAACGGCAGCCTCCTTGCCTGATTTTTCGACTGATACTCGCGCCGCTCGCCAATGCCAATGGCGCTGTCGGTCCGGCTCGCGCATAATTGCGCGCTTTTCGCGAAGGAGGCGACCGGTGGACACGATCGAGAACCCGCACCAGTTGCGTGAAATTTACGGGGCGCCGAGCGAGCGTGCGATCAAAAAGCAGCTGACCAGGTTCGATCGACATTGCCGCGACTTCATCGCGCTCTCGCCGTTTTTGGTTATCGCTACATCCGATCCGTCGGGACACTGCGACGCCTCGCCCAAAGGTGACGGGCCGGGGTTTGTCCAGGTAGTCGACGACCGGACCTTGTTGATTCCCGATCGGGTCGGCAACAACAGGGTCGACACTTTGACCAATCTGGTCGCGCGTCCCGGGGTCGGACTGATCTTTTTCGTGCCTGGGGTCAACGAGACGTTGCGGGTCAACGGCCGCGCGCAGGTGACGACCGACCCGGCGCTGCTCGAACCGCTCGCAGTCAACGGCAAGGTGCCGCGCAGCGGTATCCTCGTTTCGGCCGACGAGATTTATTTTCATTGCGGCAAGGCACTGATCCGCTCCGATCTGTGGAACCCGGAAAAGCAGATCCACCGCAGCGAATTCCCGTCCCTCGGCCGCATCCTCGCCGACCAGATCGGCGGCATCAGCGTTGAAGAGTCCGAGCGATACACCGCGGACGGCTACCAGAACCGGCTTTATTGACGAGAGTTCATTTTCTCGGCGCCGGTCCGGTCAGCGGCTAGACTCGGCGCTGGCGCGCTCGCTCTTCATCTTCCGCGGTGTTGAGGATGCGGCGGGCGTCGCCGAACAAGGCCTGCGCCTTGTCCTGATGCCCTAGCGCATGTTCGGCACGGGCGAGGTCGAGCTCAACATAGGCGAGGGTCGGAGTTCCTCGGCCAGCGCCGCGGTCGAGCAAGTGGATCGCGTACCGGAACACTTTGGCTGAGTCGGCGGCGCGATCGTTCGCCAGGTAGATCAGGCCGACATCGTGAAAATCCTCGGCGATCAGCGGATGGGTGGCGCCGAGCCGCCGCTGATCGATCGATGTCGCCTCCTCGATCAGGGGCAGCGCTTCGTCAAAGCGCTTTTGGCGGATATAGGCCTTGGCGAGCTGCGCCAAGCTGCGTGCGATCCCGAATTGGTCCGCCCCGGCTCGGTCGAGCGCCAACGCCCGGCGCAGGATCGGCTCACTATCGTCAAACCGACCTTCCGCAGCGAGTACCGCACCGAGCACGCGCAACCGATCGCTTCGCGGCGCCTTGTCGATCCTGGCATCGACTGCCATTGCCGCCTCGGCCCATTTTCGCGCATGGCTCACCTCGCCGCGGGCAAGGTCGATCCGCGCACGATCGGCGAGTAACGGCGAAATCTTGGCATCTTCGACTCCGAGTTTGGCGGACAGTACGCTATCAGCGGCGATTACGAGCGGCTCGGCATCGAGATAACGGCGCAAATCGATATAAAGGCGGGCAAGCGCCGCCATCGCGTCGGCCGCCGCCACTGAAGAACTGCCATAAGAAGCAATTGCAATCTTCAGCGCGCGGCGCCGCAGCGCCGTCGCTCCGGCGATATCAGCATCCTCAAACCGCAACTGCGCGAGAGGAGCAAGGATCGGCAGCAGGTTCGGATTCGTCGGGCCGAGGCGCTGTTCCTCCGCCGCCAGAGACTGCGCCAATGCGGCGCTTGCATCCCGAGACTCCGGGGCGGACGGATCGGCTCGTAACTGAAGCGCAAAAAAGAAACAGCAAACTCCCGCAACAACGCAGAGATAGCGGGACATCGACAAATTCTCGCGAACCTCACTCGGCCGGTTCGTGATCGTCCGCGGCAAGCCCAGACCGCGTTTCAGACGTTCGGCTAGGCAACCCTGATCGAACTGACCGCCGCGTATTTCGGGATCAGCTTGTCGTGAAGCGAGGTGAGCGGTGGCATGATTTGGGCCAGGCCGGCCGTGATTTCAGCACCGGCTACCGGCGTCAACGAAACAGCCTTGTGCTTTTTTATCGTTTGCTCGGCGAAAAACCCCCATCGGATCAGGTTGGTAACGCGTTCCTTGATCGCCAGATGCCCGAGCCGGAGCGTATCCCACATCCGGCTGATGATTTCGTCGACGACCAGAGCTGTCGCGCCGCCGCGGTCGCTTCCAAATCGAGCTCGCCGACCACAGCAGCATGACGATCGCCCAGTATTGGTAAGTGACCAAATGATCCATGGCGTCGTCGAGATGGGCCGGGGTCAAACCTTTGTTCCGGACCACCTGCTCAATAGTTTCCCGCCACTTCTGGTCGCAGGCGCCAAAAAAGCGATAGATTTCGGAGATTACGGTCTCGTCGCAGGGTATCATCGCCGCGGGCGGGCAGACGGAGTGACCGGCCACGGCACAGATCTCGTCGATCGTCTCGCGGCAATGCGCCTCAAAACTTTCGTAGAGCTTGCTGGTGGGGCCGACTAAGCATCCGGGGGCCGCCGAGCAGTCCTGATTGGACATATCAAAAACCCTGACGAACCCCTCGCGCTCGCAGTCTTTTATTCTCTCAATACAAGTACGGATATCCGTTCCGTAGGAGCCGTACAGCGTGCGATGGATCGCCCGGCTGGAAACACCAGCGTCACCACTTGTTCTCGCTAGAAAAATGACATGCCAATGGGCACGTTTATTCAACCCTGGGAATAATTCTTGCCATATGCTATAATATTTCTGCAAAAACCGAGCGACGATGCGATCGGAAGACTTGAGCTCGCTATAGCCTGATTGCATATCGCGTCACCGTGACGAATAGCAGATACAGTCATAGGATACCCGATTTTCACGTGCCGCGATAGGGTACAACTAGGGAACATTCAGAAACTCGCATCGGGCGGTTGCGCCAATCTTCCCGTGCATTCATGTGGACAAATCGCTGGTTTGACGGCGATCGCCGATGACAAAAGGGTCGGGGGGAGATGTCGGTTAACACCTCCGGGCGCGCTGAATGCATGCAGCCGAACAAGCCCGTAAGGCCGAGATATTTCGCAGCATCCATCGCCGTCCGTCGCTGCCGCTGCCTAAGCCCTGGAATGCGATCAGCGCCCGGCTCTTTGCGGCGGCCGGTTTTCCCGCGATCACGACTACCAGTGGCGGCGTCTCATGGGCGATCGGTTATGCCGACGGTGACGCCGCACCTTGGCCAGAGGTTGTAGCCGCGACCGCCCGCATCGTCAGGGTGGTTCCGGTGCCGGTCACCGCCGACATCGCGGCCGGCTTTGGCGAGACCCCGCAGGAGGTCGGAAATTCAGTTGTGGACATCATCCGAGCCGGTTCGAGGAGGCAGTCGAGCGCGGCAAGGCCTATCTCGCGGCCGGCGCAGACTGCCTTTACCCGATCGGGCTGCGCGACACGGCCACGATGGCTCGGCTGGTGAAGGCGCTTGCAGCGCCAATCAACATAAATGTGCCTGCTGGCTCGCCAAGCGTCACCGAGCTCCAAGCGCTTGACGTGGCCCGCGCCAGCGCAGCGAGCGCGGCAGCGCTGATGGAGGCATCAACGATCCGGCAGATTGCAGCAGAATTGAAGACGACAGGCAGGTTCGATGCGCTGAATCCGACGATGGCACAGGCCGACGCGCAGCACCTGTTTGCGGACACCTGATCGGCCCGACCGGTCAGAACAGCCATCCGGCGAAAAGGCTAGCCGCATTTCGAATAATCGCAACTGGTACACTGATCGCAGCCCTCGATGCGGATCAGCGCCGCTTCCCCGCATTTCGGACACTGTGCGCGGCGCGGCGGAGCTTGATAGATCAGCGGGGCGGAGGGATCGGAAGCAGGAAGGTTGACGACCTTCGCGGTAAGGGACCGATCCGAACGTTCGCGGGGCAAAAAACCGACCTCGACCATATGCCGTTCGATGACGTCGCCGATGGCAGCTAGCAGGGACGGCACGTATTTGCCCTCCATCCAGGCCCCGCCGCGTGGATCGAATACCGCCTTCATTTCCTCGACGACGAAGGACACGTCCCCGCCACGGCGGAAGACGGCGCTGATCATCCGCGTCAAGGCTACGGTCCAGGCATAATGTTCCATATTCTTCGAGTTGATGAACACTTCGAAAGGACGCCGCCTGCCGTCCTGGACGATGTCGTTCAGGGTGATGTAGAGCGCGTGCTCGCTGTCGGGCCAGCGCAGCTTGTAGGTTTGGCCGGGCAAGGCCTCGGGCCGGCTCAGGGGTTGCGTCATATAGACGACGCCGCCTGCCTCGAAGATGTCCGCGGGCTTCGGCGACGCCGCCGGTGCGGGTGACGGCAGCGGCAATTCGGCTTGCTGCGGGGTCGCGCGCGTCTCGGCCCCGACGGCGGTCTCGGGTCTGGCCGCGAGCACGGCGCCCGTTACCTCGTTCGGGCGGTAGGTGGTGCATCCCTTACAGCCCAGTTCATAGGCTTGCAGATAGATATCCTTGAAACGCTCGAACGGGATCTCGGCCGGAACATTGATCGTCTTGGAGATCGAGCTGTCGACGTGCTTCTGCACCGCGGCCTGCATGACCAGGTGGTCGGCCGGGGCGAGCACCTGGGCATCGACGAAATAGTCGGGTAACGGCGCGGTCTCGCCTCTGATTCGCCGGAACAGGCGATAGGCGTAGTCGGTGACTTCCTCCTCACGCCGGGTTCCGTCGGGCATCAGCACGTTGCGCCTATGGCGGAAGCTGAACACCGGCTCAACTCCGGACGAAACATTGTCTGCAAATAGCGAAATGGTGCCCGTAGGAGCTACCGAGGTCACAAGCGCGTTGCGAACACCGCATCGGGCAATCTCGGCGCGTACTTCTTCGTCGAGGCCAGCAATCGTCTCCCCGGCGAGGTAGCGGTCGCGATCAAACAGCGGAAACGAGCCTTTTTCGGCCGCAAGCATCGCCGAGGCGAGATAGGCCTCGCGCTCGATCACGCCGAGCCATTCCTCGGTAGCCGCGACTGCCTCGGCCGAACCGTAGCGTAGCCCACACAGGATCAGCGCGTCGGCGAGGCCGGTGACTCCGAGCCCTATGCGGCGCTTGCTTGTTGCTTCTTCCTTTTGCTGCGGCAGTGGAAATTGCGAGATGTCGATGACGTTATCCATCATGCGGACGCAATCCGGCACCAGGCGCGCCAAATGGTTGAGGTCGAGTCTCGATTGCGGGATGAACGGGCGTTCGACCAGGCTCGCCAGGTTGATCGAGCCTAAAAGACAGGCGCCATAAGGCGGCAATGGCTGCTCGCCGCAGGGATTAGTCGCCCTGATTGTCTCGCAATACCATAAGTTGTTTCGACGATTGATGCGGTCGATGAAGATCACGCCGGGCTCAGCGTAAGCATAGGTAGCGCGCATGATCTTGTCCCAAAGCTCGCGCGCCGGCAGCACCTTGGCGACGGTGCCTTCAAATGAAAGCTCCCAAGGCGCGTTTTCCTCGACTGCTTTCATCAAAGCGTCGGTCACCAAAACGGACAGGTTGAACATGCGCAGCCTGCCCGGCTCATGCTTGGCTTCGATGAAGGCTTCGATGTCGGGGTGGTCGCAGCGCAAGGTCGCCATCATCGCGCCGCGGCGGTAACCGGCGCTCATGATCGTGCGGCACATCGCATCCCACACATCCATGAACGACAGCGGGCCGGAGGCATCGGCACCTACCCCCTTCACCGGCGCGCCGCGCGGCCTCAGGGTCGAGAAGTCATAGCCAATGCCGCCCCCCTGCTGCATGGTCAGCGCAGCCTCGCGCAGATGAGTAAAGATCCCGCCCATGTCGTCGGGGATCGTCCCCATCACGAAGCAGTTGAACAGGGTGACCGAGCGGCTGCTGCCGGCACCGGCGATGACCCGCCCGGCAGGCAGAAACTTGAAATCTTCCATCGCCTGGTAAAACCGATCCGCCCACTTGACCGGCTCCCGTTCGGTGGAGGCCACCGCCGTCGCTACCCGGCGCCAAGTATCTTCGATGGTTTTGTCCAGGGGTTCGCCCGGCACATCGCCGTCAGCGGGCGCCCGCAGACGATACTTCATGTCCCAGATCCGCTGCGAAATCGCACCGACAAGAGCCATGGCCGAGATTCCTTCCTCGGATAACCTATATCACACAGTGCTCACGTATTCGTTCGGCAACGCACGCAGATCTGCGCCGGCAGGATTCAAGCGCTTTTGGCAGGTCCGAACAGCCGGCGGCCGCGCATCGCCAACTCAGCCTCCTGTTCGAGCGCCGAGGTTGCGGTTTCGATCCGCTTTTCCAATTCTGCCATCAACCGGGGACGCGGCCAGCCGGGTGGGATCGGTTCGAGAAATTCGAGGAGGATGCGGCCGCGGCGCTTTATGAACGCCCTGCGCCCCCAGAAAAGACCGGAATTGACCGCCGCCGGAACGAGAGGAACGCCGAGCGACTGGTAGAGCGCGGCAACGCCCGGCTGGTAGGGCATCGATGCTCCTGGCGCCACTCGGGTGCCCTGGGGGAAGATTACAACCGGACGCCCCTCGGCGACCACCGGCCGAGCCGCGGCGACCATCTGGCGCAATGACCTGGCGCCGGCGTTACGGTCGATCAAGATCGAGCCGGCGCGCGCTGCGTACCAGCCATAAAACGGCAGCAGCAGCAGTTCGCGCTTGACCACGATCGCGGGGTCGCCAAGCACAATCGGCAGAATCAGTGCATCCCAAGCCGATTGATGCTTCATCGCGATGATGCAGCCGCCCGGTGGGATACGGTCGAGGCCGACAACGCGGTGATCTAGGCGCACGACGAGCCTAAGCAGAGCGAGCACCCCGCGCGCCCAGAACCGGCCAAAAGCCATTGCCGCTGCGCGCCGCGCCAGCAGGAACGGCAGCCCGACGATGCCGAGGACAAGCGTCCAGACGAGGAGCGCGAAATTGAACGCGAGCGCTTTGATCCAGTTCATCGCCGCCGCGCGGCTTCGGCCGGCTCCCAAGGCGCCGGCGGCTAGAGAGGCCGGTGCTTCCTCTAACCTATCGCGCCGGTCAATAACGGGCCGAACAGCCGCCAGCGCTCGCCGTCGAAGCGCGCCATCTGGACCTGCTTGACCGGGGCGAAGTCGGTAGGGCTGGTGTTGATCGAGATCCCGGGCAGCAGCATCGGCACGGTGAAATCGTGCAGGTTCGCCGCTTCCTTCATCACATTTTCGCGGGTCAGGTTATCGCCGCACTGCTTGAGCACCTGCGCCAGGGTGCCGGCAAGCGATGGGCCGACCACGGCGCCCGCATCGGTCTTATCCCCATCGGGGAAGTATTTATCCATGAACGAAACCCACCATTTATGACCGGCATCGTCCTGCCATTTCGGATCCGTGGGGTCTTTGACGAAGAAAACCGATACGATGTCCTTGGCGTTTTCGAAGCCTGCCGGCCTGAGCGTGGCGCCGACCGAGTTGCCGACGCTGCTGAGGATGTGAAGCGGCTTCCAATCGATACCGGCCACCTTCTTGATCGCCTGCGCTGCAAATTTGGGGATGGCGGTGTTGACGAGAACATCGCACCCGGCTGCCTTCATGCCGATAATTTGCGAGTCGACGGTCGGATCGGTGGTCTCGTAGGAGGCCTTGACGGCGATCATCGAGACCGCCTTGTCACCGAGACCGTCAACGACGCCCTTCAGGTAGTCCTTGCCGAAATCGTCGTTCTGGTAGAGCACCCCGACCTTGGCATCGGGTTTCTGCTTCAGGATGTAGGACGCATAGATCCGGCCCTCGCTCTGGTAGTTCGGCTGCCATCCTATGGTCCATGGATGCCCCTTTGGGTCGTCCCACTTGGTGGCGCCGGTTGCGACGAACAATTGCGGCACCTTCTTCTGGTTCATGTAATGCCAAATGGCGCTGTTGGTCGGGGTCCCGAGCGGGCTGGCGATCAGCAGCACGTTGTCCTCCTCGACCAGCTTACGCACCATCTCGACGGTCTTGGGCGGAGTGTAGCCGTCGTCATAAGAAATGAAGTTGATCTTGCGGCCGTTGATGCCCCCCTGATCATTGATCATTTTCCAATAGGCGACCTGGGACTTGGGGACTGCGCTGTAGGACGAGGCCGGGCCACTATAGGGCCCGGTATTGCCGATTTTGATCTCGGTATCGGTGACGCCCGGCCCGTACTGCGCTGCAGCGCGCACCCTCGGCGCGGCGACGAGCGAGCCGCCAAAAGCCAGCGCCGCGGGGGCGGCGGCGAGAATGGTGCGACGTGTCAGGATCTTCACAGTGACCTCCCTTGCGCAGCGTGGCCCGCTTGCGGATCCGATAGTTTACCGATTGCGCCATCGCGATAGATAGCTGAATGCGAGCCGGGTAAATCCGGCAGCACCGGTCGGCATCACGAAAATAACCAGCAGCATGATGGCGCCGTAGATGACGCCGGCCAAGCCGCGCGACACCTCTGCGGCGATGTTCGGAACGTAGAGCACGAACAAGCCGCCGAACAGGCAGCCCGGCAGCGATCCCATGCCGCCGAGGATCAGGCCGACGAGGAAATAGATCGACAAGAACAGGTTGAAGCTGTCGGGAGCGACGAACTGCACCGCGAGCGCGCCCAAAGCGCCCGCCACGCCGGTGTAGAGCGCGCTGACGCCAAAGGTCAGCGTCTTGTAGAGCAACTCATTGACCCCCATTGCCGCAGCGGCGATCGGGTGGTCGCGGATCGCCATGATGGCGCGGCCGGTGCGGCTCTTTATCAGATTGGCGGCGCCGGCGAACATGATCAACACGACGGCCAGAGTAAAATAATAAAGCCATTGATCAGCGTCGATCGGCAAGAACCCGGGTACATCCGGCTGATCGACGACGATGCCCTGCACGCCGCCGGTCCAGGCTTCCAGGCCATGAAATTTGAGGAGCTGCGGCAGCGCCACCGCCAGCGCAAAGGTAGCGAGTGCGAGATAGAGGCCCTGCAAGCGCAATGCCGGCAACCCGAACAGCGCTCCGACCACAAAGCAGACGCCGCCCGCGGCCGGCACCGTCCAGTAATACGCGACGCCGTAGCGCTGCATCAAGATCGCGGCGACATAAGCGCCGAGACCGTAAAATGCCCCATGCCCTACCGAGAACTGGCCGTTGAAGCCGGTCAGCAGATTGAGACCGAGGATCGCCAGTCCGTAGATCATCACCTCGGTCAGCTGGAAGATGACAAAGCCTTTGAAAACAAACGGGACAACCAGAGCGATTGTCACAACCCCGGCCAACACCCAGTGTCGGAGCGATGGCACAGCCGCCCGCTGCTCGCCCCGCAACTCGTCGGACGATGCGAAGAGTGCGGAGTCTTGGTGTCGGGCAGTCACACTCGGCTCACCACATTGCGGCCAAAGATCCCGGTAGGCCGCACCATCAGCACCGCGACAATCACCAACAGCGCGATCGTCAGCTTCAGATCACGGCCGAAATAGGGGATGAATGTGCCCGCCAAGTTTTCGATGACGCCGACGGCGAAGCCGCCGAGCACGGCGCCGCCCGGACTGGTCAGTCCGCCGAGCACGGCGCCGGCAAACCCATAGAGGAGCACGCCGAACATCATATTCGGGTCGAGAAACACGACCGGCGCGATCAGCATGCCAGCGACCCCGCCGATCGCCGCCGCGAGGCCCCAGCCGAGCGCCGTCATCCAACCGACTCGAATGCCGACCAGGCGAGCCGATTCCGGATTGGCGGCAGCGGCCCGCATCGCAAGGCCGAGCCGCGTGCCGCGGAAGAACAGGTAGATCAGACCCAGCATCACGGCGGTCACGCCGATCATCCCGGCCGCGTGGGCATCGATCAGCGCACTGCCGAACAGCGGCCCGGTGCCGAACGGGCTGGGGAAGGTCTTGATCGTGTAATCCCAGATGTAGCCGTCGCCGCTGTTCAGGATGCTGAACAGGGCGATAAAGGCGACCAGATTCGCCAGGATCGAGGCGTTGTGCAGCGGCTTGAACAGCACCCGCTCAATCGCGACGCCGCCAATGAACGACAGGAACACCACAGCCACAAAAGCCAGCCAATATGGCGTCCCCCAATGGATCAGCTGCCAAGCGACATAGGCGGAAAATGTGGCCATCTCGCCTTGTGCGAAATTGAGGTGATCGATCGCCAGGTAGATCATGACCACCGATAGCGCGATGCATGCATAAATCGCCCCATTGGCAAGGCCAGCCATCACCTGCTGAAGCAATAATTGCATCGTGCGGCTTTCGCTCAATAGCCGAGATAGGCGCGGCGCACGGCCTCGTCGGCGGCGATCGCTGCGGGTGGACCGTCCATGACGATGCGGCCGGTTTCGAGCAGATAGGCGTGCTCCGCCAGTTCGAGGGCGAGCGCGGCATTCTGCTCGACGATCAACATCGCGACGCCGGTGCTGCGATTGACCTCGCGCAGGATTCCGAACAACTCTTCGACGATCAACGGAGCCAGCCCAAACGAGGGCTCGTCGAGCAGCATCAAGCGCGGCCGCAGCATCAGTGCCCGGCCGATGGCGAGCATCTGCTGCTCACCACCGGAGAGCAGGCCGGCCTGTTGCGTCCGACGCTCCTTGAGGCGCGGGAAATGGTGGTAGATTTGCTCGATATCGTCCGCGATTGCGGCGCGGTCGCGGCGGGTAATCGCACCGAGTTGCAGGTTTTCCTCAACCGTTAAGCGCACAAAGGTACCGCGTCCCTCCGGCACATGGGCGACGCCGAGTCGGACGATATCCTCGGTTGCCCAACCGTCAATCGATCTTCCATCGAAGCGGATATTGCCAACGGTTCGCACCATACCGCAAATTGACCGCAGCACCGTCGTCTTGCCCGCGCCGTTCGCTCCCAGCAAGGTGCGAACCTGCCCCGCATCGAGATCGAACCCCACACCGAACAGCGCCTGCTGCTCGCCGTAGAATGCCTGCAAGCCAACGATCTCGAGCATCATTCGGCCGGTTGCCCGCGCGAAGCGGCATATACAGTCTTATGGCCGGTGCCAAGATAGGCCTCGATGACCGCCGTGTTCTGCTGCACTTCGGCGGGAGTACCCTCGGCGATCTTGCGGCCGAAATCCAGGGCCACGACCTTGTCGGAAACCGACATGACCAAGCTCATGTGATGCTCGACGAGCAGCACCGTGACTTGGCGCTCGTCGCGCACCCGACGAATAAGGGCGCCGAGTTCACCAACCTCCCCGTGATTGAGCCCACCCGCCGGTTCGTCGAGCAGCACGAGCTTGGGTCGGCCGGCTAGCGCCCTGGCCAACTCAACGCGCTTGCGGGTGCCGAGCGGCAGCACGGCCGCAGGCCGCATCGCCACGTCTTCGAGATCGAGCATATGGATCAGCGACCACGCGGTCTCGGTCAAGGTCCTCTCCTGCCGGCACGCCCAAGGCAGGCGCAGCGTGTCGCTGATGAAGTCGCTGCGGCTATGGGCATGAGCGCCAAGCCGAATATTGTCGAGCACCGATTGAGGGCCGAACAGCGCGAGGTTTTGAAAAGTTCGCCCGATCCCCATCTCGCCGATGCGATGCGGTGCCCGGCCGAGGATCGAGCGGC
Source organism: uncultured Alphaproteobacteria bacterium (assembly GCA_963821795.1). Lineage (GTDB taxonomy): Bacteria > Pseudomonadota > Alphaproteobacteria > ATCC43930 > CGMCC-115725 > AP-15. The sequence goes on from CAWGFH010000029.1 coordinate 177,538, forward strand.
CGGCGAACAGAATGTCGCCGCTGGCGGGCGTGTAGAGCCGGCTGAGGCAGTTAAATAATGTCGTCTTACCGGCCCCGTTGGGCCCAATTAGGCCTAGGATCTGTCCTTCTTCGAGATCGAACGAGACACCGTCGAGCGCCACGATGCCGCCGAACCGGACAACGACTTCGCTGACTTCGAGCAGTTTGGGGCCGGGTGCGCTGCCGGTCATGGGCGGCGTATGACCGGAAAACCGGCGGACGTGCCGGAAATGCAGCCGTACACGCTCATCGTGCAGCCTTTGAAAAGTACGATTTTCTCTTATACGAACCTGAAGGCGTGCGCGGCTAACGTCAAGCGGCGGCAGTGGGTCAGTCGAGGGTCCTAAGATGGTCGGCCACATTGCTGCGATGAATCTCGGGAAGCGTTTTCCAGATCATTCCTGCGCCGTGTGCTTGCGTTCGGGCACGCGAATGGCTCTCCGTGTTGCACGTCGATAGATAGACAGAGGCGATTTGCTGGTTCGCGGTTCGATACGATGTTCGCCCCAAAGATGCAGCCGGGCGAGTGTCGCCACATAGAAACCCATATCCTGGCTTCTGGAGGGCAGCATCGGTATCTGCGTCGTCTGCGTCATTCGGAGAATCGCCGCTCCGATTTGTTCTTGATTGCGGACAGCCCCATGCACGAGAAGATCGCACGAACCGAGATTTCAACGCCAGCCATGTTCAGCGCCGCTTGATGCTGCGGCGCGTATGGAAATCGAAGCCAGCCAATTGGTTGGCCATCGCTTGGATTGCGCGCAGAACCTCTATTGAGTGCCGGGCGTCATCTTGTCGAAGCGGTGTTTCGGCTGGGTCTTGGCTGCGTTGCACGAACATCGCTTCGGCTGTGACAAGGGGATTTATGGAACGCAGCCGGTCTGATAAATAGTGGCATAGCGGCGGGCGAACATCCCGGTAACGGACGATCGGCGGAACTTGTGGGTATTTGGTCCTTCGAATGATGCCGATTCTCGCCGTGTCAGACGAAACCATAAAAAGAGCAAGATCATTCACAGAAATGCGCGGGGCATAACGCGCGGGTATGGAGGAAGTAGCCATGGATGAAATCCTTGCAACGGCGCACTGGCAACGGTAGAAGCGTCCATATTGCTACGCTTGCGCGGCAAACGATAATCGATTTTAGGAGCAGAACACCTGGGGTTTTTCGGGTATTTTTTATTCGAGGCAAGTGACCTTCCAGGAGAGAAGGGTATCGACGTTCTCGGAAAAGCCTCTTCATTGGAGGCCGCGCTGCGCCTGATCGATATTTGGGAATTGCGACATCAGACGCTGCTGCGAGGCGCGCTTTTTGTAGGGGCCACGCTTGCCTGGCTTCGGCTCGGCGGCTTCCAAGAGCGCCACGATATCGGAAACCTCCCAAAGCCGATCCGACACGCCAGCGGCCATCGCCGGGGTCACGCGCAGCGTCTTATGGATGCGGACGAAATTGTAATAGGTCATGAACAGCGCGACCGAATGATCGTGGTTTTCGATCTTCTTGGAGAACCCATTGGTCAACCGAGTGAAGCGGCGCATGTGCATCCGCATCGTGAGGTTCGCCCGCTCGGCGTAGCTCGTGCTGAAATGTGCTTCGGATCGGGATTGCCTTCGACCGGCATCTTGCGGGCGCCGACGCAATCGGCGGGGCTGTAGCGGCCCTTGGCGCTCTCCGGCGCGGCGCCGTAGAGCTTGACCAGCATCGCGTAGTCGATATCGCCGCCGAACGCGCCCTCAACCGCTTCCAGATAGGCTTTGTGGCCGTCGCTGGTTAGCTGGACCCGATTCGCGAGCCGCCGCGCAAGATCGTCCATGAACCAGCATGGCGCACTCGCTATCGCGCCCGCCGACGAACCACGACGGCGATGAACTTCGTAGTCGGCGTCGATCGCCGTCCAGGTCCAGGTATCGCCAGCGCCAGTCCGGCGCGGCCTTGGCGTCGCGACGTTCTTCTGCTTTGCGTAGGTGAAGCTCCAAATTTCATCGACCTGGACGCGCTTGGATTTGAGGTCGCGCACATGCTCGTCATGGTAGGCCGCGCACGCTTTACCGGCATCGATCATCAGCTTGATGACGGTGTTCTTGCTCGCGCCGGTCAGACGGGTAACGGCGCGGATCGAACTGCCCTCGCAGAGAAGGTGGAGGATGCGCGCGCGGTCGGCGGCGGGAAGCTTTTTCATAAGAGAGATTGTAATGCATTTTGCACTACAGTCAACATCGAATGTTGACTTCGTAGTGCGATTCGCATTACAATTCTGCATGGCAAAGACAGAAACCGTCCAGATCCGCATCACCCCCGCCGAGAAGCAGGGGTTTTCCGCCGCCGCCGATCTGGCCGGCATCCCTGTATCCTCTTGGGTACGCGAGCGCCTACGCCTCGCCGCAATCCGCGATCTAGAGAGCGCTGGGCTTAAAATTCTATTCGTCAGCCCCATCCATTTGCGAGAAAAGTTATGAGCGACTTTGAAAAGCCAAATAGCCTTTGAACAAACCGGCCTAGGAAATGTGTTAAAGCAAAATCAGCTTGTTGTTCCGCCTAATCAACGAGAATACGCTTGGACAGATCATCAGGTTGTTCAACTATTCCAGGATTTTGCTAAAGCCATTACCGACAATGAGACGGGCTATTTTCTTGGAACCATCGTCACGATACCGCGACTAAATGGAAATCTCGAAGTGGTAGATGGTCAACAGCGATTGAGCGACCACTGCGCTTTTACTTACTGCCATTCGCGACTATCTACGAGATAAAGAAGAAGTGCTGGTTGAGTTGATAAACAACGAATTTCTGACGGGCATAGATCGCACGAAGCGCGCTCGCGTGCCGCGCTTGCGATTGAACGTAGACGACAACGAACTATTCGGCTGGCTCTTAACGAGAGCAGGTAGCGAGCCACCCACCACCCGAGCTTCCCATCATCGCCTCAGAGACGCGATGAACGAAGCGCGCAAACACGTGCGCGCCATTGTGGCGAGTCTCGATCCAAAAGATCACGGCGATCTGCTCAACGCTTGGGTATCGTTCGTTGAACACCGTGCGCTCGTGGTGTTGCTTCGGGTGCCAAACGACGCAAACGCTTATAAGATGTTTGAAGACTCTGAATGATCGTGGGCTAAGAACTTCCCAGGCAGACCTAATTAAGAATTATCTCTTCGGTCGGTCAGGAGATCGAATTCAAGAGGTACAAAACCGCTGGGCGTATATGCGTGGCGCATTGGAAAGTTTGGAAGAAGAAGATATTACAGTAAATTTCTTACGTCACTGCCTGATTGTCCTGCGAGGTTATCTAAGAGAAGCCCAGGTCTATGACGCAGTGCAAGATTTGGTAAAGGGAGAACAGGCGGCTATTACGTTTGCGTCAACTCTGGAAAATTTGGCAAATTCTTACGTTGCCACGTTCAATCCCGAACATGAGAAATGGAACGGATACCCGGACAGTGTTAGGCGCGGCGTCGAGGTTTTGAGCCTTTTGAATATCAGGCCGTTGCGCCCATTACTCTTGGCAATTTCTGCTAAATTTAGCGAGAAGGAAACGGCGAAAGCATTCCAATTCCTTATCTCGTTGAGCGTACGGCTCCTTGTTGCCAGCACCACGCGCAGTGGTTCAGTGGAAATTCCATTGGCGGCCAGTGCACAAGAAATATTCTCTGGGTCAATAATATCTGCCGATGGGCTCAAAACAAAGCTCGCCGATATTACGCCGTCTGATGTTGAATTTAAGACCGAATTTGAGACGGTGCGGGTCTCTGCGTCACGGCTAGCGAGATACTACCTGCGTTCTCTTGAGATGGCCGCTAAGGGCGAACGCGAACCGTGGTTTATTCCAAATGATGAACGCGCCGTTATCAACCTAGAACACGTTCTTCCAAAAAAACCTTTAGAAAATTGGTCTCAGTTCACGTCAGATGAGGCGGCGGTTTGGGTAAATCGCCTTGGGAATCAAGCGCTGATGCGGGCTAGCGATAATTCCGATTTGCAAAGCGGCCGCTTCGCGACGAAGAAAGAAATCTACAAAAACTCACCATACGTCTTGACTAGTCAGATCGGCGAACTCGCAGACTGGAATGCGGCGGCGGTCGCCGCACGTCAGACAGCGCTTGCTTCTCTTGCTGTCTCGACGTGGCCGATTTAGACGGCTCTACGTCCTCAATCTCGCCCGTCGCGATGTCGACGATGAGCTTTGCCAACTGGGCCGAGTTCGCGGGCGCTTGCGGCGTGGTGCGGTCATACCGTGTAATATGGCACGCGCCGACCCTATCGGAAACCCGGAGTTAAGCAGGCAATAATTTCAGACTGACCCACTACCCAAGCGGCCAGACAGCGCCGACTCGCCGATGCTGTGTACCCTCTTATCGAGCGGGATCGCTCCTGGCATGGGGTTGCGCCCGTCGGGTAGGCCCGCTCGAGGCTATTCCGCCAACCTCTTCTTCAGCAGCTCGTTGACCAGCCCCGGGTTGGCCTTGCCCTGGGTCGCGTTCATGACCTGGCCGACGAAGAAGCCGAAGAGCTTGTCCTTGCCGGCGCGGTATTCGGCGACCTTGTCGGCTTTGCGCGCCAGGACGGCGTCGACGGCGGCCTCGATGGCCGCGTGTCGGTGACCTGGCGCAGGCCCTTTCGCTTCGACGATCGCGCCGGGTCGGCTGCCGGTCTCGACCATCGCGGCGAACACGTCCTTGGCGAGGCGGCCCGAGATCGTGCCGTCGCCGATGAGATCGATCAGCGCGCCGAGCTGCCCGGCGATGACCGGCGATTGCTCGATCCCGAGCCCCAGCCGGTTGAGCGCGCCGAACAGATCGCCCATCACCCAGTTGGCCGCGAGCTTGGGGTCGCGCCCTTGGCAACGCGTCTCGAAAAACAGCGCGCTCGCCTGCTCGGCGACGAGCACGCTCGCATCCTCGGGTGAAAGGCCAAGCTCGGACACGAAGCGCGCCTTCTTGGCGTCGGGCAGTTCCGGCAGTGCCGCGCGCAGGCCCTCGACCCAGGCCGGATCGAGCACCAGCGGCAGCAGATCGGGATCGGGGAAATAGCGGTAGTCGTGCGCCTCTTCCTTCGAGCGCATCGGCCGCGTGACGCCGCGGCCGACATCGAACAGCCGCGTCTCCTGCGCGACCGTGCCGCCTTCCTCGATCAGCTCGATCTGGCGCCGCGCCTCGTACTCGATCGCCTGCATGACGAAGCGGACCGAGTTGACGTTCTTGATCTCGCAGCGCGTGCCGTAGGGCTCGCCGGGCCGGCGCACCGAGACGTTGCAGTCGCAGCGCATCGAGCCCTCCTCCATGTTGCCGTCGCAGGTGCCGAGATAGCGCAGGATCGAGCGCAGCTTGCGCAGATAGGCCCCGGCCTCCTCGGCGCTGCGCAGATCGGGCTCGGAGACGATCTCCATCAGCGCGACGCCGGCGCGGTTCAGATCGACATAGGTCAGGCTCGGATGCTGGTCGTGCAGGCTCTTGCCGGCATCCTGCTCGAGATGGAGCCGGGTGATGCCGATCTCGCGCGTCGAGCCGTCGGGCAGATCGAGCACGACTCGCCCTTGCCGACGACCGGCTGCGGATATTGCGAGATCTGATAGCCGGCCGGCAGGTCGGCATAGAAATAATTCTTGCGGTCGAACACGCGAGACGAGATTGATCTCGGCGTCGAGGCCGAGCCCGGTCCTCACCGCCTGCTCGACGCAAGACCTGTTGATGACCGGCAGCATGCCGGGAAAGGCGGCATCGACCGGCGAGACCTGGGTGTTGGGCTCGGCGCCGAAAGCGGTCGCCGCGCCGGAGAACAGCTTCGCCTTCGAGACGACCTGGGCATGGACCTCGAGCCCGATCACCAACTCCCAGTCGCCGGTGCGGCCCTCGATCATCCCGTTGGCGCTCATCCGCGCCCTCCCGCGATAAAGCTCGGTAGTGCCGGAATTGCGCCGCGCGCTCGAGCACGCCGCCGACGCGCAGCACGCGTCTCCTCGTCGAAGGCGCGGCCGATGACCTGCAAGCCCGAGCGGCAGGCCGTCAGCGGACAAGCCCCGCCGGCACCGAGATCGCCGGCAAGCCCGCGAGGTTCGCCGGCACGGTGAAGACGTCGTTCAGATACATCGCGATCGGATCGTCCATCTTCTCGCCGATGGCGAAGGCGGCCGACGGCGCGGTCGGCGTCAGGATGCGTCGAACTGCTTGAACGCCTGCGTCGAAATCCTGCGCGATCAGCGCGCGCACCTTCTGCGCCTTCAGGTAATAGGCGTCGTAATAGCCGGCCGAGAGCACATAGGTGCCGATCAGGATGCGGCGGCGCACCTCGGCGCCGAAGCCTGCGGCGCGGGTCATCTCGTACATCTCGTCGAGGCTCGTCGCCCGGCACGCGCAGCCCGAAGCGCACGCCGTCATAGCGCGCGAGGTTCGACGACGCCTCGGCCGGCGCGATGATGTAATAGGCGGCAAGCGCGTATTTGGTCATGCGGCAGGCTGATCTCGACCGGTTCGGCGCCGGCTCGCGCAGCCAAGCGATGCCGCGCTGCCACAGCGCTCTCGATCTCGCGCCGGCATGCCGTCGACCGATATTCGCGCGGGATGCCGATGCGCAGGCCGCGGATGTCGCCGGTCAGCGCCGCCTCGAAATCCGGCACCGGCAGCGGCGCCGAGGTCGAATCCTTCGGATCGTGCCCGGCCATCGCGTGCAGCATGATCGCCGCGTCGCGCACGGTGCGCGTCATCGGCCCCGCCTGGTCGAGCGAGGAGGCAAAGGCGACGATGCCCCAGCGCGAGCAGCGGCCATAGGTCGGCTTCAGCCCGACGATGCCGCAGAAGCTCGCGGGCTGGCGGATCGAGCCGCCGGTATCGGTGCCGGTCGCCGCGAGCGCCGCGCGCGCCGCCACCGCCGCCGCCGAGCCGCCCGACGAGCCGCCCGGCACCAGCGGCCGGTTGTCGCCGCGCCGGCGCCACGGATTCTCGACCGGGCCATAGGAGCTCGTCACGTTGGCCGAGCCCATCGCGAACTCGTCCATATTGGCCTTGCCCAGCATGACCGCGCCCGCCCGCCACAGCTTTGCGGTGACGGTCGATTCATAGGGCGGCCGAAAGCCGTCGAGGATGTGCGAGCCCGCGGTCGTCTGCACGCCCTCGGTGCAAAAAAGATCCTTGATCGCGAGCGGCATGCCGTCGAGCGGCCGGGCCTCGCCGCGCGCCAAGCGCCGATCGGCGGCCTCGGCCATCGCGAGCGCCTGCTCGGGCGTCTCGGTGATGAAGGCGTTGAGCGGCCGCGCGGCCTCGACCGCTGCGATATGCGCTTCGGTGAATTCGCGCGCCGAGAATTTCTTGCGGCCGCAAGCCCGTCGCGCGCTTCGGCGAGGCGTCAGCGCGGTCAGCAGACGCGCTCACTCGACCACCTTGGGCACGGCGAAAAAGCCCCGGCTTGTCCCGGTCGGCTGCGTGCGGCGCATTGCCGAGGATCGCGTCGCGGCAATCGCCGTCGGTGACTCGATCCTCGCGCATCGGCAGGCCGCTTGCCGCGACGCTCGCCATCGGCTCGACCCCGGTCGTGTCGACCTCGTCGAGCTGCTCGATCCAGGTCAGGATCTGCGACAGCTCATCGGCAAGCGGCTCAGCTCGGCTTCGGAGACCTTGATGCGCGCCAGGGTGGCGATGTGCGCCACGGTGGCCTTGTCCAACGCCATGATATCATCGGCTCCGTAACCTGCACTCGCGACACGTAAAATAAGGTATCGTCAGGCATGATTCTAGCCAACCCCGCGGCGCTGCGCGAGGTCGTGCCGGCGGGCGTGCGGCTGCTCGGCGCTCGATGTCGGCACCAAGACCATCGGCATGGCGCTTTCCGATACACGCCGCATCATCGCGACGCCCGCTCGACACGATCCGCCGCCGCGCTTTCGCGACGACATGGCGCGGCTGTTCGTGCTGGTCGACACGCACGGCGTCGGCGGCCTCGTCATCGGCCTGCCGCTGGCGCTCGACGGCAGCGACAGCCCGCGCACCCAAGGCGTGCGCCAGTTTGCCCGGAACTTTCTCGGCCTTGCGCGACCTGCCGGTCGTGCTCTGGGACGAGCGGCTGTCCACCGCGGCGGTCGAGCGCGAGATGATCGCCGCCGACTTGACCCGCAAGCGCCGCGCCGAAATCATCGACCGCGTCGCCGCCGCTTACATCCTGCAGGGCTGTCTCGATTTTCTTCACCACGGTGTCGGCGCTGATTTGCCAGCAGGCGAGCGTCAGCCGTGAATACAGTCGCGCCAAAGGCCGGCAAATCCGTCGTGACAAGGCTGGACGCCGGGGTTCGGCACGGCCTAGTGGTAGCGACCGACTTGTCGGCGACCCCACTCCCTTATATTACTCTGCCCATGCAGGAAGCCGTTTGCGACACCGCGTTCCGGCATCGCCATCTCCTCGGCATCGAGGGCCTGTCACCGACGGAGATCGATCAGTTTCTCGATTTGGCTGATGATTATGTCGAGCTGAATCGCCAAGCTGAAAAAAAGCGTTCGTTATTGCGCGGCCGGACGATCATCAATTGTTTTTTCGAGAATTCGACCCGCACCCGCACCTCGTTCGAGGTCGCAGGCAAGCGGCTCGGCGGCGATGTCATCAACATGGCGGTGGCGGTCAGCTCGATGGTCAAGGGCGAGACCCTGATCGACACAGCAATGACGTTGAACGCGATGCATCCGGATGTGTTGGTCGTGCGCCATCCCGAATCAGGTGCGGTGCAGTTGTTGTCCGAAAAGGTCGATTGCGCGGTAATCAATGCCGGCGACGGCAGCCACGAACATCCGACCCAAGCGTTGCTCGACGCGCTGACGATTCGCCGCCGCAAGGGGAGGCTTGGCGGGCTCGTCGTCGCGATCTGCGGCGACATACTGCACAGCCGGGTGGCCCGATCGAACATCGCGCTCCTTAACATGATGGGCGCGCGGGTGCGGCGTGGTGGCGCCGCGCACCCTGCTGCCGGCCGAGATCGAGCGACTGGGCGTCGAGGTGTTTCACGACATGGCCAAGGGACTGGCCGATGTCGATATCGTGATGATGCTGCGCTTGCAGAGCGAGCGGATGCACGGTTCGTTTGTGCCCTCGACACGCGAATATTTCCATTTCTTCGGGCTAGACTACGACAAATTGCGTGCGGCGAAGCCCGACGCGCTGATCATGCATCCGGGGCCGATGAACCGCGGCGTCGAGATCGGCAGCGAGATCGCCGACGACATCGATCGCAGCCTGATCCGCCATCAGGTGGAGATGGGAGTTGCCGTGCGCATGGCCTGCCTCGAGATCCTGACCCGCGATCTCGCCAACGGCCCAGCCGCTGCCGTGAACGCCTCTCCAACGGCTTCCCGCCGTCTCCTGATCAGCGGCGCGCGCCTGCTCGATCCCGCATCCGGGCTCGACGCCGTCGGCGATTTGCTGGTCGAGGGCGAGCACATCGCGGCGATCGGCCGCAGTCTCGCGCTCGACGCGGCAAGCGCCGAGATCGTCGAGTGGCCGAGGGTCTGTGCCTGGCGCCCGGTCTTGTCGACATGCGCGTGCAATTGCGCGAGCCCGGCGCAGAGCATATGGAATCGGTCGAGAGCGGCGGCCAGGCCGCCGCCGCCGGCGGGGTGACGACAATGGTCGCGCTGCCAAATACCGACCCGCCGGTCGACGATATTTCGGTCGTCGAGTTCCTGGCCCGCAGGGCGCGCGAGGTGAAGCTCGCGAAGATCCACACCTATGCCGCCGCGACCAGGGGATTTGGCGGCCGCCAGCTGACCGAGATGGGCCTGCTCGCAGCCAATGGCGCGCTCGGCTTTACCGATGGGGTCAAGGCCGTCGCTGATGCACTGGTCATGCGCCGCGTCCTCGCCTACGCGCGCAACTTCGACCTGCTGGTCGTGCAGCATCCGGAAGAGCCGAGCCTTGCCGGGGCTGGCGAGGTCAATGAAGGCGAGATCGCCACCCGGCTCGGTCTCCCGGCGATCACCCCAGCCGCCGAAATTATCATGATCGAGCGCGATCTTCGGCTCGTCGAGATCACCGGCGCGCGCTACCACGCCGCCCATCTGTCGACCGCCGCCGGTATCGAGGCGATCCGGCAGGCAAAGGCGAAAGGGCTGCCGGTGACCTGCGATACCGCCCCGCCCTATTTTGCGCTTGAACGAGACCGCGATCGGCGACTATCGCACCTTCGCCAAATTGTCGCCCCCATTGCGCTGCGAATGGGACCGGCGCGCCGTGATCGACGGCCTACGCGACGGCACGATCGACGCTATCGCCAGCGACCACGCGCCTTGGGACCAGGATTCGAAGCGGCTGCCGTTCAGTTCGGCGGCGTACGGCGATCGTCGGGCTGGAAACCTTACTGCCATTGTCGCTCGAACTTTATCACAACCGCCATCTGAGCCTGCTCGACCTGATGGCGCGTTTAACATGGAACCCGGTCGGATATCCTTCGGGTGCCGGTCGGGCGGCTCGCAACCGGGGCGTCCGCCGACCTCGTGCTGTTCGATCCCGATCAGCCATGGTGCATCTGCACCGACGAGTTTCGCTCCAAATCGAAAAATGCCCCCTTCGGCGGCCGTCCTGTCCGGGGCCGCGTGTCAGGCGCACGATCGTCGACGGCCGCACGATCTTTCGGCGCGACGAGTGAGCGCCGCCCGATGACCGTGCTTCCCTGATCCGGCCGCGATCTCCGAGCTATCATGCTGGGTTCGATCCCGTTTGGCTTGGTGCTTCAGCCGGTTAGCCGGGCTATGGCGACATTCGCCGCATCGGCTCGGGCAACATCGGCGCGACCAACGTGTTGCGCACCGGCAGCAAAGGGCTGGCGGCGCTGACCTTGCTGCTCGACTCGGCAAGGGGGTGCTGGCGGCGGCGATCGCGCGGCGTTCTGGCGCACAGCCCGCGCCTGGTCGCCGGGGCTTTGCGTGATCCTCGGCCATATGTTCCCGATGTGGCTCGGGTTTCGCGGCGGCAAAGGGGTGGCGACGGCCCTCGGCGTACTGATCGCGCTGGCCTGGCCGGTGGCGCTGGTCGCGGCGCTGATCTGGCTCGCGGTCGCGTTGATGAGCCGCTATTCCTCGCTTGCGGCGCTGATTGCCGCGGTCGCCAGCGCCGCCATTGCGCCATTCCTCGCCGACCGGGCGACCGCTTTTCTGATCGCTGTGATCGCGCTGCTGCTGATCCTGCGACATCACGCCAACATCCGGCGCCTGATCAGCGGGCAGGGAAAGCCGGATCTCGTTCCGGAAGGGCTGAAGCGCCCTGGCCGCCCGCGAACTCGAACCCGAGGAGCGCCTCGACTGGCTGCGGCTCTGCCGGAGCGAAATCGTCGGACCGATCAGCTTTTACGCGATGCTGCGCCGGTTCGGCTCGGCTCGCGCCGCACTCGATGCGCTGCCGCGCCTGGCCCGCCGCGGCGAGCGCGCCGCCACCGTCATCGCCGCGACCCGCGCGGCGGCCGAAGCCGAATTGACCGCAGCTTCATCGCAGCGGCGGCCGGATCGTGTGCTGGGGCGAACCGGCTTATCCCAGCGCACTCGCCCAGATCGAAGACGCGCCGCCGGTCCTGACCGTGCTCGGTCAGCCCGAATGGCTCGTCCGGCCGATGATAGCGGTGGTCGGCGCGCGCAACGCTTCGGCAAACGGGCGGCGGCTCGCGCGCGAGCTTGCCGCGGCGCTCGGCGAAGGCGGGCTCGTCGTCGTTTCCGGGCTGGCCCGCGGGATCGACGCCGCCGCCCATCTGGGAGCGCTTGAGACCGGCACCGTCGCGGTCGTCGCCGGCGGCGTCGATATCGTCTATCCCGAGGAAAACCGCGGGCTCTACGACGCGTTGCGGCGGCAGGGCGCCATCGTCGCCGAGCTGCCGCTCGGCAGCGAACCGCAGGCCCGCCATTTCCCGCGCCGCAACCGCATCATCTCCGGCATGGCGCTGGGCGTGCTGGTTGTCGAGGCGGCGGCCCGCTCGGGCTCGCTGATCACCGCGCGCTATGCGCTTGAGCAGGGACGCGAGGTTTTCGCGGTGCCCGGCTCACCGCTCGATCCGCGCTGTCGCGGGGCCAACGACCTGCTCCGCCGTGGCGCGACCCTGACCGAGACGGCCGAAGACGTGCTGACCCAGCTTGGCCCGCTGGTGCAGGCGCCGGACCGGCGCCGCGGCCGCCGGCGACTATACCGCTCGAAGAAAGGTGGGCCTTGGACGCGCGCAAACGGCGGTGCTGGCGAGCCGGCCGCGGACAGGATGCGCTCGACATGATCCTTGAAAGACTGGGGCCGACGCCGGTCGCAGTTGACGAACTGGTGCGCCAATGCCAATTGACAGCTTCCGCGGTCGCCTCTCTGCTACTCGAGCTGGAGCTCTCGGGTCAGGTCGAGCGTCACCCCGGCAATATGGTTTCATTGCGCTAACCTTTCGGGACAGGAGCATCGGAGGCACCCACGCCTTAGCCTCATTGCAGAAAGCATGAAAGTCGTCGTCGTCGAATTGCCGGCAAAGGCGAAGACCATCAACAAATACCTCGGCAGCGACTACAGGGTCGTCGCCAGCTACGGCCATGTTCGCGACCTGCCGGCCAAGGACGGCTCGGTGCTGCCGGACGCCGATTTCGCGATGTCGTGGGACGTCGACGGCAAGTCCGAAAAGCACATGAAGGAGATCGTTCAGGCAATGCGCGGCGCCGACCGTCTGTTCCTCGCGACTGACCCAGACCGCGAGGGCGAGGCGATCTCGTGGCACGTGCAGGAGGTCCTGAAGGCGCGCCGGGCGTTGAAGGATGTCGACGTCAAGCGGGTGGTGTTCAACGAGGTCACTCGCAACGCCGTTGTCGACGCGTTTCGCCATCCGCGCGAGATCGACCGGGAACTGGTCGACGCCTATCTGGCTCGCCGCGCGCTCGATTATCTGGTCGGGTTTACGTCTATCGCCGGTGCTATGGCGCAAACTGCCGGGCAGCCGCTCCGCCGGCCGCGTCCAATCCGTCGCGCTGCGCCTGATCTGCGAGCGCGAAGCCGAGATCGAAGCGTTCAAACCGCGCGAATACTGGACGGTTGAAGTCACGTTCACGACCGACGCCGGGCAGACCTTCACCGCGCGCCTGACCCATCTGGACGGCAAGCGGCTCGAACGCTTTGATCTCGACACCGAGGCAAAGGCGCGCGCCGCCGCTGATGCGATCTTGCGGGCGCCGGGCTTCGCCGTCGCCGAGATCGAAAGCCGCCAGGTCCGCCGCAACCCGTTCCCGCCGTTCACCACCTCAACCTTGCAGCAGGAGGCCTCGCGCAAGCTTGGACTTTCGCGCCAGCCGCACCATGCAAATCGCCCAGCGGCTCTACGAGGGCGTCGACCTCGGCGGCGAGACAGTCGGGCTGATCACCTATATGCGCACCGACGGCGTTTCGATCTCGGGCGAGGCGATTGCCGCAGCGCGCGCGCTGATCGGCACCGATTTTGGCGCGAGATACGTGCCCGACGCACCGAGGGCCTACCGCAGTCCGGCCAAGAACGCACAGGAAGCACACGAAGCCATTCGCCCGACCGATCTTGCCCGCAAGCTCGAGGATGTCGCCGCTCATCTCGACCGCGATCAGCGCCGGCTCTACGAGCTGATCTGGAAGCGGACTTTGGCGAGCCAGATGGCCTCGGCGTTGCTCGAACAGGTTACGGTCGACATTGCTGATCGCAGCGAGCAACTGCGCTTGCGCGCCACAGGCTCGGTCGTACTGTTCGACGGGTTCTTGGCTCTCTATCAGGAAGACCGCGACGACGTCACCGACGAGGATGGTGAAGGCACCCGGCTGCCGCAGATGCGCAAGGGCGAGGCTGTCACTCGTGGCGAGGTTGCACCGATTCAGCACTTCACCCAACCACCTCCGCGCTACACCGAAGCTAGCCTGGTCAAAAAACTCGAAGAACTCGGTATCGGCCGCCCTTCGACTTATGCCTCAATCATTCAGGTTCTGCAGGATCGTGCCTATGTCCGCCTCGAAAAACGGCGCTTCCTGCCGGAGGATCGAGGACGGCTTGTCACCGCCTTTCTGACGAATTTCTTCGAGCACTATGTCGAATACAATTTCACTGCCGATCTGGAAAACCAACTCGACGAAGTGTCGGACGGGCGGATCGACTGGAAGGAGTTGCTGCGCGATTTCTGGCGAGGCTTTTCCACAGCGGTAGACGGCACCAAGGATTTGACGATCAGTCAGGTATTGACCGCGCTCGACGCCGATCTCGGCCGGCATTTTTTCCCGACCGACGGTTCAGGACGGGATCCACGGCTCTGCCAAATCTGCGGCACCGGCCGCCTCAGTCTCAAACTCGGCAAATTCGGGGCCTTTATCGGCTGCGCAAACTATCCGAACTGTCGTTACACCCGTCCGCTCGCGATCGAGGGCGACGCCGAGAGCACAACCGCCGACATGGCGCTCGGGATTGACCCCGCGAGCGGGCTGGAAGTGGCGATTAAGAAAGGTCCCTTCGGGCATTACATCCAACTCGGCGGAAGTGGGGGCGAAGGTGACGCCAAGCCCAAACGAGTCGCTCTTGCCAAGCGTCGCTCAAGCCGGCGGATGTCAATCTCGATATGGCGCTGCGGCTCTTGGCCTTGCCGCGCGAGCTTGGCCGCCATCCCGAAACCGGCGAGGTCATCATCGCCGGCATCGGTCGCTTCGGCCCCTACATCAAGCACGGCTCGACCTTCAAATCACTGAGCGCGGAAGACGACGTGCTGACGATCGGCGCCAACCGCGCCGTCGTGCTGCTTGGCCGAACCGGCGGCAGAGCGCCGACGCGGCGCGCCGCAGCCGCTACGAGAGCTGGGACCTCATCCTGACGGCGGCGTTGTGGCGCTCTATCAGGGGCGCTACGGACCTTATGTCAGTCATGACGGCGTTTTCGCCACGCTGCCAAAGACCGCAGACCCCGAAGCTTTCTCGCTCGAGGAAGCGATCGCGCTACTTGCCGCACGGCGCGAGATAAGCCCGCGCCGGCAACGCAAGAGCGCCAGGGCCCCTGCCCCCAAATCCCACGAGCGAAAGGCGGCAAAGCCCAAGGTCGCACCAAAGCGCGCCGCAAGCACCGCCAAACAGGCCAATGCCAAAAACGTCGGCACCAAAAAAAAGAGCACTACTCGTCCGGCTAGGAAACCCCGTTCCGGCGCACAGCGGGGCTAGATGGAGCGGTCGCGCCCGTCGTCCTCTGCGCAAAAGCAAAAGCGGGGTCGGCGTGGACTGCCTTCCGCAAGCGACGTCATCGCTTTTATCCGCGAGAGCCGGTCACCCGTCGGCAAGCGCGAAATTGCCCGAGCCTTTGCGGTCTCTCCAGCCGACGGGCCGGCTTTGCGCGACTTGCTGCGGGAGATTGAAAGCTCGGGTGTGGTGAACCGGGCAGCCGACCGCCGACTGACCGGCGGGGCGCCGATCCCAGCGGTCACCGTTGTTGAACGGATCGGAAGCGATGAGGACGGCATTCCGCTCGCCCGTCCCGTTGCGTGGCCGGGGCCCGACCCCTTCCCGGTTCTGAGGCTTGCCGACGAGGGCGGCGAGACGCTTCCGGTCGGTGCCCGCGCCGCGGCGCGGCTGGTGACGCTCGAAGACGGCGAGATCGAGGCGCAGATCCTTCGCCGGCTCGACCCCGACGGGAAACGAGTCGTGGGCGTCTTTCGGAAGGTCCGCGAGGGCGGACGGGTGCTGCCGACCGATCGGCGCAACAAAACTGAATATCGCGTGGCTGAAGGCGATACCGGTGGTGCCCACGACGATGAGCTGGTTGTCGCCGAGGAGGTCAGAGCCCGCAGATTAGGGCTGCCGCGGGCTCGTATCGTCGAGCGGCTCGGCTCCGCTGCCGACCCGAAGGCGATCAGTCTATTGGCGATCGCCTCTTTTGATATTCCGACCGAATTTTCGGCTGCGGCTATCGCCGAGGCCGAGGCGGCGCTGCCACTAAGCTCGGTCGGGCGCGTTGATCTGCGGGATGTGGCGCTGGTCACGATCGATGGCAACGACGCCCGCGATTTCGATGACGCAGTTTGGGCCGAGCCCGATCCCGATCCGACTAACCCCGGCGGCTGGCACATTATTGTCGCGATCGCCGACGTCGCCTGGTTTGTCCGGCCGGATGCTACGCTCGACCGTGAGGCCGAGCGTCGAGGCAATTCGGTATATTTTCCGGACCGTGTCGTGCCGATGTTGCCCGAGGCGTTGTCGAATGACCTCTGCTCGCTTAAGCCCGGAGTGGATCGCGCGTGTCTGGCAGTGGATCTGAGGATCGACGCTGCTGGCCGTAAGCGCCGCCACCGTTTTATGCGGGCGCTGATGCGCTCAGCGGCACGATTGACTTATGAGGAAATTCAACAAGTTAGAGATGGACAGCGCGAGGCACTGTCAGACGCTCCATCAGAACTCGTGGCATCGCTATACGGTGCGTTCGGCGCCCTCGCTCAAGCTCGCGCGGCTCGGGGCGCGCTTGAACTCGACCTTCGCGAGGACCGCGTCGTACTCGACACCCAAAACCGGCCGATTGCGGTCGTCCCGGCCGTGCGACTCGACAGCCATCGACTGATCGAGGAATTCATGGTGCTTGCCAATGTCGCTGCCGCCGAAGAACTTGAGGCTCGGCGGCAGCCCTGTATGTACCGGATCCACGACGCACCCGAGCCTGAAAAGGTGGCGGCGCTGCGCGATCTCCTTGAGGAACTCGGAATCCCTGGCCTTGCCTTCGCGAAGGGTCAAGCACCAAAGCCTGAACTGTTTAACAGGTTGCTACGACGGGCTGAGGAAAGTTCGGCAGCTCCCCTTGTCAATGATCTCGTCCTGCGTTGTCAGGCTCAGGCCGTCTACAGCCCGAACAACATCGGCCATTTCGGGCTGGGCCTCCGGAGCTATGCCCATTTTACGTCGCCAATCCGTCGATATGCTGATTTGCTCGTCCATCGCGCGCTGATTGCCGGGGCCGAGGCTGCAGGGGACGGTTTCGATACCGGTGCCTTGCCGGCCGGGTTCGATCGCGATCGGATGGGTGCAATCGGCGAGCATCTTTCGGCGACTGAACGGCGAGCTGCCGCAGCAGAACGCGCCGCAATCGAGCGCTACCGCGCGATGCTCGTTGCCGATGCCATCGGCGCTCTTTTCTCTGCGCATATCAGCGGCGTCGCCGAGTTCGGACTGTTTGTTACGCTGGATGAGATCGGGGCCACGGGGCTTGTTCCGATCGCCAGCTTGCCCGGCGACTTTTACGATCGGCGGGAAACGGTGCCGCGTCTCGTCGGTCGCCGCTACGGTCGTGTTTTTCGGCTGGGAGATGCGGCGATGGTGCGGCTTGTCGAGGTGGACGCGATCGGCGCTCGCCTCCTGTTCCGCATCGAAGACGAGAGAGCCTTACCTCGCCGCAACGGCCGTACCCGGCGTGGTTGATCGCGGACCTGCGTCGATCTAGCATGGCCTCCCGGCAGCGGGGGATTCAGGCCGAAACTGGGGTTTACCTAGCCGGTCGCCGCGAGGATTGGGGAGGCGTCTCAGTGCCGATGTCATCGCGCCCGTCGGCCGTGCTCGCTCTGGCAAGTATCCTCATTATGATCCTCCAGCTGACCGCCTGCGTGGAGCCTGAGCCGCTACCGACGGATCCCGCCGGACGATTGTTTGGCCGCGGTCTCGAGCAGATCGCCGACCTCTATATCGTCCCGGTATCGAGCCGGAAACTTGCTCTTGCCGCCGCCCGCCGCCTCACCCGCCTTGACCCGAAATTTGCGGTCTGGGAGACACCGGGTCCGCAAGAGAAAACGGAAATCGCGCTGGAATACGGCGGGCGCGACGTCGCGACGTATCCAATCCCGTCCAGCGACGACCCGCATCTTTGGGGTGGTTGGCTCGGCCATCTGCTCGCTGATGCGAAAGCAACGTCCCCGGCTCTCGCGGCGCTATCACAGGACCAGGTTGACGAGGCACTATTTGATGGGATCACTGGCGCGCTCGACCGTTTCTCACGGTACGCTTCCTCCGAGGCAGCTCGCGATCAGCGGGCGGCCCGGGATGGGTTCGGCGGGATCGGCGTAACCCTCGATCCCTCCCCTGACCGGTTCCGCATCATCAAAGTGTTGCCAGGCGGCCCTGCCGATCTAGCCGGCATTCGCGCGGGCGATACAATCGTTGCAATCGACGGTCAACCGACAGCCGGCCGTTCGCAGAGTGACGTGATTCATCTGCTTCGCGGCCCGGTCGTTAGCACCGTAGGGGTCGGTATCGCCCGGCCCGGTAGCGCCCAAAACCGTTACTATCGGCTTCAACGGACCTTGATCGTCGAGCCGACCGTGACGCTGTCGCGCGATAAAGATATCGGGATTTTTCACATCTCCAGCTTCAATCAGAACACAACCCAGCAGCTCGTCGAAGATCTCGACACCCTCGAACGACAGACGAGACCAAAACTGGTTGGCATCGTGCTCGATCTGCGCGGCGATCCCGGCGGGCTTCTTGATCAAGCGGTAAGTCTTTCCGACGTGTTCATCACCAAGGGGCCGATCGTGGCGACTGTCGGCCGGAACCCTGCGAGCCGCCAGTTTTTCGAAGCTTCGGGTGACAGCGTCGCGCCGCAGATACCGATCGTCGTGCTGGTTAACGGCGGGTCCGCCTCGGCTTCCGAGATCGTTGCCGCGGCGCTTCAGGATGCCGGGCGGGCGGTCGTTGTCGGCACCGCCTCGTATGGCAAGGGCACGGTGCAAACCGTCTTGCGTCTACCTAATAACGGCGAACTGACCCTAACCTGGGCCCAGCTAGTCGCCCCGGCTGGTTATCTATTGCACGAGCACGGGGTGGTCCCGACCCTATGCACAAGCGATCTCGGCGATGACGACCAATCGGTTCAGACGGCCTTACAGCGCGCCAGCGGCTTCTCGGAGGCCTCGCCCTTGGCCGCACGCCCACGTGCGACACTCGATGAGGCTGGGTGGGCGCAACTCCGCCGATCCTGTCCACCACGAGACGGCGACCGGGCGATTGACCTGGTAGTAGCAGAACGGCTTTTGGCTGATCCGGTCCTTTATAGCCAGGCGGCGCACGTGATTGCCATGCCTCCAAACCTCGCCGCACGTCCCGTCGGCGCAACCCCCGTTGTCGCCGCCCCTGGCTTGACAGGGGTCGACGGATCGCTATCTTCGGGTGCACGCAACCAGTGAACTTAAGGGACTTGATTATGGCCAAGAGCAGCACCGTCCTGATCAAGCTTGTCAGTAGCGCCGATACTGGCTTCTACTATGTGACAAAGAAAAATCCGCGAACTAAAACTGCTAAACTCGAGCTGAAGAAGTTCGACCCAGTGGCGCGTAAACACGTCGTGTTCAAGGAAGCAAAGATAAAATAAATTGCTCTGCGCGTGACGAGCGCTGCTGCTGCCTGACGTTTTGCTGCGGTAGACCTGTTCTTTTCGCGGCGCGGCGCGTTGACCCCGCGGGTGAAGGGTCCGGGTCCGGCAAGCGTTGTCCATGTCTGGAGCCCACCTGAGCGGTGGAGTGGACGCGGCAAGTGCCAGAAACAAAGTGGAGGCGACCGTGCCAAAATACATGCTGGTCAGCTTCAAGACCTGCCCGTGGGTGCAACGCTCGGCTATCGTGTTTCGCGAAAAGAATACCGAATTCGAGCTGCGCCATATCGAGCCCGACAATCGGCCCGATTGGTTCCTCGCCATCTCGCCCCACAAGAAAGTGCCGGCGCTGAGCATCGACAATCGGGTGTCGCTGTTCGAATCGAACGCCATCAACGAGTATTTGGACGAAACCATCGCGCCGCGGCTGCATCCCGAGGACCCGATCGAGCGCGCGCTGAACCGGGCCTGGACCGATTATGTACCGACCTTCGCCAGCATCGTGACCGCAACCGCCTACGCCGATACCGAAGACGAGTACAACAAGGCAGCGGCCGGCATCCCGGTCGCGTTCGAGCGGCTTGAAAAGGCGCTCGAAAAGCAGGGCCGCGGCCCGTTTTTTAACGGCGCGAAATACTCGCTGGTGGATGCCGCCTACACGCCGTTTCTGCAGCGCTATTTCTTCCTGGACCGGGTCAAAAAGCTCGGCCATATCGAGAAGTTTCCGCGCCTCAAGGCATGGGGCGAAGCGTTAATGAGCCGGCCTTCTACCCATTCCTTCGAGCCGGCCGAATTCGAGGCTATGTACCGCGACGGCCTGAGGCGCCGAAACAAATGGGTCTCGCAGTTCGTCGAGCCGGCGAGGGCCGCGGCGGAGTAGCCTCGCCGGTCATCAAATCTTAGTGGCGCCGTGCGGCCACGCCCATCAGCGCAGCGAGCTGGTCCGGGTCGTCAAGCAGCGCCCGGCTCGAGCCGGAGAAGACGATGGCGCCGCGATCGAGGACGATTGCGTCTTGCGCCAGCTCGAGCGCGAGGCGAGCGTGCTGTTCAACCAGCAACAGCGCCAGATCGTCCTCGCGTTTGAGGCGGTCGAGCCCGGCGAGGAGCGCATCGATGATGACCGGCGCCAGCCCTTCCAGCGGCTCGTCCATCAGCATCAGCGACGGGTTGCCGATCAGCGCCCGGCCGATCGCCAGCATCTGCTGCTCGCCGCCCGAAAGCTGGTTACCGCGGTGATGGCGGCGCTCGGCGAGCGCGGGAAGGAATTCGTAGACCCGCGACACCGACCACCGCCCCGGGCGCGCCGCTACCAACAGGTTTTCCGCGACGGTCAGAGAGGGAAAAATCTCGCGCTCCTGCGGCACGAACCCGATGCCGAGCCGCGCCCGGCGAAACGGCGGCAATGCCGCGATCTCACGCCCGGCAAAGCGGATCGAGCCCGCGCGCAGCCGCGTATGGCCCATGATCGTTGCCAGCAGGGTCGTCTTGCCGACCCCGTTGCGGCCGAGCAAGGCCAAGGTTCCCCTCGGCGGCAGGCCGAGCGCGATCCCTTCGAGCACGATCGTGTCGCCATAACCGGCGGAGACCCCCTCGAGGATGAGATCGGCGGACACAGTCACGCCGGACCGCGCTCGCCGAGATAGACTTGGCGCACCCGCGGGTCGGCGCTGATCGCCTGTGGCGCCCCTTCGACCAGCACGCTCCCCTGCACCAGCACGGTAATCCGTTTCGCCAGGCGGAAGACCAGATCCATGTCGTGGTCGATGATCAGGACGGCGATATCAGGCGGCAGGCCTTCGATCGCCGCGATGATCCGGCCGGTCTCGCCCGAGGGGACTCCAGCTGCCGGCTCGTCGAGCAGCAACACCTTGGGGGCGAGGGCGAGCGCCACCGCGATCTCGATCAGCCGTTGACGCCCATAGGCGAGCGTCGCGACCGGCTGCGCCGCGGCATCGGCCAGCCCCATCCGCTCGATCAGGGCAAAGGCTTCCTCGATTGCGGCGCGGTGATACCCGGCCGGGCGGAACAGACCGCCGGCGATCCCTTGTCGCTCGCGGACCGCCAGGGCCACGTTTTCGAGCACGCTCAAGCGGCGGAACAGCGCAGTGATCTGAAAGGTGCGGACGAGGCCGCGCTTGACCCGCGCGGCCTGCGGCAATCCGGTGACGTCGGCGCCGTCGAGCAGGATCTGCCCGACATTCGGTGGCAATGCACCGGTCACCAGATTGACAAAGCTGGTCTTGCCGGCGCCGTTCGGTCCGATCAGCGCATGCCTTGCACCACGCTCCAGGCCGAAGTCGATAGCATTTGCCACCGTCAAGGCACCGAAGCTCTTGGTCAGTCCGCGGGTTTCGAGCGCCGGCGGGCTCATCGTCCGAGTTCGCCCCGCGACTGCAATCGCTCGGCCAAGCCCAGCACGCCGCCGCGGGCGAAGACCACGAGCAAGACCATCAACAGGCCGATCCAGAAATACCAATAGACCGGCTCGACCGTCGAAAAGCGGTCCTGCGCGATCATATAGAGCGGCACGCCGATGAACGCGCCATAGAGCCGGCCGACGCCACCGATGATCAGCATGATCAGCACGCTGCCGGAGCGGTCGAGGCCGAGAAAGGTGAGACCGACGAAACCGGTCGTCTGCGCGATCAGCGCGCCCGAGATCCCGGCGAGCGCCGCCGAGATCGTGTAGACGATGAGGCGCCGGCGCTCGACTGGCGCGCCGATCGCGTGCATGCGCCGGATATTTTCCCGGATGCCGACGAGCGAGCGGCCGAAAGGCGAATGAACGAGCCGCCGCGTCGCCAACCAGCACAGGAACAGCACAATCAAGCAATAGAAATAGGCGGTTCGGCCGAATAGGTCGAAGGGGTAGCGGCCGAAGATCGACCAGACCTGCATCCCTTGCAGCCCGTCGTCGCCGCCAGTCAACCAGCTCGCTTTGTTGACCGCCTCGTAGAGGATCGAGGCGACGACCAGGGTCAGCATCAACAAGGTCAGCCCCGTCGTGCGCAGGATCACCAGGCCCGACAACAGCCCGATCAGCGCCGCCGCCGCCGCGGCTGCGAATAGTCCGGTGATGGGCTCGCCCCAGCCATGGGCGGCAAGCAGCCCGGCGGTGTAGGCGCCGGTGCCGAAAAACGCGGCCTGGCCCAACGTGACGATCCCGGCATAGCCGAGGACCAGATCGGCCGACAGCGCGAAGAGGATCGTCGCTAGGATTTGCGCGCCGAGCGGCAGATAGGACGGGAAGGCAAAATAGGCCGCAAGCGCCGCCAGCCACGGCACAGCTTCGAGCGGAGTGGTAACTGTGGCGCCGGGCAAGGATGGTCGATCGCGCCGAGATCGGGCATCAAGCCCGACCAAACAGGCCGTGCGGCCGCCACAACAGCACCGCCAAGGTCAGCGCATAAATGAAAAAGGCGCCGAATTCGGGCACCAGATATTTGGAGGCGGTATCGGCGACGCCAAGCAGGAGCGCGGCAAAAAATGGCCCGCGAATGCTGCCCAGCCCGCCGACGGCGACGACGATCAGGAAATAGATCAGGTTCTGCAGCGCGTAGCCGGGATTGACGGCCAACAGGTCGGCACCCAGCGCGCCGCCCAAGCCGGCGAGCCCGCTGCCGAGAGCAAAGGTCACCATGAACAGGCGCGAGGTGTCGATGCCGACCGATTGGGCCATCCGCGGATTGTCGACGGCGGCGCGCAGCCGGGCGCCAAAGAGGGTGCGCTCGACCGCGAGCCATAACACCGTCACCAAGACCGCGCCGCATAGGATCAGAAAGCTGCGATAGGCAGGAAAGCTGCGGAACCCGAGATGGACCGGGCCGCTCAGCCATTGCGGCGGCTGCAAAGGCTGCTGCAGCGGTCCCCAAATATAGGTGGCCCCGGCCACCGACATGAAGGCGAGACCGATGGTCAACAGCACCTGGTCGAGCTCGTCGCCGCCGTAGAACCGCCGGTAGAGCAGCCGCTCTATGGGGACGCTCGCCGCCGCCACCGCCAGCGCCGCGCCAATCAACGCCAACGGGAACGGCACGCCCCACTGCTTCATCAGGCTCGTCACCACATAGCCGCCGGCCATGGCGAAGACGCCGTGCGCCAGATTGACGAAGCCCATCAGCCCCATCGTCACCGACAGCCCAACCGAGATCAGGTAGAGCACCATCGCAAAGGCGAGGCCGTTAAAGGCGATGTCGACCGCCGCGGAGAGAATGTCGCCCATGGCCCTGAACGCGCCGAGCGTCAGATTATTTTGGTGGGTTCAGCTCCTTCCAAGGGTCCTTGACCATCGGGATCGTGGCGATCTCGACATTGGCGAGCTTGCCGTCAACCTTCTCGACCCGCCGGATATAGACGTTCTGGATTATGTCGCGGGTCGCGGGATCGATCATGATCGGCCCGCGCGGGCTATCGGGATTTTTCCAGTTCTTGAAGAACGTCATCGCCTCGTCGGCGGTGAAGCTGCCCTTGGTCGCCTTGATCAGGTCAAAGATCATCGCCATCCCGTCCCAGCCGTCGACCGAGAAGAAATCGGGAATGGCCTTGTCGCCGTATGCGCGGTTCCAGGCCGCGAGAAAGGCCTCGTTGGCCGGCCGCTTGCCCGCGACCGAATAGGTGCCGGAGGTAATCAGGCCGAGCGGTATATCGCCCATGTTCGGCAGCTCCTCATCGGGCAGCAGGTCCTGCGGCGCGGCGATCTTGATCCCGGCTTCGCGCAGGCCGAGATCGTTGATCGCCCGCATCATCGCCGTGGCCTGAGTGCCGCCGGCCACGAAGATAAAGGCGACGTCGGGCTTGGCGTCCTTGATGCGGTGGACGAACGGGGTGAAATCGGGGTTGGCCAGCGGAAACCGGTCGGCGCCGACGATCTTGCCCCCGGCATCGGTGAAGGACTTGGTAAAGGCCGCCTCGGCATCATGGCCGGCGATGAAGTCGGTGACCGCGGTGTAGCCCGTCTTCCAGCCCTGCTCGGCGGCCCATTTGCCCATCGGGTAGGATTCTTGCCAAAGGGTAAAGGTGACGCGCACGACATAGGGCGAGATCCGCGGGATGGAGACGCCGGCGGCGGCGTAGCTGAGCACGAGCGGCACCTTCGCCTCCTTGGTCAGCGGCGCCACCGCGGCGGCGACCGGCGAGAGGATGATGCCAGTCAGCAGCTGGACGTGGTCGCGGGTGATCAATTCCTGCGCCAGCCGCTTGCCGACCTCCGGGTTGGAGGTGTCGTCACGCTTCAAGATCTCGATTTTGACGCCCGGCGGCAGGTCCTTCTCATGTTCCTTGACATAGAGATCGGCGCCTTTCTGCCCCTGGTCCGCGGGCTGGGCGACAAAACCGGTAAAGCTGTTGATCACCCCGATCTTGACGGTCTGCGCCGAAGATGGCGCCTGCGTCAGAACCAGCCCTGCCGCGACCAGCGCTGGCAGCATCACGCTGAGCAGTCTAGGCAGCATCCAAAAGCCTCCCCTTGCGCTGTAAATGCCGGGCTCAGGGCTCTTCGCCCGGCCCGCGCTTATATCGGCAGCCAACTCAGCGGGCGAGGTCGCTGACCAGCGAAAACGCCGAGTTGCGGCCGACTTGCCCGCGATAGACCTGTAAGTTTTCCAGCACGCGCTGGACATAGAGCCGCGTCTCGTCGATCGGGATGGTTTCGATCCAATCGACCATGTCGATCTTGCCGCCGCGCGGGTCACCATATTCGGCAAGCCACTGACGCACCCTGCCGGGCCCGGCATTGTAGGCCCCGATCGCCAACACATAGGAGCCGCCGAAATCATCGATAAGTTGTTCCAAATAACTACGCCCCAAGGTGAGGTTGTAGAGGCCATCCGTGGTGAGCCTAAGGGCCGAAAAGGGTAACTGCAGCCTGCTGGCCATAAAGCTCGCTGTTGCCGGCATCAATTGCATTAAGCCTTCCGCACCCGCTGGACTGACGGCGTCGTGATCGAATGCGCTCTCTTGCCGCACGATCGCGAAGAGTAGGGCCGGTTCGACGTTGCCGCCGCTGGGGAGCGCGACGGTTGGATAGCCGTGGGTCATCAACGGTGTGCCGGCGACGATCGCACGCTTGGCTACCGCGATGGCCAAATCAATCCGGCCGTTCTGCTCGGCCAAGGTCGCCAACATCGCGAATTGGCTTGGGGTCTTGGCGAGGTCCGCAAGGTGCAGCAGGAATATCTTGCCATGAGCACGATCACCAAGTCCGAAGAAGATTTGCGCAGCGCGTACGAGTTCGTCGCTATTGAAACCGGCGCGCTCCGATAGGGTCGGCACGGGCTCGGGAACCGGGTTCGGCGGAGCATCCTCGCCGATCCTGTGGGCGGCGAGCTGACCGTAAAAGGTCGCCATCTGCTCCGCCCCCGCTTTATACCACTTCCGAGCGAGATCGGTTTTCGCCTCGGCCTCCGCGGCGCGTCCTCCCCAATATCCGGCCCGGGCCTTGGCGTAAGGAG
This sequence comes from uncultured Alphaproteobacteria bacterium, assembly GCA_963821795.1. Classification (GTDB taxonomy): domain Bacteria; phylum Pseudomonadota; class Alphaproteobacteria; order ATCC43930; family CGMCC-115725; genus AP-15. The sequence goes on from CAWGFH010000029.1 coordinate 203,320, forward strand.
TGTCGGCACGGGTTAGGATATGCGAGAAGTGATCGAAAGCCAGGGCAGGGTCATGCTTAAATCGAAGCGCAATGTAGCCGAGCAGAAATTCAGCGTCGTAATAATCTTTGCCTTCGAGGTTGCCATGCTGTTTGGCGATGCGGTAGGCAAGATCAGCGTTGCCGCCTGCAAGCAGCCGCCTGGCGATGATCTGGCGCTCATACCACCACGCCGCGGGCCGCACCGGATCGCCTGGATTAACCTGGAGAGCCGCGGCTGCCTGCTCAGTCTTTTCCGCTTCCCGCAACCAACGAACTTCGTCATAGAGGAGCCCTGGATCGGAGCGCAACCGTGCCGGAACACGGGCGACAAGTATTCCGGCAGCCGGGGCGTGCATGGCAAGCGCCAGACGCGCCTCAGCCAGTGCCTGATAGTCCGGTGCCACCCGCACCAGCATCCGCCGCACCGCCGCGTTCCGTTCATCCCACAGCAGCCGGTCAAGCCGCCTTTCGTCGTCCCCGGGACGGATGACGGCGGAATACTTGGTAAGAAAGCTCTTTTCGTCCAAAGTATTGAAAGCGCAATCGATCCAGACCGCGCGCAATGCCGCCGTCCCGCCCGAGATGTCGCCGGAATTCAGCAGAATCTCAGCGGCGCGAACCTGGCCCGCAGCACTGATAGGTGGATAGCGCCTCAGCCAGGCGCCAGCGACCGTATCGGTTTGACCGGTCAAGGCCTCCTCGGCATGCTTACGCAACGACTTTTGATGCGGCCAGTTCGGGTTCTTCTCAATGAAATCCGCGATATCGGCGAAGCGCCCAGGAGCGCCGGGACTGGAATAATCGATCCACCGCAAAATTTTGAGTGGCAACTGGTCCTTGATCGCCGCGCCATCGGTGTAGGCCCGGTTCCAATCCCCGCTCTGGGCGGCCGCCAGCGCGGCTCGGGTCACCTCAATGTCAGCGCTTGATAGCGTCTGCCCACGCGCCGCGGCGACCAAGGCGATTGACGTGGCGACAGACAAGAACAAGCGACCCATACCGAGCAAGGTTGCCCCCTGCCTTGCCTCTCAAAGATCAGTCGACGCTCATTACGGGCTTTCAGCTACCTCCGCAAGGGTCAGGTGCGGACGAAGCGTCATGATTGCCGGCGGTGTTGAAGCCTGCGCCGGCGAAGATTATCGTCATGCGCCGAGGCTGGACCCGGGAGGAAAACATGTTTAAGGGATCGCTCGTAGCGCTGATTACGCCCTTTCATAACGGGAGCGTAGACGAGAGCGCGTTTCAGGAGCTGGTTTCGTGGCAGGTCGGACAGGGTACGCATGGCTTGGTTCCCTGCGGCACAACCGGCGAATTGCCCGCCCTTCACGATGAAGAACATCGGCGTGTGATCGCGCTTTGCGTCGAGGCGGCGAACGGCAGGATTCCAGTCATCGCCGGGACTGGCACGAACTCCACCGATCATACGATCGCGCTGACACAACAGGCAAAGGACGCCGGCGCCGACGCCGCGTTGATCGTTTGCCCCTATTACAACAAGCCGACGCAGGAGGGGCTCTATCAGCACTTCAAGGCGGTGCACGATGCGGTCGATCTGCCGATTGTTATCTACAACATTCCTGGCCGCTCGGCCGTCGATATGAGCAATGCAACGATGGCGCGCCTTGCCCAACTCCCGAATATCGTTGGGGTCAAGGACGCGACCAACGATCTCGCGCGGCCGTTGCGCATGCGCGTCGAAATCGATCCGGGCTTCTCCCTGCTGTCTGGCGAGGATGCGACCGCCGTCGCCTACCTCGCGCAAGGCGGCGACGGCTGCATCTCGGTCACCGCCAATGTCGCCCCGCGGCTCCTCGCCGAGATGCATGAGGCTTGGCAAAGGGGCGAAGTCGAGACGGTCCGCCGAATCAACGAGCGGCTGGTGCCGTTGCACGATGCGCTTTTCGCCGAAACCAGCCCCGCACCGGTCAAATATGCGGCATCCCTGCTGGGTAAATGCGAGCCCAAAGTTCGGCAGCCACTATGGCAGATCCTGCCCGAAACGCAGGAACGGGTCGCTCGGGCGATGCGCGGCGCCGGTCTGCTCAACTGAATTCGTACGGGCTAACGACATAGGCAGCGCGCGATGCGGGCAACCGACCATTACGTCGCCCAGAACCGGCGCGCGCGCCACGATTATGTGATCGAGGATACGCTCGAGGCCGGGCTTGTGTTGCACGGAACCGAGGTCAAGGTGTTGCGCAAGGGTCAGGCCAGCATCGCTGAGGCCTATGCCGATGAGAGCGGCGGCGAGCTTTTTCTAGTTAACGCCAACATCCCGGAATATGCGGCCTCGGCCCATTTCAATCATGAGCCGCGGCGGCCGCGCAAGCTGCTGCTACATCGGAAGGAGGTAAACCGCCTCCTGGGCGCGATCCGGCGCGAGGGGGTGACGGTTGTTCCGCTGTCGATCTATTTCAACGACCGCGGTCGGGCGAAGATCGCCCTCGGCCTGGCTCGCGGCAAGCGCAAGGCCGACAAGCGACAGGCAGAAAAGGCGCGCGACTGGCAACGTAGTCGCGCCCGCATCCTGCGCGAGCGTAATGCCTGATCTCCAGGTTAAAAATGGACCTCGTATTCGGCCTGCCACCGCCACGTAACAAGCGGCGCCCATGGCCTTATCCCGAATAGGACCCCGCCGTTCCATTTCAGGGTGCCCGGCCCGATGTTCGAAATGGTGCCGAACAGCTGCGGACCCATCCGATTGTCCTGGGGCCAGCCCGAGTTGAATTCCTCGAAGCTGCTCGGTTGACCGTAAGCCTGAAACCCGGGCTCGATCGGCGTGCCCAGCGCTATGCGGGTCTCCCAAGCATAGAGGAATCCGGGCCTCCCCGAGGCGAACTCGCCGCCGACATCCTTCTGTATGAACAGGTTGACTGTATTAATGGTATGGAAGAACTCCTTGCGAAAAATCGGCCCGAACGTCACTTCGTTCGGCGAATCAGCCAGCGTAGTTTTTCCAAATTCGAAGAAAAAGCCACTATCCGCCCAATATTGGCCGCGTTCGCTGAGTTGAAAGATGTTCTCCCATGTCACCTGACTGAATTGAATTGACTGACCGGGTCCGGCATCGCGCTCCTGCTCCAACTCGAGTTCGGTCCGCCAAAAGCCGTTTACGCCGTATTCGAACTCTTGGGTCGAACTTAACTCGCCGCTGTGAGCAGGGAGAGGGTCGTGGCCGAAATCGCCTAGCGGCTCGATAGCGAACTCACCGGTTTCGGCATCCGGCTGCTGGACTTTGAAATCGGCCGCAGCCGGTACCGTGGTAGCGATGCTGAGGGCAGCGCCAGCAAACACGCCATACATGCTAGTGCTACGCATTCGCATCTCCAAGGAGCTTCATATGCTGGTAAGGATCGAAGCGGAGCGGTGGAAAGAGAGGCTTGACTAAGTCGCGGCGGTAGCGGCTGGCCGAGCCTCAGAGTTGGTCGGCACGCGTCCGAGCACTCGCATCAACGTACCGATTACGAGCAGAGTGGCGACGTAAAACAACACTTGGATGCCCGCTGGTTGTGCTGAATAGCCGATCAGCACATGAAGCAGTAATCCAAGCATGCTGTTTTCGGCTAGGATCGAGGACGTGTTCCAGAGGTCATTGCCAAACGACGGCAATAAATTGGCCTGCATCAAAAAGGCTGCGCCCTGGGAAGCCATGCCTGCGGCGAGCAGCAGAATGAGCCAACTTGTGACCGTAAACAGCCGCTTCAACGGGATAGCCAGCAATCCAAAATAGATCAGCGAGCCGACCGCAACGCCACCGATCAGCCCGAGGGCACCGCCCGCCAACATGATCAAGCCCCCAATTCCCGACGCTATCGCGATACCGTAGAGAAAGAGGACGATCTCCGAACCTTCCCGCAGGACGGCGATCCCGACAACCAACGCCAGCGCATAGAGTGGTCGACCCCCACCCAGCACGTCTTTACCGATACTACCGGCGGCCGAAGCCAGTTCACGTCCGTGGCGGTTCATCCAGATGTTGTGCCAGCCAAGCATCGCCACCGCGGTAAACAGGATCGCAGCGTTAAACAGCTCCTGTCCGATACCGTTAACCGCGGCGGCAATCGCACCGGCGCAAAGGGCGACGAGCGAAGCGCCAAGAACGCCGGCGGCGATCCCGCCGGTTACCCAGATCCCGCGCCGCGGCACGCCCTGGCTTGCCGCCAGTACGATGCCGACCACCAGCGAGGCCTCAAGGACCTCGCGGAACACGATGATAGCGGTCGCGAGCATGTCCGTCCTCGCTACTTGACGACCAGGTGGCCGCGGGTCTGCGGGTGGAAATCGTCGAAAAACTCATAACTGCCCGGATCGAGCGGGCCGACGAACACAGTGATTTCCCGGCCAGGGGTTACAACCTTTTCGCGGTGAAATTGGTTGCTTTCAAATTCCGAAGTAGTCGGATTTTCGTTGCGCACGAGGAGCTTGACCTTGACCCCGGCGGGAATTTGCACCTCGCTAGGAACAAATTGGTTGTTCTTTAGTGTGATCGCAAAACTGGGATCGTCCGCGAAGGCGGGCGCCGCGGCGGCGAGAGCCAGTAGTGCTGAGACCAAGGCCGTACGGTACATCGAAGACCCGCGAACTGCGAATGCCTCGCATTATTCACCGAGCCGCAGTTGCGAATCAATCTTAAAATTGCGCGCAATATGCCAGGGAGGCATGCGCCATGTGCATTCCTACCCTCGTGTTGAGCGAGATTTTCAGGGATCGAGCAGACGGAGAAGACAGGAGAAAACCGCCTCGAACATCGCGACGGTCAGTTTGCCCGTATTGGTATTCAGGCGTGAGCAATGATAGCTGTCGGCCAAGAACTTGCCGTCCGGCAGGGAATGAAGCGCCCCATGTGCGAAACGAAAACTGGCGCGGCGCACGCCTAGTGCGCTCAGAACGGCATCATGGGCGATCGAACCCAACGCTAGAATCGCCCGCAGGTGCGGCATCGATGCGATCTCTGCTGACAAGAAGTGGCGGCAGGCGGCGATTTCGTCGGACCCTGGCCTGTTCTGCGGGGGAACGCAACGCACTGAATTGGTAACGCGAGCCCGGTTTAGCGCGAGACCATCATCTGGATCGGCGTCGTAGTTGCCGTCTGCCAAGCCGAATTTACGCAAGGTCGCATAGAGCAACTGGCCGGCATGATCGCCGGTAAAAGGCCGCCCGGTCCGGTTCGCACCTTTCAGACCCGGCGCCAATCCGACGATCAACAGCTCAGCCCCGGTATCGCCAAAGGGAGGGACCGGCGCATTGAACCACCCGGGGTGGGCCATCCTTTGCGCGTCGCGGAAAGCTGCAAGGCGGGGACAAAGCGGGCAGCCCGGGGCCGGCAACACCGCAGGATGCGATAACACCGACGCGACGACGCTCACGCTTCGTCAACCTGATCGACGCGCGGTCGTTGCACCTCCTCTCGTGCATGATGATTGCGCATAATGTTCGGAGCGAGATCTTGAAGCTCGATGAAGTCATCGGCTTGACGGCGCAGATCGTCCGAAACCATCGGCGGTGAGGATCGGATGGTAGACACGACCGAGACACGCACACCGCGGCGCTGCACGGCCTCAACCAACCGACGGAAATCGCCGTCACCAGAGAACAGGATCGCATGGTCTATGTATTGCGCCATCTCGAGCATATCGATCGCTAATTCGATATCCATGTTTCCCTTGATTCGCCGCCGCCCCATCGCGTCGGTAAACTCTCTCGTCGGCTTCGTCACCATGGCGTATCCGTTATAATCGAGCCAGTCGACTAGCGGGCGGATCGGCGAATATTCCTGGTCCTCAACAAGGGCGGTATAATAAAAGGCCCGCATTAATCGCCCCTTGGTTCTAAACAGGTCAAGAAGCCTCCTGTAATCGATGTCGAATGCGAGGCCGCGTGCTGCAGAATAAAGGTTGGCGCCGTCTATAAATATAGCAATTCTCTCTTCTGGATAGAAAACCATCGGGATAATGCTCCATAGGTGCGATAATAAAAAGTGTGGTACAGGGCGCACCCTCGGTCAAGCGCGGCGAGACGCTGGCGGCGGTGATCTCCGCGACCGCCAAATTCGCCCAATTTACCGGGCTGTCGACCGCTTGCATAAATCTGGTCGCACGTCCCCGCAGCCTGATCCAATGTTCCAAATCGTCCTGCCAGAAGGTGGTGGTGCAGATAAACAGTTGGAGGACAGGCAATTTTCATTCTTTTCGCCAGAGAATTGCCAAAGCGGAAGGGTCGGTGTAGAACAGCCGGTTAGGAGGTCAGCCCCATGATTTTGTTCACGTTACGCTGCGCTCGGGACCATGAGTTCGAGGGATGGTTTCGTGACGGCGACCGGTTTGAGGCTCAACGCGCGGCAGGAGAAATCGCCTGCCCTTACTGCGGGGATACCTCTGTCGAAAAAGCGGTGATGGCCCCCCGTCTCGGGCGCTCGCGCGAGGTACTGCCTCCGACTCCAGCGCTGGCCCAACTACGCAAAGTTCTGCTCGAGATACGCCAACAGGTCGAAACCCACTGCGATTACGTCGGCAATCGGTTTGCCGACGAAGCACGCCGTATTCATTACGGCGAGACCGACCCGCGCGGTATCTACGGGGAGGCGAGCGAGGCCGATTCCCGCGAACTGACCGACGAGGGCATCAGTTTCGGTCAAATCCCCTGGATTCCCCCCGGCGATGGATAAAGAAGCGGATGCACCACTCTATTCATCGGTGCTTTGCCATTACGAGGTAATTGACTTCGAGATCCTGCGATAACTGCCATCCGCCATAAAGTGGATTGTAGCTTATTCCGGCGATCTCAGTCGGGGTAAGGCGATTGCGGCGGAGGCGAAGGATCAGTTCAGACGGCCGCAGAAACTTCCGCCAGTGATGGGTGCCGCGCGGCACCCAGCCAAGGATATATTCGGCGCCCACGATCGCCAGTGCGAGCGATCGGGCGGTACGGTTGAGGGTGGCGATGATGACCACCCCTCCGCGAGATGCCAAAGTGCCGAGGCATCGGCAGAAGATATCGCAATCAGCAACATGTTCGATCACTTCAAGCGCCAGCACCACGTCGAAGCGACTGCCGGCCCGTGACATCAACTCGGCATCTGCAATTCGATAATCGATCCTGAGGCTCGTCGCCTGGGAGTGCGCTCGAGCCGCGGCTACGGCCTCCGCCCCAGCGTCAATTCCGCTGACAGAGAAACCCAACCGGGCCATAGGTTCTGCGATCAGGCCGCCGCCGCACCCAATGTCGAGCAATGTCAGGCCAGTGAACGGACGCAGTTGCCGGGCATCGCGACGAAAATGCGCCAAGAGGCGAGAACGAATGAAGTCGAGGCGGGTGGGGTTGAGCCGATGCAACGCCCCGAAGCTGCCTTCCGGGTCCCACCAAGCATCCGCTTGCGCGGCAAAACGGCTAAGCTCTTCGTCGTCTACGGTGGCGCGGCACGCCGACAAGACCTGATCCTTCTTTTCTTGATCCTCCGACCGGATGGTCCGACGATCCAGAACGGAGTATGTAATCCGGCTCCCAAAGCGGCAACTGCTCGGATAGTGTTTGATCTGACATGGCGCGCCTAGTGCAAAAATTTGGCGGCACATCCCTCGCCGATGTGGAGCGAATAAGGATTGTAGCCCGAAGGGTCGCACGCGAGGTCGAAGCTGGGAATGAGGTCGCGGTTATCGTCTCGGCGATGGCCGGATCCACCAACCAACTGGTCGGCTGGACGCGCGAGATGAGCCGCCTGCACGACGCCCGAGAATACGACGTTGTCGTCGCTTCTGGCGAGCAGGTAACCGCCGGCCTACTGGCGCTTGCGTTGCAGAATCTCGGATTCAACGCGCGCTCCTGGCTCGGCTGGCAAATTCCGATCCGGACCGACAGAGTGCATGGCAAGGCCCGCATCGAAGCGATCGACGTAGCTGAGATCAGCCGTCGTTTAGCTCAAGGCCAAATTGCCGTCGTGGCGGGGTTTCAGGGTATCAGTTCGCAGGGGAGAATTACTACGTTAGGTCGTGGCGGCTCAGATACCTCGGCCGTTGCGCTGGCCGCTTCGCTGAAAGCCGATCGTTGCGACATCTTCACCGACGTCGATGGTGTCTATACAAGCGATCCGCGGATCGTTGCGAAAGCGCGCAAGCTAGATAAGATAACCTACGAAGAAATGTTGGAAATGGCCTCACAAGGCGCCAAGGTTTTGCAAACTCGCTCGGTCGAGATGGCGATGAACCACCGGGTACGGGTCCAGGTTTTATCCAGTTTCACGGACGGCCCCGGGACCCTTGTTGTTGACGAGGATGAGATCGTGGAACAACACGTAGTGAGCGGCATTGCTTACAGTCGTGATGAAGCCAAGATTACGGTGCAAAAGGTTGCGGATAGTCCGGGCGTGGCAGCCGCGATCTTTGGCCCACTCGCGGACAATGCGATCAATGTCGATATGATCGTACAGAACATTTCAGAGGATGGCCGAGCTGATTTGACCTTCACCCTGGCACGCGCCGATCTCGACCGTGCGGTGTCTGTGCTGGACGAGAGGCGAACGCTGCTCGGCTTCGCCGCGCTGAAGCCCGATCCAAACGTGGTCAAGATCTCGGTGATAGGCGTGGGCATGCGCAGTCATGCGGGCATCGCCAAACAGATGTTCCAGACGCTGGCTGAGAAAGGAATCAATATTCAGGTAATTTCGACCTCTGAAATCAAGATCAGTGTCCTGATAGCAGCCGAGTACACCGAACTCGCGCTGAGAGCGTTGCACACCGCCTACGGGCTCGATGTCGAGGGATGACAGAGGACATCGCCGCGGGGAAATTTGCGGCCGGCCTCGAACGCCCGGCGGATCAAGGGGACACGCTGCATTCTCGTTTCCGAAGCGAGCTTGATCGATTATGGGTCCGTGGACGGGACCTGCTTGGCTGCGACATCGCCGTAATGGGCGGTGCGATGACCTGGGTATCTGAACGCAATCTTGTTGCGGCCATATCTAATGCCGGCGGTTTTGGGGTTATTGCCTCGGGGTCCATGTCACCGGAGTTCTTGTCCGCCGAGATTTCGGCAACCAGGGCTCTGACCAAGCGGCCTTTCGGGGTCAACTTAATTACGCTGCACCCACAGTTACTCGATTTGATAGGTGTCTGCGCGGCTCACGAGGTTGGTCACGTCGTACTCGCGGGCGGACTGCCCGGCCGCGCGGCGATAAGTCGAATCAAGGAGAGTGGCTCGCGGGTTATTTGTTTCGCACCTGCGCTCGGATTCGCCCGCAAGCTCGTGCGCATGGGTGCGGATGCGATCATCATCGAGGGCAGCGAGGCGGGCGGGCATGTCGGGCCTGTCTCGACTGGAGTATTGGCTCAAGAGATACTGCCGCATCTCAATGATATTCCGGTCTTCGTCGCCGGAGGGATCGGGCGAGGCGAAGCATTGCTCGCATATCTCGAGATGGGTGCGGCCGGCGTCCAGTTGGGCACTCGCTTTGTCTGCGCTGAGGAATCGATAGCTCATCCGCGTTTCAAACACGCGTTCATCCGCGCTGCGGCCCGCGACGCCATTACCTCTCTCCAAGTGGATCCCAAATTCCCGGTAATTCCGGTCCGTGCACTAGCAAATCCGGCTACAGAACGGTTTCTCGCCGTGCAGCGTCACGTAGTCGACCGGTTTACACGCGGCGAGTTATCGCAGAAGGCGGCACAATTGGAGATCGAACACTTCTGGGCAGGCGCACTGCGTCGCGCGGTAATCGAAGGCGATGTCGAGGCGGGCTCTCTGATGGCGGGACAGAGTGTAGGCTTCGTAACGCGGGAACAAAGCACCGCTGCTATCCTGGAGGAACTCATCGATCAGGCGCTACTCGTGCTTGCCGCTCGCAGCCTCGGCGTTTCCAATTCCTCAAAACTGCAATCGAGGTGCCAGGACGCAAAAACATGAGCGAGGCTCCTGGAAGCGTCACCGGCACTCGTCGTCTGCTCCGCCGACTGCGCGACACCATGGCCAGTTCCGCCGACGCGCAGGAGCGGCTTGATCGTATTACTCAAATCGTCGCCGCGGAGATGGTCGCCGAGGTCTGCTCAATTTATGTAATGCGCGCGGGAGAAGTTCTTGAACTGTTCGCTTCCGAGGGATTGCGTCCGGAGGCAGTGCACCGCACAAGACTCCGCGTTGGCGAGGGACTAGTCGGGCTTATCGCTGCCACGGCACGTCCACTGGCACTGGCTGACGCGCAGTTGCATCCTAGTTTCGCCTATCGGCCAGAGACTGGTGAGGAGATCTATCACTCGCTGATGGGAGTCCCGATCTTGCGCGGAGGTCGGGTCCTCGGCGTCCTCGTCGTCCAGAACCGGACGTTGCGGCATTATCTTGAGGACGAGATCGAGGTATTGCAGACGATCGCCATGATTGTCGCGGAACTGGCGGCCAGCGGCGAACTTGTCAACCCGCTTGAAATTGCGCAGAGCCACGGCGGAGGAATGCTCCCCATTCGGCTCGTCGGTATCCGGCTCAATCCCGGGCTGGCAATCGGGCAAGCGGTGCTCCACGAACCGCGAACGACGATCCGCCAAGTCGTTGCCGAGGACGTCACCGTCGAGCTCGAGAGGCTGCGATGCGCGGCTATCGCAATGCGCGCGTCGGTCGACGAACTAGTCGTCACAAGCCACCGGCTCGGTACGGGCGAGCACCGCGATATTCTCGAATCATATCGCATGTTCGCGTCCGATCGTGGCTGGATCAGCCGTATCGCCGATGCCATTCGGAGCGGCCTTACCGCCGAGGCAGCGGTCCAGAAGGTTCGTGACGAGACCGGCGCCCGGATGATGCAGGCCAGCGACCCATATCTGCGGGAGCGATTGGTTGATCTCGAGGATCTTGCCAACCGCTTGCAGCTACATTTGTCTGACCGATCGCCAGGCGCTGCATGGGCCGAACTGCCTGCCCGGTTCGTCTTGGTCGCGCGTGCGATGGGGCCTGCCGAGCTGCTAGATTATGCTCCGCGCCGGATAATCGCTCTCGTGCTCGAAGAAGGCTCCCCAACCGCGCATGTTGCGATTGTCGCACGGGCTCTAGACATTCCCGTTCTCGGACGCGTTGAGGGCGCTACGAGCCATATCGAGAACGGCGACATAGTCATCGTCGATGGTGACCATGCTCAGCTTTTGGTCCGGCCGAGCGAGGATATCCGACAATCTGTGGAGGCTACCGTCGACGCACGAACGCGCCGTCGGGCTCTGTACGATAGCCTTCGCACCGCCCCGGCAATCACCCGAGACGGGATAGGGATCACGCTTCTGTTAAATGCAGGCTTGCTGATCGATCTGTCGCAATTGGCCGCAACTGGCGCCGAGGGGGTCGGGCTATTTCGTACCGAGCTTCCATTCATGGTGCGCGATACCTTTCCGGCGGTCGAGGAGCAAACCGAGTTTTACCGCAGTGTCTTCAAAGAAGCCGGCGGTCGCCCGGTGGTGTTCCGCACCTTGGATATCGGCGGAGACAAATTACTGCCCTATCTGCCAAATGCTGTGGAAGAAAATCCGGCCATGGGGTGGCGGGCGATTCGGATCGGGCTTGATCGCCCGGCTATGCTGCGGGGACAGTTGCGTGCCTTGGTACGCGCTGCCGAAGGTCACGATTTGCTCGTCAAGTTTCCGCTTATCGCCGAGATCCCGGAACTAGAACGGGCCCGCGGGTTGCTCGATATGGAAGTCGCTCGCGCGGCGGAAGAAGGTCGAACGCCTCCCACATCGGTAAAGATTGGTGTCATGTTGGAAGTACCGGCGCTGTTGTGGCAGTTGCCGGCACTGTGCCGACGGATAGACTTCCTCTCGATCGGGACCAACGATCTCCTGCAATTCCTGTACGCTTGTGATCGCGGCAATCCGCGCCTTGCTGATCGATACGACCCTCTATCCGCACCCATGCTGGCAATGTTGCGCGAAGTTATCACTCAGGCTTGTGTCTCTGCGGTTCCGTTGAGCATGTGCGGGGAGATGGCGGGGAACCCAATAGAAGCTATGGTATTAATTGCACTCGGCTTTCGGACCTTATCCATGTCCGGAACGGCGATCGGCCCGGTCAAGACGATGATTCGCAGCCTCGATGCCACTGCTATCGCGAACTACCTTTCCGAAATCGCCGCGAGGCCGGACCATTCGCTCAGACCAAAGCTGGAAGCCTATGCCCGCGATCATGCTATTGCACTGTAGCCGGATCCGGGCCACCCCGCCGGCGATGTATAATTGCTGGCCGGTTGATCGGATTGCCCGGCCGCGCCGAACCGTGTCAGCGGGGTTCTGGAGCCGGAAGCTTGGTTACCCCCAGCGCATCGCAGAGGTTAAGGCTAGGTTTGTCGGGAGTGCCTTCAGAGCAACCGGTTCATGGCTTTATTTCACCGAACTAAGATAGCCGATACTGAATACGGAAGCGGCAGCGAAGGCCCGCCTGCGCCCGGACCCCGGTCGGCAGGTGACGCATTGCGCCAACAGCGCGAAGCGCTGCATCGTGATCTCAAAGATGTCGCATCGGCGCTTCGCATAAAACCAGTCTATTTGACTGCGCTGGAGGAGGGACGCCCGGATCGTCTCCCCGGCCCGGCTTACGCGGCTGGCTTCGTACGCGCCTACGGCGATTATCTGGGGCTCGACGGTGCGGAGATTTTGAGACGGTTCAGACTCGAAGCGTCCGGCCTCCACACCAAGCCGGATCTTTCATTCCCGATGCCCCTCGGGGAGAAAAGCGTACCGGGCGGCGCGATGCTGCTCGTAGCATTGATCCTCGCCATCTGCGGATACGGGACCTGGTATTATCTATCGACTGGCGAACGCGCGCGTCCGGAACGGATCACCGAAGTACCGGTGACGCTGCTCCCGGCAAAACTGGAACCCCACGTGGTTAAGCCACCCCTTGCGCCAGTGGCGGAGGCTACCCCTCAGAACAACTTGGGCCCCGCAGGCAACCTACCGTCACCCATCGCGGCGAGTGGCATAGCGCCGGCTCGAACCGAGGGTTCGGGCGTTCCCCCCGATCCGCCACCTACAGCCTCTGCGTCTCTCTCTACGTCAGCAACACCAGCTAGTCTTGCTGACCCGGATTCCGCGCGAAAATCGAATAATGCTTCGGAACCTCCCGCTGCAGGGGTCGGCCATGATGCGGGATCGGGTCCCGCGATCGGAGATGAGCCTGGCGCGGCGCCACGGACCTTTGGCGCCGTTGGCGAGCCAGCGCGGATCGTATTGGCAGCTACCGTCGATAGCTGGATTCAGATCCGAGATGCTGACCATTCTTTGCTGTTTACGGGTCTGCTGAAGCCTGGTGAGCAGTATCGTGTACCAGACCGACCGGGGCTTTCGATGCGCGTCGGCAACGCAGGCGGCCTCAATGTCACGATTGATGGCAAGCCCGTGCCACCGCTAGGTCCGGCAGGTGCGGTGCGAAACGTGGTATCGAGCCTGCGGCGCTGGCGTTTACAAGCACGATTCATTGATAAGCACCCAGGCATCGGCCGCCGCGCCTTCTTCGTGCCCACGAAACGGTCTATAAGCCTTTATTGGAGATAACCGTGCGAGGTCGATGATGAGCGTCAGGCCCTATCGTGATATCCAACGCCGGACGTGCCGCAAGATTTATGTCGGCGCGGTTCCGGTCGGTGGTGACTCACCGATCACGGTACAGTCGATGACCAACACGGTGACGAGCGACATCAAGGCCACAGTCGAACAGGTTCAAGCGCTCGAACGCGCCGGCGCCGATATCGTCCGGATCTCGTGCCCCGACCAGGAATCGGCACTCGCGCTTAAGGACATTGTGCGCCAAGCTACAGTACCGATCGTCGCCGACATCCATTTCCACTACAAGCGCGCAATCGAGGCGGCAGAGAGCGGTGCCGCCTGCCTGCGTATCAACCCGGGCAATATCGGTTCATCCGCGCGGGTCCGTGAGGTGATCAAGGCGGCGAAGGATCACGGTTGTTCGATGCGGATCGGGGTGAATGCTGGCTCGCTCGAGCGTGATCTGCTCGAACGATACGGCGAACCCTGTCCCGAGGCTATGGTCGAAAGTGCGCTCAACCATGCTAAGATTCTCGAGGACAACGACTTCTTCGAGTTCAAAATTTCATGCAAGGCCTCGGACGTGTTTCTTGCCGTCGCCGCGTATCAACAGCTTGCCGAGGTCTGCGACTATCCCCTCCATCTCGGGATCACCGAAGCGGGTGGGCTGCGTAGCGGCACCATCAAATCCTCGATTGGCCTCGGTATGCTGCTTTGGTCCGGGATCGGCGACACAATCCGGGTTTCGCTATCAGCCGACCCGGTCGAGGAGGTCAAAGCCGGCTTCGAAATGCTCAAGTCGCTCAATCTCCGTCGTCGCGGCGTGACTGTGATTTCCTGCCCGTCTTGCGCTCGCCAGCAATTTGAGGTGATCAAGACAGTCGAGCGGCTAGAAGAACGGCTCGCTCACATCACGACACCGTTGACGGTTTCGGTGATCGGTTGCGTTGTCAATGGGCCGGGAGAAGCGCGCGAGACGGACATCGGTTTCACCGGCGGCGGCAACGGGACGCATCAGGTCTACATCAGCGGCTTGACCGATCATCGCCTGAAGGACGCCGACATCGTCGATCACTTGGTTGACTTGGTAGAAAGAAAAGCAGCGGAGATCGAGGCGCAGCGGGTAGCGCCCATCGAACCGGATCTTTTAGACGTTCAGTAGAAATTTGGCCCTCGCTGCTGAAGTTGTTCAGTCATCAGAGCCTTTTGCTTTCACCCGCGATGTCCCTAGTTGCGCATTAACCAGAAGCGAGAAGCACGATACTGGTCGCGTGACAGATCGACAGAACGCGGTCGCTGGGGTGACGGTCGAGAGCGAAGAAGAGGGCTGCCGAGCAGGGCCGAGCCGTATCGACAGCCGCCGACCGGGCTATTATGTTTTGGAGACCTTCTAAAGGAAGACAAAGGCGACCGGTGAAAACTCGTATGCAGCCTTTGCAGCCGGCTCGCGGCACCCAAGACCTGTTGCCGGAGATGGCCCAACGTCATCGTCGGGTTAGCGAGACTGCGCGCAGCGCCGCTGAGCTGTATGGCTTTGCCGAGATCGCGACGCCGATCTTCGAGTTCACCGAGGTGTTTGCTCGCCCGATTGGAGAAACCAGCGATATCGTCAGCAAGGAGATGTATACGTTTCAGGATCGCGGCGGCGAAGACATCACCCTCAGGCCGGAGAACACCGCCGGGGTAGTTCGTGCGGTGCTGTCGAACGGGCTCGCTCAAGCAACGCCGCTGAAATTCTTCTATAACGGGCCCATGTTCCGTTACGAGAGGCCGCAACGGGGGCGCTTTCGCCAGTTTCACCAGATCGGCGTAGAACTGCTGGGAGTGCCGCAGGCGCAGGCCGATATCGAGGTCATCGCACTCGGTAATCGCGTGCTGGACGAGCTAGGGATCCGTACGCGAACTGTCCTCGAGCTTAACACGCTGGGTGATCCGGAAAGCCGGGCGACCTATCGCGAGGCATTGGTATCATACTTTACAGCACATGCGTCCGAGTTGTCGGAGGATAGTCTTCGACGGCTTGAGCGCAACCCGCTGCGAATTTTCGACTCTAAGGAAGATTCCGACCAACAAGTCAGTGCCGGAGCCCCTGCATTCTCGGACAACCTGACCCTAGCTTCACGTGATTTTTTTTCCCGAGTGTGCGATGGACTTGATCTGCTGGGTATCAGCTATCAGCTTAATCCACGTTTAGTGCGCGGCCTTGATTACTACACCCACACAGCCTTTGAATTTGTCACAAATGATCTCGGCGCCCAGGGGACGGTGATCGGTGGCGGACGCTATGACGGGCTGGTCGAGATGATGGGCGGTCCGGCATTACCTGGAGTGGGCTGGGCGGCAGGCATCGAGCGGCTCGCGATGCTAATCGCCGATCCCCCGTCGCCGCCGCGACCGATTGCAGTAGTTCCGATCGGCCAAGCCGCAGACGCTGAGGCGCTAACCCTCGCTGAAGCGCTGAGAAGCGATGGATATGCCGTGGATCTCGGTTATGGCGGAAATGTCGCCCGGCGTATGCGACGGGCGAACCGCATTAGCGCCCGTGTCGCGGTGCTGCTCGGGGAAGGGGAGCTTGCCCGCAATGTTGTCACCCTGCGTGATCTCGATAGCGGCGAGCAGAATGAGGTGCCCATAGACCCAGAATTGAGTGAGCTGAGATCGCTCCTCCGGTCGTTCTATAGGTAAGCTTGCACGGATGGAGTCCGGACTGGAGAGGCGTCTTCGGCAACTGGTTCGGCGGCACGCCGAGTTGCGCGAGGCGCTGAGCGCCACCGGGCTCGATGGCGCCGAGTTTGCCCATCTGTCCAGGGAATACAGCGAACTGACCCCTATCGTCGAGGAGGTCGATGCGCTGGGCCAAGCCCGTAATGAGATTACCTCCCTGACTGAACTCGAGCAATCGACCGAGGACCCCGAGTTGAAGGTCCTGGCCGCGGAAGAACTGCAATCTTGGCGGGAGCAGCTTCCGGAACTGGAAAGTCGAATCAAGCTGGCGCTGCTGCCGAAGGATGCCGACGACGCGCGCAATGTGATTCTCGAAGTTCGTGCCGGCACCGGCGGCGAGGAAGCCGCCCTGTTTGCGGCTGCTCTCGTTCGCATGTACCAGCGTTATGCCGGGTTGCGCGGCTGGCGTTTCGAAATTCTTGACCTCTCCGAAACGGGTCTCGGCGGGTTCAAGGAAGCGAGCGCCGCAATCAGCGGACATAACGTCTTTGCGCGGCTCAAATTTAAGTCCGGTGTTCACCGCGTCCAACGTGTGCCCGAGACCGAAGCCGCTGGCCGCATTCACACTTCGGCCGCCACGGTTGCGGTGTTGCCCGAAGCCGAGGAAGTCGACATTAAGATCGACGACAAGGATCTACGCATCGATGTCTTCCGAGCCAGCGGACCAGGCGGTCAGTCAGTCAACACGACCGACAGTGCCGTGCGGATCACCCATTTGCCGACCGGTCTGGTCGTCATCCAACAGGATGAGAAATCACAGCATAAAAACAAAGCCAAGGCGCTAAAGGTGCTGCGTTCGCGGCTCTATGAAATGGAGCGTCAGGCGCGTGCTAATGCCCGCGCCGCGGATCGCAAGAGTCAGGTGGGCAGCGGCGATCGGTCAGAGCGCATCCGTACCTACAATTTTCCGCAGGGCCGTGTAACCGATCACCGGATCAACTTGACCTTGTACAAAATCGACAAGGTGATGACCGGGGAGGCGCTCGACGAGATCATCGACGCAATCCTAACCGAAGACCGGGCGGCCAAACTGGCTGCGGTGGCAGATTGACCGGAGGGGTCCCGGATACGCTAGGCTCGGTCCTTGACGAGGCAACCGCGAAGCTTTCTGCAGCCGGGTTCGACGAGCCGCGTCGCCGGGCCCGGCGACTGGTTGCTGGTTGCCTCGATATCACTCTCACCGAGTTGCTGAGCCAGACTGAACAGCCGCTCGGATTCTTCGCTCTCCAGCGCGTTCGTAGCTCGCTCGCCCGGATGGCGGCAGACGAGCCGTTGACCCGTATTCTCGGCTGGAGCGAATTCTGGGGGCTTCGCCTTGCCCTGTCGGCCGATACCCTCGATCCTCGGCCCGAGAGCGAGACCCTTGTCGAGGCAGTGCTCCGGCGGGTCGGCGACCGCAACGCACCGCTCAGTATCCTCGACCTGGGCACCGGAACTGGCTGCCTGCTGTTGGCGCTGCTTTCCGAGTTCCCATCCGCCGCGGGTATCGGCGTCGATATCGCCCGAGGTGCGGTGACGACGGCGAGTAAGAATGCCGTCTCGCTGAATTTTGCAGACCGGTCTCGCTTTTTTGTGGGCAACTGGGGCAGCGCGCTGTCGGGTTGCTTTTCGGTGATCGTGGCTAACCCACCTTATATCGCCAGCGGGAAGCTCGCCGGTCTGCCTCCGGAGGTTGCCTGTCATGACCCCAGGCTGGCACTCGATGGTGGAACGGACGGTCTTGCGGCGTACAGGAGGATTGTCGCCGATCTGCCGGCTCTGTTGGCGAACGGCGGCATCTTTGCAGTCGAAGTCGGGGCTGGCCAAGCGACTGCCGTTGGCGCAATCCTGATAGCCCAGGGCTTGAGGATCGATAGCGTCGAGCGCGACCTAGCAGGAATCGAGCGATGTGTTGTAGCGCGTCCTGATTGAACGCGGCCCCGCGGCGGTGTCTCAAGGAGGTCAAAAAAATCTTGGAATGCGTAGGCGACCCATCTAGGCTGATTTCGCGAATTTGCCGGCGTTGCAAAGGCTACTCCGGATTTGTAGGCAAGATTGCCCGCACAGGGTTCGAGCGGAGATGAAGCATCCGCGATGCGGCCAAAGCGCCGGCGTGTTCACCAAGATCAGATAGGTGTCATGAGACCAGGTCCAAACAATCGATCGCGCGGCCGAAACAACGGTAACAATCCGCACCATAATCGGCCACGTACACTGCACCGTATTCAAAATTTTGAAAGCAATGGCCCTAGCATCAAAATTCGTGGGAACGCATATCAGGTATTCGAACGATATATCGCATTAGCGCGCGAGGTGGCGGCTAGCGGCGATCGCATCGCGGCCGAAAACCTTTACCAGCACGCTGAGCACTACTTTCGCCTAATGAATACAAACGGCGACCCCAGCCAAGTTGGGATGATGCGCCCGGCAACTCCCGCCGACACGGATCCTAGCGAACCAGACGGGAACGCGAGCGAAAACAACGCGCCGGATCAGCAATCTCTGGCGATTATCACGAGCGAAAGTCAGCCCCGTCGATACTAACCACTTTTGCGCCGGGTGGTTCTCTCGGCGGCGCTGGTATTCTGATTGGGGTGTGGGCTCCCAGCCACTGGGGACAGGGTTGCCTGTCTTTCGGGCCGCGCCATATAGGCCTCAAAGGGACTGCGGCGCGTGCCTGAACGGAGCGTTGCGGCCCGCTTAGCGGGGCGAATCATGGAAATTGAGAAATACACCGAGCGGTCGAAAGGTTTCATCCAGTCATCGCAAGGCTTGGCTTTGCGGAGCGGTCATCAGCGGCTCACCCCGGAGCACGTACTGAAGGTTCTTCTTGACGATAAAGAGGGACTTAGCGCCAACTTGATCCGAGCGGCGGGTGGTGATCCCGCTGCCGCATCGAATGCAATCGAGGCTGAACTTAGCAAGCTACCCCGTGTCGAAGGGTCCGGGGCTGGCCAAGTGTATATGTCACCCGAGATCGCGCGCGTCTTCGAACAGGCCGAGCAGATCGCTGACAGGGCGGGTGACCGCTTTGTTACCGTCGAGCGTTTGCTGCTGGCACTCGCAATGGCTCGTGAGACGCCCGCAGGCAAGGCGCTCGCCGCGGCCGGGCTGACGCCCCAGAAACTGAATGCTGCGATCGAGGATTTGCGCAAGGGGCGCAAAGCGGAAAGCCCCTCGGCGGAAGAGGGTTACGATTCGCTCAGACGCTACGCACGCGATCTGACAGAGGCTGCCCGCGACGGTAAGCTCGACCCTGTGATCGGGCGTGACGAAGAAATTCGCCGAACCATCCAGGTGCTCTCACGACGCACCAAGAACAACCCCGTGCTGATCGGCGAACCAGGTGTTGGCAAGACTGCGATCGTCGAGGGACTGGCGCTGCGCATCGTCAACGGCGACGTGCCGGAAGGCCTGAAAGACAAGCGCCTTCTGGCGCTGGATTTGGGCGCGATGATCGCAGGGTCGAAGTTTCGCGGCGAATTCGAGGAGCGGTTGAAAGCGGTGCTTGCGGAGATTACCGCGGCAGCCGGAGAGATAATTCTGTTCATTGACGAGCTGCACACGCTGGTCGGCGCCGGCAAAGCGGAAGGGTCAATGGACGCTTCGAACATGCTGAAACCCGCGCTCGCTCGCGGCGAACTGCACTGCGTCGGCGCAACAACCCTCGACGAATACCGCAAGAACATCGAAAAGGACGCCGCCCTGGCGCGTCGCTTTCAGCCCGTTTTTGTCAACGAGCCATCGGTCGAGGACACGATCTCCATCCTGCGCGGCATCAAGGAGAAGTACGAGTTGCATCACGGAGTGCGGATCACCGATGCTGCGATCGTCGCCGCCGCGACTTTGTCGAACCGCTACATCACCGACCGTTTTCTTCCTGACAAGGCAATCGATTTGATGGACGAAGCCGCCTCGCGACTGCGCATGGAGGTGGATTCGAAGCCAGAAGCAATCGATGAACTCGATCGCCGTATCGTCCAACTCAAGATCGAGCGTGAAGCCTTGAAGAAGGAGAACGACCTGGCCTCACGCGACCGCCTGGAGAGACTTGTCGAAGAGCTGGAGAATCTCGAGCAGCGCTCGGTCGAGTTGACGGCGCAATGGCGGGCGGAAAAGGAGAAGCTTGCCGGCGCATCAAAACTAAAGGAGCAACTCGAACAAGCGCGGGCCGATCTCGACATCGCTCAACGGAGAGGAGACTGGAGCCGCGCGGGTGAACTGACCTATGGGGTTATCCCTGAGCTCGAACGCAAGCTGAAAGAGGTTGAGGAGGCCGAAGCCGGGCGGATGCTCGAAGAGGCCGTCACCGCCGAGCATATTGCAGCCGTCGTGTCGCGGTGGACCGGGATCCCGCTCGACAAAATGCTGTCTAGCGAGCGCGAGAAGCTGCTTCACATGGAAGAAGCCCTGAGTGCGCCGGGTCATCGGCCAGGGCGAGGCAGTCACCGCGGTATCCAATGCGATCCGCCGTGCTCGCGCCGGACTGCAGGATCCGAATTGGCCGATGGGCTCGTTTCTGTTTTTAGGGCCGACCGGTGTCGGGAAGACCGAACTGACGCGGGCTCTCGCCGAGTTCCTGTTCGACGACGAGGGCGCGATGGTGCGGATAGACATGTCCGAATACATGGAGAAGCATTCGGTATCACGTTTGATCGGCGCCCCGCCGGGCTATGTTGGCTATGACGAAGGCGGCTCGCTTGACCGAGGCAGTGCGCCGCCGCCCTTATCAGGTGATCCTGTTCGACGAGGTCGAAAAGGCGCACCCAGATGTGTTCAACGTTTTGTTGCAGGTGCTGGACGACGGCCGCCTTACGGATGGCCAGGGCCGGACAGTCGACTTCCGCAATACCTTGATCGTATTGACCTCGAACCTGGGCAGCGACGCGCTTGCACGCCTGCCGGAGCAAGCCGACATCTCGGTTGCCCGTGAAGCGGTAATGGAGGCGGTGCGCGCCGCTTTCCGGCCCGAATTCCTGAATCGACTCGACGAGATACTGTTGTTCCGGCGGCTTTCTCGCGACGACATGAAGGGAATCGTCGCTATCCAGATCGAGCGGCTAAAGAGGCTGCTGGCCGATCGAAAGATCACGCTAGAAGTTGATTCGGCAGCGATGACTTGGCTCGGCAACGCCGGCTATGACCCGGTATATGGGGCCCGACCGCTCAAGCGAGTAATCCAGCGCGAGTTGCAAAATCCACTGGCCCAATCGATCCTGGAAGGGAGCATCCCGGACGGCTCAACCGTGCACGTCACCTCAAACAATGAGGGTTTGGTGATCGAGGAGGCCGTCAGAGCCGCGGCTTGACACAGCCACCGCTATCGTCGACGGCTCGGCGGCATTGCAGGTTGCCAACCATCAACCTTCCTGGTCCGCGCCGACGACGAGGTGGCATTCGCGGACGTCAGTGCGCGGAATTCGCAACGTGTCCGGCGGATTGAGCTGACGCAACACCAGGGTGTCGCCCTCCCAGCCCACGAATTGCTTGATCAATACAATTTGGCCCTGCTTGTAGACGACCACGTCGCGGCCCCTGATCGGTGGCTTAAACGGATTGACATGTAACAGCCATCCCGGCTTATACCGAGGCTCCATGCTATCTCCGACCATATAGATAGCATATGCCTCCCGCACCCCGCCGAGATTTGCGGGCCGCGATGTGTAGCCAATAGGGCCATCTTCAAGAAACATCTCCTGATCGTTGCCGCCACGGCCGGCGCTGCGGATGGGGATCAAATCGGTGGTTCTTGCGATTCCTGACGGTGCCGCGGAAGGCGGTCGTCCACGACCCGGCCGGGGTCGATCGGCGCCCGATGCAGAGATCGCGTCGTTAACGGCGTGGCGCAGGACCTCATCTGGGCTTACTCCAAGAAATCCGGCGATCTGGACGGTTTCCAGTTGCCGCATTTGACGTTCGCCCTTGAGCATACGGGAAACCGCAGACGGAGCGAGACGAAGGTGGCGAGCGAGATCCGCCTGCGACGCCCCGATCCGTTCGAGGGCTTGGTGGAACCAAATCGAATCCATGATGCTATAAACGCAAATTTCTATGTTGACAACGATTAAGACGATGGTATCATATTAATGCGATTGTGACAAGCAGGCCCAACTCGGCAAGGAGTTGACCAATGGAGCAACTTTTTTCGTCGCCAGAGGATTATATAACTATCTCAGGTTGTGTATTCATGCTCGATGATGGCCAAAATCGTCGTTTCTGCGGTGCGGCTCAGCGTCGCGGTTCATCCTATTGCCCCCAACATCACACGCTCTGTCATGTCGCCTGCGGGACAGCCGCAGAAGCCCAGCGTCTCCGCGAAGTTGAAGCACTTGCGCGCGCGGTCGGCGGACGTCGGGCCCGTGGTGCAGGGCCATCTCGCCGATTTATCAATCGCCTTGAGCAGGCGGTGCGGGTTTTCCCGTGAGTTATTGGTTCTCTATTTGTTCGGGTGACTTATGAAGCGGCCAGCTTCTCGCCATTCGTCCATTAAAGCAGAGAGCGCTATCGTGCCTACATTGGAACGAGGCGAGCACGAATTGATCGAGCGCGTCGAACGCCCCATCGCCGACGTTACGGGCGGGTTAGCGCGTCCCTATCGATCCGTCGACATCTTAATCATGATGGAACGGCGGGGCTCGATAACCACGGCGATGCGCCAGGCCGGAGAGGATTTCCGAGTTCGTTTTGCACGAGCTCAGCTTGACCCGTTGCGGGCGATTGATTACTCGCGCCCGCGAGACGGCGGCGGAGTACGACATAAGGGCGGTGACGGTACGGGATGGCGGGTTGAGGCCGCTCGCGAGTTAGTCCGGCGGGCGGTCCTCGCCGTCGGGGGCCCAGCTTCGCCCGGCGGATCGTGTCTGTGGCACGTAGTCGGATGGGAGTGTTCGCTGAAGGAATGGGCGATCGAGCAAGGTTGGAACGGCCGCCGGGTCAGCCAAGAGGCGGCCTCCGGTATTCTGATTGCAGCGCTCGGCGCGCTTGAAGCACATCATCGCCAAGGCAATTCATTGCTAAAATGACATTTAGCAATTGACAGATCCGGATCGATCTGATATAAGTCAGCGAAATTGGCAAAGCCCGGGCGGCCGAGTGAGCGCCGCTGGGAACGACCACCGCGCTCGGATATCTCGAATTGGAACCACCGGGCACGAAGCGGCGGTCATCTTTGCGAATGCCACCCCGGAACACCGCCAGACGCTCTTGGCCGTAAGCGGGCGATGTTCGTCGGCGCGCATGCACAAGAGCATGGAGGGCGGCCAATCTGGCGGAAGATCAACGTGGGATGCCTAAATGCCAGTTGGCTCGCCTCGCTCCCGGAAGCTCTCAGGAACGAGGTAGTCGCCTCACTGGGAGCGGACCCAGCTCGGGCGCTGATTTATGACTGGGAGTTCTGGGCTCGATCGAGCCAGCTGCCGCCAGAAGGCGACTGGAGGGGTTGGCTTCTCCTCGCTGGTCGCGGGTTTGGCAAAACCCGAACGGGAGCGGAATTTGTGCGCGCGCGGGTGGCGACCCGGACCTCGCATCGACTGGCGCTCGTCGCGTCGACTTCTGCCGACGCACGAAACGTCATGGTCGAAGGGGAAAGCGGTATCTTAGCCATATCGCCGCCCTGGGACCGCCCTCATTACGAGCCATCAAAACAGCGAGTCACCTGGTCTAACGGAGCTATCGCGACGCTTTATAGCGCCGATGAGCCCGAACGGCTGCGGGGACCGCAGCATGATACCGCCTGGTGTGACGAACTGGCGAGCTGGCGCCACCCCGAGGCTTGGGACATGTTAATGTTCGGCTTGCGCCTTGGAAACGATCCCAGGGTCGTCGTAACCACGACGCCGCGGCCGACGAGGTTATTGCGCGAGCTTACCGCCGATCGCATGTTCGCGGTCACGCATGGGACCACCTACGACAACTGCGCATATCTCGCGCCGGATTTTATTCGTCAGATTCTCTGTAAGTATCAAGGGACTCGGCTAGGTCGACAGGAGATCGAGGCCGAGATCCTCGACGACGTTCCCGGGGGCTTGTGGAACCGGGATCTTATCGAGGCCGCCCGAGCTCGTACCCCGCCTAATCTCGACCGGATAGTAGTCGCCATCGATCCAGCGGCGACCTCAGGCGAGGCCGCTGACGAAACGGGTATCATCGTCGCCGGCAAGGACGCGTTCGGCCACGCCTGGGTCCTGGCCGATCTTTCTGGGCACTACAAGCCGATAGAGTGGGCGAAGAACGCAATTGCCGCCTATCACGCAAACAGCGCCGACCGAATCGTCGCCGAGGTCAACAATGGCGGTGAGATGGTAGAGGCGACTTTGCGCGTCATCGATCCAAATCTAGCCTTCACCGCTGTCCACGCCTCCCGCGGCAAAGTCGCTCGAGCCGAACCGGTAGCGGCACTCTATGAGCAGGGAAAGGTCCACCATCTCGGTAGTTTCCTGCAGCTGGAAGACCAGATGTGCAACCTCAGCCGCGGTGCGCAGCGCGATTTCAAGGGCTATCGGGCAGGGAATTCTCCCGATCGGGTCGACGCACTGGTGTGGGCCGTCACCGAGCTTCTTCTCGAGCCAATGCCGGGGGCGGGGATCTATGAGGTCTATCGCGAGCTCAATGGGCGGTTACCCGCAACTACTGAAGAGAAACGCCGCAGCTGATGAAGCTGTATTCGGCTTCCGAGGAGTCCGTCCGTGACGCTGCTGATTAAGGATGCAAACACCACCACGCAACCACTATCGACCGGGCTCGACAGTGCCGGCAATATAGTGCCGGTCCATGCGCCTGCGGCCATAGTCGCAGGCGTTGCCACGCCGGTCAGCGTCGCCGCGCCGTTGCCCGTCATCAATACTGCAGCCTCTGCGGCGATCGACGGTAGCGGCACGGTGAACGCTGGCGGTACGGCTCAAACCCTGTTCGGTGGCACAGTGCCAGTCAACGGATGGCTTGTAGCCAACAATTCGGCAAGTACGATCTACGTCTCCGATGTCGGCACTGCGACTCCGGGCGGCGCATCAATCCCGATAGCACCTGGGGCGGTGTTCGCAACCCCTTCGGGATACAAGCCAGCCGGTTCGGTCAGCCTCTACGGCACCACGGCCGGTCAAGCCTTCGCGGCACGTCGGTGGTAAGAGGTTGACGAACGCCCAGGGATTTCGGTGGGGGCTGAAAGCTGATCCGCAATCCGTCCTTGGCGACTTACCCAGTTCGCTCTCCACCGGTGCAACGGAATGCATCTTCTACGTCATTGTCAAAAAGGAAGGGAGCGGCGCGTCGTGAAGTTTCTCGTCCCAGGGTCGATTTTTGTCCTCGGTCTCGGATTCGCGTCGCCGAGCTTCGCGCAGTCACCGGGCAATTTCTCCACACTATCCACTACCGGTACGGCGACCCTTAGCGGCGATGTTCTAATGTGCTCGGGACGTCCGTGGATCGACGTCCGCTGCAATGGAGCCAGCGGGGACGACAGTCACGATGACACCAGCGCCATCCAGAATACGATTAACACTGCTGTGACCAACAACTGGCCGGTACATTTTCCTGCCGGGACATACAAGGTCACATCGCTGCTGACGATAGATTACGCCGGACAAGCCGCCAACGGGTTTCGGCTGATCTCGCAGGGGGCGGTCATCGACGGTCGTGCCATTACGGCGGGAGCGGTGCTTCATATCCAGTGCGGCGGCGGCACTACCGCAAGTCCGACCGGTTGCTTCTATTTCAAGGAAGAAGGTTCGCTGTTCGTGAATGCCAACACTGCAGCCTACGCCGTTATTTTTGGTAAGGCCGACCTCTCCGACGCCCAAAACTCGGTCAAGATCGACCATCTGATCGTCAACAATTCCAGCAACAGCGCTGCCGCTGGCGCGTGCCAGTTCAACTATGTGCTGGACAGCGATATCTATGCCGTCTGCGATTCCGCCGGCGGGGCCGCGGGGATGGCCTTTGAACAAACCCAGTTTTCTCACATCTCCGGGGCCGGTACCGCTGCCGCAACCGGCGGGCGCGGTGTCGTGCTCGAGAACGGGTACAATTTTTCTAACACCTTCTTCGGTCTCGATCTCGAGGTCTTCACCGACCTGCCTATCGATCACATTCAATCATAATGGTTTGAATACGTTCGTATCCCCCTACTTTAACTGCGTCACCGCGGTTAACACGACCTCCAGTGTCGGGAACACTTTGATCAACCCGAATTACGGTGGCAATGTTGTCAATTACGGCGCCAACTCCGTTGGAATTGCAGTGCAAGGTGGCGGCTCGCGGCCGAATTGGATGTTCCCGACGACCGCGTCCTACACGGCGGCGCCGGTTGATGACGGTATGTCGATCTCGAGCTTCAACGCGCCCGGGTCATCGATGACTGTGGCTTTGCCGCCGATCACGAGCGTCAACCCCGGCTGGTCAATGGGCTTCGCGACAGATAGCGGCAAGGGGATGACGGTCACCGCGTCCACCGGAAATATCTTGCTCGGAGGCAAGATCGTATCAGCGGTTACGCTAGGTGCCGGTAATTACGAATATTTACGGGTGCAGTCCGACGGCAACAACTGGCGGGTTGTCTCTTCAACGCGCAACACACGCCTCAACATGGGCTTCGAGCCGCCACCCTGGCCGAGTAATTGGCTCTACCCAACGGCTTCCGGCTACGCGGCAACGCTCGGCGACAACGGCAACATCCTATCCAGCTACAATAGCTCCGCCGGATTGGCCGTGACCTTGCCGTCGACCACGGCTCTGCCGACCGGCTGGAGCATCGGCTTTGCGACCGACAACGGAAAGTCGCTGTCGGTACATGTCAACGGTAGCTCGGGCGGTCATATCATCTGGCCCGGCGCTGGTGCATCATCAACTTCGGTGACCTTGGCCAACACCAGCCAAGGGGCTTATGAGTTCCTGGTGTTGCAATACGATGGCGCCGGCAACTTCCGCGTCGTCGGGGCGACGCCAGCCACAGCACAGGCAATAGGGATGGTCGGGACCGCTTCGGTCAGCCATTGGAGCTTCCCGTCCACCAGCGCCTACAACGCCACGGTTGCCGACAACGGCAATGTGATTTCGAGCTACAACAGCCCTGCCCCCTACATGGCCGTGACTCTGCCCGTAACCACGGCGATACCAATGGGGTGGACATTGGCAGTGGCCACCGATAACGGAAAAACAATGTCCGTCCAGGTTAACGGCACCTCCGGCGGTCACATCGTGTATCCGGGCAATTTGGTCACCTCGACAACCCTGGCCTCGGGCAATTATGAGCTTCTGGTGCTGCGATTCGACGGCAACAACTTCAGGGTTACCGAAGTGACGCCGGCGACAGCAGCGGTGATCGGGATGGCTGGATCGACACCAGACATTAACCGATGGAGCTTCCCCAGTGCCACCACCTACGCGGCTGCGCAAGGCGACAACGGCAATGCGCTCTCAAGCTACAATACCTCCGCCGGCCTGACTGTGTCCCTGCCGTCGACATCGACGATCGGTCCCGGCTGGACAATGGGATTTGCTACCGATAACGGCAAACCGTTGAGTGTGCAGGTCAATGCTGTCTCGGGCGGATCAATCCTAGAGCCGGCGCGGGGCGGCGCCTCGGCTACGTCGATCACCCTCGCCTCGGGCCAAAACTATGAATTTCTACAGCTACGCTTTGATGGCAGCAATTTTCGGGTCACCAACGCAACGCCGCAGACCGTCAATACCTTCGGCGGGTTGATCTCGTTCGGCACTCCAGCATCGAGCACGGCAGCGTGCAACATCGGACAGCTTCAGGCTGACAACAACTATCTTTACCTCTGCGCTGCGACGAATAGTTGGAAGCGAGCGGCGCTGGCAGCTTTCTGAAGCTCCGATCACCCAAACCTTGGGTACTGCCGTCGAAACCCGGTGACGGCGAACTCTCCGGATATCCAGACGGCTCAGGCGAAAGGTCGCTGCCCAGTTGCAGTGCATGGTTTCTCGAGGTAATCAGATGCCACCATCGGGCGGAAAACGCACATCGCTCGCCTCCTATACTTGGGGAGGGTTCGGCTCGCAAAACGACATTACCCAGTTCCGCAATGTGTTTCAGCCCGATCAAGGAATCTTCTCGCCCGGCTACCCGCTGGTACCGCCCGAACGTGAGCGCACACGGGTCTGGGATTTTCCGGTTGGCTACAACACTATATATACGCCGCGCTCATACGAGCCGATCGGCTTTTATGAACTGCGCGCGCTGGCCGACAATCACGACATTACTCGGTTGGCGATCGAGACGCGTAAGGACCAGATAGAAAAACTCAATTGGGTAATTCGATCGCGCAATGAAAGACGCCCGGCAAAGGATGCGCTACAGCGTATTGCGGAGTTGACCCAGTTCTGGCGGAAGCCCGACGGCGACCAGCCCTTCGCGACCTGGCTGCGCGAGCTACTTGAGGATTTGCTGGTGCTGGATGCTCCCGCCCTTGAGCTGCGTCGTAACCGCGCCGGCGAAATCATCGGTCTCGACGCCGTCGACGGTGCCACGATCAAAGTATTAATCGACGATACCGGCCGACGCCCGCGACCGCCGGCACCGGCTTACGAACAGATCATTCACGGACGCCCGTGGCGATTGTTAACGTCGGACCAACTTCTTTATTTGCCGCGAAACAAGCGGCCGCATAAAGCTTATGGCTTTGGTCCATGCGAACAGATTGTGATGACAATCAATATCGGTCTGCGCCGCCAATTGATGCAATTGCAGCACTTTACCGACGGTAATGTACCGCCCGGGCTGTTGAACGCGCCGGATGGCTGGAACGCAGAGCAAATCCGCCAGTTTCAAGAATGGTTCGAACTCCATCCTAGCCGGCAATACGGGCGCACGAACCAGGCTAATTTGGGCCCCTACTGGAGCTAAATACCAGGCGTTCAAGGAGGCACCGTACAAGGACGAATTCGACGAGTGGTTGGCGAGAATCGTCTGTTACGCCTTTTCGTTACCGCCGACCGCGTTTACGCCGCAGGTTAATCGGGCGACGGCTCAGTCGGCGCAGGAGACGGCTCTCGACGAGGGGCTGGCACCGCTCGCGGGCTGGGTCAAGCGGCTAATCGATAGTGTTATTCAGGACCGGATGGGCCATGCCGATCTGGAATTCATCTGGTCGGATGTTCGGTCGGTGGACCCCAAGGATCAGGCGGCGATACTCGACATCTATGTCAAAGATGGGGTCTACACGCTAAATGAAGCGCGCGACGTCCTCGGGCTAGCCCCGGTCGAAGGCGGCGACGAACCAATGTTTCAGACCCCGCAGGGGCCTATTGCGCTACGCGCCGCCCTCGCGCTGAGCTTGGCAAATCGAAACTAGAATAACGTCACCTCGCCTGCCAAGATTGCCTGGCGTTGTTGTTGCGAATTGTAGGCAACTTAGCAGCTAATCGCTGCCGGTAGTCAGGCGTACGGTCGTCCAAGACGATCGAAATTTCTACTGCGCTTAGTAGCGGTCCCACCATCGCTTTGCACTGACGAGAATTAGCAGGAGCGCCATCAATGAGCGTGACCCCGAACAATATAGTTGCCTACGGCTCGGCGAATATGCCGGAGGCAGACGGCGTCGTGGTCGGCGGCGCGATCGATTTCACCAAGCGCGTTGCCTTTTACGACATCACCGCGGCGGGAACGGTGGACGTAGTCTCGAGCTCCGCCTCGGACACCGCGACCAAAATGCAGGTGCAGGGCCGTGACTCGGCCGGAGTCATTCAAACCCCGGCAGCGGTCACGCTCAACGGCACGACGCCGGTCACCGGCTCGCAGAGTTTCGAGCGGCTGTTGTGCGCGGTGATAACCGGAACCATCACTGGCACCTTCCCGCTGACCAACCCGGGCGGCACTGCCGCAGTCGGCGACGTCGCAGTTTACGCTCATATCCCCGTCATATCAGCGCACACCGTGCAAACTGGATCGGCCAACACCTCAGGCACGACACCGCCGCTGTTCAAATTGCAGTCTGGTGATGGTTCCTCGGTCTCCACCGGCCAGATCATCCGGATCACCTCGGGGACCGGCGCCAACCAACTGCGCCAGATCATCGCCACGACCGGCTATGGCACCGACGTAGTGGCCGTCAGCCGGGATTGGACCACTATCCCTGACGCCACGAGCGTGTACAGCATCCTGCAGGGAATGCTGTTCGAGATCCTGCCGATCCCGGTGACGGCGATCACCCGATGCTTTGCGACCGCGGCGGCCGACGTGCCCTCGGGCTCGGCGCGATACTTCTTTGAAAAGGTTTTCATGGTCAATAACAACACCGCGACGGCATTGACGGGAGCGCAGATCGAGATCGCCAGCGAGACGCCCACTCTTCCCTCCGGCGCACTGCTCGATATCGGGTTGTGCACCGCGCTGAACGACGCCAACACCTGCAACCCTCGTCAGCAGACCGTGTCCTTCCTGCCAACCGGGGTCAGTTCGTTCACCACCCAGCCCGCCTTCATCAATGTGCCGTCGCCCGGTAATCTGCCGGCGGGCGCCGCGCCGAACGCCGCCGGCGCACAAGGGGTGTGGATGAGGCTGACTCTGCCGGCCGGCACGACCGCATACAAAGGGTCTGCCGATCTTCGGACGCAGGGCACGACGACCTGATGGAAGGCAACGCGCTCGCTTGGCAGGTGTTCTGCCTCGCCACTGCCCTCGTCATCGTGCTCCTCGTTCTCGCACCAAAGGACTAAACCTATGCTGTTTTTCGGACCGGCGCTGTTCGGCGCCGGCTGTGCCTGCTGGCTGGCCGGGATCACAGTTCTTTACGGCGCCGCGCTGACCCGCTCGGAGAGGCGCTGAATCGTGACCGGTCCGGTAATCACCACCCTGCTCTCGCCGAATCCGGCGAGCGGCAGCCTGACCGCGGACGGCAACAGCAACGTGCTCGCGGGCGGCTCTGCCTCCGGCACCTATCTGGCCCAGATCGACCTGCGCAACATGGCCGCCGGCGACGTCGTCGAATACCGCTCGTGGAAGCGCGCCTATGGCAGCGACGGCACGGTGACCTCGGAGACCTTCGGCTCGGGCACCGGCTCGCAGACACAGTTCCTGCACGCGCTGGGCGGCGGCTCTACCGGTATGACCCTGAACCAGACCGGCGTCACGTCGGGCACGACGGGGTCGATCACCATCGCGACGCCGCCGGCGGCGATTCCCATCATCGGCCAATTCTATGTGCTCAACGCCGCACGCAGCGAATGGGCCATCGCGCAGTACGTCGCCGCCACCTCGATCAACCTAATCACTCGAGGCGCGCTCGGCACTACCGCTGTGGCGTGGACCACCGGCGATGCGCTGACCATCGCCATCCAAGCCGCACAACCTGGCTCCGTCGTCGTCACCGCCCCGTCGAGCGTGGTCAGCACCGACACCCCGATCTTCGGCAATCCAGCGGCGACCGGAGCGCCCAATGGACTGTCCGGGGTTTGCGGCGGCTCGGGGATCGCGTCGGGGATCATCGACTATGGCACGGGTGCCGTGGCGATCACATTTTCCTCGGCGCCGGCGAGCGGGACCAACAACATCACGGTCGCCTACTACCCGCTGTACTTGGGGGATTACCTCTCTTTCAATAATGCACAATCGACGCCGCTGACGCCGTTGCCGGCCCGGCCGACCGAAGGCGCGATCCTGTTCGGGCTCAAGCAGGTGCCCAACGCCATCAACGGTTCCATCGCCGGGCGCACCTACCCGTTCAGCGTCCTTAATCTGAACGGGACTTGAGCCATGGGGTACGGGCCATCGCTACTGTCATCCGTTCGGTACGAGCAGCTTCCTAACCAAGCAAGCACTAGCATCGCCAGCGCCAGCGTCACATCGAGCGGTACGGCGGGCGCTTACGGGACAGCAGTGGCCGTCGGGACGAATTCCTTCGATTACGATGGGCTCCTTTTCCATTATCTTCTGCGGACTGGCGTGGGCCGTGATCGGTGGACCGTTACTTATAACAACACCGGAACCGACGAGCCGCTGATTACCGACCTGCTGCTGGATGTGGAGCAGTCCGGCATGGGGGGCACAGCGGTATTTTGTCCATTGGTTGTGCCGAAAGGATCATTGATCAAGGCAAAAGTCGCGTGTACCACTGCCTCGCGTAATAGACTTATTTCCATTCAGGGATTTCAGGGCGACGCGCGAACGACGCGCGGCTTCCGCCAAATGATACCTGCCACCGATTATTCGGGTTTCGACCCGGCAACTACAATCACCTTGAACGGCACGACGCCAACCGCTTGGCAAACCGCTATGGCTGTAACGCCGGTGCGCTTCGCCGCCCTTACCGTTTCGCCGGACACGCTCGCGGTCGCCGTGACGATTGTTCTTCTCAGGCTGGATATAGCAGTGGGGCCGTCAGGTTCCGAACAATACTTATTCTCTACCTATTATGGGTATGGAGGCGGGAGTAACAACCCGACAAATATTCAAGGTCCGTTCCCCTGCGATATCCCGGCCGGCAGTCGGATTGCATATAGGGGCGTTTGCAATGTCGCAAATACGACCACTATCAGCATCTCTCTTTGCGGGTTCGCCTCATGATCGTGTTAGGCAACGTGGCCGCCGGTGTTCCCGGCGCTCAGGCATTCGACACCGACACGGTGTTGAGCAGTTCAGAGGCCGCCGCGCTGAGCGCAACGGGGTTCTCTTGCGCTATTCGATACCTGTCGCGGACGACGCAACAGAACCCCGGCGACCTCAGCGCAGCCGAAGCGCAGACAATCCTCCACGCCGGGCTCGCGCTGATGGCCGTGCAGCACTGCCCACTGCCCGGCTGGGCGCCGACCGCAGCGCTTGGCATGCAATACGGTCAGGTGGCTGCCGCCAATGCGGACGCGGCGGCGCTGCCCGCAGGGACCAGCCTATGGCTCGATCTGGAGGGTGTGGCATCCTGGGCAACCGCTGCCGACACGATCGCCTTCGTCAACGCCTGGACTGAGACAGTTGCGGCCGCCGACTACCTGCCCGGTCTCTATGTCGGGGCCAATCAGCCGCTTGGCGGCGATGAGCTCTATTGGCGGCTCAAGGTGACGCGCTATTGGCGTTCGGCCTCGACCGTGCCCGACATTCCTTACCGGGGATATTGCATGGCGCAGGCCTTGATGCCGTCGCCGATCGACGGCGTCGTGATCGACCGCGACGTGGTCATGGCCGACGCGTTCGGCGGCCTGCCGATGTGGCTCGCACCGGAGAATATGACATGAGCGATCCGTGGATAAGAGGGGCACCGGCGGTTTGGCCGCACGGGCCGGGGCAGTCGCCCGACGCGCTGACGTCGCTGCCGAACGGGCAAGCGCTAGGCATGGGCAAGCTATGGGCTGAGAATATCGGCCTGGTGACGCCCTTCGGCGATCTAATCTTGCCGCCGTGGAAGATCACGACCGGGTCGGGTTCGGTCGCCGGCACGATCTCTCGCTATTTGATCGCGTCGGAAGACGGAACGTTGTGGACCGGTGGGATTGATCCAACGTCCTCCTCCGATCAGTCGGCGCTGCTAGCCGCGATGCTGTCCTATGACGGGGGGAACGCTGCGCTGATAGACCAGATCACTGTCTCGGCGGCCGCGACCGCTTATTATTTCCGTTGGCGGAGCCTGCAGTCGATCCTCGGGAACATGCCGCACTATGTCTCGATCTTGGTTTACAACCAGTCGGGACAGACGCTTAGCTCCACAGCGGCGAACCATGCCGCCCAATATGCGAGCGAATCCTATGCATAAACTCACCATCGGAGCGCTGCTCGGCGCTGTCGGCGTCGTCACAGTGATCATGCTATCGCCGGCGCGCGCGCAGTTGGTGGACCCGGGCATCTCCGCAATCGTGGCCGCCCTGAAGGCGACCTTGACCACAACCCCCGTACCATCGGCCATGAACGGCTGGTTGCCGAAGCTGGAGAATGGCTTGTCGAACTCCGTCATGACGGTGAAAGGATCTGCTGGCGAGCTTGGCGCTTATCACTGCTTGAACCAGTCGGGCGCAGTCGCTTATGTACAGGTGTTTGACGCGGTCACTTCGGGAGCTGTGACCCTCGGGAGCACAATTCCGGTATGGTCGTTCGGCCTTCCGGCGTCTTCCAGCCTGCCCGGCGGTGGCAACCTGGAATGGAGCAACGGGGTTCACTTTGCCAGCGGCATCCAGGTGGCTGCGACGACAACCGCGACCGGCAGCACCGCGCCGGCCACCGCCGTCGACTGCAACTTCGCGTACAAATGATGCTCCGGCGGTTGTTCTTTGTGCTGGGGGCGATCACGGCCTTGACAGCATTCGCGTTTCCGGGCCGCCCGCTCAAGACCGACGAAAGCATGCCCTGGCTCCCCGAGTACGTCGACATGCTGCTAGGCATCGGCGCGCCGGGCGTGGCTGCTAGTTACACCGGCGCGTGCGACACCTTCTCGGACGGCGGCAAGGCCTGCTACAGCGTCGACCAGTCCTGGGTGGCGTCGTATGCCGGCCCGCTGTTCGAGCTGGCGCAGCAGGCGCCCTCATGGACCGGCGCCGGCTATATCTCGGGCACCACCTTTACCGTATCGAGCACGGCGACCGGAGCATTTCCAACGGGCTGGCGCTGTCGGCCGCCGGATCAGGCACCACGCCGGCATTGACGCCGATCACCTACATCACCGGCGGCAGCGGGCCCTACACGGTCAACAAGTCGCAAACCGCCGGCTCGTCCGGCTCGCCGCTGACCATGGCGGCCTATGCGGTGCTCGACGTGCCGCAAGCCTCGCACGTCGCCAATCTGAGCGGCGTGCCGGCGTTCTGCAAAAACGCGGTCTGCCTCTACCTCAAGATCTTCAACGAGGCCAGCACTGGTGCTGCCAACGATCTGATCGCGTCCAACATCAGCGGCGGCAACCCGACCTGGAACCCCAACTGCACTGCCTCGATCGTCGCCTGCGCGCCGCTCTATTGGCTGGACACGGCGATCAACGCGCCGATCGTGCCGCTGAGCTTTCCGGCCGGCATGGAAACCTGCGCCGGCGCGATACCGTGCACCACCTCCGGCATTCCGACCGGCGCGCGTCAGCCAGGCGCTGATGGAGAACGCCCGGCCCGACATGTTCACCGGCTGCTGCGGCGGCTTCGGCAAGATGGAGGCGGTCGGCAGTGATCCGTCCGGCTCGATGTTCGCCGACTTCATCAACGGCAATGGTGCTGTGTTCGGCTGCGCCACGGCGAATACTTGGTGCGTCGGCGCCGATCTGGAGGGCCTGGCGTCCCTGGTCAGCAACAGCGGCAAACACCTCGCAGCACAACATCTACGATTTGCGGTATGACGGCTCCTCGACCTTGACCTATCTGGTGAACAACACGAGCGTCATATCCGGCGCGCCGCCGGCTGGGTTTTCCGTTTACCTCCGGCGTCTATGTCCGGCTCGGGCTGGCGGGCGACCGCTCGACCGCGCCGCGCTATTTCTACGGTGGCGCTTTGACCGGCGACAGCACCAGCCATACCGCAGCCTACAACAACCTGGCTACCTGGAATTCGGGCCGCTCGGCAGCGCCAAGCCCAGGGCCGCTCGACGTGGCCTTCTACGTCAACGAGAGCGCGCCCGGCACCTATCAATCGGCATTGGTCGGCAACGCCAACGCCGGCTATTCGCTGGCCTGCCTCAGCAACAGCTATACCGGGCCAGTCGCCGACCTGACCGACAGCGAAGGCTCGCCGGTCACCAACACCTATGGCTGCATCAACGGGGCGATCGACACCGCTGCCGCCACCTTCTGCGCTGCCAATCCGCCTTGCCGGATTTCCGGGCTCTATGGGCAAGCGCCGTGGGACCCGAACGGCGGCAATACCAGCAACGTGTATTCGTCGGCGCTCAAGCTGTCCTGCACCGGCGGGCTCGGCACTTGCCCGACGATGGCCTTCAATTCGCTGAACGGCCAGCCGGTGATGCACTTTTCCGGCAGCCAGTGCCTGCTGTCGAGCAGCATGAGCGGGTACATGGCGCACGTCCTGGTGCCGTGGGAACTCGGCGCGGTGATGCGGCGCAGCTCGGGCTCGACCTACGGCGCCGGGATGGCCTGGGATACGACCACGCACTATTTCATCGGCGCCGGCAACGCGGCCAACACCGCGGCGTTCGCGAACGGCCAGGCTTTCGGGTCGGGTACGGCCTCGGACAGTCACTGGCACTCCTTGATCGCCGATACGACGGTGGGCAGCAGCGGCACCCTCTATGTCGACGGCGTCTCGGCCGGCACCGCCGGCACCAATGCGGGCTGGACGCTCTCGGGCTTCGTCACGGTCGGATGCGGCTGGAACGGCAGCGCCATCACCGATCCGCTGACCGGCGACATCGCCGAGGTATGGATGCAGCACCGCACCTCGGATGCGTCCGGCACACTCACATCGCGCGTCGCGGCGATCCTCCTCAGGGAGGAAGCATTCTGGGGCATGCTTCCCAACTGATTGCGCTGGTATGAGTTCGACGTCAGCCTGTCGGCCCTTGCGACTGACGGCAGAGCCAGGATCACGTTTCTTGGGTCGCGGTCGCTCCTATGCGAACCGAACCACCCATTACAGCTTCTGATTGATCCACAAGATCTCGGTCGACAAAAGGATGGAAGAGACGTGATATGGTCGGGCGCCCCGGCGCAAACCGTGATTGTGGCTTCGATCAACACGGGTAGCGCCGGAGCCGTGGTGACGTGCGATCTCGGGCTGCCGCGTGAGACACTCGCACCGCAACGTAATGACCGACTCCTGCCTATCGAATTTGGGCCGACGACAGCGGTCGATAACCGAGCCCCAACGGCATTCGCGGCGACCGAGGGCACCAACCCAGCGATATTTGTCGAGGTGCTAGGTGGGGTGTCGATCGTCAACGATACGTTGCTGCCAATCGAATTTCCGATCGCGGTGCTGCGCGACCTAGGCGCTGTTGCGCAGAGGACGATCTACCGGCGCTTTTCCCGTTTTGGGGTGTCCGGGCGCGTGCGCCGTTGGTTCCTGAGCCATGGGAGATCCGGCACCTTGGCACTCGAAAGCAGCACCACGCTGCACGGAGATCAGAACACGCTGAATGAACTATTGGCGATTGAGCGAGCCGATCGAGGGTCCCCGGTCGAAGTGCTCGGCACTGGCGGATCGCCGATCACCGGTGATGCGTTCCTGTCGATCGAAGGCCTGGCTGTACGGCTTACAGATTGGGGAACGCCGGTCGAGTCACTCGCCGCGGCCGGCGCATCGGTTATCGGCAATTCACTATCGCCGATCGAGATGTCGATAGTGGAGCGCGGCGACGCAGGCGCAGCAATCGAATGTACGGCGACCCTCCCGGGCAATCCCGGAATATTCGTCGAAACACTAATTGCGCTAACACAGGACAGCCATGCTGCGGTCGAAGCTTTAGCCGTCGGTGCGACGACGGTCGCCGATGCTACATTGGCGCTTGAATGGGGTGGGGCGGGCACTGCGGTCTTGCTCTCCCTCGAAGCTGGACCAGATCGAATTAGGCTGCTCGTGACGCCGGGTCGGATACGGCTGCTTCGGAGGAATTGAGATGCGGCTGCCCACGCCGTTTGACCCGATCGAGGTCGGCGAGATCGACAATTTCGCGTTCGACTTCACTGCCGATGTCGGCGCTGCGACAATAGCGTCTGCCAGTTGGACCTGCACGATGGCGCCCTACCAGACGGCGACCGACCCATCGCCGCAATCCCGGATCCTGTCGACTGCGGTCGCAACGTTGGTCCAGGTTCGCTCGCCGCTCAGCGGTTCGCTGCAGACAAAGACTGGATTCTTCTCCGTCGCCTCCATCGGCAATATGCCGGCCTCGGCCGTCGGAGGCACCTATATCGTCGAGGCGACGGCGGTCCTCAGTGACGGGCGAACTTTGAAACTGAACTCAACGATTTTGTGCGCCTCGTCGGGCGATTGAAAGGCCGATCAGCACCCGGACCAAGTCGAGCCGATGCGTCAATAGCCCTCGACTGCTTCAGCAGCACGTACCGAGCCAAAGGCCAGAAAAATCTGATCATGAAAATCTACCTACCCATCGCAAAGGTCGATGCCGAACGCCGCGAGGTCTGGGGCTATGCGTCGACCGAGACACGTGACGACCAGGGCGAGATCGTCAAGCGCGAAGCGCTGATCGACGCACTTGGCGACTATATGAGATTTGCCAACATCCGGGAAATGCACCAACTCTCGGCTGTCGGCGTCGCCAAGGAAGCCGCGGTCGACGACAAGGGGCTGTATATAGGCGCCAAAATCGTTGACGACCAAGCGTGGCAGAAAGTCGTCGAAGGTGTCTATAAGGGCTATTCGATCGGCGGCCAAGTCACGCAGCGCGATCCGATTGACTACAAAACGATCACCGAACTCGTCCTCAACGAAATCTCGCTGGTCGACCGCCCGGCCAATCCCGAGGCGGTGTTCGACTGTTGGAAAACGCTAGGAGGTTCGACTATGCCTGATACCCGGTTCAATCCGCCAATCCAAATTTGGGCTTGCGGGGTACCCGGGCACCGTCACCTGGCCAAAGTCGACGCACTCAAATGTCAAGCGTCGCAGTTAAACGATGCCGGCGAAAACGGCGGAGCTTACGCAAATCCGACCACGGTGCTAGCAAACGCTACCGCGAGCGGAGGGATGTTCGAAAAGGCGCCGAACGCGATCGAAGAGGGAAGATCGCACGGTGCGGTCGAATACGCCGATCTAGGTCACCAAGCCGATGGCAAACAGCGCTATCCGATTGATACCGAAAAGCACATCCGCGCCGCTTGGGACTTCATCAATCGCCCAGCCAATGCACAACGCTACAGTACGACGCAACTCGACGAGGTCAAGGCCAGGATCATCGCCGCCTGGAAAGAAAAGATTGACAAGGACGGGCCGCCTTTAGCCGGGCGCCAGCGCAATAAAGAAGGGGAGGATCCCGCTCATGTCGCGCTCGTCAAGGCATTGTGGGACGTTGGCCGTGTCGCGCGTATCATCATCGGTCTAGATTGGCTCAAGGAAAGCCTGTCGGTCGAAGCCGCGATGGAAGGTGACAACTCTCCTCAGCCGCTTCGGCTTCAGGCGATAATCGGTGAGCTGTGCGATTTTCTGAACGCGCGGGTGGTCGAAGAGACCAGCGAGATCCTGGACGAAACCGAGATCGCGACCGCGCCTGACGCCTTCGACGCGCCGGACATTGTGATCATGGCCGCCGGTTCAGACGGCGCGGCCCTGCTCGCCGATTTGTGTGCGTCCCGGAATTGCAGGATGCAGAAATTCGCCTCGGCCCTCCTCGCCAAGGCGAAGCACAATCAAGGCGATCAGGCGCTTCTCGATCTCGCCTATTATGCGCTCGACAAATGCATGCGCATGAACGGCTTGCTGTTTGCTGAGAGAAGCCACGTAGCTAAGGCGCTCGAAGCGCTGAAGTCCGCAGGCGCCGGCTCGAGCGAGCAGGCAGCAGTTGATACCAGCCGTGACCCCAGTAGCACGCCCTCGATGGCCGGTCCGCCGGCTCTTGAATTCCGTCCCCACGAGAGCAGCATTGGCGATAGCTCGACATACCCATCCAAGGCCGGGGAAGGCGTGCTGGAGATAATCGCTGCAGCGCTTGGCAAGCGGGGATCGGGACCTCAAGCGCTTATGAATGTGGCGCACGACTGCATCGGCAAACTGACCGATGAGGCTTGTTGCGCCATTGACAAGCTTGGGGCTCGCCATTCGCGGGAAACGCTACAGCAGTTGGCTGATGCGCATGACCACCTCGTCGCTGCTGGCGCCGAATGCAACGCGTCCAGCCTGACCGCCGGGGCGGAATGGGAGGGGACAGAATTCGAGACCAGAAAAGTGGGCGGCAATATGGCCAAGCTGCTGTTCGACGAAAGGGCGGAAAAGGCAGCATTAATTGCCACTCTAACCGACATCGTGCCGCGCCTCGACCAGCTGACAAAACGAGTTCGAGGACATCGCTCGCACCCCGCTTCCGGCGCTGGCGATGAGCAAAAGCGTGATCGCCATCTCAAAGCAACAGGATTCCGGCGTCACTGGGAGCGGACTGTCGCCCGACGAGTTCGCCGCGGCCTTTTCCCGCATGAGCAAGGAAGAGCAAACCCTGACCTTGATCAAAGCCAGCTATGCGAATCCGATCCACCCGCTTGGCCTCGGCACTGCGAAGGAGCTTAACGTCGAGTAATCCGGCCTCACGGCCGCAACCAGGCCCGCCGTTTGGCGGGCTTTTCTTTGCCCCCCTTTTGGGAGGAAACGTTGATGAGTTCGATCACCCAGGAATCACTGGAGCTGCTGAAAACGGCGCTCGCGGCGCCGGACGACGCTCTTGCCAAGTCGATCTCGACCGCGACCGGCCTCGTTGCCTACGATTTACAGGCACCAGCCAAGAATCTCTATCCGTTTGTGACGCCGATCCGCAACGTCATGCCCCGCGTTGGTGGCGGCACCGGCACTGCAACCAATTGGCGCCAGGTCAATGCCATCATCGGCTCTGGCTTCGACGCAATGGGATGGGTCCCCGAAGGTCAGCGCTCCGGCCAGATGTCATACTCGACCTCGAACAAATCGGCCACCTTCGTGACCATCGGCGAAGAAGACGCCGCGACATTCGAAGCGATTTCAGCTGGTCGCGAGTTCGAAGACATCCAAGCACGCATGACGTTCCGCCTACTGCAGAAGATGATGCTGAAGGAGGAGATGGCAATCCTTGCCGGCAATGCCTCACTGCAACTCGGGACGCCGCAGACCCCAACCCTGTCGGCTTCAGGAGCCGGCGCCACGCTGCCGGCTGGAACCTATTTCGTCAAAGTTGTGGCCTTAACCCTCGAAGGTTTTCAGAATTCGAGTGTTGCCGGCGGGGTCGCTACGACCAAATTGGTCACCGGCGTCGACAACAAGACATTCACCTTGTCGGGCGGCTCGTCGAACATCAGCGCCGAGGCGAGCCAGGCGGTGACACTTGGTCAAACCTTGTTTTGCAGCGTCAACGCCATTCAGGGTGCCGTCGCCTATGCTTGGTACATTTCCGCTTCGAGCGGAACCGAAACCTTGCAGGCAATCACGACGATCAATAGCCTTGCCATCTCGGCGCCGCTTAGCACCGGCAATCAGCCGCAAACGGCGGTTACCGTCGATAATTCGGCTAATCCCAGCTATGCCTATGACGGACTATTGACGACCGCCCTGAAGAGCGGATCGAACGCTTATGTCAACACCTTGCCGACGGGGACGGCCGGGACAGGCACGTTCTTGACTGCCTCGGGCCGGGGTTCTGTCGTCGAGATCGACACGATGTTCCAGACGATGTGGAACAATTTCGAATTGTCGCCGACTGTCCTTTACGTCAACGCACAGGAACTTAGGAACATTACCAACAAGGTTCTGTCAAACAGCTCCGGACCGCTCCTGCGCTATGATACGCCCGCCGACGGCAGCGAAGGCGAATATCAGCTGACGGCTTCTGGCGTGGTCCAGTTCTACTATAACCCTTTCGCTATCTATGGGGGACTGCGCATCCCGATCAAGATTTATCCGCGAGTCCCAGCGGGTACCATTATCGGCTGGGCCGAGAATTTGCCGATCCAATACCAGTCGAACGAGGTCCCCAACGTCGCCGAGGTCAAAACCCGCCAAGATTACTACCAAATCGACTGGCCAATCGTAACCCGCCAGCGCCAAGTCGGCGTATATGCTGAAGAAGTGTTGGCCGTTTATGCGCCATTCGCAATGGGAGTGATTACTAACATCGCCAACGGCTGATTTGCAGTGCCGAACCTGGTAGCGCTGCGTGCCGTATTCGGCCAAGACGAGGCTAACCACGGTACGCGGCGCTATCGCGTCGACCGTAATGGTGTAGTATACGTACCCGCCATCGTTGCCTCCTTTCTGGTTGGCAAGGGAGGATTCGCCATTGTCAAGAATACAGTAACCATGCTCCCCGACAACCCAGCCAATATACCATCAGGGGTTGGTTGACTGTAGCCATTTGATACAAGACGTTTTAATCTTAGAGACGCAGTGGTATGTTCGAATATCACTA
The DNA here is from genome assembly GCA_963821795.1 of uncultured Alphaproteobacteria bacterium. Classification (GTDB taxonomy): domain Bacteria; phylum Pseudomonadota; class Alphaproteobacteria; order ATCC43930; family CGMCC-115725; genus AP-15. The sequence continues at coordinate 245,518 of CAWGFH010000029.1, forward strand.
CGACGGTCACGGTGGTGAGCCATTTATATCTGAGAGAACTTGGCTTGCAGTCGGCACCGCTGCATCAAGATCGGCTAAATTCGGATTGCGGCTCTCAAGTAGAGGGGCAACAAGATGCTATGCCTGCACCAGGATGAGGGCAAAGGAGTGGGTTTGACCAGCGAATTTCGGAGCCTTCTCCGGCACTGGGCTCTGACGCAATGCCGGTGCTTTCAGGTTATGCACAATGACATATGGTGATTTGACTACCCTCGCCGATGTTAAGGCCTGGCTTCAAACCGGGCAGAGCGCCTTTCCACCAACGGATGACGCTCTGCTATCAAGGTTAATTACCGCGGCGAGTCAATATATTCAAACCTGGCTCCAGCGCCAGATCATCCAATGTGATTATCTGGAGGTCCGCGACGGCACCGGCGGACAACAGTTGCAATTCGCCTGCTTTCCAGTCTCCAGGGTCTTGTCGCTGAGCATCGACGGTATCGCCATTCCGCCGGCGCCATCCCCATCACCGAATGCCGGCCTGACCGCCGGCTACACATGTTCTCCGACGCAACTAGCGCTTCGCGGCTATCATTTCACCCGCAGGACGCAAAATGTTATTGTGACCTATACTGCGGGCTATCCGATTACCCCACCCGAGATCGCGCAGGCCTGTATTGAGCTAGTCGCATTGCGCTATCGCGAGCGTACCCGGATCGGCGAGGTTTCGCGAGCCGCGGGCGGCGGCGAAACGGTTACCTATTCACAGAGAGACATGAGCGCACCCATAGCGACTCTGCTGCAGCAATATCGAGCGGTGTCGCCGATTGTCAGTTATTCGGTGATGATGGCGCCGACAAGCACCGACCCGGCGACTCTCACTGCAGCCTTATGATTTCGGCCAATTTCCTCGGCGACGGGGCAGCGTTAGATCGGCTGCAGGCATTGCCCGCTGCGGCCGATGCGGGAATCGCACGCGCTATCGCCAAACTCGGGGCCGAACTCCAGAGCAATGTACAGCAGAATAAGCTTAGCGGCCAGGTGCTGAATGTTCGCAGCGGGCTGCTGAAGTCGAGTATAGAGGTTACCGTTGATCAGACGGGCACGGGGATTAGTGCAACAGTCTCTTCCGATGTCGATTACGCCGCGGCTAATGAATATGGGTTTTTCGGGACGGTCAATGTCAGAGCGAGCCTGCGACTGATAAAGGAGGCTTTCGGCCGACCGATCGACGCAAAGACTATCGGTATCCGCGCTTACAGCCGGAGTATGGCCCTGCCGGAGCGCTCGTTTCTGCGCTCGGCTCTCGCCGACCTGGCTCCGAACATCATCGTGGGCGTGCAAGGCGCCCTGAATGAGGCGATAGCCCAATGATCATTCGAGAAGCGATTTATCGGGCGCTGTGGATTTTGGGTGCACGCGCGGGGAATTTTGCGAGCGCCAACCGCAGGTTGCGACATTGGTCGGATGTGGCTCCAGCTGAGCAACCAGCATTATTCATGAGCGAAAAGGGAGGTCATGCCGTCGCTAAAGCATTGGGTGCACCGATCGCATGGACGCTTTACGCCGATTTCTACATCTACGTCCATTCGAGCGATCCCTACGCAGCACCTGCAATGATCCTGAACCCGCTCCTAGATTCGCTCGAGCAACAGCTGGCGCCGTCGCCGGTGACCGGTATCCAGGATCTCGGACTGCCGTCGATGGTTCAGCACGCCTACATCGCCGGCAAAGTCGAGACCGACGAAGGGGTCCTCGGCGACCAAGCGATCGCGATCGTTCCGGTCGAGATCCTCTGCCTGTGAGGAAACGCACGAAATCGGAGGCATCGCCCCGACTATTGGAGAGCACCATGGAGGAGATCAACGGGACGACCGGGACACCCGCCAATCCACTCGACCAGCTGATCGAACGGTGGTGGGAAGATCATTTCCCGGGTTCGGCTATCGCCCGCGACACTACCGCATGGAACGTCGCGCACGCCGCCAAGGAGACGCTGAAGCGGCTGCTGGGCCGGGCTGAAGGCCTGCCCTCGCCAAATACCGGCGACAAAGATCAGCAAGGGAGTATCTGAAATGCAACTCAGCTTCGGCTCCGGTGCGGTATGGGGCGAGCGCGCCGATGTCACCGGCTCGGGGATAGGCCCGCGTCAGTTTGGCGTGCTCCAGGATATCCAGATCGATTTCGATTGGACCGACAAAGAGCTTTACGGCCAACTCCAGTTTCCAGTGGCGATCGCCCGCGGCCAGGGCAAGATCAGCGGTAAGGCCAAATTCGCCCAGATCCTCGGCCTGCTGTATTCCGACATCTTCTTCGGGACAACTGCAACAACTGGCCAGTTTGCCGTATCGCAACTCGAAGCGGCGATAGTACCGGCCATAACGCCTTACACGGTGACCGTCGCCAACGCGGCAAGCTACAACGACGACCTCGGCATCGTATACGCAGCGACCGGCAAGCGCTTCAACCGAGTAACGACCCCGGCCGCCGCTGGTCAATACTCGGTCAATTTTGCCACTGGCGTCTACATTTTTTCAGCCGCCGATGCGAACGCCGCACTGCTGATCTCCTATACTTATAATGCCGCGACATCGGGCAGCAAGCTCACTCTGACCAATCAGTTGATGGGGACGACGCCAACCTTCAAGGCAACGTTCTATACGAGCTACAGCGGCGAGGGACTGGCGCTACGCCTCAATGCCTGCACCGCCAATAAGCTATCGTTGCCGACCAAAATCGACGATTGGTCGATCAGCGAGCTCGATTTCATGGCTTTCGCCGACGCCTCGGGGACGATTGGCTACCTCAGCACCGTCGAATGATGATCCCAGGGATAACGGTCGTCATGGGCGGCCAGCAATGGACGGTTCCGCCCCTGACCCTCGGCCAGTTACGCCGGCTGATGCCGAAAGTACGCCAACTGACCGAGATCGGCGCGCAAATGGGCGAAACTCAGATCGGGGTTCTGACTGAAATCGTTGCTGCAGCCTTGCAGCGCAATTATCCCGATATGACCGCGGAAACGGTTGAGAATTTGCTCGATCTTGGCAACGCGGGCGCAGTGCTCAATGCGGTCTTGACCGGATCGGGCCTGAGGGCACAGGAACGATCTCCGGGGGAAGCGGGTGCCCCCGGGTCCGACTCGGGGGCAGGTATTGCGATGGCGAGACCCAGTTCGGTGACGGCTGGGGAAACATCTACGGCCTCCTCGCCACCACCTGTGGATATACCTATCCCGTAATCGACGGGATGACGCTCCTCGATGTCGAGGAGCTGACACGATATTGGATCGATCACCCGCCGCTGCACCTGATGGCTGCCGCCTATCTCGGTATCGGCAAGGGAAACTGTAACCGCACAAAATCTCGATCAACGGCGGTCTCCCCTCAAAAGGGGAGGAACGTGGAGGTCGCCCACCTTTTGGCCGAGCTTGGGCCAAGCTTCACCGGATCGGACGTCCATAAGGGGCTTGCCCCCGTGGTGCTCGATTTCGCCGAGTTGAAACGCGAGATCGGCTCCCCGCATTGAAGTCCGGGCATGACACTGCCAATCGATCTTCACCACACGATCATCCAGCGCGCCCTTTCATAATTATCGAGAGGCTGTCGTGGCCGATATTGAAACCAGCGTCGCGATTACCGCACAGACCGATGATCTGCAATCGGGGATGCAGACGGCAGCGAACTCGGTGGAAACTGCGACAGAGGCGATGAAGGCCCAGTTCATAGGGCTCGGCGCCACAGCGCAGCAGGCGCAATCTCAGATCGGGGCCGCCGCGGCCCAGATCGGATCCACGATAGGTGCACTGCAGGCCAAAGCAGCCAACCTCGCAGGCTCGGCCAGCAACGGCGGTACTTCCGCGACTGCTGCTGCCTTTGCAGGCGCGCAGGTAAAGGGGATATCGGTCACCCAGACAACTGGCCGTGGCCAATCCGGTGGGGGTGGACAAAATCGGCTGCAGGAATGGCGGGCCGAACTGCAGAGCCAGCTCAGCGCTGAGCAAGCCTTTTTCAACGATTCCAAATCCGAGGAGCTGGCATTCTGGCAGGATAAATTGGCCCTGACCAGTGCCGGTTCCAAGGAGCAGCTCGCGGTCGAAAACAACATCTACCAGCTTGAAAAGCAGCTGGCAGTGCAAAAAGAGCGCGACACGCTCGCATCACTTGATGCTGACGAAAAGGTCACTGACGCGGCTTATGCCCGCAAGAAAGCAGCCATCCAGGACGAGGCAGAGCTGGGCAGAAGTCTCGGCCAGTCAAGAGATCGCGCAGCTGAAAGAGCTGCTCGACACCGAATGGGCGCTAGAGCAGGATTATTACGAAAAGAAGCTGACGGCGGCCACCGGCGACGCGCGCACCCAAGAAAAGCTTGCGGCAGAGCAGGAGCTAGCCTACCAAAAGTATCTGACCGATAAGCAGAAGCTCGATACGCAGGCGGTACAGGACAGCCAAAAGCAGTGGGAAGCTCTGCTGCAGCCAATCCAGCGCGCATTGGATACGTCGATTACCGGGATCATCACGGGGACGACGACCGTCCAAAAAGCTCTGTCGAACCTCGCTCAATCGATCATCGCCGAATTCGTCAATTCCGCAGTGCAAGGTGTTTTCGGCGGCCTAGGCAAACTGCTCGGCGCCGGCCTAGTCGGTGGTGGCGGTATTAGCGGAGATCAGGACTTTTGGGGCGGCGTTACTGGCGCCGGCGAAGACATAGTTGGCGGCGGGGTCTCCGAGGGGCTGTTTGGCTCGGGAGGGCTCTTCGGCGCTCTGGGTCTCAGCAGCCTGCTTTCCGGCGGAGGGATTTTCGGCAGCTTGTTCAAGGGCGTCGGATCGCTGTTCGGGTTCGAGCATGGTGGCATCGTGCCGTCGGCGCAAGGCGGCTGGATGGTGCCATCGGCCTCGCTGGCAATGTTGCACACCAACGAAATGGTGTTGCCGGCGAATATCAGCCAAGGGCTTCAGTCGATGATCGCCGGCGGCGGATCGGGCGGTGGAGCCAATGTGATGTTCAATATCTCAGCAATGGACAGCCAGTCTGTCGCCAAATTCTTCCAGTCTAACGGAAATGTCCTCGTGGCTGCGATAAACCGGGCGATGCGCAATGGGGCAACTTTACGGAGCGCCTGATGGCATTGGTTTTTCCTGCCCTGCCAGGCCTCGCCTGGAGCGTCACCAAGACGCCGACATTCCAGACTCGAATCCAACGGGCCGTTTCAGGTCGGGAGTTGCGGGCGTTGGATTACCCTTATCCTCTGTGGCAATTCACACTCGTCTTCGCGTTCTTGCGCGACAATCCGGGCGCCGGATTTGACGAGCTGCGCAGCTTGCTTGGTTTCTACCTGACGTGCCAGGGCGCCTACGGCACCTTTCTGTTTCAGGATCCCAGTGATTATCAGGTGAGGGGCCAGTATCTGGGGACCGGAGATTCCAGCACGGGCGTCTTTCAACTGCAGCGCACATTGGGCATGGGGTTGCCGGGTGGTGGTTTTGTCGAGCCGATCGTGGCGCCCAATATGGTCGCCGCAGTTTATTTCGACGGCATAACGCAAAGTCCGTCGGGTTACAGCATGGACCCGGATACCGGATTATTGACATTTGTGACACCGCCCAGCATCGGTTTGGTGATCACCGTCGATTTTTCTTATTGGTTCCGCTGTCGCTTCGTCGACGACAGCTATGATTTCGAGAATTTCATGTATCGGCTGTGGCAACTCAAGAAACTGACCTTCATATCGGTGCGCACGTGAAAGCCGCCTCGCCTGCGCTGGTCGCACTGCTGAATTCAAGTGAGCAGTTCGTTATGGCCGATCTTTACACCTTCACCCTCGTCGGCGGGGTCGTGCTGCGCTACTCCTCCGCACCGACTACGATAACCGCCAATGGGTTCATCTTCGCCCTCGGACCCAAATTCGAGCGTTCGAAGACCAACACGGTAATCGGAACGCAAGTCGACGAGCTCGATATCAAGGTCTATCCCGAGACGACCGATCTGATCGGTACGACCCCTTGGCTGCAAGCTGCCTGGCAAGGCCAACTCGACGGCGCGCTTTTACAGCTCGAACGCGCGTTCATGCCCACTTACGGCGACACCAGTCCCGGAACTGTCGTCCTCTTCGCCGGTCGAATTTCCGACATCGACTGCGGTCGCACCGGCATCGACATGAAATGCCGATCGCATCTGGAATTGCTCAATATCCAGATGCCCCGGCGGCTATGGCAAACTTCGTGCACGCATGTCTTCGGCGATGCGATGTGCCAGTTCAACCGGACCAGCATGCTGGCAAGTTTCGCCTGCCTGTCCGGCTCGACCGAAACGCAACTCCTCAGCAATGTCAACCCGACGCCGGCGGCGCTGTACGTCCAAGGCACGATCACCGGCCGGACTGGCGCCAATGCCGGTTACAGCCGGAGCATTGCCGCAATGAGCAACGGGATCGTCACAGTTAAGCTCGCCTTCCTGTCGCCACCGGTGACAGGCGACCAGTTTCAGCTCCTGCCCGGCTGCGACCGATCGATTGCGACCTGCACCAACGTCTTCAACAACGCCGTTCAGTTCGGCGGCTTCCCTTACGTTCCAACTCCGGAGACCGCAGTTTGATCAACCCTGTGCGCGCGGCGGTGGTCACTCAGGCGAAGAGTTGGCTGCAGACGCCATACCATCACATGGGGCGCGTCAAGGGCAGCGGGATCGACTGCCTGATGCTGCTCGCCGAGGTTTATGAGGCAGCGGGGGTTATTCCTCATGTCGAGGTCCCGTTTTATCCGCCGGACTGGCATCTGCACCGTGGCGTCGAGCGCTACCTCGAAGGGTTGATGCACTATGCCCAGGAAATCGCCATGCCACCGGGGCCAGGCGACGCCGTGCTATTCAAATTCGGAAGGTGCTTTGCACATGGCGCGATTGTTACCGACTGGCCACATCTAATTCATGCTTGGTACGATGCCGGCGTCGTCTATGCCGATGCCGGGCAAGGGCAGCTTGCCGGTCGCATGATCTCGGTTTTTTTGTCCCTTTGCAAATCTTTGATGCACACGGGAATTTGAATGACCGGCATCCTGGGTGGTGGATCGAACGCCAAGCAAAAGACGGCGATCGGCTCACTGCAATTCCAAACCTCGCAAAAGGGCGGGGTGATCCCGCTCGTCTACGGCACCACGCGGGTTGCGCCGAACCTGATCGATTACGATGACTTCACCGCGACGCCGGCGAGTTCCGGCACCAAGGGCAAAGGCGGCGGTGGCGGAAAGACCGGCGGTCAGCAATACAAATACAGCGCCTCAGTCATTCTCGGGGTGTGCCAAGGACCGATCGCCAGCTTCGGTACGGTCTGGTGGGACAAGAACACGGCGCAGCTTGCCGGCCTGCCAGGGCTGTCGACGGTCAATCTCGGCGCGGACGGGCAGCCGGCCGACCCGTTTTGGGTCACAAACCATCCGGCGAAAGCGCTAGGCTATTCGGGCACCGCCAACTTCACGCTTGATAATTATCAACTGGGCACGACAGCGACGCTGCCCAATTTCTCCATCGAGGTAATCGGAATCGAGTCGGGCAGCGGCGTCAACGGGTTCGATGCCAATCCAGCGGCGATCGTTACCGATTTTCTGACCAATCCCCGTTACGGCGCCGGCTTTCCCTCGGCCAATCTCGATAGCCTGAGCGCCTACTCCGAATATTGTGCGGCTGCGGGATTGTTTGTGTCGCCACTGCTCGATACCCAGCAGGAGGCTCAGCAATCGCTGGGAGACATCGTCAAGATCACCAACAGCGCCATTGTCTGGTCCGGCGCATTGCTGAAAATCCTGCCTTACGGCGATCAGCCGCTCAGCGCCACCTACACCGTAATCGGCCTGTCAGGGACAATCGTCGCTGGCGATACCCTTACGCTGACCTTCACCAATTCCGCGCTTGCCGGATTGCCGATTACGATAGCGTACATTACCAGCCTTGCCGATCAGACTTCCTACACCAGCGCTGCAACCGGGCTGGCACAACAAGTGGCCGGCAACGGAACGCTGAGCAGTTACGGAATTTACGCATCTTGCTCGGTCAATTCGCTGGTTATTGTGCAGACTGCAGGGCGGCGGGACTGCGATCACCGGCAGCGCCACCGGTGCCGCAGCGATCACTGTCGGTACAACGAGCGCGCCCTACATGTTTACGCCGAACACAACCGTGCTCTACAGCCTCGGCGAGGATGATTTCATCGTCCAGGAGTCGAGCGTCGGCACCAACCTTGGCGTGACCCCGGGCGGCACGGCGTTGCGCCAGGGCGCAGGACCGATAACTGGAGGTTTTGCCGACGATCCTGTCCATATCGTCCGCTCGACGCCCGCCGATGCCAACAATATGATTGAAGTGGAATGCCTAGACCGGTCTAACAGTTACAACTCAACAGTTGTCGAAGCATTTGATCAGAGCTCAATTGATCTTTATGGTGTGCGTCGAGATACGTCTCTAAAAGCTACCGCGATCGTTGATACGACTTATATGGCGCCAATTGTGGCGCAGCTATTATTACAACGCAGCCTCTATTTCCGTAACACTTACACCTTTCAGTAGGCTGGAAATATTGTCTTCTGGAACCGATGGACTTGATACGAGATTACCGATGCTGCGGCTTGGCGCTGCGTCGTTGACTGTCCGGGTCACGGCAGTCGAGGAGGATGACGAAGGGACACTAACGATCTCTGCGGAGGACTTCTTCGGAGGGTATTCGACGGCCGTACTCTATCCCAAACAGGCAGGAGCTGGGTATATACCTAACTATAATAGTGCGCCCGGCGACGTCAATCCGCCGCTGATATTTCGAACCACCTGCAGGGTTACTTTCGGGTGACCTCGAAATCTGGGTTGGCCTTTCGGGCGGTCCCAATTGGGGATCGGCGCAAGTCTGGATTTCAAGCGACGGCAGTTCTTATGCGCTAGCCGGGACCGTCGACGCGCCGGCGACTCAGGGTGTGTCTACCGCCGATCTCCCGTTGTACTGCGTCGCCGGACACCGTCGACATCGCTTTCCTTAAACCTCGGGGAAAGCGGGGCATCTTGAACTCGATATCGGCGACCGATGCGGAAAACCTCGTAACTCTTAGCTATCTCGGCGGAGAACTGCTCGCCTTTCAGACAGCGACGTTGACTGGAACCTCCGAGTACAATCTGACGACGCTGTACCGGGGCGCCTATGGAACGACGATAGCCGACCATCCCGCTGGCGCGCAATTCGCGCTGCTGAACGGTGCGATTGGCCATTTCTCCTTTCCGGCGAATCTGGTCGGCCAGACGGCATACCTGAAGTTTGTTTCGCTCAACATCGTCGGCGGCGGAATTCAGGACTTAGCCTCGGTGCCGGCCTATACCTATGCAATCACCGGCGCCGGCCGGGCCACCGCACCGTGGTCACCGGTACATTTGTCAATGGCACGCCCGACAGGCGGCCTAATCCTGCAACGCTACGTCTTCGCCACGACGGTAGCTTTTCCAGCAAACTTAGTCGGCAGCCAGGGAGCTGCTACTATTGCCGCCACTGCAACAGCGACCTTCGTAGTACAAAAGAACGGCGTGAATATCGGCAGTATGATATTCGCGCCTTCCACGACCATTGCGACCTTCGCCATGGCAGCGGCAACCACTTTCGAAGCTGGGGACGTACTGACCTTGGTGGCTCCAGCAGTGCCAGATTCTACCCTCGCTGATTTGGCATGGACGTTTATGGGAACAACGTTAGAGTGAATGAGATGTCAAAGCTTTTGGACTACGTTGATGGTAGCGCCACGAATATGGGTGATGGAATTGTAGCCACCGGCACCATGGCTCTTGCTATAGTGCTGGTAATCTGGCTCGGGGCTGCGCTCAGATTGGACGCTTTGCAGCCAATGATGCAGAACAGGCAACGGACATCGCTGCTGCAGTGGGCGACAATGCTGGCAAAGCATGTTGGCCATTGCTGGCCACGGTAGGAAATGCAATCGCGGCGTCCGGGAGCACGGTCGGGCCATTTACCGCGATCGAGCAAAAGCGTGCGCTGCAAGTGGCGTTACAGGATCAAGCATGTCAGCCGGTTTGGGCGGGCGTGCTAGGTGAGTTGCTGAAGGCCACGCCAGCGGCGCCGTTTTTGCCGTGATGCTCAGACCGCGGTTTTCGCCCGAGGTGAATTTTGGCCATATTTTGCAAGCGATGGTTTTGGCTATCACGATCGGCGGGGGAGCTGTAACCAGTTACATCAGCTTGCGCGGCGACATTGAACAACTACGGGCCGATCTAGGCGTGCAGATAGCCTCGCACGAATTGCGCATTGAAGCAGCCGAGAGAATGCTTGAGCAGCGCCGCCTCGATGACCGAGATTTTCAGGCCGAGATGCGCGCGGCATTGACGCGCATCATAGACGCCATCGGTGAGCTTCGTACCCAAATAGTGCAAAAGCAGGACAGAAAATAACTCCTGCCACTGAAAAACGAACGTGCATCGTAAGGATGGAGTCGCAATGCTTCCGCGCAAATTGACAGCCGTCGATCCGGAGAGCGAGCGTTCCCGGTACAAGATCGTGAGGCGCGACACGCTGCAGGACGTACCCGGCCTTATTCTGTCAGCTAATGTCGAAACGGGCTTGTGCTTGGTGCGGCAATCAAACGGTACCAGCCAGGAATTCAATTTCGGGCCAGACGGACTGCGCATCGTCACTGCCACCCGTTAAATGCCACCGGCTCGCAAAGCGAAGCCGGCCGACGCTTTGGTAACGAGTCATTTTCACTTTCGAAAGAAAATCCCATGAGTTTACTGTGGTTCATCGTCGCACGCCTTAAGGAACCCTCAAGTTATGCTGGCCTCGGCGCAGTGCTGGCCGCTGCAGGGATCCATATCGACAACTCGATTCTCGACGCCACGATTTAGGTGATGGTGTCGATCGCCGGCTTGATCGCCGTACTGGTTCCAGAGCGAGTCGAATGCGAGCCCAACGGTTCCAGGTTGATCTGGAACCCTAGGATGGCCATGGTGCGCGATGTCCATACCAGGGGAAATCGGACATGGGATCGAGGGGCGGATTAGGCATCATACTGCTCACCACAGTCCTGGCGACGGCGGGCTGCAGTAGTTCGAGCTCGAGCGCATGCCAGTGCCCAAAGCTCGTTTCCTATGACGACGCGACTTTAAAGAAGATCTCACAGGCATTGCGAGCACTTCCGGCCGACAATGTCCTTCATGAAGCCATGGACGATTATGAGAATGAGCGAGACGATCTTCGCTTTTGCCCCGCTGGGACTGATTAAGCAATTCTAGGCTCTTGCCGTTAGAGAGGCCGCCTTACCATGTGGCTTCGATCGAGAGGCAGGCCTTGAGCTCGAGGATCATGAGCAGGATAAAACTCGGATTCCGTTATCACTCACGATCAGGGATCGTGAGTGCTTTTTCTCCGTACATCCCGGATCTGTGTAGAGGTCGCCAGTGCCATAGCGCTCGCCAAAGCGGCCAGACTTAGCTAGGATACGGCAGTTTAGTATTGCTGAGCTGTCATGCCCGAGGACTTCTACCGCATCAAGCGCCTCCCTCCGTACGTCTTCAGCGAGGTCAACGCGCTTAAGGCCGAAGCGCGTGCCGCCGGCCGCGACGTCATCGATCTCGGCATGGGAAATCCCGACGGCCCGACCCCGCCGCACATCGTCGCCAAGCTGATCGAGGCGGTGCAGAACCCGAAGACCCACGGTTATTCGGTGTCGCGGGGCATTACCGGGCTGCGTCGCGCCTGCGCCAACTATTACGCACGCCGATTTGGGGTTGAAGTCGACCCGGAACGCGAGGTCATTGTCACCCTCGGCTCAAAAGAGGGACTCGCTAACCTCGCTCAGGCGATAACCGGGCCGGGCGACATCGTCCTGGTGCCCAATCCGTGCTATCCAATCCACGCCTTCGGCTTCATTATGGCGGGCGCCTCAGTGCGCCACGTGCCGGTCGGCTCCGAATGCGACTTCATGGCGGAGCTGAAAAAAGCGGTCCGGCATAGCATCCCGTCCCCGCTGGCCATCGTCCTCAATTTTCCTGCGAACCCAACGGCGCAAACCGTCGATCTTGATTTTTACGGTGAGATCGTCGCGTTCTGCCGTCGGAACGAAATCTTTGTACTGTCCGATATCGCCTATGCAGAACTCTATTTCGACGGCAAGCCGCCGCCTTCCATCCTGGAAATTCCTGGGGCACGCGACATCGCAGTGGAATTCTCCTCCCTCAGCAAGACCTACTCGATGGCTGGATGGCGCATCGGTTTCGCCGTCGGCAATCGGCGGCTGATCGCGGCCCTCTCGCGCGTCAAATCCTATTTGGACTATGGCGCCTTCACTCCTATCCAGGTGGCGGCGACCGCAGCCCTGAACGGACCGCAGGATTGCGTTTCTGAAATGCGTGCCCGCTATCAAGCTCGCCGCGACGTGTTGACAGACGGGCTCCGCCAAGCGGGATGGGATGTTTCTCAGCCAGAGGCCACGATGTTCGCTTGGGCCCCGATCCCCCCTCAGTATCGGGCGATCGGCAGCCTTGCGTTTTCCAAGCTGCTGCTTGAACGCGCCAATGTTGCAGTTTCGCCCGGGATCGGTTTCGGAGAATACGGCGAGGGGTTCGTCCGGATCGCGCTGGTCGAGAACCGCCAGCGCCTGCGTCAGGCAACACGCAACATAAAGACCTTTCTATCGGGGCGCAACGACACCCACGGTCTTGCTGCGGCGGAGTAGACTTCCGTGGGAGTCTCAGGTCTGGGGCGGACCGCCAACTCGATTTCGCGGCATTTCCCTCCGATCGCGTCCAGGAGGTGGGGCCGGATCGTCCAATTCCGCCGGCAGCGGTACGCCGGAGGTGGCAAGCGCAGCGTATTGACGGTCGGCGAGCACGGCTTCATCGAAATCGTCTATCAGTTCGTGAAATAGGCGGTGCCAGTTGATCTCGGCTTTCAGGTGCAAAAACACTGAGCCGAGCCCGACCGCGGCACGGTCCATGAATACGAATTCGCGCGGTGGCCGCACCCCGCCCAAGCGGCGAATGTCGCGGTGCACGCTTTCGACCACGGTCGCGCCGTCGATGCCGTTCCCCTTTTCTTGGATTCGGCGCGCGCGGTCGTCAAGCAACGGACCGTAGACATAAAGCGCCCAACGGTTCAGCACCTCAATCATCTCGTGCGACAGACCGCCAAATCCCCACCGCTGGTAGGCGCTGACGGCGAGGTCGCGATCGCCGCGCTCGAGCGCGTGGTAGAGGTCGATGACCCCGCGCACAAACGAGGCTTGAAACACGCGGATACAGCCGAAATCGAGCAGGTTGACGGTGCCGTCCGGCGCCACCGTGTAATTGCCGAAATGCGGGTCGCCGTGGATGACGCCGTAACGGTAGAATGGCACGTACCAAACCCGAAACATCCTTAGCGCAACCTCGTTGCGCCGAGCAATCGTGGCTTTCGCGGTCTCCAAAATCGGTTCGCCGTCGAGCCAGATCATCGTCAATAGCCGCCGGCTCGACAACTCCATGATGGGACGCGGCACCGCGACCCCCGGCTCATCGCCAAGTATCCGACCGTAAAGCCGCATATGCGCGGCCTCGCGCTGATAATCGAGCTCCTCGCGCAGCCGTTGGGCGATTTCGGCATGGATTTCGGCAGTGCTGACGGCACGGTCGTAGCGCTCGTAAATCCCCATCGCGAGCTTCAACTGGCGCAGATCGGCTTCGACCGCCGCAGCCATGTCAGGGTATTGCAGTTTGCAGGCGAGTGCCGTGCCGTCGAGCGCAGTCGCCCGGTGCACCTGGCCGAGCGAGGCGGCGCGCGCCGCAATCTTCTCGAAATCGCGAAAGCGGCTCTGCCAATCCGGGCCGAGCTCGCCTGCCATCCGTCGCCTAACAAATGGCCAACCCATTGCTGGCGCGTCCGCCTGAAGCTGGATCAGCTCGTTGACGTATTCCTGGGGCAGCGCGTCGGGGATCGTCGCCAGCAGTTGCGCGACTTTCATCAGCGGGCCTTTGATGCCGCCAAGGGCGGCTTTCAGATCGGCGGCGTGTCGCTCACGATCGACCGGTATGCCAAGATAGCGCTCGCCGGCCAGCCGCGCCGCAAGCCCGCCCATCGCAGTCCCGACCTGCGCGTAGCGCCGCACCCGCCCGGTGAAGGAATTGTTGTCGGTCAAGTGAACCGTTTCGCCGGGAAACCCAGGTCGAGCGGAGGTCGACGCATCCTGCCTCAGCCGAGCCGTTCGAGTTCGTCTATGAAGCCGGAGACGACGGATAGCCCCTTCGACCAGAACGACGGATTCGACGCGTCAAGACCAAACGGAGCCAGCAACTCGCTGGTGTCGCAACGTGCCGCCGGCGCGCAGCAGGTCGAGATAGCGCTCGGCAAATCCCTGATGCGCATCCTGGTAAACCGCGTAGAGCGAGTTCACCAGACAATCGCCGAACGCATAGGCGTAGACATAAAACGGCGTATGGATGAAATGCGGGATGTATGACCAGTAATGGCGATAGACGCCGTCGAGGCGGATCGCCGGGCCAAGGCTCTCGCGCTGGACGTCGAGCCAGATTTCCGCGATGCGGTCCGGGGTCAGTTCGCCCTCCCGGCGCTCGTCATGGACCTTGACCTCAAATGTCGCGAAGGCGATCTGGCGTACCACTGTGTTCAACATGTCTTCGACCTTACCGGCGAGCATGATCTTGCGCCGGCCCGGATCGGTCTCGCGCGCGAGCAAGGCGCGGAAGGTCAGCATCTCCCCAAACACCGAGGCGGTCTCGGCCAAGGTCAACGGCGTGTCGGCCATGAGATATCCCTGGCGCGCCGCCAACACCTGATGCACGCCGTGGCCAAGTTCGTGCGCCAGGGTCATCACGTCGCGCACGCGACCCTGGTAATTCAGCAACAGGTAGGGGTGTGCGCCGGGCACAGTCGGATGAGCGAAAGCACCCGATGCCTTGCCGGGCCGCACCGGCGCGTCGATCCACGGTGCCGTGAAGAACCGTCCGCCAACAGTAGCCATCTCGGGCGAAAAGGTCTTGTAGGCCGACAGCACGGTTTCTTCGGCCTCCTGCCACGGGATCAGCCGGTCGTCATCTTCGGGCAAAGGGGCGTTGCGGTCCCAGAACGGCAGCGCGTCGACCCCGAACCAGCGCGCCTTCAGCTGGTAATAGCGGTGCGACAGCCGCGGATAGGCGTCTCGCACCGCTGTGATCAGCGCATCGACGACGTCGTCTTCGACGAAATTTGACAGGTTGCGCGACGAGATCGGTCGCGGAAAATGGCGCCAGCGATCCTCAATCTCCTTATCCTTGGCGAGCGTATTTGTGATCAGCGCAAAGACGCGCGCGTTTTTACCCAGCACCTCGCCGATATTGTTCGCCGCCTCGCAGCGCACCGCGGGATCACGGTCGGATAGCAGATCGAGCGCCTCGGCTTCGGTCAATTCGCGGCCGCGAAACGGGAAGCGCAGATCGGCGATGGTCTCGTCGAATAGCCGTGTCCAGGCCGCACGCCCGGCAACATATTTCTCGAGCAGCAGTTTTTCGATCTCATCCGACAGCTGATGCGGGCGGAAAGCGCGAGTGTCGCGCAGCCACGGCCGGTAACGGGCGAGCGCCGGGTCGGCCTCTTTCGCCGCCAGCGCTGCATCGTCGAGCCGGTTGATTTCGAGAGTAAAGAACAGCACGGTGGTCGAGACTGCGTTGACCCGCTCCTCAATCGTCTGATGAAACCGGCCAATCTCGGGATCGGAGAGGTTTCCGGCGTGTACTAGTGAGGCGTAGCTGCTGATTCGGCCGGCAAGTTCCTGCATTCGCTCATACGCCGCAATCGCCTCACCCAACGCCGCGCCCGACAAATTGGTGAGCCGCCCTACGTAGCGCTGGCGAAAGATCTCGGCATCGGCAGCAAGCCGCGCCAGATCGCCGGCCAACTCTGGGCCGTCGCGGCTGGGGTAAAGATCGCTGAGATCCCATTCCGGCAATCTTCCAAGCGCGGCATTCTTGTCGCTTGCCGCCGCCACCTCTGCCGTCGCCTCGACCCGCATCATCGCCTCCAAACCTCGCCCCGTCTCCATATGGGGCCTCGCCGCAGGCTACCAAGCGCGTCGACGCCGGCGCTATTTCATGTAGGACATGAAACCCGTAGAAAAGGACGGTGAGAGGTTCGAGGCGACGGATGGATTACGACAATTGCCGCAGTTTGCCGGCAATGTTTTTCGAACAGGCCGAGCGGTTCGGCGACCAGCCGTTTCTCTGGGGCAAACGCGATGGTCGCTATCACCCGCTCGGTTGGGGCGAGGCGGCCCGGGAAATGCGCCTGTTGGCGCGCGGTCTTGCTGCACTCGGCGTCATCCGTGGCGACCGGGTGGCGCTCATCGCCGAAAGCCGCCCGGAATGGGCCGTCGCCGATTTCGCCATCATGAGTCTCGGCGCGGTCACGGTGCCGGCCTACACGACCAACACGGTCGAAGACCATCGCCACGTTTTCGCCACCAGCGCCGCCGCCGCCGTGATCGTGTCAAAACCGCCGTTGTCGGCAAGAGTGCTGGCTGCGGCAAACCAAGTCGAAACCGTCCGCTGCGTCATTGCTATCGAACCCGCCGCCGAGCAAGCGAGCGCCGTCGACCTGCTGTCGTGGAGGGAAGTGCTCGCTCGTGGCGCTGAGGCGCCGGACGATATTACCGAACGGGCCGCTGCGCTGGCGCCCGACGACATGGCCTGCCTGATCTTCACCTCGGGCACCGGCGGCGCCCCCAAGGGGGTTATGACCACTCACCGCAACATCCTTGCCAATTGTCGTGGCGCCTATCGCCTGCTCGAAACCCTCGGCCTCGGCGATGAGGTGTTTTTGAGCTTTCTGCCGTTATCGCATTCTTATGAGCACACGGCCGGGCTGATGTTCCCGGTCTCGATCGGGGCGCAGATCTATTTTGCTGAGGGCGCCGACACGCTTGCCTCCGATCTGATCGCGGCGCGGCCGACTATCATGACCGCGGTGCCGCGGCTCTACGAGACGCTGCATCGGCGCCTCACGCTGAGCGTCGAGCGCAAGAGCAAGCTGGCGCGATGCATGTTCGACAAGGCGGTGGCGATCGGCCGCAAGCGCGTCTCGGGAGAAAAGCTCGCGCTCGGTGAGCGGCTCGTCGATCCGTTGCTCGACCGGTTAGTGCGTGCCGGAGTGAGCCACCGCTTTGGCGGACGGCTCAAAGCGATGGTGTCGGGCGGAGCGGCCCTGAACCCGGACATCGGCAGCTTCTTCGTGGCGCTCGGCGTGCCGCTGTTGCAAGGCTATGGTCAGACCGAAG
This sequence comes from uncultured Alphaproteobacteria bacterium, assembly GCA_963821795.1. Lineage (GTDB taxonomy): Bacteria > Pseudomonadota > Alphaproteobacteria > ATCC43930 > CGMCC-115725 > AP-15. Next base: position 262,773 of record CAWGFH010000029.1, read on the forward strand.
CGGGGCCAGTGATCTCCTGCAATGTACCTTCGCGGATCAGGATCGACACGGTTGGGCCGCCGCTTGACGGCGTCACGGTTCGCATCGCCGAGGACGGCGAAATCATGGTCGCCGGCGACAACGTCATGAGAGGCTATTGGAACGATCCGCAGGCGACAGCGCAGGTGTTGGCCGATGGCTGGCTACACACGGGCGACGTCGGGACGATCGACGATGACGGCTATATCCGTATCACCGATCGCAAGCGCGATTTCATCAAGAATTCCGGCGGCGAGATGATCTCACCGGCACGAGTAGAAGGCTATCTGACGCTAGAGCCGGAGATCGGCCAAGCAATCGTGCTCGGCGACCGCCGGCCTTATCTGACCGCGGTATTGGTGCCCGACCCGGAATTTGCCGCCGCGTTCGCCCGCGAAAATAAATCGCCGGCGGATTACGCAGCGCTCGCTGCAGATCCTCGCTTTATCAAAGCGATCGACGCTGCGGTAGCGCGCGTCAACCGCGGTCTCGCACCGAACGAGCGGGTGCGACATTTCACGATCGCGACCGAACCATTCACGATCGCGAACGGCCAGATGACACCCACCCTGAAGGTCAAGCGCCATGTGGTCAGCGCCGCCTACGGCGCCGCCATCAATTCGCTCTACGACGGGCAAAGGCATGGCGGCATAGGCAGCGCCAACCGCCGTACTGCCTCAGGTGCTCTCGATTAGGTTGATCAACCTGCCGTCCTAACGCGCGGCGCGGAACCGGACTCAGCTGCGATCGGGGCGCGAACTCCATCAACACCTTGCGGATCGCCGTCTGACCGAAACAGCGGCGCCCCGCCTACCACTCGCCAAATCAATAACCCGTCGCCCGATGCGGAAACCGACCTTCTCGAGGCCGAAGACGTGGCGATTTTCGTCGCGGGCTACAGTTGGCGCGTCGCCTCGCCCTTCAGTTCGACCGTGTTGCCGTCGGGATCGGTGATGTAGAGCGATGGGCCATAACCTTCTGCGCCATAGCGCTCTCTGACTTCGCCGGGATCAACGCCGTGTCGGGTCAAATGCGCCTTGAGCGCCGCCGCGTCGAAACCAACGACCCGCATTGCGAAGTGGTCCATGTTGCGCCCGGTCGCATCTCCAGCCGTCTGTGGTGAGACTGCCGCCGGCACTAAATCAATCAATGACAAACCCGCGCGCAACTGAACCAGCCGCGGCTGCTGCAACTCGCGCTCAACTCGGCAGCCCAGCACCTTGCTGTAAAAGTCGATCGCGCGATCGAGATCGCCGACCCTCAGCACAACATGGTCAAGCCCACCAATTCGGATCAACTCACCGACATGCGGCGTCGCTCCGGCATCCCTCGATAATGTGTCGGGCATTATCAACCTCCCTTCATTTCAGCTCCCGATGCAAAGCATGCTGCAATCTTCTATGCGGGGGCAAGCGGCTCGCACGCATGCCCACTGCGGATTGCATACTATTCATGTCGCATCTGCAAAAACGCGGGGCAACGGGTGCCACGCGACTAGGAAATCCGCGTATCAAAGGAGTAGAGTTGCTATGTGACGTGCGCACTCAGTCAATTACGAGCGGAGAGAACGACATGCAGTACCGCAGAATCTCGGCCGATTGCCATCTCGACATGCCGTGGATGCCGCCAGAGCTGTTCGTCTCCGAAGCGCCGAGAGAACTGAAGGACCGCATGCCATACGTTGCCGACGGTCCCGACGGACCGCAATGGGTTGCCAAGAACGGCGCTAATTTCGGGCTCCTCTACGGTGTTGGCCCGGGCGGCGCGAAACACGTGCCGGGGCAGAACGTCCGCGTCGACATTATGGCGGAGCGCGGTCTCTACGAAGATGCCAAGAAGGGTAAGGCCCGCTGCAGCGACCCGCATCTGCGCCTCAAGGACATGGAGGCGGACGGCGTCGATGCCGAGGTTATCTACGGCGTCCTCGGCACCGCGTCCAAGCTGGACGACACCGAGGCCTCGAATGAGGTTCTGCGCATCTACAATGACTGGCTGAGAGATTTCTGCAGCCACTACCCGGACCGTCAGATAGGCCTCGCCTGCCTGCCTTACGGCAGTGTCGAACTCGCGGTCAAGGAGGTCCATCGCGCGGCCAAAATGGGTTTGAAGGGCCTTGAACTGTCTTGCTCTTGGGACATGGAGCCGATGTGGCATCCGAGCTGGGAGCCCTTCTGGCAGGCGGTCAATGAGGTGCAGCTGCCGCTGCACTTCCACACCTTCCCGACGACCGCGCCACGTGCTCGCCAAGAAGCGCCGCAAATCCGACGCGCGGCGATGTTCACTGGTGTCTCGGCCTTCCAGATGGGGCTCATCCATATCATCGCCGGGATGATCGGGGCCGGTGTGTTCGAGCGCTATCCGCGTCTGCGCGTGTCGTTCGGCGAGAGCGGCGCCGGCTGGCTCGCCTACGCGCTGCACCGTATGGATTTCGAGTTCGAGGACCGCTTCCGCGACCTGATGAAATTGAAGCCGAGCGAATACTGGCGCCGCCAGTGCAAGTGCACCTTCCAGTTCGACCCGATCAGCACCAAGCTGATCGACGACATCGGCGTCGAGACGATGATGTGGGGTTCGGATTATCCGCACACCGACGGCATCTGGCCCGAATCCTCGAAATATATCGAGGAACAATTTGCCGGCCTGTCGTCGGAGGTGATCCACAAGATTACCTGCGAAAACGCTGCCAAATTTTACGGCCTGACCAACTAGATCCTGCAAACAATAGGAATAAGGAAGGGCGCGCGATACGGCGCCCCCTTCTTTTTGGCGTTAGAACTGCACCCGCTGGGTCAGTGCGCCGTCGATGATCAAATTGGTGCCGGTGATAAAGCTGGCGCGCGGGCTAGCCAGAAAGACGACCGCGCTGGCCACCTCTTCCGGTGTGCCCATGCGGCCCATCGGGTTGCGTGACACCATGGTGTTGAACAGGTCCGGGTTGTTCTCCTCAACCGTGTTCCAGACGCCGCCCTTGAAATAAACATTTCCGGGCGAGACCATGTTGGCGCGCACGCCCTTGGCCGCGAGGTTGCGGGCCAGAGCCTTGACATAAGGGACCAGCGCCGCCTTGACTGAGGCATAGGGCCGTGGCGCGCCGACGATCTCGATGGCGCCGGTGGTGCCCATGACAACGATCGCTCCGGCCAACGATTTTTCGAGAAACGGGATTGCCGCCTCGATACCGGCGATGTTGCCCATTACGTCAATGTCGAGGCTGCGGCGCCAGGATTCTTCATCCATTGCCTGCGCCAATGCGCTGACATTGGCGATAAAGATGTCGAGCCCGCCGAGTTTTTCGGCCGCCTCGGCGACCCAGGCGCGCAGCGCCTTGGTGTCGGACACATCGACGATCCCGCCATGCGCCTTCACCCTCTTGCCGGCAAGCGCCGTTACCGCCTCTTCGACGCCGGCCTCGCCGCGGGCGCATAGCCCCAAGTCGCAGCCTTCCTCGGCCAAAAGTTCGCAGATCGCGCGGCCGATTCCGCGCGATCCGCCGGTAACGATCGCCCTTTTTCCTTTCAGACCGAGATCCAAGTTCCGCTCCTTTTCGACCGGCGCCCCGGGCAGCGTCTCAATGCGAGGTGCGAGCGCGCGGATGCGCATCGTCGTAGATGGCGAGCAAACGTGCCGTCTCGACCGATGTGTAACGTTGAGTCGTCGACAGGCTGGCATGGCCGAGCAGTTCCTGGATCGCGCGTAGATCGCCGCCCGCGCCCAAGAGATGCGTAGCGAAGCTGTGGCGCAGCGCGTGCGGGGTCGCTGTGCCAGGTAACCCGAGGACGCCGCGCACCGCCTCCATCTGACGCTGCACCAGGCGCGGATGCAGCGGGCCGCCGCGGGCGCCAACGAAGAGCGGGTCGTCCGCCGCCAGCGCATGGGGGCAGGCGGCAAGATAATCGGCGATAGCGGTGCGCACCGTCAGCAGCACGGGCAATTGGCGCTGCTTGCGTCCCTTGCCGATGACTGTCAGCATCTCGCCGGTCGGCGCCTCGCCCCGGTTCAGCCCGAGCGCCTCTGACAGGCGCAACCCGCAGCCGTACATCAGCAACAACAGCGCGGTATCGCGCTTACCCTGCCAGTCTTCGCGCGACAGGTTGTCGGCAGCATCAACGGCGGCGATCGCATCGCCGACTGTGAGCGGTTTGGGTACGGTAGGCGGCAGCTTAGGCGAGCGTAATGCTGAGAGCGCAGTGGCCGAAGCGAGCCCGCGCCGCCGCAAAAAGCGCAGAAATCCGCGCAGCACCGACATGCCGCGCGCCAGTGAGCGGTGTTCGATGCCTTCGCCCGCGCGCCGTGCCAGATAAGCGCGGAAATCGGCCGCCCGCAACTCGTCGATCGCTGCGAGGCTCGGCACCGCCCCCAGATGCCCAGTCAGGAAATCGAGAAAAAAGGCGAGGTCGCGGCCATAAGCGGCAACAGTATGGGCCGAAGCACGCCGTTCGCCCTCCAGCCAGGCGCGCCATAACCCGATCGCCGCGCGCAAATCATCCGCCGCGGAAAACCGGGTCAGCGGCACCGGCTCAGGCAGCGTTGGGAAAATCGGCTTTCGCCTGGTTGCTCTGCCGGCTCCGCCGTCACCCGCATCCGCGGCAGACGCGGGATCCGATGGGCTCACCGGCCGCGTTCGAGCCATTGGGAGATCGTGATCTCGACGACGCGAGCGAGAAAGGTCAGAAGCTCCGTGCCGAGACCGGGATGAAACGTGCCCGCCCTGCGGGTCCCAATGCACATCAGCCCGCTCGATACCGAGCGACCGAAGGAGAGACGCAGCAACGCCTGCGATCGCACGAGACCAGCGGTGCCACCGAACAGCGCGGTGTCACCCCTGACGTTGGTACACAACGCCGCGTCGCGGTTGGGGCCCAGCAGCTGGTCGATGGTACCGGCGCGCAGTAGACGGATACCGTGCACGGGCAGGCGGGCGGTTCGCGCCACCGTGCTCTCCACGCCGAGAGTAACGACATCGACATCGATCAGTACCGCCAGGTCGGTCGTAACGATCTGCAGCAGATGCTCGAAGCTCACGGCCCTGAGCATCACTAATGCAGCCTTGTGCACCCGGCATTGGCTTGCGAGGTTACCCCGGCTCAGCGCGATCAAACTCTTCTGTTCATCCTGCAGCCGGGCTAGATCATGCCGCAAACGCTCCAGCATGAAGTGCTGGAAATCAAGCACTCCATCTCCGTGGTCTCGGCTAGGCGCGCCCACCAAGCGCAACGCCTCGGGATGGCGCAGAAGGAAATCGGGATGTTCGCGCAAATAGGCTATGACATCACCGGCGTCGATGGCGTTGGGCCCTCTGGGCACCTGGACGCTATTGCCAAGCGGCTTTGGCTGGTCTTGCGGACTATCGGCCACCACTAGGTCCACGCTGTCGCTACTGGGCGCGGGCTGTAACAAAACGCAGCAGCATCAGGGTATGCGTTCATCCGATAACCACCTAACCCGCCCCCTTGGCTGGCCGCGTCAGTAGCGGCGAGCGGCAGGCTAAGAGTCCTTGCCGCGCGCTGCTTCTCAAGTGAGTTTAGTCGATGCAAGACTACCGTGCCAGTTCCGTGGCGACGACCTCGGCGTCCAACCGCGGCGAGGGCGCCGTGCCTGAGGCACAACTCCGCGCGGCGCGCCAGGTCAAGGTCCTGCTGCCGCTACCGCTGCCGACCGCACTCGACTATCTGGCATGCGAGGGGGAGCCGCTGCCCGAGGCCGGCGCGTTCGTCCGGGTACCCCTCGGCGGCCGCAGCCTCTTTGGCGTCGTGTGGGACGGGGTCGATAGCGAGCTGCCCGCGGAACGGCTGAAGAATGTGATCGAGACGTTGCCCGGGATCAGGCTGGCCCACGAGCTTCGCCGCTTTGTCGACCGCGTCGCCGCCTACACGATGGCGCCGGCGGGCGCGGTACTGCGCATGACCATGAGTGTGCCAGCAGCCTTGCAGCCCCCGCCAGCTCGGCGCTGTTGGAAACTCGCCGCGGCCGGCCTCGCGGCGCTCACCGAGAGCAGCCCCGCTACACCCATCACCCCCGCGCGCCGCCGGGTGCTCGAATTCCTGCGCGATGCGCCGCCATTGTCGGCGGCCGAGGCTGCGCGGTATGCAGCTTGCGGCGTCGGAGTCGTCCGCGATCTCGCTACACACGGGCTGGTCGAGGACTGTCTGATGGGGACAAAATCCGCCGATCCGTCGGCGCCCGACTGGCGGCGGCCTGGTCCGACGCTTTCACCCGACCAATCGATCGCCGCGCAGCGGATTGTCGACCGCGTCGAAGCGGGCGGCTTCGGTGTTACTTTGCTCGACGGTGTCACCGGTTCGGGAAAAACCGAGGTCTATTTCGCCGCAATCGCGGCGGTTCTCGCCGCCGGCCGTCAAGTCTTGGTGCTTCTGCCCGAGATCACATTGAGCGCGCAGTGGCTCGAGCGCTTCCGCGAGCGTTTTGGTGCTCTGCCCGCGCAATGGCATTCTGATATCAAGCAGACCTCACGCCGCCATACCTGGCGCGCCGTCGCCGCCGGCCGGGCGCAAGTGGTCGTCGGCGCGCGTTCGGCGCTTTTCCTGCCCTTTGCCGATCTTGGGCTGATCATCGTCGACGAGGAGCACGATCCGTCGTACAAGCAGGAGGAAGGGGTCTGTTACCAGGCCCGGGACATGTCGGTGTTGCGCGCCTCCCTCGCCAACATCCCGATTGTGTTGGTGTCCGCTACCCCCTCGCTCGAAACAGTCGTTAATGTCGCGCGCGGCCGATACCAGCGGATCGTGCTGCCGCGGCGCCACGCGACAGCCGAGCTTCCGCCCGTCCGCCTTATCGACTTGCGCCGGGAAAGGATCGAGCGCGGCCGCTTCATGGCGCCGACGCTGGTCGCAGAGCTGGCCGCGACCTTCGAGGCCGGTGAGCAGGCCCTGTTGTTCCTTAATCGGCGCGGTTATGCGCCCCTGACCTTGTGTCGCGCCTGCGGCCATCGTCTGCGATGCGCAAGTTGCACCGCTTGGCTGGTCGAACATCGCTTTAGCGGGCGCCTGCTTTGCCATCATTGCGGCCATGCCGAGCCTGTGCCGCCTTTGTGCCCGGAATGCCTGACTGCTGGAACATTGGTACCCTGCGGCCCAGGGGTCGAACGGCTCTCCGAAGAAGTGAAAACGCGCTTTCCGACAGCCCGCATCGCACTGATGGTCAGCGATCTACTACAGAGCCCGCACTCCGCCGCCGCGCTGGTGCAAGCGATGACAGAACGGCGCCACGACGTGCTGATCGGGACGCAGATTGTTGCCAAAGGTCACCACTTTCCTATGCTGACCTTGGTCGGTGTCGTCGACGCCGATCTCGGGCTGACCGGCGGCGATCTTCGCGCGGCGGAGCGCACCTATCAGCTCTTGCGCCAGGTCGGCGGCCGTGCCGGTCGCGCCGAACGCCGGGGCCGGGTTCTGATCCAGACGTTTATGCCCGACCAGCCCGTGATGAAGGCGCTGGCGTCCGGCGATCGCGACCGATTTCTCGGAGCCGAGGCTGACGAGCGTCGCGTTGCCGGATTGCCGCCTTTTGGCCGGCTCGCCGCTATTATAGTCAGCGCCGCAGACGCGGAGTCCTGCGACTTCGCCGCTACGGCGCTCTCTCGGTCAGCCCCCCAACTGTCCGGTATTACCGTGCTGGGACCTGCGCCTGCACCGCTCGCTATCCTGCGCGGCCGTCATCGCCGCCGTTTCTTGGTCAAAGCGGGGCGCGAGGTGAATGTGCAGGCCGTACTTACCGAATGGCTCTCACGGGTTCGCTTCGCCGGGACCGCGCGAATTCAGGTTGACATCGATCCTTATAATTTCCTTTAGCATCCTCGCTTCCAGCGTTCTACTCGCCGCGATCATGGCGCGCTGCGAGCGAAAGCGTATGGTTGCGTGGGCCCCGGCGCTGTGTTAGGGAATGGTCTAGCGGGCGTCGCTCAAGCGGCGCGGGCTCAGCGCGTGATCCGAAGTCAAGAAGGAAATGCTGCTGCGGTCCTGCTGCCGGCGCGGCCAACGAGGACTAGTGGAAATTGGCTTCCGAAACAACAGGCGTGTCAGCCCTGGCCGAACGCTATGCAACGGCTTTATTCGAAATTGCCGAAGAACGCCGGATGCTTGACGAGGTTGCATCTGGCCTCCGTCTGTTGCGCGCGATCCTAGTTGCCAGTCCTGATTCGATGCGCTTGCTGCGCAGCCCTGTTCTGTCTCGTTTGGAGCAGGGCCGGGCGATTGCGGCGCTCGCCCAGCAAGCCGAACTACCGCTGCTGATCCAGGATTTCCTCGCCATTGTGGCGAAGAACCGGCGGCTGTTTGCCGTGCCGACAATGATCGATGCTTACCTTGCGAAACTCGCTGAGAGGCGCGGCGAGATAACCGCGAGCGTAACGGCGGCGCAGACATTGACGGATGCCCAACTCGAGGCGTTGACCGAACAACTTCGACGTAGCGTCGGGCGACGTATCTCCATCGAAGTCGGCGTCGACCCACAACTTATTGGGGGACTGATAGTGAAGGTCGGTTCGCGCATGGTCGATGGCTCAATCGATAGCAAGTTGCGACGCCTCCAATTGGCGATGAAGGGCATTAGCTGAGGAAGCCTTTATGCAAATTCGTCCAGCAGAGATTTCGGCTATTTTGAAGCAGCAAATAGCCAGCTTCGGAAGCGAGACTGATGTAGCTGAGGTTGGCCAAGTGCTGTCGATCGGCGACGGGATAGCCCGCATCTACGGCCTCGACAAGGTCCAGGCTGGCGAGATGGTCGAATTCCCGAACGGTGTCCGGGGCATGGCTCTTAATCTCGAGAGCGACAATGTGGGCGTGGTCGTTTTCGGCGATGACAGCGGCATCGGTGAGGGGGACACCGTGAAACGGACCAACGCCATCGTAGATGTACCGGTGGGGCGCGGTCTTCTCGGCCGCGTCGTCGATGCGCTAGGCGAGCCGATCGACGGCAAGGGGCCGCTTTCGGATGTGACCAGGGCGCGGGTTGAGATTAAAGCGCCGGGCATCGTCCCCCGCCGCTCTGTGCACGAACCGGTGCAGACTGGACTGAAGGCGATTGATGCGTTGGTGCCTATCGGACGCGGCCAGCGCGAACTGATCATCGGCGATCGTCAGACCGGCAAAACCGCGCTCGCCATCGACACAGTACTCAATCAGAGGCAGGTCAACTCTGGCGACGACGAAAAGGCGAAGCTTTACTGCGTTTACGTAGCTGTCGGCCAAAAGCGCTCAACAGTTGCCCAGATCGTCAGGACCTTGCAGGATTATGGCGCACTCGAATACTCGATCGTCGTTGCCGCTACAGCCTCCGAACCGGCACCACTACAATATTTGGCGCCCTATGCAGGCTGCGCTATGGGTGAATATTTCCGCGACAACGGCATGCATGGATTGATGATTTATGACGATCTTTCGAAGCATGCGGTTGCTTATCGCCAGATGTCCTTACTGTTGCGGAGACCGCCCGGGCGCGAAGCTTATCCCGGTGATGTGTTCTACCTCCACTCGCGACTGCTCGAAAGGGCGGCGAAGATGAATGACGAGCATGGCTCGGGCTCACTGACCGCGCTACCAATCATCGAGAACTCAAGCTGGGGATGTCTCGGCCTATATACCGACAAATGTAATTTCGATCACTGATGGCCAAATCTTTCTAGAGACGGAGCTTTTCTATCGCGGAATTCGGCCAGCCATAAATGTCGGACTTTCTGTGAGCCGCGTTGGCTCGGCAGCACAGACTAAAGCAATGAAGCAAGTCGCCGGGCGTATCAAACTAGAACTCGCGCAGTACCGTGAGATGGCTAGCTTTGCTCAATTCGCTTCGGATCTAGACGCGGCGACCCAACGGCTGTTGGCGCGCGGCGCACGGCTGACGGAACTGCTGAAGCAACCGCAATTTTCTCCGGTCCCCGTTGAAGAGCAGGTAATTTCGATCTTTGCAGGCACTCGCGGCTATCTCGACACGATCGAGGTGAGCGATGTAAGCCGGTTCGAGATAGCGATGCTGAATGAAGTTAAAGCCTCGGGTCCCGAAATCATCGAGGCGATACGCACCGAGAAAGAGATTTCGCCCACGGTCGAGAAGGCGCTTGCCGCGTGCCTCGATAACTTCGTCAAAACATTCGCGTAACCGCTGCCGAGCGCGCAAAATGCCGAGCCTAAAGGACCTGCGGGTGCGGATCCGAAGCGTCGGGTCCACCCAGAAGATTACGGCGGCGATGAAGGTGGTTGCCGCTTCGCGATTGCGTCGTGCTCAGGAACAGGCCGAGGCAGCGCGGCCGTACGCGCAGCGGATGGAACGCGTGCTCGCCTCTCTCGCTACCCGGATGATCGGTCTGCCGACAGCCCCCCCGCTGCTTGTGGGTACCGGAAAAAACGACACCCACCTGATTGTTGTCGCGAGTTCCGACCGGGGCCTCGCCGGCGGCTTTAACGCCTCGATTCTGCGCGAGACACGTCGACGTCTCCGTGAACTTGAGGCCGCGGGCCAACGGATAATGATCCTGACGATTGGGCGTAAGGGCCGCGACGGATTGCGGCGCGACTACGGACGGCTTATCCATGAGAGCTTGACTGAGATCGGTCGTCGTCGGCTGTCGTTCGATGAGGCACGCGACATCGCCGAGCGCATTCTTGTCTTGTTTCGCGCTGGGGCATTCGACACGTGCACGATCATCTACAATAGGTTTCGGTCGGCGATAACACAGATCGTAACAGTGCAGCAGTTGATACCGTTTTCTTCGCCGGACGAAGCCGAGAATGCCTCATCTGCGGCAAGCGGAGTTTACGAATTCGAGCCGTCTGAGGAAGAGATCCTCGGCGAATTGTTACCGCAAAATCTCGCGGTCCAGATCTACACCGCATTGCTGGAAAACGCAGCGAGTGAGCAGGGCGCGCGGATGACCGCGATGGATAACGCCACCCGCAACGCGGGTGAGATGATCGGCCGACTAACGATGAACTACAATCGCACACGTCAGGCTGCCATCACCAAAGAGCTGATCGAGATCATCTCGGGCGCTGAGTCGCTACGCGCAGCATGACGGCCGGTGAGAGCTATTTTGGTGCCCGAGCCCGAGAGCCCGACGCAAAGATCGACACGGGGATTTCAATAGCATGCCCAGGAACAGCATCGGTACAATAACTCAGGTTATCGGCGCCGTCGTCGACATCCATTTCGACGGCGAATTACCGGCGATCCTGAACGCGCTCCGCGTTGACGACGGAGGCCGCACCCTCGTGTTGGAAGTAGCCCAGCAACTCGGCGAAAATATCGTCCGGACCATCGCCATGGATACTACGGACGGGCTGGTGCGTGGGACCCAAGCCGTCGACACTGGCGAACCGATCATGATGCCCGTCGGCCCCGAAACCTTAGGCCGCATTCTCAATGTCATCGGTGAACCGGTCGATGAGCGCGGGCCGGTGCAGACTAACCGGCGCGCGCCGATCCATAGATCGGCGCCTGCTTTCATTGACCAGTCAACCGAGGCCGAGATCCTGGTCACGGGTATCAAGGTCGTCGATCTGCTAACGCCTTACGCAAAGGGTGGTAAGATCGGGCTCTTCGGTGGCGCCGGGGTCGGCAAGACCGTGATCATCATGGAGCTGATCAACAATATCGCGAAAGCACATGGCGGCTATTCGGTGTTCGCCGGCGTCGGCGAGCGCACCCGTGAGGGCAACGATCTCTATCACGAAATGATCGAATCGGGGGTAATCACGCCTGACGGGCCGGGCTCAAAGGCGGCACTTGTCTATGGCCAGATGAACGAGCCGCCGGGGGCGCGGGCGCGCGTCGGTCTGTCCGGGCTCACAGTCGCCGAATATTTCCGCGACGAAGAAGGACAGGACGTGCTGTTCTTCGTTGACAACATATTCCGCTTTACCCAGGCAGGGTCCGAGGTCTCGGCGCTCCTCGGCCGAATTCCTTCGGCTGTTGGTTATCAGCCGACCTTGGCGACCGATTTAGGGACGTTGGAGGAGCGCATAACCAGCACGAAAAAGGGATCCATCACCTCGGTGCAGGCGATCTACGTGCCCGCGGACGACCTGACAGACCCTGCGCCAGCCACGACCTTCTCCCATCTCGACGCGACCACGGTGCTTTCTCGGCAAATCGCCGAACTCGGCATTTATCCGGCGGTCGATCCCCTCAATTCGACTTCGCGCATGCTCGACCCTCGGATTGTCGGCGACGAGCATTACAAAGTCGCACGCGACGTACAACGCGTCTTGCAAACCTATAAATCATTACAAGACATCATTGCGATCCTGGGCATGGACGAATTGTCAGAGGAGGACAAGCTGACAGTCGCCCGCGCCCGCAAAATACAGCGCTTTTTATCACAACCCTTTCACGTCGCGGAAGTGTTCACCGGAACGCCCGGCGTATTGGTCAGCCTCGAAGACACGATCAAGGGCTTCAAGGGGATCGTCGCCGGAGACCATGATGATTTGCCCGAGAGCGCCTTTTACATGGTCGGCACGATTGACGAGGCAATCGACAAGGCACGTAAAATGGCAGCCGAAGCAGCCTGAGGTTTTCAAGAGCTCGTTGTTCAATGGCCGATCGCGTGCAGTTTGAGTTGGTGACGCCCGAGCGTCTGATCTTGTCGGAAGCCGTCGAGATGGTGGTGGTCCCGGGAACTGATGGCAATTTCGGCGTATTGCCGGGACACGCTTTGCTAATATCGACAATCCGGCCAGGCACAATCCACATCTACGAGGGGCCAAGGGTCACGCGGCGCGTTTTTGTAGCGGGCGGCTTCGCCGAGGTGACGCCCGAGCGCTGCACTGTTCTCGCCGAGGAGGCTGTGCCAGCGGAGGCACTCGACCGATCCGCGATAGAGGGAGAATTACGATTGCTCGCGGGGAATCTGCCGAGCTTGCGCGAGCGCTTGTCGCGCAGCGACGCCGCGGAGCGCGAACAATTGCTGATTGAATTGCGCAGGCTCGAGCGCGACCAAGTGGTCGCTCAGGCAAAGTTGCAGGCGCTGACAGAATTGTCGCACTGATTTGCCAACTCGGATGCGGTTCGCATCCGGGGCTGATGGTCAGGGATATCCGCAGACAGACCGAGCCTGTAAAGAGGAGATCAAGGCGTTAAACGGAGGCCGCATGAGCGCCTGGACGCTGGGCGATATCCGCTGGAATCGGTTCGATCGCAGCAAGCTCGATCCGCAGATCGTGTCGATCGTAAAGGCCGCTAGCCTCGTCGAATACAATGGCGGCTCGTATGCGAATTATTTATGCCGCGTTTTTCATGACGATCCAGACTTCCAGGCGCTCGCGCGGCGCTGGGGCGATGACGAAATCCGGCATGGCCAGGCGCTTGGGAGGTGGGCCGAATTAGCTGATCCCGCGTTTAATTTTGCCGTCGCCTTCGAGAATTTTCGGAAGGGCTACCAGATAGATTTCAATCGTGACATCTCGCGGCGCGGGTCGCGTGCAGGTGAGATGATAGCGCGTTGCATCGTCGAAACCGGGACGAGCTTGTACTACACCGCGTTGCACGAGGGGGCGGACGAGCCGGTGTTGAAGGAAATCTGCCGACGCATCGCCGCCGACGAATTGAGACACTACGCGCTCTTTTACCGCGGCCTCTGTCGCTGTCTTGAGCATGAGCGTATTGGCTTCTGGCGGCGGCTATACGTCGCTGTCGGACGGATCGTCGAGTCCGAGGATGACGAACTCGCCTATGCTTATTATGCTGCCAACGAGGGTGTCCGCCGCTATGATCGCAAGCATTGCAGTCGTGCCTATGCACACCGCGCCCTTTCTCTCGTTCGCCAACACCATGTCGCGCGCGGCGTAGCGATGATTTTTAAATCTGTCGGCCTTACCCCGAACGGGCGCCTTTCCGGTACAACGAGTTGACTGGCTTGGGCGGTGCTGCGCCGGCGTGGCGCCCGTCTGGTGAAGACGGCGGCCTAGCCCGGCGGAATGCCTCTGGAAAATTTGCGCTGCTAGATAAACCTTTGAACCGTAATATCGTGTGGGTTGAAAGGACTTATTCCGCTATCCACCATCAGGAGGGAGTAGCCATGAAGGTCGTCACGCTTAACGACATCCCGAAACTTCCAGTCGAAGGTGCGGAGCGTATCGAAGGGTGGAGCGGGCCGGTTTCCCGGTCGCGGCAGACCATCATCCAGCCTGGCGACTCGGCCAACTACAACTGCAGCGTGGTGAATTTCAGCCAAGGCTGCACCACCGGATGGCACAGCCATAACTGCGACCAGATCCTGGTCGTGACCTCGGGCTCCGGCATGGTGGCGACCGAGCATGAACAGCACGAGATCAATGTCGGCGATGTCGTGCATATCAAGGCCGGCGAACGCCATTGGCACGGCGCCAAGGCCAATACGACGATGGGCCACATCACGATCACCGCGGTAGGTGGCCAAGCCACCTGGGGATAGTGCGGCCCCGCCAGCCCAGGTTCGGAAACATCAGCGCTTCTCGGGAGTCGGTTCCGTCTTGCCGCTGCCGCCGATTTGAGTTCCCAAGGCGAGGTGATGGCAGCAGCGATTTGACGGACGTAGCCTGATGATTGTGGATTTCGGATCGATAAATGTTGATCTGGTTGTCCCGGTCCTTGATTTGCCAAAACCAGGCGAGACCGTACTCGGAGGCGATTACGCGCTGCTTCCCGGGGGCAAGGGCGCCAATCAGGCGCTGGCGGCGCGGCGTGCCGGAGCAGACGTCGTGCTCGTTGGCGCGGTCGGGGCGGATTCCTTCGCCACGATCGCGCTCGGCCCGCTGCGCCAAGCGAAAGTTGATACCCGGCTAGTAGCAAGCGTCTCTGCGCCGACGGGCTGTGCTGCAATCATGGTTTCACGCGGCGGGGAGAATGTCATTGCGGTCGCTCCGGGTGCGAATGCCCGCGTTTACGCCGATCAGGTGCCTGAGGAGGTGCTTGGTCCGGGCACGTTCCTTATCGCCCAAATGGAGCTTCCGGTAAGCGAAACTGTCACAATGATCCGGCGGGTGCGCGCCAAAGGCGGACGCACACTGCTCAATTTTGCTCCCGCGATCTCAATCGGGCTCCATCTGCTGCCCGAGATCGACCTAATCGTCGCAAACGAAGGGGAGATGACTGCGCTCGGCGCTGATCCCGCCTCGGTCGCGCGTCGGTTGCGGCAAGGGCTCGTTATCACTCGCGGCGGGGCTGGGGCCGTCGCGCATCTCCCCAATGGTGGGGTTATCAACGTGCCGGCGCTCCCAATCGCGCCCGTCGACACAACCGGTGCGGGCGATACGTTCGTCGGCGTGCTCGCGGCAGCACTCGACGACAATGCTTCAACCGAGATTGCACTGCGGCGAGCGAGCGCTGCGGCTGGGCTCGCCTGTCTGGCGCGCGGCGCTCAGAGTGGCATGCCGGGCGCCGCAGCTATCGATGCTGCAATGGCGCGGCTGCCGCTAAGATGAGCCTGTTGCGTCAGTCGCCCAAATCCCGACAGCGGCAATGCTCATGGAACTCGGTCAAGATATCGACATAGAGCTGGCGCTTGAATGAGACAATCAGGTCGGGCAACTCCTCGGGCGCGACCCAGCGCCAAGCATCGAACTCGGGATGTTCGGTCGCGACGTCGATATCCGCGTCGTTGCCAGTAAAGCGCATTACAAACCATTTCTGTCTCTGGCCGCGGTACCGGCCACCCCACACATTCCTGGCGAGATCCGAGGGCAAGTCATAGGTCATCCAAGCCCGGCTCTCGGCGATGATTTCAGCGTTGCATGTGCCGATTTCCTCCACCAGCTCGCGCAGCGCCGCCTGACGTGGGGTTTCGCCCGGGTCGATCCCACCTTGCGGCATCTGCCAAGCCGGCATCGCCGGCATGTTGGTGCGCCGCGCAACCAGGACCTGTCCCTGCCTATTGAGCAGCATGATTCCGACCGCGCGCCGGTAGTCAGAAAACTGATCGCCATGATCCGGCATCGTTTGACCGTCCAGATTGCAGCGGCTCGTTTCGAGGCTTTAATCGATCATGCGACCATTGAACAACGACATGCCGCGAAGCATGTCGACCGCGCGCGTCAACTGGTAGTCCTGTGCAGTCCCCATAATAGACGGATCGACCGAACTCGAGGCCTCGGCATCACCGCCAGAGTCGTCAGTCTTCTGATCAGATGCATCGATGGTTTTGGCGCCCGTTTTGGCGGGCGCAACGGCAATTTTGGCGGCCTCCACGACTATGTCCGGGTCAATGCCCCTGGCCTGGATCGACCGCCCCGACGGCGTGTAGTAACGCGCGGTTGTCAACCGCATTGCACCATGTCCGGGTAATGGGATTATTGTCTGCACCGAACCCTTGCCGAATGATCGGGTACCGACAAGGACCGCGCGGTGGTGATCCTGCAATGCGCCGGCCACTATTTCGCTTGCCGAGGCCGATCCGCCATTGATCAGCACGGCGAGCGGCAATCCGGCGGCCACGTCGCCCGGGCGTGCATTGTAGCGTTGCGCGTCGTCGGACCGCCGGCCGCGAGTTGAGACGATCTCGCCCTTGTCGAGAAATGCGTCCGAGACGGCGACTGCCTGATCGAGAAGGCCGCCTGGATTGTTGCGCAAATCGAGGACTACCCCGCGCAACTTGGTGCCTGCCTGCTGTTTTATGCTCTTAATTGCGTTGTTGAGCCCAACATCGGTTTGCTCGTTGAAGGAGGTAATCCGAATATAACCGATATCGTTACCGACCAGATGCGACCGAACCGACTGGATGCGGATCGTCGCGCGGGTGAGATCGACGTCGAACGGATCACGCCCTTTTCGCCGAATTGTCAGCTTGATGTCGCTGTTGACAGGTCCGCGCATCTTATCGACCGCCTGCGGCAAGGTCATCCCTTGGACCGGCTGGCCATCGAGCTGAGTGATCAAATCGCCGGGTTTCAATCCCGCTCGCGCGGCAGGCGTGTCGTCTATCGGCGAAATTACTTTGACGAGCCCGTTCTCCATCGACACTTCGATCCCAAGGCCGCCAAACTCACCTCGGGTTTGCACTTTCATGTCGTCGAAGTTTTTCGTATTCAGGTAGTTCGAGTGCGGGTCGAGGGAGGTCAACATACCGTTGATCGCGGACTTGATCAGCGAGTTGTCGTTGACCTTGCCGACATAATCGGCGCGCAGGACTTCGAACACCTCTCCAAACAAATTAAGTTCTTTATAAGTATCGGACGAGTTAGACGCCGCTGCACTGATGTCTTGGCGGAGTCCGAGCACCAGAACTGTCGCCGCAATTACCGCGACTAACCCTACGCGTCTCATTCAGGCACCCAATAAGCGCTCCGACCAGCAAGCCCGATAATAGCCGCAACGAGGGTCGATGATCAAGATCGGAGCAGAAGAGGCCAGGTTGGCGCTGTGCCGCATTTCCTGCGGCAGGACCAGCGTGTGACCGCTCATCGCCGCAGGCTTTTCGAGACCGAGGAGGTCTAGCAGGGTCGGTGCGACATCCGCCAGCCGGCCATCTTCAAGGTTTCCGACCGCCCGGGGCGGATTGACGATAAGGAACGGCACCGGATTCAGGGTGTGCGCGGTATGCGGCTCGCCCGTTCTCGGATCGCGCATCATCTCGGCATTGCCGTGGTCTGCGGTGATGACCAGCGTTCCGCCGGCTTCTTCGACCGCCGTTGCCAGCCGCCCGAGGCATTGGTCGATCGTTTCGACCGCCTTGATGGCGGCGTCGAGACGGCCGGTATGGCCGACCATGTCGGCATTGGCGTAGTTCAGCACGATGACGTCGAACCGGTCGGCGCCGATCGCTTCGACCACCTTGTCGGTGACCTCCGGCGCCGACATCTCGGGCTGCTGGTCGTAGGTCGCGACCTTGGGCGACGGCACCAGGATGCGCTCCTCGCCGGGAAAAACCGTCTCGCGCCCGCCGTTGAAAAAGAACGTGACGTGCGCGTATTTCTCGGTCTCGGCGATGCGCAGCTGGGTCAGCCCGGCTTTGGACACGACCTCGCCAAAGGTGTCGTCGAGGTTTTCGGGCGGAAACAGGGCTGTCAGAAAGCGGTTGAGCTCGGCCGAATATTCGACCAGCCCGACGGCGCCGGCGAAGGCGATGCGTTCGGGGCGCGCGAAGCCGGAAAAATCCGGGATCGACCAGAGAAGCGGCGATCTCGCGCACCCGATCGGCGCGGAAATTGCCCATCAACACGCCATCACCGTCGTGCATTCCCTGATATCCGCCGATCAAAGTCGGCCGTACAAACTCGTCGGTCTCGCCGCGAGCGTAAGCCGCCGCAACCGCATCGGCCGCATTCGCGGCGCTGTCGCCTTCGCCCCCCACAATGACCTGATACGCCTTCTCGACCCGGTCCCAACGGTGGTCCCGATCCATCGCATAATAGCGGCCGCTGACCGTCGCAAACCGCAGCCCAGCGAGCCCAACGACATCGCTTTCGAATTTCTTTATGTGTGACAGCGCCGCCTGGGGCGGGGTATCGCGGCCGTCGAGGAAGGCATGAACTGCGACGGGTACCCCGGCCTCGGCGAGGATCCGCCCGAATGCTGCGATCTGATGCTGGTGCGAATGCACGCCACCAGGCGACAGCAGACCGAGCAGGTGGGCGGTGCCGCCGGTTTTCTTTAAGGAGCCGATAAAATCGCGCAGAGCCGGCGTCCGGGCGAGCTCACCCGAAGCGATCGCCGCATCGATCCGCGGCAAATCCTGCGTGACCAGCCGGCCGGCGCCGAGATTGGTATGCCCGACCTCGGAATTTCCCATCTGCCCATCGGGCAACCCGACAAAATGCTCGCTGGCCTGCAGATGCGCGTGCGGCCAGCGCGCCATCAGGCGGCGCCAAACCGGCAACCGCGCGCATTCGAGGGCGTTATCGGTTTCGTCGTCGCGCTCGCCCCAGCCGTCGAGGATGCACAGCACAACCGGACGCGGACGCTTGGATGAGGCCATGATGTTCAACCTCAGGCGACGGGAGCGATCTCTATACGCGAAACCGCGGCGATCCAGCTAGTGTTCCCTCGCCGTCGATCGCCGATCGCCGAGGCTGGCCGCCTGCCGACCCTCGGTCATTTGCAGCAAAAACTGGCTGGCGCAAGGCTCTATAGACTTTGACGAAGCGATCGAGGTCTTTTCGAATACTTTAGATCTCTTTCCATAATGGGCTCACCTAGACCCTGTAGGAGCCTCCCGCATGGCGGAAGGCTCCGTGAGCGACGCGGCTTTGGTCAGCCGAAGCGGGAGACGTCGACGGCTTTTTCGGTGATGAATTCGAGCAGTGCCGGCGTGCCCTCGCGGGTCTTCTCGATGCCGCGCCGGATCGCTGCTTGGATCTCGCCGGGCTCCGTCACCCGCTCGCCATAGCCCCCGAGTGCCTTGGCGAAGTCGGCGTAATGGCCGCTGATGTCGGTCGAGCGATATTTCTCGGTCGCGACCGGCATCACCTTCAGCTCGATCGCCATCGAGAAATTGTTCATCAGGATCGACAGGATCGGGATCCGCTCGCGCACCGCGGTCTCGAAATCCATGCCGGTAAAGCCGATGGCGGCATCGCCCCACACGTTGATGCACAGCTTGTCGGGTTTGGCGAGCTTGGCGCCCATCGCCAGCCCAAGCCCATAGCCGAGCTGGGTCGTCTTGCCCCAGCCGAGGTAGGACAGCGGCACCTCACTGACCCAGAACGGCGACAGCTGGTCGCGCGGGCTGCCGGCGTCGTGGGTGATGATCGTGTTCTTGACGTCGACCGTGTGCAGCAATTCCCAGATCACGCGATAGGGTGACAGCGGCTTGGTGTTCTGGGTCAACCGCGGCATCCACTGGCCCATCCATTCTTCCCGGTGGTCGCGGATCTCGCGCGTCACTGCCGGCAGCCGGTCGCGGGTCTTGCCATGGAGCCGGTCCTTAACCTCCGCGAGCAGCGCGTCGAGCGTCAGCCCGGCATCGCCGACCGCCGCGAGATCGACCGGCACATCCTTGTTGATCGCGTAGGGGTCGAGCGTTGCTTGCGCAATCTTCTTCCCCTTTGGCATCGCCGTGCCAAAGGAGGTGCGGGTAAAGCTGCAACCGATCCCGAAGATAAAATCGGCGTTCTGCAGCATGTGCCACAGATGCTCGCCGATGCCGATGCCGCCCGAGCCGAGGGACAATGGGTGGTTTTCCGGGAAGCTGCTTTTGCCGCCGAGCGTTGTCATGACCGGGGTTTCGAGCAGTTCCGCGAGCGCCTTCAGCTGCGGCCACGCCTTGCCGTAATGGACTCCCTGGCCGGCGACGATGACCGGGCGCTGTGCCGCGACCAGCGCCTCGGCGATCTGCGACACCGATTGCGGGTCCGGCGCGCTCTTCAGCTTTGGCGTCTTCTGGTACTCGGCGACGAGCGCGTCCGGCACTTCCTCGCGCAGGAGGTCGCTCGGGAACTCGACCAATACCGGGCCGGGCCGGCCGTTCTTGACCGTCGTAAAGGCACGGCGCAGCGCCTCCGCGGTCGCGTTGGCGACTGTCACCTGCTCGCATAGCTTCGTAACGTTGCGGTAATTTATTGCGGCGTTGAAGTTCGGGTGCACCTGATTGATGTTGCGGGCATAGCCGGCCGGCAATACGACGACCGGGGTCGAGTTGCCGAAGGACTGGGCAACCCCGCCAAAAGCGTTTTCGGTGCCGGGGCCGTGCTGCATCGCGAAGACGCCAATCTTGTCGCCCGAGCTCACCTTGGCGATCGCATCGCACATATGCAGGCCGATCCGCTCCTGGCGGACCATGATCGTGCGAATGTCCGCCTCGGCCGCGGCCTCGATGATCGGATTGACCGGGTAGCCGATCAGGTAATCGATCCCTTCACGCTTCAGGATTTCGGCGACGGCGTTCGCGACTTTCATGGCTGCCCTCCTCGGTGCCCAGCGGCGGTGACGCGATTGTGACACAACCCATGCGGCGCGTGCCAACTCTACGGAAATTGACGTCCGCAAGTTCAAAAGCGAGAAGGCCTTCCAGCTTGTCAGGAGACGGATCGTAACTGCGACGTTGGTCCCGGCAGCGGCCACCCGTGACAGCAGGCCGGTTACTTGTCCGCGCCGCCGCTTTTAGTCATCGCCCGCTGCGGGCTGGCCTTGCAGGATCAGGCGAACAAGCTCGGCTTGGCGCCGCGTCCCCGTCTTGCCGAACACATGAGCGAGGTGTGTCCGTACCGTTGTCAACGAGACGCCGAGGCGGCTGGCGGCGGCTTGCAGCCCATCTCCTTTCGATATCTCGACCGCGAATACGGCTTCTGCCCGGGTCAGCCCAAAATCCTGGCCGAACCGTTCGCTGCGGAGCGCGGCAGCTTGCTCCGCTTCGGTAATAAACAGGATCGCCGTCGGACGGAGGATGTCGATCCAAGTGACCTGGGTCCGGTGCGGTATCACGAGCATCGTCAACGGCCCTCGGTCCGGGCGGGAAAGCCGGAGGCGGCCGCCCGCGCCGCCAAGCTCGCCTGCCGGCTGCGCGCAATCGGCGATGGTTTGCCGCAGCCGGCGCGTGTCTTCACTAGTCTCCGCCTGCAGGCCGTCGCGGCCCAGGGATAGGCCGTCGCCGGCGCCGAGCATCCTCGCAGCGGCTTGGTTGGCGAAGATCACCCGCGCCCCCGCGTCGACCAGCAGCACGGCATGAGGCAGCCGGTTCAGCATTTCGGCCGAGCTCGTCGGCGGCCCGTCCAAAGCGGCCAGCCGTATCCGCAACTGCACAGCGCGCTGCAGGTGCGGGATCAAGGCGGCGAACAGCTGGGTCTGAGCCGCGTCGAACTCGCCTTCGGGATAGTGGCCGCGACACCGACACCACCGTGGAAACAAACCTTCCGTCAAAAGGGTTGCCCCCATCATCCTCTCCGGGCTTTGCGGCTTTGACGACCCGCTGAAAGTTTCGGTGTGACGACGATCTTGGTGAGAAATGAGCATCTGCGGGACTATAACGTCGCCGATCGGATGCTTGTCACACTGCCGCCAAATATTGGCCCAATATTGTGAGAAACTGGGTAATTCTTTGGGGTCAACGCGCGGGGCAAGCATCGTGGCGATGCGGGTTTTCGAGTTATAAGTGCCGACTTGCGCTCCGCCCGTTGCTCCGAGAAGGTCGGCGAGACCATTGAGCATCGCTGGGCAGGCGCTCGCGTCCACCACCGTGTCGTAGATCGATCCGATCAATTCCGAAAGTGCTTGAAAGCGCATCGCCTCCCCCCGCATGCGCGCAACGCACCGGCCCGGAAGGCGCGCTAGCCCGGGCGCTTACAGCCATATGACATCGCGCACTGCTTGATGTGTGAGGTTCCTCACACTTCGCGAAAAAATATTACACGAAAATGGCTCTCGTCATCCGAACGCATGACGACACGTCCCCACGTCCAGGCCTTAATAGTTTAGGTGCTCGAAAGGGTGCGTTCAGGTCCTCGAAAGATTTGTCCAGCTGGGAGGGTGAGGCGATGGCAGCGCACAGCTTTGATGATCAGAATATTAAATGGAACACGCACCCAGATTTGGAGCACTTAAAATATTCGATACTGAATATTGACGAACAAAATTACATTGTCGACGTGCTGTTCAAATTTGATGCCAATGAAAAGATCATTCTTCATCGGCACGTGGTGCACAATAATACATTTGTCGTGCAGGGCGAGCATCGCCTTTATGAACTCAACGGCGATATCAAGGAAATTCGCGCCGTTGGCAGCTACAAGTCCAGTCCGCCAGGAGACGTGCATCGGGAAGGTGGGGGTTTTGATCAGGATGTTATCGTGTTTTTCAACATTCGTGGACGCGATGGCGTGTTGTACGAACTCCTCGACGACGACCAGAAGCTAATCGGCACGCTGAGTTTTGCGGACTTCCTCGGCTTATATAAGTCATAGCAAGATTTTTACGAAACTTATACGTGATCATAACACATGACTATGGAGATTTTCGATGTCGACACTTATGTCTCCTAAAACGAAGCCGAGATTTAGTTCTGCCGTGTTCCACGGCGCGCATACGTTCGCCTCCGCCCTCGGCCTGTTTTTGGCAACAGCGACTCACGCCGCCGCGGGCGCGGGCGGCGATGCGCAGCCCGGAGGTGCGTTCACCTGCGACTTTGGCCTCGCGACCGGTCCGTCCGGCTTGCGCCCCGATCAAATTGCGCCGTCGATCGAGCGCGATCGAATGTACATGTCTGCCCGTCCCGGCATGCTCCACAAGCATATCCCGATCAGTTTCGACGACACGGGCAATGTTTTTTCGGGCGGGCGGTACCTGTTTGACACCGCGGAACATGCTCGGGAGTACAGGGATTGGGTCTTCAACACCTATGTGCTCGACGGCGTACTATTTCTCAAACGGTCCTATTTCCTTAGCCCCGAATGCCATGCCTGGACCGTGATCGGGGCGCACGATTTCGGCGACATCCACAACTCGCAGATCGTGCTGAGGACTGAGCGCTGGTCGCTGCGCAACACCCGCCAGCCGCTTTGGACGTTGAAGCAGAGATTCGACGCCGTTCTGGCCGCGGCGCAGGCGCGCGGCCTGACCAGTGTGTGGTTGCTCTACGACCCGGAGGAGGCGCTCGCCTCCCTCGTCTATTTTGCGGGAAGGGCCGGCCCGAGCGATCCCCGCGCGCTGGACATGGCCAGCCTGAGTGTCCTCGCCGACGCTCCTCCGCTCGGCGAGATATTCGACGACCAGGGCTGGAAGCGGACCTTCGACCGTACTCAATGGGCTCTGACCATCTGGTTCCCGTTTGCCCTGGGCGACCGCGGCGAGCCCTCCTTATGGCCGAACACGCCGCCATTCTATCTGCCTTCCGAGAGCGACGAGGTGTGCGAGGTGAGCCGCGGCGAAAGCGCCGTCAACGCCCCGCTGGAATGTACGCCGACCTGTGGTGATGGCATCGCTCAGGCCGGCGAGAACTCCATGAACTGTCCGGGCGACGTGCGCCTGTTCCAATAAGAGTGGGAAGCCAAACCACCTCAATGACAGAAAACTCCGCTTTTCAACCCCAAGGAGGAAGCCCAATGATCAAGATTACTGCTGCCATTGTTGGAGCGCTCATCGGACTTATCTTGCCAATACAGCTGGCGTTTGCAGGCTCCGATGGCTCACCGCCCCTTTCACAGCTGACCGGACAGTGGTGGCAGTGGGCGCAGTCAATACCGATTCGATCAAAATCCCCAAATTGGACTCGTCGGGGCAATATTGCATGGTCGGCCAGCGAGGAGCCATATGGTTCCTCGCCGGCGTCTCCGGGGGCGGGGCGGCCTCGCGCGCGTGCTCTGTCCCGGAGAACAACACACTGTTTTTCCCCGTGATAAATTCTTTCTATAATAATACGCCAAGCATTACCCCAGATTGTGGTCAGGAAGGCGCGAATTATGATGTGAAAAAATTGATATCTTTGATAAAGCCCTTCATCGACGCGGCTCAAAACCTATCGGTGATCGTCGACGGCAAGCCGCTCAATAGAAAAGAAATACAGCGTGTCCTATCGCGCCCGTTCCCGACGTGGTTTCCGCGAGACAACATTTTTGGACCCGATGCGTGTGGAGCGGGAATGCCGCTGCCGGCAGGGATATACTCGCCATCGATGGACGATGGATATTATGTCCTGCTTCCCCCGCTGAAGGTAGGGCCGCACACCTTGCAGTTCCACGCCGAATCCGGAACATTTTCGCAGGACGTTACTTATAATCTCACCGTGGTGCCCGTATCGCTTAAGTGACGCAGGGCCCGCTATGCGGTTCTCCAGTTGATAACGCCGGCCATCAAAATAAGAGGGAATAGGCTCGCTTGCCGGGTTCGACGCACCTGCTATGATCGGCGCGTCGAACGGAACGATAAGCCGACCGGCATGCTTCGCCGCTGCGTCCCCAACCTGCGCCGCTCGCGGCGGGGTCCGCGCTGACCGCGCAGCGGCAGGCGATCGGACCGGCGATGGCGAGCGACCCTCGATTTCACCGCCCGCATCAACCCGCCCGGCTTCTGACCGGATCTCGCTTGGGCGGCGAGGATCAGGGCTCCAGCCCGACCAGGCTGCGGGCATAGGCGCGGGCCTCGAACGGGCGCAAATCCTCGGCGGTTTCGCCGACCCCGATCGCATGGATCGGGATGCCATATTTTTCAGCCAGGGAGACGAGCACTCCGCCGCGTGCGGTGCCGTCGAGCTTGGTCATCACGATGCCGGTTACGCCGACCATTTCGCGAAAGATTTCGGCTTGAGCGTGCGCGTTCTGGCCGGTGGTCGCATCGAGCACCAGCAGTACCGAATGGGGCGCCTGCGGGTCGATTTTTTTGACGACGCGAACGATCTTCTTCAATTCGTCCATCAGGTCGGCCTTGTTGTGCAGCCGTCCTGCGGTGTCGATCAGCAAAATATCGGCGCCCTCGGCGCGCGCCTCGACCAGCGCGTCATAGGCGAGGCCCGCGGCATCAGACCCGGCCGGCCGGGTCACCACCGGCGCGCCGATGCGCTCGCCCCAGATCTGCAATTGCTCGACCGCCGCTGCGCGGAACGTATCGCCCGCCGCGAGCACAACTTTTAGCCCCTGGTCGCGATATTGATTAGCGAGCTTGGCAATCGTCGTCGTCTTGCCGCTGCCGTTGACGCCGATGACGAGGATGACAAACGGCTTGCGCTCGCGATCGATGCGCAACGGCCTGGTCACGGGCTCGACCAACCGGACGACTTGCTCGGCAAGAGCCGTGCGGACTTCCTCCGGAGACACTTCCTGGTTGAACCGGCTGCGGCGCAGCGTCTCGGTTACCTCCGCAGCGAGCCCAACTCCCATATCGCTCGCGATCAACAGCTCTTCGAGTTCGAGCAGCGCCTCGTCGTCGAGCCGGCGGCGATTGAAGATCGTATTGATGCCCTCGTTGAGCCTCGCCGAGCTGCGCGCCAGTCCAGCCCGCAATCGGCCGAACCAGCCTGACCGCTCGGCGCTCCCTGCGGCCTCGGCTGGCCTGACGGTCTCATTACTCGGTTCGGGCTGAAGTAGCTCGACGGTCTCCTGAAGCGCTGAGGCGAGCTCGCGAGACGCCTCTTCTTCGAATTCGGGCGTCGGCATCGCCTCAACGTCGTTCGTCGGTTCGGCCGGGACGCTCCGCCGCCAAAATCTCATGCGACCGGCACTCCGACGAGGCTGCGCGCATCGCTGTCGATCAGCCGCATACGCTGCACCGACCCGGCCGCGCCCGAACCGGTGAAACCGACCGCCGCGTAAAAGGCGGCGCGGCCGATCCCTGGGCGTTCGATCAGGACCTCTGTCTCGCTGCCGACGCGCGACCTAAGTTCGCAGGCCAGGGCGGCCTCACCTGCAGCCCGCAATCGCGCCGCCCGCTCCTTGACCACAGTATCGGCGACAGGTGGCATCCGAGCGGCTGGGGTGCCGGGCCGCGGGCTGTACGGAAACACGTGAACAAAGGCGAGCCCGCATTCGGCGACGAGGTCGAGGCTGCGGCGAAACATGTCCTCGGTCTCGGTCGGGAACCCGGCGATCAGATCAGCACCCAACGCCAATTCCGGACGTAGCGAGCGGGCCCGGCGCGCAACCGCGATCGCATCGGCGCGCGAATGCCTCCGCTTCATTCGCTTCAGGATCAGATCGTCGCCGGCTTGCAACGAGAGGTGCAGGTGCGGCATTAGCCGCTTCTCCTCGGCCAACAGCAGCCACAGTTCGGCGTCGATCTCAACCGGGTCGAGCGAAGAGAGGCGCAGCCGCTCCAGTTCGGGCACCACACTCAAGCAGCCGACGCGCCATCTGGCCGAGGCTCGGTGCGCCCGGCAGATCGGCGCCATAGGCGGTCAGATCGACCCCGGTCAGGACGATCTCGCGGTAGCCGCTAGCAACAAGCCGGCGCGCTTGTTCCACGATGACGCCCATCGGTACCGATCGGCTGGGACCGCGAGCGTAGGGAATGATGCAAAATGTACAGCGGTGGTCGCAGCCTTGCTGGACTTGCAAAAAGGCGCGGGCCCTGCCCTCAAACCCGTCGACCAGATGTGCCGCGGTCTCGTCAAGGTTGGGCGCGCCCTCCCCCGCCGAGAGGTAGCTTCGTGCCTGCAGCTTCGCGCGGTTGTCGAGCACTCGGTCGACCTCCGGGAGTGCAGCGTAGCGCTCCGGAGCTATCTGTGCGGCACAACCGGTGACGATTATCTCAGCCTCTGGGCGATGGCGGCGCGCACGGCGGATCGCTTGGCGCGCCTGCCGCTCCGCTTCTGCCGTGACCGCGCAGGTGTTGACAATGATGGCGCCCTTGAGCCCGGCATCGGCAGCCGCCCGACGGATTATCTCGCTTTCAAATGCGTTCAGCCGGCAACCGAAGCTGATGACCTGGTTTTCCTGCATGATCGGGTCAGTTCGGCGCGATCAAGCGGGAGTTGAAAGTGCCTTCAAAGCTTAGCGCGGCGGGCCCGGTCATGATCACATGGCCGTCGTCGCGCCAGCGGATGTCGAGACTGCCGCCGTCGAGCGTCACGACCGCGCAGCGCTCGGCGTGACCGCGACGGTGCGCGGCGACTACGGCGGCGCAGGCGGCAGTGCCGCAGGCGCGGGTGATCCCGGCACCACGCTCCCAAACCCGCAGCCGGATTTCTCTACGGTTGCAGATCGCGGCCACCCCGATATTCGCCCGCTGCGGGAACATTGGATGATTTTCGAGCATCGGGCCCAACGCCGTCAGATCGACCGCCTCGACATCATCGACGAAGAACGTGGCATGGGGATTTCCGATATTAGTGCACACAGGTGTGGACAGAGACCCCAGCGCCAGATCAACGCAAGCAGTGTCGGCAGCGTGGGCAAGCGGAATTTCGCGCCAGTCAGTGCGAGCCGGCCCCATATCGACGGCGATCCGCCCATCCCCCTGGATCTCGGCTTGGAGCAACCCGGCCACCGTCTCGATCCGCACCCGAGACTCTCCAGTCTCACGGCCGAGCAGCCAGGCGACGCAGCGCGTGGCGTTGCCGCAGGCCTCGGCCTCGCTGCCATCGGGGTTGCGGATGCGCATCAATAGCTGCGCCGACGGATGATGCGGCGGCTCCAACACGATCACCTGATCGCAGCCGACACCAGTATGCCGATCGGACAGTGCTCTGGCCCCCGTCGCTTCGAGCGCAATCGGCGCGTCACGAGCATCCAGCACGACAAAGTCGTTGCCGAGGCCGTGCATCTTCATAAAGGGTACCATGGCGCCGCTTAATATGGCGGTTCGATGCGTACTGTCCAACCTCAGCCACGACGCCTGGTCATACTGTCCAGCGCCAACCACGGAGCTTGGCCATCGGTCGCAACAGGTTACCCTCTCTTGGAGGTAGATTTCGCCGCCACGTGACGGACGCTCTCTCTGCCTGATTTTCCAGCGCCGGCCTTGGCGGTTTTTGGGTCCCTCGACTCCGCGGTGCGTCCCGCGGACCGGGTTGGTCTTGATGGTCTATCGATGGACGCGGCTTTGCTGTTGCTCAGTCTAACCGCGCGCGTCGAACTTTCGCGGGCTCTTGAGTTTGCTGCCGCCATGTGCCGTATTGCCGAATGAGAGGCGGCGAACTTTCCACGCATTCCGTGAATCTTGTCGGCCGATGGCCGCAGCCCGGTTTCGAAATGCCTTGAGCGGGAAATCTGATCGACTCCGTCATCGGCTGCTGTTTCGTCAGCGGCCACACTCGAGACCGCACCGGGCTCGTTCGTGAAGTAGGATGGAGCCTCACCGCCGGGGACGAAATTCTTGGTGCCGGAAGCCGGCATTTCGGCGGCTGCTGTCGACAATCCCCCACAAACCAACAGTGCTGCAAGCCAGATTTTTGTCAGCTTACCCGGCATGGAACCCCCTTATCCCCACCCGACAAGCATTCTTAAAGCATGACTAAACTACTGCCGAATAATTTCGCAAGCTTTCCAAAAATTGCGGTCAGAGATCGAACAGGCGCAGAGTCTTTCACGGTTTTTCGACGGCGCATCGGTCGATATTAGGTTTCGGGCTTCGCGAATCGTCCGTAGCCGCAGCTTTCCCTCGCATCGCGCAGGGTATCCTCCGGCAGTTCTCAGATGGGTTCAACGGAGCGATTATAGGACGTGCGAGATACTTCAACACGAACACCTGTGGAGTGGAGTGAAGCGGACCGGGCACGATCCACAGTCTTGGTTCGTTGCGATGTCAAATATGTTTGCGGCGTCGCCAACGCGACGCACGCAAAGTCGTCGCTTTCACCTTTCACAAAGAGTTGTATGGAGTGTCCTCGCCAGCACCCAGACTCGACGGAGTGGCTCCTTTTCGACCTGCGCTGCTGAACGCAGCAATCGGTCCGGGTCACTCAGCGTATCTGTCGCGCGGCTCGTCCTTTTGCGGTCGGCTCGCCGCAAGCGGCAACGCGCGCCGGGAAGATGATCGCCTTATTTGCCGAATGGTGCTTGGGCGCGGTCGACTCGGCGACATATGCTCGGGGTTAGTTAAGGTTTCAGGGCGGGCGATGATCCAGGCGCGAGCCTCTGGGGTCTCGGCGGTTGCGAACACCCGGATCTCGCCGGGTATCAAAAACCGAATCGCCTTTACCGTCAGTCGAACCCAGGCGATGTCAGTCACGATCGCGACCCGTTCGCAGCGGGTCGCATGCTCAAACCCGAGATCGAGATCGTCCCATCCGGCTCCTGGAAAACGTGATCCGAGTTCGTAGTAGAGACGAGCCTTGTCGCGCCATTTCAGCGACCTTTGCACAGCCGGGGTCAGGATTTCGCGGCACTCCTGCGTTGTCACGCGCCCCTTGACCGAGATCCCGACGACATTTCTGGGAAGATCTTCGATGAGCTCAATCATCGGCTGCTCCTCCAGATAAAAGTCGGCTGAGCACGTCGAGGCGGTGACAAGGCAGGGCCATTTCTGACTTAGAAGGCGACGCGCCACTTGGCGATCACTACTTGCTCCTGGCCGCTGGCGTTCGAGACCACGACGCGCTTGCCATACATGTACTGGATACCGGTAGTGATAAACGGCACCGGGTTCCACACCAGGTTGACAAAGGCGTTCCACAGCACCTTGTTCACCGAATTGGACTGGGTCGGGCCGATCAGCTGCGAGGAGACGTAATATTGCGCCTCACCGGCCGCGATGGTCGACCGCAGGTTCGGCAGCCACCAGTGCTGGTACCCGCCATTGGTGCTGAACCCGGAGTTCGGCCTGAACAGGATGTTCGATGCGGCAGCCACGCCGGTGCAGGCCGGGGTGGGGGTCGCACACTTGGTTGTCGTGCTGAAATTGCTCGAAAGGTCGAACGAGCCGTTTTCACCACCGCTGATGTAGTTACCGATCCCGGTGCCGGCGACGAAGCTGAACAGAAAATCATCCTTGGCATAGCCGAACCAGTTCGGGTGCACGTCGCCGGCGAAATGCCCGCCATAGCCGATAAAATTCTGTGAGATGAAAGCCCCATCGTTGACATCGGGGAAAGTCAATATACCCGCGAAATCGACATGCCCCCAGGGCTGCGACCAGTAGTTGGCGATGGTCAGGGTGGGCGCGGTTTGCTTGGCCGGGTTGGTCTGGCCAACAATTGCCCCTAAGGCCGCTCCGGTGCCGATGCACGGGACGCCATTGCACAGCGACGATGTCGGGATCAACGGAGCCGTCGGCGAGGTCGTGGTGCCGGTCCCGCTGGTGGCGAGGTCCGAGGACATCGGCCCGCCCGGCAACGCGACCGAGGTGAACGGCTGTTCGGCCGACATCGAGAAGGCGCTGCCATACGGACCGGCCAGGGTGTAGCGCACCTGCGGGACGCGATAGCCGCCGGTCGAGCCCATTGCACCGCCGAAATCCATCGACTCCGTGTCGGCGTCGGCGTCGGAGAAGTTCGAGATCGCCTGGCCGGCGAGGAACCCGCCCAGGGTCCCATATGCGTATCTTAGCCGCGGCACCATGCTGTCGCCGCCACCCTGCTGCAGGCTTTGGCAGCTGAAAGAGTTGCAGCCCGACCAGTCGAATTCGAAGAACGTGCGCGACTCGCCCCAGGCCGTCGGGGTGCGGGTCTCGACGTTGAACCGCGTTTGCTGTGAGCTGAAGGTAAAGACCCCGTTGCCCTTCGAAGCCGATGCCGATTGCGGGACGATGCCGGTCTTGCCGGCGCCGGGAATAAAGGCCTCGCCGACCGGGATCGAATGCAAATTGCCGTTCTGCCCGGCGTTGGAGGAATTGTTGCTGCCGGGGATCGCGCCGCCGCCCTGCAGGAAGTCGAGCCCGGTGATGTCGACAAAGCCGCCGACCCGGATCGAGGTGTCGGTGCCCGGGATCAGAAACGACCGCGGAAAGCTGCCGCCCGCTATCGACTTGCCGGGGATCGCCGCGGTGCCCATTGCGCCGGGGAGGCCGGGAGATTGCTTCTGCTCCGGCAGCCCCTGCGCCTGAGCCTGGGCCAGCTGGTCGATGCGCTGCTGGAGGAGCTGCTGGTTGGCGCGCAGATCCGACAACTCGTCCGCGCGCGCACTGGGAAAACCGGTCAGCAACGCGATCGCCGCGGTCGCACCGCCGATCGCCATAACACTGCCGAAGTTCCGCTTTCTGGTCATTGCTCCCCGCCCCTCTGGGTTCTAAATCAGCAGTTGATTTTGACAGAGCGGAGGCCCGAAGCTATCCATCCCAGGGTTGAAATCAGGTGGAAGCTTAGTCCTAAACCTTGATTACAATAGGGTCTAAATCTCATTTCGACGTAGGTCCGCACGGAGGCGGGCGGATATCACCCGGGGATAGTGGACGTCAGGGCACGTGGTTGTTTTCTCGAAGAAGGGGACTTTGCCCCCCTGCGGGACCAGCCGTGCAAAAGGATCGGCTGGTTTATCGTATGCAGAACTCAGACTTGAGGTCAGGTTCTGGCGTTATGCCAAATGTGATCCCCGCGGGACGGTACGGACAATGCCCTTATGGTTTGGTAAATGTTCTCTAATACCAGACTCGAGTTTGATTATAGTCTCTTAAATAATAGATCACTTGGCTACGACGCCGTAGGTTCAACTTAGCGAAGAGGTTGTGCACGTGCGATTTCGTTGTCGCCAAGCCGATATTCAGTTGGCGAGCGATCTCCTTATCGCTGAGGCCGTTGGCGATCAACTCCGCGACTTGCCGCTCACGCTTGGTGAGCGCTGGGAGAGATATGGCGGAACCGTCGCGCGGGCGCCATCTAGCAGTCTGGGTTATGCGACGCAGCAGTCCGGTGACGACGCGGCCCGAGGAGTTCTGCTCGCCATTATGAATATTGATAACCATTCGCACGAAATCAGCCAGAGCAGCATTTCTAGGGATGTAGCCGATCACGCCCGCTTCCGCCCAGGCAACTATCTCGTCTTCCGTCTCCCTAACTGAGCACGCAATGATGCGCATGTCGGGCGCGATATCGAGAGCGCGCCTGACGGCGGCCGTCGCCTCAGGGATCCTACCGTCCAACAATATTATGTCGGCCCGCGACTTGGCATCCACCGCAACCGCCTCGGTCAGACTGGCGCATTGCCTGACGGTCGAGACCAGCGGATCCCGTTCAATGATCTCCGCAAGACACTCGCGGGTGAAGCGCACCGCCCACACGACCATCAGGCGCAGACCACAACCGCAATCGGTCGCGGTGGCAGCCTGATCTGGCGCGACGTTCGCCTCCACAGCAGCTCCTCCCGTCCCGAGACAGAAGCAGGAGCCCGCACCGGGCTGGGTCCGGACGGGCGCACGCGAAGCTACCTCTGCCCAACGATCGAGTTCTCAACCGCAACGCGATCTGTCCCGATCTCTTTCATCGCCGTCGACCGGTGCGCTGTCTCGCTTGTTGCTGCAGCTTCGCCGGGTCTATGTCGGCTTAAGGCGAAACGTATGCTGCTCTACGGCCAGCTGTCCAGCGTTATGCTTAAACAATTATGACCAGGCGCGAGGCGGCGTTCACCGATGAGCAGCCGAGTTTAACGCGCTGCTCTCCTCGCAGCCGACAGGCACGAATTGACAGCATAGGGCGATGGGGTTAGCGTCGCACGCCGCTCAGGTGAGCGAGCCAAGACCTTGGGTTACGCCCCAGGACGCCAGTCCGCGAGTGTCGCGCACTGGCGCTTTGTGTCTGCACCCCTTGCTTTTGGATCCAGATGTTCGACAGTCTTACCGATCGCCTTAGTGACGTTTTTGACCGGCTGCGGCGGCACGGCGCGCTGACGGAAGCCGATGTCGGAACTGCTTTGCGTGAGATCCGCTTAGCGTTGCTGGAAGCCGACGTGGCGCTCCCAGTTGTGCGGGATTTTATCGCCACAGTCCGCGAAAAGGCGCTAGGCCAGGAAGTGCTGCGCTCGGTGACGCCAGCGCAGATGGTTGTCAAAATTGTCCACGACCATTTGATCGAGGTCCTCGGTGGCGCATCTGCCAGCGGCGATGCGGAGGGACTAGACTTGAATGCCTCGCCGCCGGTCGGGATCATGCTGGTCGGGCTGCAGGGCTCCGGCAAGACGACGACCGCCGCAAAGATCGCCAACCGGCTCAAAGTGCGCGACCGAAAAAAAGTGCTGCTTGCCTCGCTCGACGTACAGCGCCCAGCGGCGCAGGAGCAGCTCGCCGTGCTCGGACGTCAGATCGGCGTTGCCAGCTTGCCGATCGTGCACGGCGAAAGGCCAGTCATGATCACTAAGCGGGCGCTCGATATCGGACGTACCCAAGGCTACGACGCGGTAATCCTCGACACTGCCGGCAGGCTACACGTCAACGAAGAGCTGATGCTCGAAGTCGCGGCTGTACGCGAGGCCGCCCATCCGCACCAGACGCTGCTCGTCGCCGACGCGATGACCGGCCAGGACGCGGTCATTCTAGCCAAAGCCTTCGGGGAGCGGGCCGGCATCACCGGCATTGTGCTGACTCGAGTGGATGGGGACGCCCGCGGCGGTGCCGCCTTATCGATGCGCGCGATTACCGGCAAGCCGATCGTGTACATCGGCACCGGCGAGCGGATCGCCGCGCTCGAGCCGTTTCACCCGGAGCGGATCGCCGGGCGCATCCTCGGAATGGGCGACGTTGTCAGCCTGGTCGAAAAGGCCGCCGAGACGGTCGATCGCGACGAAGCGGAAAAGCTCGCCGCCAAGATGGCCAAGGGCAGTTTCGACCTGGACGACCTTGCCGGCCAGCTGCGCCAGATACGGCGGATGGGGGGAATGGGCGGCATGCTGTCGATGCTGCCGGGTATCGGCAAACTGAAGAAGCAGATAGGCGATGCGAATATTGACGACGGTATCGTCAAGCGCCAGGAGGCGATCATCTCGTCGATGACCAAGAGCGAACGTCGCAACCCGAAGCTTCTTAACGGCTCCCGCCGGCGGCGGATCGCCGGTGGCTCGGGCACCTCGGTGCAGGAGATCAACCGGCTGCTGAAACAGTATCAGGACATGGCCGACATGATGAAAAAGATGAAAAAGCTCGGACCCAAAGGGATAGCGCGTCACGGCCTGGCCGGGCTAATGCCTGGCGCCGGCTTCCGTCAGTGAAGTAAAGGACTCGATATGTCATTGAAGATTTGCCTCGCACGTGGAGGTGCAAAGAAGAGGCCCTACTACAGCATAGTCATAGCGGATTCTCGCAGCCCGCGTGACGGCCGGTTTATCGAAAGGGTCGGAACCTACGACCCAATGCTCGATCGCGCCCGAGCCGATCGGGTTACGCTGAAATCCGAACGGATAGAGCATTGGCTCAGGGTTGGTGCATTACCGACGGATCGCGTTGCGCGGTTTTTGGGAGATGCCGGCTTGATCACCAAGCCAACCGTGCACGAGACCCCAATCAAATCAGCGCCGAAGGCTAAGGCGCAGGAACGGCAGAAGGCCGCCGCCGAAGCGGCCGCGACTGCCGCCGGCCGGAGCTAGAGGCGACCTGGGTGCGCAGGCGGCGGTCATGACAGCACGATTGGTCTGCGTTGGAATCATCACCGGCCCACAAGGCGTCAGTGGCGCGTTTCGGGTAAAGAGCTTTACCGCGCGCTCCGAAGACATCGCTGCTTATGGGCCCCTTGTCGACGAGACCGGGCGACGATCCCTGGAAATTCGGCTCGTCGGGATGGCGAAGGGCGTTCTGGTCGCACGCTTGCCGGGGGTCGAAGATCGCAACCGTGCGGAGGCGCTGCGTGGGATGCGCCTTTATCTGCCGCGCTCGGCCCTGCCGCAGCCCGAGCCGGAAGAGTATTATCACGCCGATCTGATCGGACTCGACGCGGTTCTCGGCGACGGCACGCTGGTCGGGCGAGTGCGGGCGGTCCACGATTTCGGCGCCGGCGATGCCCTCGAAATCGAGCGTGCCGATGCACCGTCGGCAATGGTGCCCTTCACCCGTACCGTGGTTCCGATCGTAGAGATCGAGGCCGGTCGGTTGGTGATCGAGCCGCCCGAGGGGCTGTTCGACAAAGCCGGGTCCGCCGCCCGCCCATCCGTCGAGGAAACCGCATGACTTGGCGCGCGACGGTATTGACGATTTTTCCGGAAATGTTGCCGGGCCCGCTCGCCTATTCGCTTGCCGGAAAGGCGCACCGGGCCGGGCTATGGCGGCTCGAAACCGTGGACATCCGCAACTTCGCCAGTGACAAGCACCACTCTGTCGACGACGCGCCTTTTGGCGGCGGCCCAGGTATGGTGATGCGGCCGGACGTGCTCGATGCGGCTGTTGCCGGATCCGGCGGGGTCGGACCGGTTATTTTGCTGTCGCCGCGAGGCGCTCGGCTGGACCAGCAGCGGGTGTCCGCACTGGCCGAAGCGGTTGGCGTCACCCTGATCTGCGGCCGCTTCGAAGGGGTCGACGAGCGCGTGCTCGAGGTCCGCGCGATCGAGGAATTGAGCCTGGGCGATTTCGTGCTGTCTGGGGGAGAGCCGGCGGCGATCGCGCTGATCGATGCCTGCGTGCGGCTCCTTCCAGGGGTGGTGGGCGATGTCGACACCTTGGCCGAAGAGAGCTTTGCCGAGGGATTGCTCGAATACCCGCAATACACACGGCCCCAAGTATGGCAGGGCCGCAACGTGCCGCCAGTACTTATATCCGGTGACCATCGCCGCATCCGCGAGTGGCGTCAGGCCGCGGCCGAGCGCCTGACCCGCGAACGCCGTGGCGATTTGTGGCAACGCTATCTAGCTGCGTCCGGCCAAGCCGCAGGGCGCGCCCCCAGAACGGATCGGGAGAACGAACGATGAACCTTCTTCAGAAGCTGGAGCACGAGCAGGTCGAAAAGCTTGCCGCCGTCCGACCCGTACCGAAATTCGAGCCGGGCGACACCGTGCGGGTCAGCCTACGTGTCGTCGAGGGCGAGCGGGAGCGCATTCAAGCATTCGAGGGTGTTTGCATCGGGCGCAAAAACGCCGGAGTGAACTCGAACTTCACCTTGCGCAAAATCTCTTATGGCGAAGGGGTCGAGCGCATCTTTCCATTGTACTCGCCGCGGATCACCGCAATCGAGGTGGTCCGCCGTGGCGTCGTGCGGCGGGCGAAGCTCTATTATTTGCGCGGGCGCACCGGCAAAGCCGCGCGAATTGTCGAGCGCGCCCGCGATAGCGTGCGCCCGGAAGCCGCACCGCCGGCGGCGAAATCCGGCGGTAGTAACGCATAATCAATCGAGGGATGGAAACCATGGCCGCGCCGCGTACGCTGTTCGACAAGATCTGGGAAAGCCATGTCGTCGCCCCACAGGGCGAAGGTACTTTTCTGATCTATATCGACCTCCACCTGATCCACGAAGTCACCACCCCGCAAGCCTTCGAGGGGCTGAAGCTCGCCGGGCGCAAGGTCCGCCGCCCCGACGCGACAATGGCGGTGGCCGACCACAACATCCCGACCACCAACCGCAGCGCCGGCGCCGCTGGTATCCTCGAGCCCGATTCGAAGCTGCAGGTCGACACTCTCGAGCGCAACGTCAAGGAATTCGGCATCCCGTACTTCCCGATCGACAGCCTCGACCAGGGTATCGTTCACGTCATCGGGCCAGAGCAAGGGTTGAGCCAGCCCGGCATGACCATCGTCTGCGGCGACAGTCACACCGCGACCCATGGCGCGATGGGCGCGCTCGCGTTCGGCATCGGCACCTCGGAAGTCGAGCATGTGCTGGCTACCCAAACCTTGATCCAGGCGCCAGCCAAAAATATGCTGATTGAGGTCAATGGCGGCCTCGGCGCCGGAGTGAGCCCGAAAGACGTAATCCTCGCGATCATCGCGAAGATCGGCACGGCGGGCGGCACCGGCCATGTCTTCGAATATGCCGGCAGCACCTTTCGCGATATGTCGATGGAAGGCCGCATGACCATCTGCAACATGTCGATCGAAGCCGGCGCAAGGGCCGGGCTCGTCGCGCCAGACGAAACCACGATCGCCTATATGAAAGGCCGCCCTTACGCCCCTAAAGGGGCGGCTTGGGAGCAGGCTGTCGCCTATTGGCGTACCTTGCCATCCGACCCGGGCGTCAAATACGATAAGGAGGCGCATCTCGATGCTGCCGACATCGCGCCGCACGTAACCTGGGGTACCAATCCCGAGATGGCGGCGCCGGTCACCGGTCGCGTCCCCGACCCGGCGCGGATCGACGACCCGCTGCGTCGCGCCGCTGTCGAACGCGCGCTGCAATACATGCAGCTTGCGCCCAACACCTTGCTAACCGACGTGCCGGTGCAGCGCGTCTTTATCGGCTCGTGCACCAACAGCCGCATCGAGGATTTGCGCGCCGCCGCCGCGATCGCCAAAGGCCGCAAGGTCGCAGACGGCGTCATCGCGCTAGTGGTGCCGGGCTCCGGTCACGTCAAGCACCAGGCCGAGGAAGAGGGGCTCGATCGCATCTTCCTCGATGCCGGGTTCGAATGGCGCGACGCTGGCTGCTCGATGTGCATGTCGATGAACGACGACAAGGCGATGAACGGCGAGCGCGTGGCGACGACGTCGAACCGTAACTTCGAGGGGCGTCAGGGCAGAAACGCCAAATCACACCTGATGGGGCCGGCGATGGCCGCAGCCGCGGCTGTTACCGGGCGCCTGACGGATGTCCGCCAGTTGGGATGAGGGGAAGCATGCATGGAAAAGTTCACCGAATTAACCGGCGTCGCGGCGCCGCTGCCGATCCATAATCTCGATACCGACAAGATCTTTCCGGCGATTTATTTGAAGACGATCAAGCGGACCGGGCTTGCGCAATGGCTGTTCCAGGAAATCCGCTTTCGCCCGGACGGCTCGGAAAATCCGGATTTCGTTCTGAACCAGGCGCCCTACCGCCACGCCAAAATCCTGATCGGCGCGGAGAATTTCGGTTGCGGATCGAGCCGCGAACATGCCCCTTGGGCGTTGCTCGATTTCGGCATCCGCTGCGTCATCGCCCCGAGCTTTGCCGACATCTTCTACAATAACTGTTTCAAGAACGGCGTCCTGCCGATCGCCTTGCCGAAAGAGGTCGTCGAGGAACTGATGGACGATGCCCGGAAAGGCGCCAACGCGGTTATGACCGTCGACCTGGAAGCCCAAACCGTCACACGTCCCGATGGCGGGAAGGTCCATTTCGAACTCGACGCATTTCGCAAGCATTGCCTGCTGAACGGGCTCGACGACATCGGTTTGACCGAGCAGAAGACTACCGAAATCGCCGGCTACGAGGAAAAGGCGCGGCTGGCCCGTCCGTGGCAATTCGGTATGATCGGGAACGGGACCTGAGCCGTGGCCCAAACAACCGGCGCCAACCGCAAGATCCTGGTATTGCCGGGAGACGGTATTGGCCCGGAGATCATGCGCGAGGTATTGCGCATTGTCGATTTCTTCGATCGCCGGCGTATCGCCAGTTTCGAGGTGAGCGAGGATCACGTCGGCGGCGCCGCCTATGACGTTTACGGCACGCCGCTCGCGGAGGCGACCTTGCAGAGCGCGCTGGCCAGCGATGCGGTGCTGTTCGGTTCGGTTGGCGGCCCGAAGTGGGAAACCCTGCCTTTCGAGCTGCGCCCCGAACGCGGGTTGCTGCGCTTGCGCAAGGAGATGGACCTGTTTGCC
Organism: uncultured Alphaproteobacteria bacterium; assembly: GCA_963821795.1. Classification (GTDB taxonomy): domain Bacteria; phylum Pseudomonadota; class Alphaproteobacteria; order ATCC43930; family CGMCC-115725; genus AP-15. The sequence continues at coordinate 301,713 of CAWGFH010000029.1, forward strand.
AATTTGCGCCCGGCGGTGGTGTTTGACGCACTCGCCGAGGCTTCGAGCCTGAAGCGCGAACTCGTCGCCGATCTCGACCTGATGATCGTTCGGGAGTTGACCGGCGGGATCTATTTCGGCGATCCGCGCGGAGTCGAGACCCTGCCGGATGGCAGCCGCCGCGGTGTCAACACCGAGGTTTATACGGAGGCCGAGATCGAGCGCGTCGTCCGCGTTGCTTGCGAGCTGGCGACCAAGCGCGATGGCCGGGTCTGCGAGGTCGACAAGGCCAACGTCATGGAATTGGGCGGGCTATGGCGCGAAGTGGCGCAGCGCGTTCGCGATGCCGACTATCCCGAGGTCGAGCTGTCATTCATGTACGCCGACAATTGCGCGATGCAGCTCGTCCGCAACCCTAAGCAGTTCGACGTCGTCGTCACCAGCAACCTCTTCGGCGACATCCTGTCGGATTGCGCGGCGATGCTGACCGGCTCGCTCGGCATGTTGCCCTCCGCGTCGCTCGGCGCGGCCGATCCGACCGGGCGGCGCAAGGCGCTCTACGAGCCCGTCCACGGCAGCGCTCCCGACATCGCTGGCAAGGACGTGGCCAACCCGCTCGCTTCGATCCTGTCCTTTGCGATGATGCTGCGCTATTCGTTCGATTTGGGCGAGGAAGCCGATCTCGTCGAGAATGCAGTGCGACGCGCGCTCGCTGCGGGGGTGCGCACCAACGATATCTCTCGGTCCGGCGCCGCCGGCGTTTCGACCCATGCGATGGGTGACGCCGTCTTGCGCGAGATCGAAAAGACACTCTAGAGCCCAGATAGACCAGGCTGCGCGGGGCTCACAGGGGATCGCAAATGAAGACACGCAAACTCGGCCGCACCGGTCTAGAAGTCTCTGTGCTTGGCTTCGGATGCGGTGCAGTCGGCGGGTTGATGATCAAGGGCAATCCTGCCGATCAGGAACGAGCAGTAGCGCGTGCGCTCGAACTCGGCGTCAATTATTTCGACACCGCTGCCATGTACGGCAACGGCGAATCCGAGCGCAATCTAGGTCGAGTGATTAAAACCTTGAAGCCCGCGCTCTATGTCGGCACCAAAGTGCGCATCCCTGCCACCGATCGGCATAATATCGCCGCCGCGGTGACTGCCTCGCTGGAAGCCAGTCTGCAACGCCTGCAACTCGACCATGTCGATCTCTTTCAGTTGCATAACCACATTCTTGCCGATGGCCGCGACTCGGATCTAACCCCCGAAATCGTCTTAGGCGATGTCGTTCCTGCTTTCGAACGGTTGCGCCGGCAGGGCAAGACCCGCTTTTGCGGCATCACCGCGGTTGGGGACACCTCGGCATTGCATCAGATTGCCGATTCCCGCGCATTCGATACTGCCCAGGTGAGCTACAATCTGTTGAATCCAAGTGCCGGCATCGCGGCGGCTCCCGGGTACCCCGCGCACGATTTCGGCAATCTGCTGACGCACACGAAATCCGCCGATATGGGGGTGATTGCGATTCGCGTGCTGGCCGCGGGCGCTTTGAGCGGGACCGAAGTTCGTCATCCGCTTGGATCGCCCACTGTCGAGCCGATCGGCTCTGGCCGTGATTACCGGATTGATGCAGGGCGAGCGCGGCAATTCGAACCGCTGGTACGGGAGGGGTTTGCCGACAGCTTGATCGAGGCCGCGATCCGATTTGTAATCACTAGCGACGCGGTCTCGACCGCACTTGTGGGCTACTCGACCCTCGAACATCTCGAACGTGCCGCCGAGGCGGCGGGCAAGGGGCCGCTGCCGCCGGCGGCGGTCGAGCGGCTAAAGGTCATACAGAATAGCTTTGTCGGCGAAACGCGATAAGCTCGGCCGCAGTATGCCGAACGAGGGCGCTTACGCCGAGAGATCGTCCAATAATTCCCTCTGGCAGAGACTGTCGAGCACGCGGCTGAAATGAGCGGCAGCCGTTCGCTCGATGCCCTCGAGCCAATTTTGATCGAGAAACGACGCAAGCGCCGGCTGATCGAGCCTCGCTTCCCAGATTATTCCGAGCAGAGAGGCCATCGCCTCCTCCTCGTCTCGCTCTAGTAATGGCATTATCGCTTTACGCTCGGCTGTTTCTCGGTCGATCGTATCGGGGCCAGGGCCCAATCCAAAATCGATGAGGCCGCGACGTGCCGGGGGAGCCAGCACGTAGTGAGCGATTTCATGCAGAATGACATAGGCCTCGGTAGCGCTATCCAGCGCCTGACCATCCCAGTTGAACGAACACGAAGTGCCAGGCGGATGCACCGCCACGCCGTAATCCCGAGCGAGCGCCAACGCTGCCAGACGATGCCTATCTGCCTCCCGCCCAACGGCGCGGTCGGGCGAGGTGTTCCGGATTTGCCGGAATATTCTTATCGATGCGCTATCACGGAGACCAGTCGCGAAGAGATCGAGCGTCCCATCTAGATCATCGGAATTTATCGGCGTCAGAATCATGCGCGGGCAAATTTGTCATTTTAAATAAGCGAACACAGTATATTGGGACTGGTCAGCTTGACTTGCCGGACTTCGGCGGGATCTTTGCCTTGGCACCATCTGCGGAAGTCTGCTGGTAGATGAGCTCGGACAGCCGCAACAGCAGATTGCGGTCGGCCTTCGCCGCCAGCGCGTAGCCAAATCCTTCATCCGACCAATAGAATGCACCGATCCCTTTTTCCTCGCTGTAGCGGAACGCCGTCTCTCCGCCAATGCCGGAACGCACATACAAGGTCAGGCGGTCCTTGCCATTCTCATACATGAACTGGGCGGCTGGGCTGTCTTCGGCTGGCAACAGCCGGCCACCCATCAGATGGAAGCCGGCCGAGGTCAGGTCAGGGATAACAAGCGGCCGCCCAAGCCGCTTCGACAGCCATTGCACCAGATGCGCCTCCTGGGCCACATCGACCTCTACCGGATGGCGAACCTCGACAGAGAAAATGCGATGCGCCGAGATGGCATCGGCGGTGATGATGCGGGCGTCGGCAAGGGCCGTATTGGTTGAAGAGAAAAATGAATGGGTAGAGTCACGGACAGCCCAACCTCCAGCGGCACCGATCACGATGAGAGCCATGGCGGCCGCGGCTTGAGCCAACCGGTGATAGCCGCGGCGGCGCTGTTCGGCAACAAGTCGCGCCACGCGAAGCCGTCCAGGAATCGGCCCCGCGGTCTCCTCGGCGAAGGCCGCGCGCAGTATCTGCTGCTGCTGGACATACTGCGACAGACGCGCCTGCTCTTCTGGGTGCGAAGTGAGATAGGCATCCACTTCGCCCAAGCGCTCCGGGGATAGCCGGCCGTCGATGCGCGCGTGCAGTTCGTATTCTTCGATGGCGCCGGGCATCGCGCTCACTTGATTCTCCTTAGAGTGCTGCCCCGCACATCACCGTCTTCATTGAGAAATTGGCGCAGGCGATCGCGGCCACGCGACAGTCGAGACATCACGGTGCCGATCGGCACCTGCAGCACGTGCGCCGTCTCCTCGTAGGATAGATCCTCCACCCCGACCAGAAACAGCACTGACCGCTGTTCTTCGGACAACGCAGCAAAGGCGCGAAGCAGGTCGCGATGCTCGAGCACCTGCTCCTGTCCGCCCTTAATTTGCGGCAACTCGGCTTCGATCCTCTCGGTCAACGCGTCGTGTACCCCCCGGCGCTTTCGGCGAAGCTGATCGCTGAGAAACCGGTTGTAGAGAATTGTATAAAGCCAACCACGCAGATTGCCCTCGGCGCGGCGCAAATGCCATCGCGACAACGCCCGTTCGAGACAATCCTGCACCAAGTCGTCGGCTTGCTCGCGGTCGCCGCGCAATAACGCGCACGCGAAACGGCGCAAGCCAGGGATGTGCATTTCGATCAGGGCGGCCTCTACCGGCATTGCCTTCCCTGGAGACGATCAGACGACATTCGGCAGCGCCAACGCCCGTCCTCCGGCCATTATGGAAGCCAGGGCTCGACGGGGTGCAGCCGGATTATCGATGCGGTCGTGCTCCTCCCACCGTCACATATCTGTTAACCTTACGCCTCCTTTCAGATCGGGTCACACATTTTGTCGCTCTCAGGCGCGCGCACCTGCCGCGATCCCACGGTCAATAGGACTTCTGCGGCGTCGAATTATTCCCGCAATCATTTGACATGAAGCGTTGAACCTATCGGAAGGGCGTCCAGATTGTCTAAGTGAACCCTCCAAGCGGCGCTGAGCAGGTTAAAACCCAGGTCTAGCTGCAGTAGCCGAAATCACAAAACTCAGCGATTGCGTCGACGCCCGTCGGCGGCATATTCGCCCCGACCCAAATGATGGAGATCCAAATGGCGAATAAGGAGCAGAAGCGGTCGAGCCGGGAAGCCAAAAAGCCAAAACAGAAAAAGAAGGGCGGCGACAAGCCGGCGGGGAAAGGGCAAGCCGCGAAGACGTAAATTCCCAAATGGGCTAACTGACGAATTGAACCACAGTTCTAGCTGGGAGCCAGTCCTCGTCGCCCTTCGCTACCCTTCGAGCGCGGCTTCGGTGACCTGCTCGGCCCGCTCAGCCCACAGAAAACGCAGGCTGTTGCGCGCGCTTTCTGGAATGTCGTCATAGTCCTTGCGATTGCGGGCCGGCAGAATCACGGCCGAGAGGCCTGCGCGCGCGGCGGCGACGACCTTTTCCTTGATGCCGCCGACCGGCAGCACCAGCCCGCGCAGGCTGATTTCCCCGGTCATCGCCGTGTCGCTGCGCACCGTTCGGTTGGTCAGCAGCGACACAAGTGCGGTGTACATCGCCACGCCGGCGCTCGGCCCGTCCTTGGGAATCGCACCCGCCGGTACGTGGACGTGGATGTCGTTCTTCTCGAATGTCGACGGATCAAGCCCGAGCGCCACCGCCCGCGCCTTGACCAAGCTCAGCGCCGCCTGCGCGCTTTCCCGCATGACTTCGCCAAGCTGGCCGGTCAGGATCAGATGGCCGCTCCCCGGAAAACGAGTTGCCTCGATAAACAGGATGTCCCCGCCGACCGGCGTCCAGGCGAGCCCGGTGGCAACGCCAGGAACGCTGGTGCGCATTGCCACTTCACTCTCGAACCGCGGGGGCCCCAGGATGTCGGCCAAATCGTCGGGGCCGATCTGGACATGCTGCGTAGTTCGCTCGGCGACCTGCATGGCGGCGCTACGCATCACTGCGCCAATCTCGCGCTCGAGCTGACGGACGCCGGCTTCGCGAGTGTAGTCGCGAATGACCGCACGCAAGGCAGCGTCACTGATCTGAGCCTGATCGATGGTCAGGCCGTTGGCCTTTAGCTGACGGGCGACAAGATAGCGCCGAGCGATCTCGAATTTTTCCTCCTCGACATAGCCAGGAAGATCAATGATCTCCATGCGGTCGCGCAACGGACCAGGGATGCTGTCGAGTACGTTCGCGGTCGTGATGAACATGACCCGTGACAGATCGAACGGTACGCCCAGATAATTGTCGCGGAAGGTCGCGTTCTGTTCGGGGTCGAGCACTTCGAGCAGCGCCGAGGCAGGATCGCCTTGCACGCCGCGGCCGAGCTTGTCGATCTCGTCGAGCATCATCACGCAATCGCGGCTGCCGGCGCGGCGGATGCCCTGGATGATGTTGCCCGGCAACGCCCCGATATAGGTGCGGCGGTGACCGCGAATTTCCGCCTCGTCATGCGTTCCGCCGAGGCTGACCCGGACAAATTTCCGCCCGGTAGCGCGCGCAATGCTCTGGCCGAGCGAGGTCTTGCCAACGCCGGGCGGACCGACGAAGCACAAGATCGGGCTGCGGCCCTCCGGATTGAGCTGATGAACCGCCAGGTTTTCGAGAATGCGGCGTTTGACCTTCGCCAGTCCGAAATGGTCGGCGTCGAGGATGCGGCGGGCTTCGGCGATATCGATCGGCTTGCCGGATTCGATCGCCCACGGCAATTCGATCAGCCATTCTAGGTAGGTGCGCGCCATCGAATATTCGCCAGCCGCTTCCGGCATCCGCTCGAGCCGGGCCAGCTCGCGTTTGGCGTGCTCCTCGACCTCAGGCGGCATTTTGGCCTCGGCAATCTTTTTCCCTAGCTCGGCGATCTCCTGGCTTTTCGCATCGTCGCCCTCGCCCAGCTCCTTCTGGATCGTCTTCATCTGCTCGCGCAGCAGGAACTCGCGCTGGCGGTCGTCAATCTTCTCCTTGGTCTGCTCGCTAATCTGACGTGACAGGCGCAGCACTTCGCTACGATAGGCCAGCATCGCCGACACCCGTTCGAGCCGGCTCTCGATATCAACGGTTTCGAGGATCTCCTGCTTTTCGACCGGGGTGATGTCCATGAAGCTCGCGATCAGATCGGCAAGCCCGGCAGCCGAGGTCGCCGACTGCACCGCGTTGATCAGCTCGACCGGGGTCTGCGGCAACAGCTGCAACACCTCGATCGCCTGGTTTCGCAGATTGAGCATCCGCGCTTCGATGTCCTTGCTGCTACCCTCGACCTCAGGCAGGCGCTCGATCCGCGCCACTAGAAACGGGAAGCCGTCGAGAAAATCCAGGATGCGAAACCGCCGTTCCCCCTGGCTGATCACATGATGCTGGCCGTCCGGGCTGGTCACGTAGCGCAGGATGTTGGCTTCGGTGCCCATGCGGTGCAGATCGACGGCGATCGGATCCTCGGTCGCCGGGTCGCGCTGCAGCACCAGCCCGACCGGCCGGTTGAGCCGGATCGCCGCCTGCGCCGCCGCGACCGAGCGCTGGCGCCCGAGCGTGACCGGCAGCACCGTGCCGGGGAACAGCACCAGACCACGGGTCGGGATCAGGATCAGCGCGTCGGCGGGGAGCGCCGGAATCCCGGCTAGCGCTGTTTCAATCGCGCCGGGCGGGGGTGCGGTGGTAGGCTCCGCCGTGCGCAATTCGTGTTCTTCGAGGGGCATTGGAAGTTCCTTGGAAACGAGGTCGACAGCGGCTGCGGCGCGTCGATCACAGCTTGTGGAGCTGCACCATCAGGCAGCCATTGGCGAGATGCCGACCGGAAATCTCGAAACGGCGCGGAGGCAGCTCGATCCGCCGCTGAAAGCGTCCGTGCGGGATCTCCAGCCGATGAATACGCCCATGCGCCACTTCTGGGGGCAGCGGTCGCTCGCCGCTGACCATTAGCACCCCGGCGCTCAAGCTAACCGTGATCTCCTCGGGCGCGACGCCCGGCAGGGCGATCAAGATGGTCAGGGCCTCGTCGGTCTCGAAAATGTCGCATGGCGCTTCCCAGTAGGATGTAGCAGCAGGGCCGCGGTGAAAGAATTGACGATGCAGGCGCTCGGCACGTTCCATCGCCTCACAGGCTTGTGCCCACATCAACGCTTCGAGCTGTCGTTCCGGCATTATCGGCTCCGAGCGGGATGGCCCCGCCCGGTTCCTCCCGGCGACGCCTACTCAGGGTGATATAGTGACGGTGCAGCGGTCGGGGAGAGCGAGCCCGCGCATTTGGTGTGACTGGCGCCGAAGGCGATGCTAGGGGTGGGCCTGCGGCACGAAACCAAGTATTAGCAACCGACGAAACGAATTTTCACGGCGGCAATATGGCTGAGATCAGCGCCGAGATCAGGGACTGTGTCGAAGGGGTTGCCGCCGAGGCGAAGCGTATCGAGACACCGTGTGGTAACGGCGCCATGGCCTGGCGGGTGTGGGGCAGCGGACCGCCGCTCGTGCTGCTGCATGGCGGCTACGGCTCGTGGATGCACTGGATCCACAATGTGCTGCCGCTGGCGCGGCTGTTCACCGTGATCGCCGCCGATCTGCCGGGGCTCGGCGAGTCGGCGACGCCGCCCGAGCCGCATACTGCGGAGAGTTTGGCGCGCATTATCGCCGAGGGCTTGGCCGCGATATTGCCGGCCGGCGAACGTTTTCACCTCGCCGGCTTTTCGTTCGGCGGCGTGGTCGGCGGCCATGTCGCGGCATTGCTGGGCGAGCAAGTGCGCGGTTTCACCATCGTCGGCTCGAACGGTCTCGGCCTGCCGCGCCAGCCGACCGAGCTCGAGCGCCAAAAGCCGGGCGGGACCGTTGGCGAACTGCTCGCCATCGCCAGGCACAATCTCGGCGTGCTGATGATCGCCGATAAGGAAAAGATCGACGACCTCGCGGTCTACATCCAGTATCTGAACGCACCGCGCGGCCGGGTCCGAAGCCGCCGCTTCTCGCGCACCGACACGCTGCTACGGGCACTGCCGCACGTCACGGCGCGGCTGTCTGGCATCTGGGGCGGGCGCGACGCTGGCGCCTATCCCTATCTCGACGAACGCAGGCGGGTGCTGGATGAAATTCAGCCGGGTCTGCGCTTCGAGATCATCCCCGGCGCCGGCCACTGGGTCGCCTACGAAGCATCCGACCAGTTCAACCCGCTCCTTGCCGACATCGTCCGGCAAGGCATGGACGGCCTCCGCCCCTAGCGGTAAATTCCCGTAGAGCCGGGAAAATAACCGGGAATGTCGTCGATTTCCGCCCCCGCTCGCTTGCCCGATCGCGAAAACCGCCTAGAAAATCAATCTGCTGTGACCGAATTCCCGTGGCCGGGTAACCGGGAATTCGTTCCGTCGTAACCGGGAAATAGATCGACCGAACCGGGAATTGACGGGAAAGCGGAGCTAGGCGATTTCTCGCCCCCCGGCGCCAGCGATCGAAGACCCATCCTCGCCGGGTAGCACATCAATGTGTCGGTTTGTGGATGCGAGCCGGCATAACGCCACCGCGACGACGGACCCGCCTCCAAGCAATACGCGCCGGCGGCAGAGCAGAGGGGTCGCCGAAAGCGGTTCGTGTTCGACAACAACAAAGCTTCCGGGGTATGCAAGGATGCTGCGCCAACCGCAGAAGGAGCGACGGGAAGTGGCGGAAAACAACCTCTCCCTGGCCGGCAAGGTAGCGGTGGTGACCGGGGCCAGCAGCGGCATCGGGGCGGCGAGCGCGCGGCTGCTCGCGGCGGCCGGCGCCAAGACCGTCATCGGCTATAACAGAGGCGCCGACCGAGCGGCGGCGCTGATCGCGGAACTGCCGGGCGACGGCCACAAGGCGATGTATCTGCCGCTCGAGGATACGGCGCAGATCCGACGGGTGGCGGCGGCGGTCGAGGCGGAGTTCGGCCGCACCGACGTCCTGGTCAATTCCGCCGGGTTCACCCGAATGGTGCCGCATCACGATCTCGAGGCGCTCGACGACGAGCTTATCGACGCGGTACTGACCGCCAATGTGCGCGGCCCGTTTGCCACGATCCGCGCTTTTGTCCCGATGCTGCGCCGATCGGGCGACGGGGTCATCGTCAACGTCTCCTCCGGCGCGGCGCAGCACGGCACCGGCAGCTCGATCATCTATGGCGCCTCCAAGGCCGCGCTCAATACGATGAGCATGGCGCTGGCGCGAGTGCTCGGTCCGGAGATCCGCGTCGTCATCGTCGCTCCCGGGATGGTCCATACCGGTTTCGTCCCCGGCCGCACCGAGGAAATGATGGCCGCGGCGGCGGCGGCGACACCGCTGAAACGGGCGATCGAGGCGGAGGACATTGCTCTCGCAGTTATGGCGTCCATCACCCATTTGAAACACACCACCGGGTCTATCGTAACCGTCGACGCCGGCCGTCATTTGTGATGACCGGATTTCGGATCTGACAGCGTGGATTTCGCGTTTCGTCCCTATATATCTCGCTCGGCGGTCGCTCTGAGCCGCCGCAGGAGGAAACCTGTCGAGGCGGCTTACGCCTGGCAGTCGGGACGGAAGACCATGGCTACCATCGCGCGGCAACGCGAGATTATTGACCGACGGTTGCTCGCCGAAGAATTATCGGCCGCTGCTCGATCAAGCAACTCAGCGAGCTTTGATCGCACCCCGCTGGTGAAACCGCTAAAGGGCGCGCTAATCGCTGGCCGCGCCGAGATTCGCCGCCGTTTTGAGGCGACCGGCGACGGAAGCGCCGTTGTCCGCGAGCAGTGCTTTCTAATCGATCAGCTGATCCGTGCGCTCTTTGACGCGGTCACCGGAGAAATTTATCCGCTGCCCAATCCGACTTCGGGGGAGCGCCTGGCGCTGGTCGCGGTCGGAGGCTATGGGCGCGGCGAGCTGGCGCCGTTCTCCGACATCGATCTGTTGTTTCTGCTGCCTTATAAATCCACGCCGCGCACCGAGCAGATCGTCGAGTCGTTACTTTATTCATTGTGGGATCTCGGGCTCAAGATCGGGCAATCGACCCGCTCGGTTGAGGAATGTCTGCGACAAGCCCGATCCGACATGACCATTCGCACCGGGCTCCTTGAAGCGCGATATCTATGGGGCGACGAGGCGCTGTTCCGCGAGACTCAGGAAGCGCTTTGACGCCGAGGTGGTGCGGGGCAGCGCCGCGCAATTCGTCGAGGCAAAACTCAGCGAGCGCGACGAGCGCCACCGTCGCGTCGGCGATAGCCGCTATCAGCTGGAGCCGAACGTCAAGGAGGGCAAGGGCGGGCTTAGAGACCTGCACACGCTGTTCTGGATAGCGAAATATATCTATCGCATCGACGACGTCGCTAAGTTGGTCGAATTGGGTGTGTTGTCGGCCGAGGAGTCGCATCGCTTCGCCCGAGCGCAGGGCTTTTTGTGGACGGTGCGCTGCCATCTGCACTATTTGGCCGGCCGCGCCGAGGAGCGGTTAACCTTTGACCTGCAGAGCGAGATTGGACGGCGGATGGGGTACACCGACCACGCGGGCAGCCGCGGAGTCGAACGCTTCATGAAGCATTATTTTCTGGTTGCCAAGGATGTCGGCGATCTGACGCGCGTCTTTTGCGCGATCCTCGAATCCGATCAGAAGCGCAAGCGGGGGCTTTCCTGGGTGCGCTGGGGCATTGGCCGGCGCGGGCTGGACGGCTTCGTGCTCGATGGCGAGCGCCTGACGATTCCAGGCGAGGATTTCTTTAAGAACAACCCGGTGGCGCTGCTCCGCTTGTTTCGCGTCGCTCAACAGCACGACCTCGACATCCATCCGCGCGCCCTTCGCCGGGTCAGCCGGTCCTTGCGCTTGGTCAACACCCGGCTGCGCGACGATCCCGAGGCAAACCGTCTTTTTCTCGAGATCCTGACTTCGCCCAAGGATCCGGAGACAGCACTGCGCCGAATGAATGAGGCCGGGGTTTTGGGCCGCTTCATCCCCGATTTCGGGCGTGTCGTGGCGCAGATGCAATACGATATGTACCACCATTATACGGTGGACGAGCACACGCTGTTCGCGATCGGCATCCTGCACAGCATCGAGACCGAGCTGCTCAAGGAGGAACTACCCCTGGCGACGGCGCTGGCGGCAACGATCGTCTCGCGCCGCGCGCTTTACCTTGCTGTATTGCTGCACGATATCGCCAAGGGCCGAGGCGGTGACCATTCGGTGCTCGGCGAGCGCGTCGCCCTGAAGCTCGGGCCGAGACTCGGGCTGTCGGCCGAGGAAACCGAGACAGTGGCCTGGCTGGTGCGCTGGCATCTGTTGATGAGCAGCACCGCGTTCAAACGCGACATCGGCGACCCGCAGACGATCGACGATTTTGTCGGGCATGTGCAGTCGCCGGAGCGGTTGAAATTGTTGCTGATCCTGACAGTAGCGGACATCAGGGCGGTGGGGCCACAAGTCTGGAACGGCTGGAAAGCAGCGCTGCTCCGCGATCTCTTTACCCGCGCCCTCGAAGTCATGTCGGGCGGATTGACGGTAGAGGCGCGGGATTCGCGGGTCGCCGCGGCGCAGGCTGCGGTGCGGCAGCTATTGCCCGATTTCGGCGACGAGGAATTCGCGGCGTTTGTCAAAGCCGGATATCCGTTCTATTGGCTGTCGTTTGACGCTGACACCCATGCGCGGCATGCGCGGCTTATGCGGGAGGCGGAGACCAGCGGCGCACCGCTGACCGTCGAAAAGCGGGTCGACCAGCAGCGCGCAGTTACCGAGATCACGCTCTATACCGCCGACCATCCCGGCCTGTTTTCGCGCATTGCCGGGGCGTTGGCGGTCGCCGGAGCGAATATCGTCGACGCCCGGATCATGACGATGTCGAACGGCATGGCCCTTGACACCTTCTGGGTGCAGGATCTGGCTGACCGGCCGTTCGATCGCCCGGACAAGCTCGCCAAGCTGGCGGTTATCTTCGAGAACGTTCTGACCGGTGATCTGAAGCCCCACCGCGAACTTTCCCGCTTGCCCGCCTTCCCCAGCCGGACGCAGGTGTTCACCGTGGCGCCGCGCGTACTGATCGACAACAAGGCGAGCGCTTCGCACACGGTAATAGAGGTCAATGGCCGCGATCGGCCTGGCCTCCTATTCGAGCTGACGCGCGAACTGATCCGGCTCAGTCTCCAGGTGTCGAGCGCGAAGATCTCGACCTACGGCGAAAAAGTCGTCGATGTCTTCTACGTCAAGAATTTGTTCGGTCATAAGGTTGAGCACCCCGTCAAGCTCTCCGAGATCCGCGCCAGCCTCGAAGCGGTGTTGAGCAGGGGAAACGAACCCGCACCGCCGGTGCCACGCCGAGAGCGGGTCGCAGCCGAGTAGCACGAGGGCAGGCAGCGCGGGTCCGCCCTCGGCCTGACGATCCCGCCGCCCAATCCTCGCCCGCGCCCGACAAGGTCATCGAATGAGAGGGCATTGAAAGGGGCCAATGAAGAAACGGCGAACGACCGTTCCGCACTCGATTGAGCCGATTCCTGCCGCGGGATCGAGGTCGGCTTTCTGATCAAGGACCAGCCGCCTTCGCGGGGATCAGCGCGCGTGCTACCGCGTATCCGCGCCTTCGTTGGCTATTGTAATGGCCCGCGTCGGAGTGGCGGCACGACTGATCAGCGGCGCGATCTGGCCGTTTGCCAGACCGTCCGCGTCGACCGTCGTTAGCGCTTGATCCCGGCCAGGCCGTTCTGGATCCCGGCCTTCGCCCAGGGACCCCACGGCATGGTGAAGAACTTGAACCCCTTCTGGACGAAGAAGTTCGAGTCCATCTCGGGCGGGATGAAATACATCCCGGCGGCGATGCCGTGCTTCGCGCAGGTCGCCGCGATTTTATCGAGCGCTCGCTGATAGATGTCGCAGGAGTAGTCGAGTGGCACCCCCAGCTCGATCGAAAGATCGGACGGGCCGATCAGCAGGACGTCGACACCCGGGACCGAGGCGATGGCATCGAGATTCTCCAGCGACTGGTTGGTCTCGATCATCGGCACGATAACGAGCCCGTTGTTCACGGTGTCGAGGTAATCGCGGTAATTCTTGAACTCGCCCCACTCGCCGCGCACCCCGGCGTTGCTGCGGTTGCCGAGGGGAAAATAGCGGCAGGCGCGCACGGCGGCCTCCGCCTCCGCGCGGGTGTTGACCATCGGCACAACGATGCCTCGTGCCCCGGCGTCAAGCGCGAAGCAGATCTGATAGGCCTGGTTCGCGGCGACGCGCACTAGCGGCGCCGCCTGCTTGCCGCGCATCGTCTGGATCGACGGCTGCAGCTGCTTGATCTCCCAGGCGGAGTGCTGGGTGTCGAACAGCAGGAAGTCGTACCCGGCGTCGGCCAGGATCGACACGTCGACGTTCGGTGTCACGGTCGACCCGACGACGGTTCTACCTGACTTGATGGAGTCTTTGATGGCGTTCATCTGGCGTCGATGCCTCCCATAGTAGCTTTCAGGCCCGTTCAACCGACCGACGGTAACGGGCGCGTTGGCGCGGCATTATCACACATTGGCGAAGCGACGTAGCCTAGTGGTCAGAACGAGACAAATGATTCCCGTTGTCGGTCGTCGTAACGAGATTGCTTCGTCGCTCCGCTCCTCGCAATGACAGCCCTTTACAAGGTCATTGCGAGCGCAGCGAAGCAATCTCGGTGGGCAGCGGCGCCGGTATTAAGCGTAAAATTCACACCACTAGGAGTTGTCCCGACCAGGCTCGCCTCGACGATGGTCAGCGTCAGTCATTCAGCATGGCGCATCCAAAGCCGCCCGTCCGCTTTCTACCCTCAGCCGACCTCAAGCTTGGTTACCTATTGTCAGACGTTGACCACTAGCATCCTGTTCATTCCGTCCGGAGCGAAGCGGAGAGTTGGAATCCAGAATCCGTTAGGAGTTCCTTGGAATGCCGGCTTTCGCGGGAATGACGTTTTGGGTCGTAGGTGCCCAGGATTGCCGGTTCGGCAAAATTCGGTTGTAAGCGGACGCACCGGCCCCCCTCCTGCAATCGTCATCACCGGTAGGGCTTTAGCCCGCGGACTCGGACCCGCGGGTTGTCCCGGTGATCCACGTCTTCTTTCGCTCGATCAGGGAGCGCCCCGCGGGCTCGTGGATGGCCGGGCCGAGCCCGGCCAAGACGAACGCAAGTGTATTGATGCGAACGGCGGCCGGCGAGATTCCCGAACGACTTTGAACCGGACAGCCGTGGGGTAGAGGGTCGCACCCGAGCTATTCGCGAAGGTCCTCGAAGAATTCCTTTACCCGGGCGAAAAAACCTTCGCTTTCGGGGTGAGTGCTGCCGTGTTGACCTTCCTTTTCGAATTCGCGCAATAATTCCTGTTGGCGTTTGGATAAATTGACCGGTGTTTCGACGGTCGCCTCAATGAACATGTCACCGCGCGCAGCCGAGCGCAGCACTGTCATCCCTTTCGATTTGAGCCGAAACCGATGACCCGACTGGGTGCCGGCTGGCACCGTGACCCGCGCCCGGCTGCCATCGACGGTCGGAACCTCGATGCTGCCGCCTAGCGCCGCGGTCGTGATCGGGATCGGCACTCGACAGTAGATGTGGGCGCCCTCGCGCTGGAAAATCGCATGTGGCGTCACGCTGACGAAGATATAGAGATCGCCCGGCGTCGCGCCACGCACCCCAACCTCACCTTCCCCAGCGAGGCGGATGCGGGTGCCGTCTTCGACGCCGGAGGGAATATTGACGGATAGGGTTTTCTCGCGGCGCACCCGGCCCTGGCCGCCGCAGGCGCGGCATGGTTTCTCAATGACCCGACCCGCACCCTGACAACTGGGACAAGGACGCTCAACCGAGAAGAAGCCTTGCTGCGTGCGAATGCGCCCGCGGCCATGACAGGTGGTGCAGGAAACCGGTTTGGAACCCGCCTCGGCCCCGCTGCCGTTACACTCGTCGCAGGCAACAAGATTGGGAACCCGGATCGTGGTCTGCTTTCCCCGAAAGCTCTCTTCCAGAGAAATTTCGAGATTGTAGCGCAAATCGCTGCCGCGACTCGGCCCAGCCTGACCTCGGCGGCTGCCGCCGACGAACTCGCCGAACATCTCATCGAAGATGTCGGCAAATCCGCCGGAAAAGCCAAAATCTCCGGGACCCCGACCGCCCGTCTGCTCGAACGCGGCGTGGCCGAACCGGTCATAGGCAGCACGCTTCTGATCATCCTTGAGGACGTCGTAAGCCTCGTTGAGGTCCTTGAATTTTTGCTCCGCCCCCTTATCGCCTGCATTCCGATCAGGGTGATACTGCATCGCCAGCTTGCGATAGGCTCTTTTCAGGTCGTCCGCGCTGGCGGATTTGGCGACCCCGAGAACCTCGTAAAAATCTTGCTTGGCCATGATTGGCGAGGTTTCGCTTTTGAGAATGTCAGCGGGTGCGAGTTACCCCGGCGGCAACGCGCCGGGGTGACTGCATTCGATCCATATTCGCGTCTTGGCCCATATTCGCGTCTAGGCGATGCTAGGCGGAACCGCGCTTTTTCTGATCGTCGACCTCCTCGAAATCGGCATCGACGACCTTGTCACTACCGCCGCCGCCGGCCGCACCGCCCGATGCCGGTCCACCCGGGGACGGACCGCTTTCGTCAGCACCGGCCTGCTGCTTGTAAAGCGTCTCTCCCAGCTTCATCGAGACCTGGGCCAGGGCATCGGTCTTGGCCTTGATCTGTTCGGCATCCTCGCTGGTCGCCACGTCCTTCAAGGCTTGGATCGCCTGCTGCACCGTTTCCTTGTCGCTCTGCGAGATCTTGTCGCCGGCTTCGTTCACAGTCCGCTCGGTGGTGTGGATCAGCGCGTCGGCGTTGTTCCTGGCCTCGATCAGCTCCCGGCGCCGCTTGTCTTCCTCGGCGTGCGCTTCCGCATCCTTGACCATGCGATCGATATCCGCCTCAGAGAGGCCGCCCGAGGCCTGGATGCGGATCTGCTGCTCCTTGCTGGTCGCCTTGTCTTTGGCGGAGACCTGCACGATGCCGTTGGCGTCGATGTCGAAGGTTACCTCGATCTGCGGCATGCCGCGCGGCGCGGAAGGGATGCCGACCAGGTCGAATTGGCCGAGCAGCTTGTTGTCCGAGGCCATCTCGCGCTCACCCTGGAACACGCGGATCGTGACCGCGGTCTGGTTGTCCTCGGCGGTCGAGAAAGTCTGGCTCTTCTTTGTCGGGATCGTCGTGTTGCGGTCGATCAGCCGGGTGAAGACGCCGCCCAATGTCTCGATGCCGAGCGACAAGGGCGTCACATCGAGCAACAGGACATCCTTGACCTCGCCCTGCAAGACGCCGCCCTGGATTGCCGCACCGATGGCAACGACCTCGTCCGGATTGACGCTGCGATTGGGCTCCTTGCCGAAGAACTGCTTGACCGCCTCGACAACCTTGGGCATGCGAGTCATGCCGCCGACCAAGATCACTTCGTTGATCTCGGAAGCTCTGAGCCCGGCATCCTTCAGCGCGTTGCGGCACGGCCCGATCGTGCGCTGGATCAGGTCATCGACCAAAGCTTCGAGCTTGGCCCGCGTCAGTTTGATGTTGAGGTGCTTGGGCCCGTGTTGATCGGCGGTAATGAACGGCAGATTGACGTCGGTCTGCATCGAGGAACGAGCTCGATCTTGGCCTTCTCCGCTGCCTCCTTCAAACGCTGGAGAGCAAGCCGGTCGTTGCGCAGATCGATGCCTTGCTCCTTTTTGAACTCATCGGCCAGATAATCGATGATGCGCTTGTCGAAGTCTTCGCCGCCGAGGAACGTGTCGCCGTTGGTCGATTTGACCTCGAAGACGCCGTCGCCGATCTCGAGCACCGAAATGTCGAACGTGCCGCCGCCCAGATCGTAGACCGCGATCGTGCCGGTGCCCTTGCGCTCCAGCCCATAGGCGAGCGCCGCCGCGGTCGGCTCGTTGATGATGCGCAGCACTTCGAGCCCGGCGATTTTGCCGGCATCCTTGGTCGCCTGGCGCTGGCTGTCGTTGAAATAGGCCGGCACGGTGATGACCGCCTCGGTCACCGTCTCGCCGAGATAGGCCTCGGCGGTTTCCTTCATCTTCTGCAGGATGAAGGCGCTGATCTGGCGAGGGCGCGTATTTCTTGCCGCGGCTCTCGACCCAGGCGTCGCCATTGTCGCCGGCGATGATCTTGAAGGGGACGAGGTCGATGTCCTTCTTGACCATCGGGTCGGTGAAGCGCCGGCCGATCAGCCGCTTGATGGCGAAGAACGTGTTTTCGGGGTTGGTGACCGCCTGGCGCTTGGCCGCCTGGCCGACCAGGCGTTCGCCCGATTCGGTGAAGGCGACCATCGAGGGCGTCGTCCGCGTGCCCTCGCTGTTCTCGATCACCTTGGCGTCTCTTGCCTTCCATCACGGCGACGCAGGAATTGGTCGTGCCGAGATCGATCCCGATGACTTTGCCATAGCCACCTCATTTCAAGCAGGGCCGCGCGGCCCGGGGCGGCACCGTCCCGTCCCCCAGGAAGTGGTCGTTCAGGCATCCCCTGAGTTTACAGCGATATATAGGTGGCACGCGAACGCTACAACGGCTCAGCCTGCTTGTCGCCGGGGGCCTTGGCGACGCCGACCATGGCCGGGCGCAGCAGGCGGTCGTGCATCACATAGCCGGGCTGCAGCACCTGGACGATGGTGCCGGCCGGCTCGGCCGGTGCTCTCGACCTCGAACATCGCCTGATGGAAATTGTGGTCGAAGCGCTCGCCCGATCGGGTCGATGCGCTTCGATGCCGTGCCGCTCGAACGCCGCCAACAGCTCGCGCTCGGTGGCGGCGACCCCGGCGAGCAGGCTGCGCGTGCGCTCGTCCTGGCCTCGTCCTCGGGCAGGCTGTCGAGCGCGCGGCGCAGATTGTCGGCGACCGACAGGAGGTCCTCGGCGAAGCCGGCGATAGCGTATTTCGTCGGCGTCCTCGCGCTCGCGCTGGGCGCGGCGGCGGGTGTTCTCGGTCTCGGCCAGCGCGCGCAGCAGCCGGTCCTGGCTCTCGGCGAGCTCGGCTTCGAGCGCGGCGATCCGCTCTTCCGGCGGAGTCGCCGGCTCGGTCGCCGTCTCGGCGCGCTTCCTCATCGGATCGCTGGTCGGCGTCCAGGTTCTCTGTCGTCGCATCATCCGTCCTATCCGATCAGCCGCCCGATCACCTTGGCGGTGTAATCCACCATCGGGATGATGCGGGCATAGTTGATCCGGGTCGGGCCGATGACGCCGATCGCGCCGACGATCTGCTCGCGGCTGTTCTGGTAGGGCGCGATGATCATCGAGCAGCCGGCGACGCCGAACAGATGGCTTTGCGGCGCCGATAAAGATCTGCACCCCCTCGCCCGCGCTTGCTGGCGTCGAGCAGCCGCAGCATCGTCTCGCGCGTCTCCAGCATGTCGAACAGCGTGCGCAGCCGCTCGAGGTCGGCGAGCGCGGTCACGTCGTCGAGCAGATTGGCCTGGCCGCGCACGATCAGCGCGCTGCCCTCGCCGCCCGGCCCAGGTCGCCAGCCCGGCCTCGACCAGCTTGCTGGTCAGCTCGTCGAGCTGCGCTTGGTGCGAGGCGATCTCGCGCTGTCGATCTCGGCCCGCGCCTCCTCGACGGTGCGGCCGACGAGCCGGGCATTGAGATAGTTGCTGGCGCGAGATCAGCGCCGAGGGCGGCATGCCCAGCGGCACCTCGATGACCCGGTTCTCGACCAGCCCGTCTTCGGTCACCAGCACGACGAGCGCGCGCCCGGGCCCGAGCGGCACGAATTCGATGATGCTTGAGCGGCCGGTCCTGTTTCGGGAGCGACGACCAGCCCGGCGCAATGCGACAGGCCCGGACAGCGCGCTGGTCGCCTCCTCGAGCGCCTGCGGCAGGCTTTTGCCGCGGGCGGCGCAGAGGCTCTCGATGCTGCGGCGCTCGTCCTCGGCGAGACCGCCGACTTCCAGGAGACCGTCGACGAAGAGCCGCAGCCCGGCCTCGGTCGGCAGCCGCCCGGCCGAGGTGTGCGGCGCATACAGCAGCCCCGCCTCCTCGAGATCGGCCATGACGTTGCGGATCGTCGCCGGCGACAGATTCTGGCCCAAGAGGCGCGACAGGGTGCGCGAGCCGATCGGCTCGCCGGTCGCGACGTAGCCGTCGACGATCATGCGAAAGATTTCGCGGCTGCGCTCGTTCAGCTCGTTGATCGGCGAGGGCACGATGGGTCGGGGCATGTGACGATGGCGATGCTCAGATCCAATTATCCCGCTCACGCAGCAGACTTTGCCGCCAATCTCGGCCTAACCGCTTGGCGATTATCGCGGCGCTGGCAGAATTTGGTAGTGCGGCCACCATACGTCAACTCACGGCCCTGTCGGGCTAGGGTGTTTGCTTGAACGTCGCCTCAAAGCTTTCGCCCTTCGCGTTGATAAGATGCCCGGTCAAGTCGACGATCCCTGGGCGAAAAGCGAACTGGCTGCCGTCAGAGTTCTGGAACCTGAGCTCGTCGCCGCGGATCACGCCGGTGCCGTGCAGCACCCCTCCGGGTCCGGGCGTACTCGGTCCTGGCGGTCCGAAAACGTAGACGATTGATGCGGCGCCGTCTGCCTTAACGTCCTGGACGATTAGTGCGGCGCAGGTGTGTGCGTCCCACGCGGCATCGCTCCAGATGCCGACGAAGCGCCGGTAATCTTCGGGGATTGTTGCCGAGTCGGCTATTCGGAAATTGACGTTCTGTTCGCAGAAAACCCGGCCCCCGGGCGTTTCGACCGGCTGGGTCGGCAAGGATTGTGGTGCGGCGGTAGGCGGCTCGCCGAGGGGTGGCCCGGGGTTCGGAGCTTGAGCAAGCGCCGAGGCGGCGGTTAGAAAAACCGTGCAGAACAGTGCGACGGCAAGACCAATCATGGCGGGCTCCGGCCGGCGACACCCGGCAGGGGCTTGTACGGCGAATACGCTTCTCGTGCCACAGCGCCGATGGTCGCGCCGATATACCTAATCCGGCCCGGTCGAACCGCCCCGCCGCGATCGGCGCCTACGCCGGTATGCCCGCTGCTGTCGCGTGCGCTGCCCCGGCCAGCGGCTCGCCGGATAGGTCGAGCAGATACGGGGGCCGGTGCAACCCAGCGGGGGATATCGTGAAGATTTCATAGCCCGCGGCGGTCACCCCGACCGTGTGCTCGAATTGGGCCGACAGCGAGCGGTCCTTTGTTACCGCAGTCCAGCCGTCGCTGAGGATCTTCACTTCCCATCGGCCGATATTGATCATCGGTTCGACGGTGAAGATCATGCCCTCTCGCATTGCCGGTCCGTCGTCGGGGTGACCGTAATGCAAGATCGAGGGTGCATCGTGAAAGACGCGCCCGACGCCGTGGCCGCAAAAATCGCGCACCACCGAAAAGCGATGGCTCTCGGCATAACGTTGGATGGCGTCGCCGATAGCCCCGATGCGCAGGCCGGGCCGTATGACGGCGATGCCGCGCATCATCGCTTCGTACGTGACGTCGACGAGCCGACGGGCTTTGACCGGTATGCGCTCCCCGACCAGAAACATCCGGCTGGTGTCCCCGTGCCAGCCGTCGAGGATCGGCGTCACGTCGATATTGACGATATCGCCCTCGACCAGCCGGCGCTCTCCCGGAATGCCGTGACAGACGACATGGTTAATCGAGGTGCAGATCGACTTGGGAAACCCGCGGTAATTGAGTGGCGCCGAAGTCGCACCGTGATCGGCGACAAAGTCGTGGCACAGCCGGTCAAGTTCGCCGGTGGCGACGCCCGGGACGACATACGGGGTGACGAAGTCGAGGGTTGCCGCGGCCAACGCACCGGCTCGCCGCATGCCCTCGAATGCCTCGGGCCCGTGGATCTTATCCGGCCGTCGCGAACCTCGCTGTCGGCGCGGCCTCTGATCATCTCCTGCTGCATGCCGCGTATATTCACATCATCGTTCGTGGGTCGCTACAACCCAAGCTCACATCTTGATGAAACGTAGGGATTCCCACGCGGCAGAGCAATCCTCCCCCGCAATTGTACCGCGGCAGTGATTCCCCTATGAAAGGCCAAGCGCCGGAAGCAGTGCCGAGGGAGAGGATGAACACAAGCAACTCCGATCGTGGCTTGGTGGGCAACGAGCCCAAAATCGTCACCGCCTGTGTCCTGATCATCGGCAACGAGATCCTTTCCGGCCGTACCCAGGACGAGAATTTTGGCTTTCTCGCTCGCGGGTTAAACGAGATCGGCATCCGGATGCGCGAGGCGCGCGTCATACCGGACGACACTGATGTCATCGTTTCCACGGTCAACGACGTGCGGCGGCGATTTGATTATGTCCTTACTACCGGCGGGATCGGCCCAACGCATGACGACATTACCGCGCAATGCTTGGCCGACGCCTTCGACGTGCCGCTGATCCTGCACCCCGACGCCAAACGGCTGCTTGAAGCCCATTACCCCGCGGGGCAACTGAATGAGGCGCGGCTGCGCATGGCGCGGGTCCCCGAGGGTGCGGTATTGCTGCCCAATCCGATCTCGCACGCCCCAGGCTTTCAGATTGGCAATGTCTTCGTTCTGCCCGGGGTGCCGAACATCATGCGAGGGATCTTCGAGCAGATGAAGCATCGTCTCGCCGGCGGCGAAAAGATGCTGAGCCGCAGCGTCAGCTGCCGCCTGGGCGAAGGCACCTTGGCGCAGGATTTATCGGCGCTGCAGGACCTCTACCCGGACGTCGAAATCGGCTCCTACCCGTATTTCCGGCGCGGCGATTTCGGGGTGACCCTGGTCTTGCGCGGCACCGATCGCGCCCGGCTCGCCACCGCGACGCAGGAGCTGAAAACGCTAATCCAAAAGCTCGGAGGCGAACCGCTCGAAGGCCTCAGCGAAGGCTAGATCGTCGTCCAGCGGACGTGGCGAAAAGGTAGACGCAGCAGACTTAAAATCTGCTTCCCGATCGGGAGTGCGGGTTCGAGTCCCGCCGTCCGCACCAATCAATTCAATCATTAGACCCCTTTCGTCCACATTGCTCCCTATTAGCTGCCGGAAATTGACCGCGAAATGTCCGGAGCATTTTTGGAGCGACTGTCTGGGAAGGCGGAGTGCCGGCCCGTTTATCAAGGAGGGTTTGTTGCCCGAAAAAGGACGCGAGCTAAGGAGGCCCGCCGGCACGTACCGGCGGGCGGCGGCCATTCCAACGACCGGCGGCGGAAAACAAATCGGATCCTGATAGGCTGGCCGAACGGATCGAGCGTGTCGCCGATGCTCGTGAACAGCAATTACGAGCGGCTGGCGGCGATGAGCGCAAGCCGGGACCGTGAAGGGGCTCGACTTCACCGATGACGAGCACTGTGCGAGGCGATCCTGGCGGAAGCTGGAGCTGTTGGCGCCGCGACCGGAACCTTGCTGACACCTGGAGTTGGGCGATCGCGCCATATTGAAGCCCCGATCAGGGCTTATAAGAAACACGACCATCAGAGAATGCGCCCATAGGTGGAATTTTCGCTGGCACGAACCTCATTCATGATGATTTGATGAGGCGGTGCACACAAAGTGTGATCTAAATCACACGCAAGAGATCCCCACTTATGAGCAAAATCGAGGTGGTGGTTGTGACCGGCGGATCGGCGAGAATGGGTATCTATTCGCGAGACCATTGTCCGCCGCATGCGACCTGTCGGGACGGTGCCGGGCGCTGGGAAGCGAGATTCACTTTTTCGTTCTGGGACACAGCGGTCGGGCTGATGAGCATTGTCCCATTGAGGAATCATCCCGGGCACCGGGTGATAAACGAATTGGCACGGGCCGTGCTGCGTAATCTAACCGAGTGCCGGCGGCGCTGGTGGGAATATCAGAAGAGCAACCCAGCAAGTCAGTTGGAAGGACCGTGTTGCCTGAATAATCAGCTGATCGCCGGCGCGACCGTTCTGAGCGCTGATTACGACCCCGCAACACATAGCACGCGGGTGTGTTTGTCAGATGGAACGACGGTCACCCGGCACTAGGAGGGAGCGCGATGATCTCAGACCAAGATATCCAGCGCGCCACGGAAGCGGGCGCAAACTTCAAGCCCGCGATCACCGCCTGCAAGTATGATCCTGAGAGCGATCGCGTAGAGCTCATCACCGCATGGTGTGTCATCGCCGTCGACAGAAAGTGCATCGACGAACTCCGCGACATTCCCCCTGGGGTCATGAAAGGCATCTACGCCTCGCAATTTGGGGTTCATGTCGATGAAGCGGACGTTGACATAAACGCAGCCGGCCTGATCGCTGACATCGGAAGGCGCCTCGAAGCCGCAGCCGCAGCCGCGCTCTGAAGACTAGCCAAACGCTGGTGCCTCGACATGCCGCCACCAGGTCGTAGGCTAATCGACTTCTCTTGTCGGCACCCCTCCCGCTGCTACAGGTCCGGTCGTCGTCATATCTGATCGTGCTGGGGCTGCTGGTGGTCGTGACGCCGGTGCCAACGGACAGGTGGGTTGCTGGTAACTCAGCACAATTATGCTCATTCCACGATAAGCCGGTTTAAGATGGTTTCCGAATTCAACCGTTTCTTTGCCAGCGGCGGGCGCGGCTCAGGCGGGGGCGGCTCCGGTTTCGGCTTGCCGCCGATGATGGCAAGTTGCTCGGCCACCCACATTTCGTAGGATTTGATCGGCCTTGCCATCGCCCGGCTCGACGCGCCGGCAGCCTGCATCGCCAGCAGTGTCTCGCGCTCGTCGTCGACGCAGACAAGATTTGGGAGGCCGAGTCTAGCCCGGCCAAGGGGTTATGAGCGGTTCAAACTGAAAGGGCACTGCTCTTACGGTCGCACCGGCACTTCAAGGTTCAGCAGCCGCGCGGCGTTTCCGCCAAAGATTGCCTTGCGCTCGTTGTCGTCGAGACCGGGGCAGCCCTCGATCATGCCGACCGGATCGATTTCGCCCATATCCGCCGGATAATCGGTGCCCATCAAGATGTGGTCGGCGCCGTATTCCTCGACCAGATATTCAAGCTGGTGGTGAGTGTAGACCAGCGCGTCGAAGTAACACCGTTTCAGGTAGGTGGTCGGCATCCGCGCAATCTGTTCGCAGGCATCGGGGCGCGCCGAGGCGGCATGGTCGATGCGGCCCGAATAGGCCGGCAGGTAACCTCCGCCGTGGGAGGCGACCAGCTTCAAATTCGGGTAATCGCGCAACACGCCGCCAAAGATCAGGTGATGCAATGCGACCGTCGTGTCGAGCGGGTTGCCGATCACATTGGCGAAGTAATGGTCGGCGAAGCGCCCGGCCTCGGTGAAGCCGTCCGAATGCATGAACACCAAGAGGCCCAATTCCTCGCAGCGCGCGAAAATCTTACGAAAGCGCTCGGCTGACAGATCCTCGCCGGCGACGTGGGTCATGATCTCGATACCGCGAAAGCCCAATGATTTGTGCAGCCGGTCGAGTTCGGCAACCGCCAACTCGGGCGCCTGAAACGGGACGGTGCCGAGCCCGACAAAACGGTCGGGAAAACGGCCGCAAATCTCGGCGATGAAATCGTTGATCGCGCGCGAGGTCGCGAGACCGAGATCGGGGTCGGCGCCGTAATAAGTCTGGCGCGGCGCCGGCGAGATCGCCTGGATATCGATCCCCATCCTATCCATGTCCTCGATGCGCTGTTCGGGCGACACGCTCTGCCGGTCCGTGCGCTCGCCATTTGCCCGGTTGATGCCGCGGCTCTTCTCGTTGGCCTGGGTTTCGAGAAACCAGCGAGAGACGCCCTGGTTGCCTTCGACCAGCTGCGTCGCCTTTTCGTTGCGGACGTGGCAATGGATGTCGATCGTGAACCATTTGCCGCGAGCGTGAACCGGACCCGGAAAACGGCCGGGAATCGGCGCCCCCTCCGGCAAGCATTTGAACAACATCTTTGGCTCCTTCTTTGTTGCGCCGATCGGCTTCACGCCGCGCTTGGCCTGCCCTTCGCGATCCGCCACATTGACGGACCTCGGTCGCACCGCTTCGGGAGATGCTCGATGGATCGGAAGCGCCTGATCGTTTGTTGCGACGGCACGTGGAACGACGCCGACTCGGCGGCGGAGTTCACCAATGTGGTACGTATCGCACGAGCGATAAAGCCGATCGACAGCCGCACCAGTCCAGGCATCCAACAGGTCGTGTATTATCATTCCGGCGTCGGCACAAGCGACGCCTTGGATCGCATCATGGGCGGCACGGTCGGGCTCGGGCTGTCCAGGAACGTGCGCGACGCCTACGCCTTCATTGCGGCAAATTACTGCGAAGGCGACGAAGTCTTCCTATTCGGCTTCTCGCGCGGCGCCTACACGGCGCGCAGCGTCGCGGGCATGATCGGATGGGCCGGTCTGATCCACAAGGCGGATATGGATGATTTCGCCTTGTTATGGGAGGGCTACCGTCTGAGAGCACGTCCCGGCCAGCCGGACGTCCGCATCCACTTCGCGGACCGACATGCGGATGTGCCGATAAAATGCGTTGGAGTATGGGATACGGTGGGTGCGCTCGGCATACCGGGCCATCTCGGCGAAATGTTCACCCAATTCTACGATTTTCAGGACACCAACCTCGGACCTCACGTCGAGAACGCCTTTCACGCATTGGCCCTTGACGAGCATCGCGAAGATTTCGTGCCGACATTATGGAGCAGACTGCCCGACGCACCGGCGACCCAACGGTTGGAGCAAGTCTGGTTTCCGGGCGCCCACTCCAATGTCGGCGGCGGTTACGGCGAACATGGGCTGTCCGATGTCGCACTGGCCTGGATGGCGGACAGAATCGAGCAATTCCTTGAGCTCGACCGCGACTATCTGTCGACCCGGCAGGATCAGCGGGACGGCTGGGGTCTCGGCAAGATCTATGATTCGGCTGCCGGGTTCTTTTCGATCCGCCGCAAAGTGAACCGTCCCGCACTAGCAAGCGATACCGGGAACGAGAGAATTCACGAAAGCGTGGCTGTCAGAGTGCGCGCAACCTCCGCTGAGCCATACCAGCCGCCTAGCCTCGCAACCGGTCTGCGAGAGGATTTCGTCGCCGCTCTCGGCTCACTCGAGCAGGCGCTGCGTTGGCTCGCGCCGAACCCGGCGCAGACGGGCCGGACCTCGCGGGCAAGTCCGGCGCTTGTCGACCGGCTGATGCGGGATGCCGGAGGCGGCTGATTTAGCTGCCCATCTCGAATTAAGCCGGTCGCGCGGCCGGAACTTCGATACCCAATAGACGCGCTGCGTTGCGGCCGAGGATCGCACGGCGTTCGGCATTGTCGAGCCCCTTTGCGCTCTCGACAAAGCCGATCGGGTCGATCTCGCCCATATCGGCGGGATAGTCGGTGCCCATCAGCACATGGTCGGCGCCGTATTGGCCGACCAGGTATTCGAGCTGGTGGTGGGTATAGACGATCGTGTCGAAATAGAGCCGCTTCAGATAGGTCGTCGGCATCCGATGGATCTGCTCGCAGGCATCGGGACGCGCCGAGGCGGCATGGTCGATCCGACCCGAATAGGCCGGCAGGTAGCCGCCGCCATGCGACAGCACGAGCTTCAGATTGGGGTGGTCGTCGAGCACACCGCCAAAGATCAGGTGATGCACCGCGACCGTCGTGTCGAGCGGGTTGCCGATGACGTTGACCAGGTAGTGGTCGCCAAATCGCCGCGCCTCGGGGAAGCCGGTCGGGTGCATGAACACCAGCAGGCCCAACTCCTCGATGCGGGCGAAGATCTTGCGGAAACGCTCGGCCGACAAATCCTCGCCGCCGACATTGGTGGCGATCTCGATGCCACGAAAGCCGAGCGATTTGTGCAGCCGATCGAGCTCGGCGAGGGCGAGATCGGGCGCCTGGAACGGCACCGTGCCGAGCGGCACGAAGCGATCAGGGTGGCGCCCGGCGATATCGGCGAGGTTATCGTTGACGACCCGCGCGGTGGCGATGCCGAGATCGGGCTCGGCTCCGTAATAGGTCTGGTTCGGGGAGGGCGAGATCGCCTGGATGTCGATCCCCATCCGGTCCATGTCGGCGAGCCGCTTTTCGACCGTGTTGAACTGGACGCGGGTTCGTTCCGCCTGCTGGCGATTTACCTCGCGCGTGCGCTCGTTGGCGTAGACCTCGCGCGGATGACGCGTGGCATCGGCATTGCCGGCGACCATCTCGGCGGCTTTAGGGGTCAGCACATGGCAATGGATATCGACGGTGAACCACTTGCCGCGTGCGTGTGCAGGACCGGGAAACCGTCCCGGAATCGGCGCGCCGGGCGGCAGGCATTTGAACAGCATTCTTGGTATTCCTCCGCGATTGCGGCCCCCATCGGGGCGTTATTGCAAGGTCTCGTCCTGGAAGATTCCCCAGACTTCGCTGCGCTCAATCCAGCCCTTGAACCCGCCAGCTTCGACGCGGCACCAGGGACCCTGGAATTCGAGCAGCCGGGCGATCACGCCATGCTCGGCGCGGGCGACGATCTGCGACGCCCGGTCGGGGAGCCGATACAAGGCGTGCACCCCACCTTCGACGATGACCGCGCGCTTTCCATACACCATGCGGTCGAGAACCCAACCCTTGGTGCCTTCCCAATCCTGAACTTTTCGCCAGTTCTGGTACTCCTCGATAATCTCGATCGGCATGTCCTTGCGCTTATAGATCCATTCGATCGGATAGTTCTCGCCGGGACCGACCCGCAGGTTGACCTCGTCGGAGCGAAGACTGGCGAATCGCGGAAGCTTGTCGCCCACCGCCGTCTGCGCGGATACCGCGAGCGGAAATGTAGCCGGCACAGCGGTCGCCAGTGCCAGTACCAACCCTATGCGCCCAATATAAGCCTTGGTCCCCCTGGACATTCGCGGCTTCCTGCCAACGCCGCAGCCACTCGTTTCCCCCGTCGTCGCCGCGTGCGGGTATGTGTCGGTCCGACGCACGCATGATGGGACCTTTCGCGCGCCGTCTCAACCTTTGTCGCGGATTCTCGTACGCAATCGCGCGATGGTGTAATGAGATGTTAACGGACCCCTTCACCGAAGGGGCCGAGCGTGTACAGGGATCGCAAGATGAAGAACCTACTAACCGTAGTCGGAGACGGCAATGCGGCGCCGGTTCTGGACGTCGCGATGCTGGCGGCGCGCCGTTTCGACAGCCACATCGTGGGACTGCATAGCCTGACGACTGAGTATGCCGTTGTCTTTGGCGGCGAGATGGGGTTTTCGATTTCGTCGGAAGTCGACCGTACCCTCGAGCGCGAGGGACATGAGCGGCGCGATCAGGCCCGCCGCCTGTTTCGGGAATTCATGAATGCGCGCGGCGTGCCGATCGGCCCGGTGCCGCCGGGGCACACCGGCCCGAGTGCCTCCTGGCGTGAGGAAGATGGCCGACAGAATGCTGTTGTCGGGATGATCGGCAGGGTTTTCGACCTGATTGTCGTCGAGCAGCCGGAAAAACTGGCGTCAATCGCCGAAGCCACCCTCGAAGATGCCTTGTTTGAGAGCGGGCGCCCGGTGCTGATGGTACCGCAACGCGCCCCGGCTACCCTGGGCGAGGTCATCGCCATTGCCTGGAACGGCAGCACCGAGACCGCGCTGACCGTCGCGCTCGGCATGCCATTTCTGAAGCAAGCACGTCATGTTTGCATCGTCGCCGTCGGCGCGCAGCACATGCCTGAACCGGGGCCTGAGGGCGACGAACTCGCCCGCACCCTCGAACGACACGGCATCGACGTTAGCCTGCGCACTGCCGTCGGCCGGCAAAAGCCGCAGGGTGAATCTTTCTTAAAGGAGGCGCTCGCCGTCGGCGCGGACCTGTTGATCAAGGGTGCGTACACCCAGAGCCGCATCCGCCAGATGATCTTCGGGGGCGCCACCCGGCATATCATCATGGAAGCGAGCTTGCCGGTGCTGATGGCGCGCTGATCGCCGAGCGGCGATCCGTCTGCTGAGGCCCCTGCAATATCTCGCGCAGGAACTGCTCGAATTTCTGGTATTGCTCGGCCCTGCTCAGGCCGGCGCGCGCGTTCGGATCGACGGCTGCAATTCCCGTGGGCTTTTGCGAAATCCACTGCCGCAGATGCCCAGCGATTACCGCCGGCTCATTGGCGATGACCCCGGCAGCCCGGCCGCGGATCATCGAGGCGAGATCGCCCCGCTCGTAACCCAGCAGCAATATCGGACGGCCCGCTCCGAGATATTCGAAGAATTTAGCCGGGATGTTGCCGGCATCCTTCTCGTCATTCCATTGCAGCAGCAACAGGATGTCTGCCGAAGTCTGTAGCGCGAGTGAGGCTTTATATGGGACCGGGTCGTGTACAATGACGCGGTCCGTTACTGACTGCTCGGCTGCGAGCGGCAAGACCTCGGCGGGTGGCGGTCCATAGAAATGGACCGCCACATGGTCACGTTCGGCGCCGAGCAGATTTATCGCATGGAACAGCGGACGCGGATCGCGATAGCCCGGGTAAATAGATCCGGTGTACATAATCGACAGGACATCGCCCGGCGGCGGCCCCACGGGGTGCGGCGGCAAATCCTCCTCGACATAGCCGTTCAAGATGCAGGCAGTCGGTTTGGAGTAACGGCGGCGCAAACTCTCCGCCCATCGGGGCGTCACCGAAACCAGTCCGGCGGCGCTGCTCAATATTCGCCATTCGATGAGGTAATCTACCCACCAACGCCAAATCGGCTCCCCGTAATAGGAATTGTCGACCCACAAGTCCCGCAGCTCGGCGACCCAGGGCACGCCGCAAACCCGAGCGATGCGCGAGGCTGCAACCAGGCCTGAGTTGGGCGGTCCGCTGGCGACCACAATGTCAGGCTGCCAATCGTGTGTGACCCGTCGTCCGGCCACCGTCGCCGCCTTGATCCATCCGGCGTGGGAATCGGGCACACGTAGCAGGGCGTAATAGTGCCTCGCTAAGGCGCTATTCAGCGTCGTTGTCGGCTGGGCGGGAAGCTCGGCCGCGCCGGAGACAGGCGCTGTGCCTCGAAACCAACGACGTACCGGCTTGACTAAGCCGTCAAGGATATCGTCGACCTTCCAGCCGACCTGGTAAACGACGCGATCCGCCGGGATTTCCAAGGGAAGCGATTGGTCTCCCGCCCTTGGCGCGGTAACGACCCGCACGTCGTGCCCCGCATCGTACAGAAATTTGGCGAGCTTCCCGACACGTACCGCACCGATCGCGTTAGCCGGCGGAAACGCATGAGAGACGAGCAACACCTTTAGTCGCCGGCTTTGAATTGCGTCTTGTCGAAGCTTCTGCAGCGTCAGCCCGTCGCCGCGATTCTTCCAATCGCACTGATCTGCCCGCACCGTCACAGATTGTTTTCCTCTCGTCGCGAACGCCCAAGTGTCGGTTGCGGAAATCTTTCCGGGCAGGACGTACAGCATTCGTATTCGCGGTCATGGTTAACATGCCACAATCGGAACACACGAATGTGGAAAAGGCTCCCAAAAAGTCAGGCGCCGGCCTCGAGCAGCGTTTCGGGCTCGGCCCGTGCAGGTGCGGATACCGCGTGAACCTGCCGTAGAAACCCTTCGAACGTCGACAACGACCACAGCGTGGGGCTATGGTCGCGGCGACCGGATTCGTGCTCGTCGAGCAGACTTTCGATCGCCGTCATATCGAATAACCCCGATTGACTCAGAACCGGGCCTGTCAGCTGTTCGCGCATACGGCGTCGCAGCGGTCCGCGAAACCATTGGGCGACGGGTACTATAAATCCCTGCTTGGGGCGGCGCAGTATCTCGCTGGGAACGTATGGTTCGAGCGCCGATTTGAAGATGCGCTTGCCCTCGCCGCCCCGCAGTTTCAAGCCCGAGGGCAGTGTGGCGGCCCATTCGACCAAGGTGTGGTCGAGCAATGGGACCCGCACTTCCAGCGAAGACGCCATGCTCGCCCGATCGACTTTCGTCAAAATATCGCCTGGCAGGTAGGATTTGAAGTCGGCATATTGCACTTGCGATAGCGGGTCGGTGCTGCCGCAGCGCGCCATATGCCGCCTCAGCACTTCGGCTGCTGTGTACCCCTGAAGTTCGCGGGCGAACCCTGGACTGAACAGCCTGCGACGCAGCGCCTCGGACGAGATCGAGACAGAGGCGAAATACGCGTCAACCGTGCCGCGCGCCATCTCCTGGAAGGTGGCCTTGGCGCGCAGCGGGCGGGGAGCCCAATCGAGCTTTGGGTAAGCGGCGCCGAGGAACCCGAACAGCGGACTGCGCAGGCGCTGCGGCAGGATGCTACGCCAGCGCTCTTCGAAGCAGTGCCAGCGATACCGCCGATAGCCGCCAAATATTTCGTCCCCGCCGTCGCCGGACAACGCAACAGTAACGTTTTCGCGGGCCATTGCGCAAACCCGCAGGGTCGGCAATGCCGAGCTATCGCCAAACGGTTCATCATAAACATGCGGTAATCGATCGAGCAGATCAGAGCAGTCCGGATCTACAGTCCTGACGTGATGATCCGTGGAGTAGCGTCTGGCGACGGCCGCCGCGTAGGTTAACTCATCGAAACCGCTGGTTCCGAAGGAGATCGTGAAAGTCTGGGTCGGCTGCGACTGCAAGCCGGCCATGATCGCCACGACCCCACTGGAGTCAACGCCGCCCGACAGAAACGCCCCGAGCGGAACATCAGCAATCATCCGCATCCGGACCGACCGGCGCAGCCGTGCGATCAGTTCTTCGGCGGCCTCTTCGCTGCGAACCTCGGTGCCGTCGACAAAGCGTACGTCCCAATAGGCGCACGGGTCGGACGGCGCCTCGCCACGCCTCAAAACCAAATAGTGTGCCGGCGCCAGCTTTTTGACACCGAGATAGATCGAGTGCGGGTCGGGGATATAGCCGAAAGCGAAGAATTCTTCGATCGCCTGCGGGTCGAGACGACGGTCGACCGCAGGCACGCACAAGATCGCTTTAAGCTCCGAAGCGAATAGCAAGCGTCCATCAGGGAGGAAGGCGTAATATAGTGGTTTCTCGCCGAGTCGGTCACGCGCCAGGAACAACGTCTCACGCCGCTCGTCAAACAGGGCGAAAGCGAACATGCCATTAAAACGCTCAATGCACCCTTCGCCCCATTCCTCCCAAGCATGCACGATGACTTCGGTGTCGCAACGGGTCCGAAAAACATGTCCCCGCGCCGACAGTTCAGCCATCAACTCGTGGAAATTATAGATCTCACCGTTGAAAACGACGCAAACCGTCCCGTCCTCGTTGAAAAGGGGCTGATCGCCGCCCGACAGATCGATAATGGCGAGCCGGCGATGTCCGAGCCCAATGCCCGGAGCACAATAAAAACCATCGCCGTCAGGACCGCGGTGACCGAGGAGATTGGTCATTCGGCGCAACAGGCGTTGATCGGCGTCAGTGCGCTCGCGGTAGTGGAAGATGCCGGTTATTCCGCACATGAAACCCGCCTGTCTCTTAAAAATCGACCCTGACACGCGCACCAAAGTGGCGCAGTGTATATTCCAATGACAAGATACGGGCCAATTGGGCCTTGTCCTTGATCTGATCGGGCCGAAACAGCCCGGCTCAGTATTTCGGCTCCGCCGGGAAGCACCGCCTGCCGATAAGGCTCCGCCAGATAGCCCGGCCAATCACCGGACGGGCGCCGAGAGTGCTTTAGCCGGTAGGTATAGCGCCGCAACCAAGGCGGACGAATATAGGTGGCGTAATCCGCAATGCGCCGCGCCCACGGCGGTGGTCGCACAAAATCATGACCGTAGTTCGATGGATATTGCGCCAGCCGAGGATCAGCGCGGCGGATCAGCGCGGCTTCGTAAGCTCCGTGATTTTTCCAGGAGAGGCAAAGGGTGCTTGCATGCTCGGTAATCGACCTTTCAAGATAGGGCATCGCCGTAAACCCATATCTGGCCGCGATACTGTCGACTTTGCCGTCCCAGGCGCGGCAGCGAAAGTTGTGATAGAGCCATTCGACGGTTGGCCGTGCCAACCGGCGCTCGTCGCTGGCCAACAATTCCATTACTTTTTTTTCGAGTGCTTCGTAATAGCGGACAGGATCGAAGAGCGCAGTGGAAACGGCGGGATCAAACCGGCTATAGAAGCTCCATAAAAGTTCCCGTATAGTGTACCCTCGGTCGGGCAAATAGAAAAAGTTTCGAAAAATTTCGCCACCACCGCCGTTGAAAGCGATGGCGTTGCCATCGACGCGGCGCGCCAATTCGGCGATCTCGGCGCCGTTGTTGAAGATGCCGTCCCAGCCGTAACCGTCCGCAGCGAGAAAATTGCGATGCGCAATTTCGGCAAACCGATCAGGCTCGATTATCGGTTGATCGCTCTTGTCGATCACCGCCAGCGGAAAACCTTCATGCTTGGCAATTTCGGAGGCAAGACGAACGTCCCGTTCCGGAGCGGCGCCATAGACGTAAACGCGCGGCCGCGCCCCGTGCCGGCGCAAGCAAGCCAGAATTAGGCGCGAGTCATAGCCGCCGGAAAGTGCACACCCGACGCGGTCGCCAAAACTACGAGTGACCGCCGCAAAATAACGGTCAAGTAGCATCATGCTGCGATCCAGCGAGGTCGCCCGCGTTTCCGAGGTGAATTCTCGCGTCACCCGCAATGCCGGCCGAACGATCTCCAAACCGCGCGGGCTAACCCAGATCGTGCCGCCTATCGGGGCGAGTGCGACCTCTTCAAACAAGGTTTCATTGCCGGAGACGACCCCGTTGAAAATGTATTCGCAGGCGCTCTGCTGGGACAGTGTCAGAGAATTGAGCACCGAGCAGATCGCGTAAAACGAGGAAGAAACGATTCCGGCGGTAATATTATAGAAGAGATGGTAGCCCCCGAATCGGTCGAGCTTGATTTCCGTGCGGCCGCCGCGATTTAGAAGGACAGCATAATGACCCCATACGGGATCATCGGCGTCGAGCGCAGTTGTCGAGCAGTCCTGCAGCCGCGCGGCAGCAACCTCACCGATGCCACCGTCGCATATGCAGGTGCCGCAGACGAAAACGAAGTCGCTGTTCGGGTATCGCTGTAGCGGTACCGATCGGTTCCCAAAGCTGGGATAGCCGGCGAACACATAGTCGCGCGCCTCGATGATTTCCGGTGAAGCGAAACCAAGCTCGGCGAAAGCCCGCTTCAGTCCCGCCAGTTCCGCCGAACGATCGCGGTTTGGCCCCGTACACACCAGAAAAAAACCGCTCATCAGCGCTGCTCCGGCGCCGGCTCGTCACCGACCCTGCCAGGCGTGGGCAGGCGTGTCCTCAGCCATAGGGCCAGTCGTCGACAATCGACCTGATTTCGGAGCCGGCGCCGAAATCCTCGAGCCAGCGAAACCGACCGCCATCCTTCAGCCAGACCGAGCCGTTTTCCGCCTCGCTGTTCGCTTGATCATGGTTTCGAGAGACGACGAGGCATCCGCCTTCTCGCAGATATGCATGCAAATGTCCAACCGCCAGTCGAATCTGAGGCACACTGAAATAACTAAGATTCAATACGTTGCTCGCACGAATTGCCGCGACATGTTCTTGTAAGGATTTCTCACAAACGAGGCAATCGAGTTCCATGACGGTGATGCCGGGCTCGGTCAGCGCGTCCGGATGCACTAACGAGATCCGAGCGTCGCAGCGCATTTTTGCCCGAAAACGTTGTGACTTCAGGTAGAGTCGGGCGAGCAAATTGGCGTCCGGGCCAACCTGTCGCCGTTGAGCGGCCAGGCGGACCCCCAAGCGACCGAGGCGGGCCATGATCGGCTCGCCGTCTGCGGCACGATATTCGACGACCCAACCTCGACGATAGCGCAAGAGCCACAAGTTGCGGTCGGCCAGAATTGCCTCGACATTGCTGCCGGAGATCCTCCGCAGCGCGCGCCTCGCCTCCACTGTGGTGATGCCGTCGGAAGCCCCGATGTCGAGAAAGGTGAGCGCACGGCGCAGTTCGGGAGCGATGTATTCGCAAAGCATTTGTTCGGTCTGCCGAAGCCTGCCTGGACCAGTGCGTTTCCAGGCCCCGCCCATTCTCAGATCGTGCAGGATCAGGCTGAAGCGATCGGATTTAGCTCCTGCCGAGTTACTCGCCTCGCCGGCGGTTCGGGCAATCTCCAAGAGCCCATCGGGATCCGCCAAGCACCGCGATCGCAGTGCCGGCAAGCGGGGCAGGTTCCCTGACACAATAAACTGGATCACAATTGCGCCAAGCCAAGGACCTGAGAGTAGGCGGCGAACATTTGACCCTGGGAGAACGCGGCCACGACACGCTCGCGATTAGCGCGCCCCAAAGCGATGCGCTTCGCAGGGTCGCCAAGTAAGTGCGAAAGCGAGGCAGCAAACGCCGCATCGTCGTCACGCGGCGTGACAAAGCGACGGTTTTGTTCACACAAGATGCTTTTGACGTCTCCGACATCGACCGCGGCGACGGCACGGCCCGCGGCCATCGCCTCGAGCAACGCATTCGGCATCTGCTCCGTATCGGAAGAAAGTGCAAAAATATCAAAGGCGCCGAGCACCAATTCAGGCTCAACCTGACCGGTAAAGGTCACCCGCTCTGCGAGCCCCAGCTCGCCGGCGAGCTGGGTCAGAGCCGGGCGCTCAACTCCGTCGCCGGCGATGATCAATCGGGCGGAGATCGACCGGTCGAGGCGCGCGAAGACCCGCAGCAATCGCCCGATATTCTTCTCGGCCCGTAACGGCGCCACCGTGCCGACGACAAATTCGCCAGGTGCCCGGGAGAAACCGGGTACAGCGTCGGGCCTCGGATCGGAGAAGCGCTCGACATCAACACCGTTCGGAATAAAGACGACTTGCCCTTTTGGCAATTTCCAAACATCGCGGGCGAGCTTTTCAAGCCGGCGCGAGGGGACGACGACATGGACGCAGCCCGTCAGTGCCCAGCGGCGGAATAGCACGCGACGGCGGATCTGCCGATCGGCTTCTTCCTTGCCAAAGCCAGCTTCGCAATGCATCTGGCGTGCGACTGGCCATAAACGGTTCGCCATCGCCCACTCGATCGAGCCCCAGTTGTAAGTAATCAGCAGATCCGGCCGCAACCGCCGCAACATGGCGGCACTGCCGAGAAGGGCGCGCACGAACCCCAGCCGATGCTGCCCCGTTACCATCAGACGCACTTCAATATTGCCCGCGAAGCTTTGCGCGGCGTCGAAATTGCCGTCGAGGGCCACCACCGTATGGCGTAATTTCGGTCCCAAATGGTTAATAATTCGGACCATGCGCAGCGGTACCCCGCCAACCCCAAAGCTCGGAAAAACGTGAAGGAAGTGCGGGTGCGAAACAGCCACAGCGGTGTTCAGGGCGGAAGTCACCATGGCGTCAGGTACCGCAGGCGAACTGCCGGCTACCGTTAGCCGACGATTCGGCCAAGTCGGTCGGTCCGGGTGCGTCGGGCAAATCTTTACCCTCTCAAGATATAGCAATGCAAGTATTGCGGGCCCGGTCGCGAATTGCTCGCATGTCGACGCGCCCTATGTTATCTTTTCCACAGTACATTGGTTCCGAACAAATGCTGAAATGGGCCGCTCATAACGTCGCGCCACATCTTCATCGCCCGCGGCGCTCCGGTGTGAAGCGGGTTCCCGCAGGACATGGGCAAACCGTCAGACGTGATCGCGGGGGAATGCTGGATCCCAAAACATGGCGGGTGATTGACTGGCCGCTCGATCATCCGCCGATGATCGTCGTCGTTGTCGACACCGAAGCTGAATTCGACTGGGCACGCGCGCAGCCCCGCCGAGCAGTCGGGGTGACATCGGTCAAGCGCCAAGCACAAACTCAGCGGATCTTCGAACGCTATGGCGTCCGCCCGACCTTCGTCCTCGACTACCCGGTGAGCAGCACGCCCGATGGGTACGAGTTCATCCGGGAATTGCACCGCTCGGCTATCTGCGAAATTGGTGCCCACCTCCAGCCCTGGGACACGCCGCCCTTCGTCGAACAGGCAACAGATGAGAATTCCTACCCGGGCAACCTGCCATACGAACTCGAGCGCGAGAAGCTGGTCCGATTGACCCAAGTCATCGGCGAAAATTTCGGTGTGCGGCCGCGGATCTACAAGGCGGGCCGGTACGGGGTTGGCCACGGCACAGCACGGATTCTCGCCGAGCTCGACTACGAGATCGATGTCAGCGTTGTTCCCGGCACCGACCTGAGCCGCAATTTCGGGCCCAATTTTTCGCATTGCGGCGCCCGGCCGTATTGGTTCGGAACCGATCAACCGTTGCTCGAAATCCCGCTCTCGATCGGCTACACCGGTTTGTTGGCCCCGGCCGGCCCGATGGCCTATGTGCTGACCATGAACGAGCAGCTGAAAGCCCTGCACGTACCGGGAATTCTCGCCCGCCTCGGCCTTGTCGAGCGTATCACGCTGACGCCAGAGGGG
This sequence comes from uncultured Alphaproteobacteria bacterium, assembly GCA_963821795.1. Lineage (GTDB taxonomy): Bacteria > Pseudomonadota > Alphaproteobacteria > ATCC43930 > CGMCC-115725 > AP-15. Next base: position 339,115 of record CAWGFH010000029.1, read on the forward strand.
ATTTCCTTCGCCGAACAACGTCGCCTTACGCGCGCGCTGTTGCGCAGCGGTCATCGCGTCTTCAGCTTCACCTATCACAGCCCATCGCTCGCCCCCGGAAACACGCCCTACGTCCGCAGCGAGGCGGATCTGCGGGCTTTTTTGCGGCGTATCGAACAGTATCTCGATTTCTTCATGGGTGAGATCGGCGGGCGAGCGGCAACTCCGTTCGAAATCAAGACTCTCGCTGAGCGTTGGACCCCTCCCCGAACTCGGGATATCCGAACCCTCCGCACAAATCATCTGCCCCCCGGCAAGCGTTTAATCGGAGGATCGGGTTTCGCTCAGTTTGTACCACGGTTCGGGGCGGTGGCGGGCCCGTGGCCGCCGGCGAGCACCTCAAGGAATTTCGGCAGGGGTTCGGTGGCCCGCATGAAACGCTCCAGTTGCGCTGCTGCAGCGCGATCATCGGGATCGTCCATACTCGCGGAGACCGCGACGAACGCCGCGAGCGGTGCGCGGTGCAGCAGCACGGCCCGTGCTTGCAGTAGCTTGGCGCGGAGCAATCCGGAGACGATTTCTCCGTCGACCAGGTAGAACGACCAGACCAGGCGCCGACGAGGGCCGCTAACGATCTGGGTGGTCGTTACCTTGACCTTTTCGCCGTCCAGCGAGAACTCGGCGTCCCCTCTCTGAGCCACACGCCATAAATTGTCGTCCGCGATGCGATTTTCGCTGTTGGTCAAGGCATTCCCGATGGCGCGCAGGCGATAGAAAGCGATGAAGCGGACGACGACGTGGGAACCCGGTTCCGTAAAGCTGTCCAAAAGCTTGCTGTCAGCGCCGAGAACCACCGGCCGCCAGCCGATGTCGGTGTCGGCGACGGGGTGCCACGGCGGAGCGACTTGCGGGCTGGCGGCGACCGGCGGAGCCGATGTCGCGAATTCGGTGTCGAGTAGGGATGCGTAAGCTGGACCGGCCACCGCAAGCAATATTGCCCCGGTGACCGCTGCAACAAATCGCCAAGCGGGCGAAGTCGGCTCTGGCTTATTGGGGGGCGGGGCCAGAGGCGCGGCAATTCGACCGCCTTCCTTCTCGACAAATGTCATGCCGATCGCGATCAGCAAAATGATCACCAAGGAGAAAAACAGCCAACCGTAGAGGACGTGGTCGGCTTCGACCGCCGTGGCGCTGCCCTCGATATGAGCCAAGACGATGATTCCGAGCGCGCGCATGCCATTTGCGCCGATCGGCACGGTGAGCGACAGCGCGATGAACAGGGTACGGCGCCAATAACCGCGATACATGACTAGGGCAAAGAAACAGCCGAATACGGCAGAGGCGATCAGAAACCGCAAGCCGGCGCAGGCTTCGGCAATTTCGAAATCACCTTCTGGGATCTGGATCATGTTGCCGTCGGAGAAAACTGGAATATGGAGGACATGCAACCCAGCGACGACAATCTTGGAGGTAACAACTTGCAAAGACGGAACAAGGAACGCTCCGCTCGGTACCAAAAAGAACAAAAATAAAAACGGAGCAAGCAGCCGCCAAAACACTCGCGGACCTAGCGCGGCCAGCAGAACCACCTCGAACATTGCGACCAGCGCCAGTTGGCGGCCCTCATTGATGTCGAGAAATGCAGCAAAGAGCCAGACAGCAGTTAGAAAGGGCATCAACAGCAACGGCCACCAAGCAGGAGCGGGCGACGACGCGGCGATCACGGCCCGCCTTTCCCATAGTAGAAAGCCGATCAGCGGCAGGATCAGAAAACAGTGATTATAGGCGGTCGAAGCGATCCATACGCGAACCGCCATGGTCACGTCGGAGAGAAAGACCAGGCCTAGAACGAGAGCCGCTATTGCGATCGTCAGCAAGGCCATCCGCCACCGGACGGACGGAGAGGAGAGGGGTATCGTGCTTCCGTTGGCTAGGATCGGCGAAGGCGTGGCGAGCGCTGTGATCGGCTCCCGCCGTTCGATTACGCGACCCGATCCGCGTGAGAAATCCATGCTCAGCCGATCCCTTTGACGATCAACGGTCCGAGCCGATTGGCGACCGGCAACGGCAATCTTTTCCAGGCAGCGACAAATAATTTGAACTTGGGATTGAGGGGGCTTAAATCGGGCACCCCTCGATTGTCCGCCAACCGATATTGATATACGAGCGGCGTGGGCTCGAACCCCCAATTTCGTTTGAACGCGTGTGCACCGGTTCCGATCTTGCTGCGCCCAAAATCGAATATACGGAACCCGCGCTCACAAGCACGGCGCATAACCTCCCAATACATAAAGTCGTTTGCCGCAAGCCCTCGCGCACTGGCGGTCCCGCCCCCGTAAAAAGGTAAGACCTCATCACGGAAATAGAAATTCAGCACCGACGACACTGCCATTCCATTGCTTGTTACCGTGACAATGTCAGAACAGTCCGGAAACTCCTCCCGAAGTATCTGGAAATAGGATTTAGCGAATAAGGGGGTGCCCAAATTATGGACGCTCTCGGCATAGATGCGATGGAGGCGGTTGACATCACCATCAATCTCGGACTGCAATCCGTTATGAATTCCCTTGCGGATCATCGCGCGTTGCTTGCGCGGTACAGACTTTAAATTGGCATCAACGGAAGGATCGATTGACTTACGAAATATCGCGTAGATCCCGGACTTCATCTGCCAATCACCGCGGCTCTCGGAGTGGCTGCGAATCTCAAGCACCGGCACCCCGAGGGTATGCATGAGATCCTCAGCTTCACTTTCGAGTAAGCGCAGGCTCTCGGCATCAGCCGCGATCGGCCCACCTTCGACCGCAAATGCGTTGGCGATCAACGACGAGCCGAACAGCACCGATTTGACATGGGTCAGCGGCAGCACCCCGGTCACCTCGCCGTCGCGCTCGGCAATGAGATAGTAGGTGCGGTGGCCAAAGGCACGCTCGATCACACGCCGCCATGGCGACAGATGAAAGAACGTTCCGTCCGTACACGCTCGAACGAAAGCATCCCATCTGTCACAGTCTGCTGGCTGAAACGGCCTTACCCTGACCTGCGACAATAATCTACCCATTCAGTGATCAGCGGAAACGGCCCTGCCTCATCGGTCAAAAACACCTTGTCCATTCGGGCCCAGGCAAAATCGCGCAGCAGACGGCGCAGGCGCGGCTCGGTACGGCGAAGATTGAGGTAATGGCGAAGCCGCGAGCGCAGCGGCGCCTGTCGCTGCCGTGGCTGATCGGGATCGATTTCCCACGGATGGAGGTAGAACACCGGTGGGGAACGACCGGCGCCGCCGGCGCGCTCCAGCAGGCCGCGAGATAGGACGTAGGGGAACAATCGGAAATAGCCGCCGCCAGAGGCGGGAACCTCTCTTCCCAAAGCGTGGACGGTTGCCAGCGGGATTTCGATCATCCCGGGGCACGGGGCGAATGGGAAATGTGGTGCGTTGGGGCTGCCGTAGAGATCGTGCCTGACCGGATATACGCTGGAACTGTAGCGATAGCCTTCCTCCGCCAGGATAGCGTGGGCCCATGCGGTGCTGCGGCCGATCGAGAATGTCGGCGCCCGGTATCCGAGAACGCCAACGCCGCCTGCATCCTCGAGAATCGATTTACTTTCCCGCACATCGGCGCGAAATGAAGACGCAGAGTCTAAATCGACGCGGCGATGATCGGTTCCATGACTAGCCAACTCGTGGCCTTCGTCGACAATGCGACGTACTAGCGCCGGTTGCCGCCGCGCTATGCAGCCCAGGGTGAAGAAGGTGGCCTGAACTTTTGCCTCTGCGAGGAGGTCGAGCAGACGCTGAGTATTGCGGTCGACCCTGGACGGAAACCGCTCCCAATCCTTGGGATCGATTGTCGAGGCGAAAGCCTCGACCTGAAAATAGTCTTCGACATCGATTGTGATAACACCGGCCTGGGCGGTGTCATTTCGGTGTGCGGTAATACCGACGGTTGAAGCCGGTGTCTCACCCGCGCCGGTCGAGGGGTATGCCTGCCGATGTCGCGAAAATGCTGTTCGTCTCACGGCCGCTCCCCTTGAAAATAATTGGCGGCTATTTCGATCGCGCGCCGGATCAGTCGCTCATGCCTATCGACGCTTTTTTCGAGCCCGGCGAGGCGTTCGACAACCGCTGGCAGGGCAGCGCCCGGCGTGCTCTTCTCCGCATCGACAGCGGGAGCCTCCGGCGGCGTGGTAACCACCGCAATTTCGTCATGCAAATCGGTGGCGACCTTTTCGACCGCACTTTCCGTCAAGGTATGGAGCTGCTCGAGAAATCCATACAAGAGAAGCCGCGAGCACAAGGTATTGATTCGACGGGGTACACCGTCGGTGTGCTGATAGATTACCGGAAAGGCGGCCTCGGTGAAATGCGGATCGCCTTTCCACTCGGCGCGGCGCAACCGGTGCTCAATATATGCTCGGGTTTCGGCCTCGTTCAACGGTCCGAGGTGGTAGGCCGCGGTCACTCTCTGGCGCAGCTGTTCGAGTCCTGGGCTGCCCAGGATCGCTCGGAACTGCGGCTGCCCCAGCAGAAAGCTTTGCAACGCCATGGTCTTGTCCACGACGATGTTTGACAGCATGCGCAGCTCTTCGAGCGCTTCGAACGACAAATTCTGCGCCTCGTCGACAATCAATAGCACGCGTTTCCCGGTGCGGTGCTGAGCGAGAACGAAATCGTTGATCCGCTGTAGCAAGGACCCTTTGGCCAACCCCTCTTTTGCGATCCCGAATCCCCCGGCGACCATTTGGAGCAGATCGTCGCCGGTTAGCTGGCTAGTTACGATCTTTGCAGTGATAAAGCTGCTCTCGCTGATCGTCGCCAGCAGGTTGTCCACCAAGATGGTCTTCCCCGCGCCAACCTCACCGGTAATGATGATGAAGCCTTCGGCGTGATGCAGACCATAGACCAGATAAGCCATGGCCTGCCGATGAACGCTGCTTTCAAAGAAGAAGCGAGCGTCGGGCGTCAGCTGAAACGGCCGGGTAGCGAGACCATAAAAGTCGGCGTACATCAGCTCAAAAAGATTTTGTCAGCAGAAACTGCAACGTGTTGGCAACGATGTCGCCGCGGCCAGACGCCAAGCTAGCTCCATTCGGCTGATATGTAAGCGTGTATAGGACCGACCCGCTCAGGTTTCGGGCTAAGAGATAATTCAGGCCGATATTAGCATTTAACGAATTGACACTATTTATTGGTGTCGGATTGTTCACGACAACCACATTGGCGGTGTTGGAGAAGCCGACGGAAGCGGTGCCGTTTAAGTCCGGCCTGATGTCGCGGCGCCAGGACGCGTAAGCTCCTATGCTCTTCGTCGGCGCGGTTATCGGCGGGGTCAAGGATTGCTGATTTTCATAATAACCAAAGATCGAGTAGCTGTTTGCTCCGATCGTATCCGTAATCTGGCCGTTGAAGAGGTGCTGGCGGTAGACGCCGTTGGTTAACCCCAACCCAGGGGAGGCGAACGCCGTCGGAAGACCCGAATACTGATCAACGATTGAGCCATAGGGGCTCAATGTCGAGGTGGCCAACGAGCCCAGCACGTATTGCCCGGGAGAGCTAATCCCTTGCACCAGATTGGCAGTAAAGTTAATGGTCGGCGTCACCTGAAAGGCGGCAGAACCGGTAAACCCGTAAACGCCCTGCTGTCGACCATATTCCAGGCTGATGTAGCCGTAATTAGGCCCGACCGAGAGCCGTCCCCCGGCGAGCCAGGTCACACCTGCAAATGTCGCTGCCGGGGCGAGCGGATACTGAATGTTTTGATAGCCGATCCGAGCCAGCGCCGCGATATCCGGGGTAATCCGATACTGGAGATCGTTATACGAGTTGAACTGGGTATTGCGGCTCGTTGAACTCGAGTTGAAGTCCGAAGCATCGATGGTCACGCGTGACAGTGCCCGCTCGAAATTCTGGCCCGTTGCGGCGATGAACGAACCCTCATTCAAGATCCCGTTGGAAAGATTGGTCGCGGCCGGGGTCAGGATCGAGGGCGTGGCTGCCGTGTTACCGCTGAAATTTGTAGCGCCGAAGCGATAGCGCAGTTCGGTGTCGACGATGCCGTCGTAGGATTCCCTCAAATATGGGGAAACCGAATTGGCAAATACCTGTGTTTGCTGGGTCCGCGGCAGCAAGCTGGTATTGATGAAGCCGAGACCGGGTAGCGCCGAGGATTGGGTGATGGCACTCTGGGCGTCGACGAACAGTCGATCGGGCAAGATAGTCGCGGTGCCGTTCCCGTAGAGGGCCGCATAAATCTGATCCAGACTGCTCGTCGGGGTATACGCGTTAGCGCTCACCTGAGCGCTCATCACGCCTTGCAGCCGCGGCGTATCAGCCGACATCGAGATTCCGGGGATAAGACTAGCTTCCGCCGCCGCGGTTCGATTGGAATGCGTGAAATTGACGTTGTCGTACAGCGTCAATCCGACAGACGCGGTAGGGGTTATCAGGATCGCCGGCGCGTTCGGATCGTATTGCTGAAGTGTGGTGATCCCGGCCCCCGGGGTTGGCAAGGCGAGCGTATCAGCCGGCTGTTGCGGCAACGCCGGGGTGAAGCCGCTGGGTAGGGCACTCGGCGGCGTCAGCGGGTTGGGCAGACCGAACGGACCAGATGGAACCGACGGCAGGATGTCGGGTGCAATGCCGCCGGGAGGCGTCGGGATCATCGGCTGTGCGGCGCCCGGCATAGCCCGGGTCAGACCGGCAACGACCAGGAACGAGAGCGCTAACCGGAAATGCGGTTTGCCGTAAACCGTGCCTGGGAAGCCCCTAGGCTGGCGCGGACTTTTCCGAGCGCAACTCATCGCCCTCGCCACCAGCATATTGATAACCGTAGCCGTAAGAGCCGAAATGCGCGCTCGCCAGCTCGCTCTTGTTCAATAGCAGACTGATCCGCGGACACGCGCTAAGCATACCGAGCCCGGCTTCGATCTCGTCTTGCTGGGTGCGGTGAGCTTCCACGACGAACACAATCTGCCCCACCAAGGGCGCCAATGTCGCGGCGTCACTGCTTACCATGCAGGGCGGAGTGTCGAGAATGATGAAGCGATCCGGGAAACGTCGCGTGACGTCCATCACCAGCGCCGCCATCTGATTGCTCGAAAACAGCTCGGGTACGTGTGGGCCGCCTTGCCCGGACGGGAGAACCAATAGATTGTCGATGTTAGTATGGATCAGGGCATCGAACAGGTCGACACCGCCGGTCAGCACCTCTACGATTCCTTTCTCCCGTTGAACGCCAAGGATGGCGCCTAGCGTGGAGTGCTGGGTGTCGATATCGACGAGCAACGCTTTGACATCCCGTTCGGAGGCAAAGGCAAGCGCCAGGTTGAGCGCGGTGAATGTCTTACCTTCGCCGGGGCGCGCGCTCGTGACCATGATCAGCCGGTTCGGCCGTTTCTCGCCGACTGCGGCCGCAGTCCACGCGGTCATCAGGTTGCGCTTGACTAGCCGAAACTCCTCTACGGTACGCGACCGTTCGGAGGACGGGAATGGGATGCCGAAACTTGCCAGCCGCCCGCGGTCAAGAATTAGCTCAGGCCCGGTGAAACCGCCCATCTCGTCCCGCTCGGACGGCGCCATTTCCGGTGGTACGCGGACCACCGGCGATGCCGATGGAACAGGTGCACCCGTCTCCCGCTGGCGCAGCAGCGCCGCCGCCCGCTCGATCAGCCCTATCGACTCTGCCATTACGTTACGCCCACCGAGTGGAGCCCGAAGCTCAACGCGAGCAACGTGCCATAGACTGCAATCAACACGAGTGCGCTGGCGCAAACTCCGACGAGCTGAATTGCCTCACGCCGCCGCGCCGCGCCGAGCGTAAGTCGGGTTACGCTGCCCAAGATCGGAAGGCCGAGGCTTCGCAACTGGGCAATAGTCGCAAACGAGCGGTCGAGCTGCGACAGAATCAGAGGCAGGGCGACGCCCGCGGCAATCCCGAGCGCCAGCACCGCCGACACCAGCAACGGGCGGTTGGGAGCTACCGGAACCAGTGGCACTTGGGGCGGATCAATAATCCGAAATTGGATGTTCTCGGTTTTGGTGTCGGCGTTGTCGGCGATTTGCGCCTCCTGACGGCGCGCCACCAATTCTTGATAGTTCTTTGCGATCACGGAGTAATCGCGATCTAGATCCTGTACCTGCGTCAATACACCCGGCGCCGACCGAGCGATCTGTTCGATCCGGTCTGCGCTTTTTTGCGCCGTGTCGAGACGATGCTGCGCAGAAGCTATTTCGCTCTCTGTGTCGGCCAGCTTGATCTTGAGCTGATCGTAGACGGCGTTGGCGATCTGCGCCTTGCCGGGACCTCCCGCTGCTGGACCAGATCCCGAATGCTTCACCTCCCCTTCGAGCTCGGCGATCTCTTTGCGAGTGGCGATCACGTCGGGATGCTGGTCGGTATATTTCAGCCGCAACGTATCCAGCTGGCTGCGCATCTGCTCGAGCCGCGCCTCGTCGGGACTTTCCCGTCCCCCGGTGACCACTACCTGCGGCCCACGGTCGACGGTCAGCATCGGCGGTATCGAGGCGAGTTGCGTATTCAACGCATCGCGCCTGGTCTTCAGATCCGCGAGAGCTTCCCTGGCCTTGACCACCTCGGCGTGGGCCTGATCGAGGCGGGTATTAGCATCCCCGGCGTTAGCAGGCGCGTCCGGAGACCAATTCGTGACGATGTCCGGATATTGCCGCGCAATGTCCGACCTGCGCTTCTCGGCGGCACGCAGTTGATCGCGATAGGACGCGATCTCCTCATCGAGAAAGCGTTGCGCACTATCCATTTCGCTACGACTGATGCCGGCTGTCTTCTCGGCAAAGATCGTCAACAACGATTGAACCACGTTCTTGGCTATTTGCGGATCGCTATTGCGGTAAGATATTGTCATCAAGTTCGGCGTGATCGATTTAATCTCGACGTTGCTGGCAAGGTTCTGATAAAGGGAATCCCGCTGCTGGGCGGTGGTAACCGCAGCATCGAGATCGGTAAGGTGGACGACCTGTTCGAGATTGGGCCGGCTCAGCAAGGTTCGTATCAGAAAATCGACATGCCGCAACGGATTGGTATCCGCCGCCAAACCGTGCAGCAGCGGGGTCAACAGCGGGTCGGCGTTGACGAATACGCGCGAGGTCGATTCATATTTGGTCGGGATGAAGGCGATGGCGACCCATCCGGCCGTGCACACCAGCCAGGCAGTGGCGATGGCGATCCACTTCTGTCGCCACAGCATCTGCGCGATCGGGATTACCTGCGACTTAATCCAATTCATCTACGGCTCCGCGCGGGTAGTCAAGGTCCACAGCCCCCGGGATCATTAGACCGATTGCAGTAGATCGGCTTCGCCACGGCCACCCCGCTCCAGCAATATTCGCACGATCAGAACAGGCGTTGCGGAATGATCAGAATATCGCCGGGCTGAAGCGCTACATTGCTCGATACGTCACCGTCGTTTAGCAGATCGTTCAAATGCACCGTATAAGATTGCTGTTTTCCGCCGACAGCGCGCACCAGCACCGTATTGTTGCCGGATGCGTAGCGAGTTAGTCCGCCGACCGCGATCATCAGGTCGAGCACAGTCATGTCGGCGCGGTATGGAACGGCACGGGGCTGCTCGGCTTCGCCGACAACCCTCACTTGTTCTGTGAAGGGGCCCACGAAGCCCTCGGCGATAACGGTGACCACCGGCTCCTTGACGTATTTCGAAAGGCGTTGCTCAAGATCGCGGGCCAGGTGTGTCGGTGTCTTGCCGATGGCGACGACATCTTCGACGAGTGGGATCGATAGACGGCCGTCTGGACGAACCTCGACCGAGGTGCTCAATTCTGGATTGCGCCAGACAAAAATGTTCAGCTTGTCTCCCGGGCCGATGATGTATTGGGCGGACGGCAGCGACGATGCCGGCGGCGCGGGCGGCAGTGGCGGCCCGCCCCCACACCCGGCGACGATGAGCATCACGATTGTTACAGCGGCCCAAAGCGGCGTGCGGCGCACCCCTACGCTCCTTTTCAGCGTTTCCGACCGGCGGTGAAGAGCGACATTCCACAATGCCGGTCGCGAAAGGACCGCAGTTCTCGGTTCCACACGCGTCCGGTTAGGTACTTCCAACAGGACCGTCGCTATATCACCAAGCTGCTTGGAACGCAATAAAGTTGTTATTTCTCCTTCTCCTTGCGGGCGGATAGATGAGACAGCATAGGGCGTCTTAATCTCACCGCCGTTGCACCCCGCCGCGGTCGCGCTACAGTGAACGCTGCGGGGACTGGCAGGCCACATCAAGCGGGCGAGCGGCCAAATGCACCCTCACGGCAGGCGAGATTGCTCATCCCGCCAGGTCGAAGCCCCTAGATCGCCGCGTCATCCCAATCCGGTTGCCATTCCGCCGACGCCAGAACCCGATCGTTGACTACACACTCTGAACAAACAGTGAATATTCTCCGGCGGCACCCACGTGACCCGAGTTATGCCGCCAGCATTTGCGCCAGTCCGGCAGCGATCGGTGGCCCTCCGGGAAAGACCAGGCCCAGCTGACGATCGCTGAGACCCAGATGCGCACCAAGGATCGCCGCCAACGCCGCACGAAAATCGGTGGTGATCGCGAGATCGCGCCGCTGATACAGCTGTGCCGAGGCCAGACCCGGCCACTGGCCATAGACGCATCCGCCCTTGACCGCACCGCCAGCAACCCAGATGACATTGCCATGGCCGTGATCCGTGCCGCGATCGCCATTCTCGCGCACGGTGCGACCGAACTCTGAGAGCACGACGACGACCGTGTCGCGCCATGCCGCGCCGAGACCGCGGGCCAGCATGGCCAAGCCTTGGCCAAGCGAACTCAAACGGTTGGCGAGCCGTCCTTTGGCGCCACCCTGATCGACATGGGTGTCCCAGCCGCCGAGGGCGACGAAGGCCAGTCGGATTTTCGCGTCGACGCCGATCAGCTGACCGAGCCGAGCCGCCGTGGCGGCAAAGCTTGCCGGAGCCGGCGCACCGCCATCGGCAACGGCCTGCTCGCGCGCCAGATCGCCGAGCAGTCGACCCCGGGCATTACGGCCCTCGCGATAGGCCTGACCAAGCGCGTCGTCTGCCGCATAGAGCCGGTCGAAGGCCCCGGCGAGCCGCGGCCGGTCGATCGGCAATCCCTTGGCGGCATCCGGCCCGAGCGGAAAATTGGCGACGGGTGCTCTGCCGGTCAGAATGCGCGCCAAAGTTGGACCGACCATGATCGCATCGGTCGGGCCACGCAGACCCGGGAGCACCTGGAGTACCCGGTTCAGCCACCCGTCGGGAGTGGCGCTGCGGCCCGGTGTACCATTCTCGATGTAGAGTTGCGCCTCGAAATGCGAACGGTTCGGATCAGGCGATCCCGCGGCGTGGATAAAAGCAAGATCTTTCTGCCGCCACAGCGGTATCAAATCGGCCAGCGCTGGATGCAGCCCGAAATGGCCGTCGAGCGGCAGAGCGCCGCCAGGTTCGCCGGGCCGAGCGATCGCGATCGACGGACGCGCTTCGTAGTAGGCTTGGTCGGCGTAAGGCACGACCACGTTGAGACCATCGACGGCACCCCGCAGCAAGATCACGACCAGGCGGTTCGGGCCGCCCTCAGCGATCGCGGCCCACGCGCCACGACCGAGTGGCGCCACCACCGCTCCGGCTGACGCCCGGAGAATGAAGCGCCTCGACAGCCCGGCCTCGGCCATCCAAGCTCCTATCTGCGCATGAAATCGGGGCTGCCGAGGATCAATGCGGTTCGCAGCTTCGGCACCGCTGCTCCGACCTCGGCCCGCGTCGTGCTCGAGAGGGTCGCGCCGAATATCTCATCGACGCGCCTAGGGAAAACCGCCCCGAGCGGATGGAATAGTCGGTTCAGCTCGGTATCCGCACCGTCGGTGTCGGCGCTGATCGGCAGCGAACCGAGGCCAACTGCCACGGCAAAGCTGATCCGCTGCAAGGTCGCGTCCGGACTGAGCCAAGCCTCCTCGGTATTCTTATAGCCGTCCGGTGTTTGGCATCCGTAGAGCGGCATGCCGAGCCGGCTCATCCAGTTGAGCAGCGGGCGCACGTTGTTGACCGGAACCCCGGTCGCACGCACCGCGGAGATCACATACTCATAGGGTGTCTTGTATTTCTGCCCAGCGCTGTTCCAGAACTCGGCGCTCGCGAACAGCGTCTTCAGGACCTCGCCGATGGCGCCGCCGGTCGCGAGAAAGCGGGCGGTGAGACGATCGACCAGCTCCGGCGGCGGCGCATCGGCGACGAAATATTGCGCGAGTTCGTAGCTGATGTGGTGGGCGGTTGCCGGATTAGCGGCCAGAAGATCGAGTGCCTCCTCGCCTTCGCCCTTGCCTCGGGCAACGAGCCTATGCCCGAGGAACACCTTTGGCCCGTAATCGTGGCGGGCACCCTCGAAGACCGCGGCAACGCCGGGGAAGTTCTGCGAACTCGGTGGATTGACCCGCCACCCGGTAAATACCCGCGCCAGGGTGCTAACGTCGTCCTGAGTGTAACCACCGTCGACGCCCAAGGTGTGCAGCTCCATGACCTCGCGGGCGAAATTTTCGTTGAGACCGCTCGCTGCGCCATGCGCGCCGGGACTGCCAGGTGCGGCGTTCCGGGTGTTGTCGAGATAGACCAACATCGCCGGATGCTTGGCGACAGCGAAAAGCAAGTCGCGAAACCGGCCAAGCGCGTTTGGGCGGATCGCCCGATCCTCGTAATCCCCGATCCACACCCGGTCCAGGCCTTCTCCGGCAAATACATTGAAATGGTTGAACCAGAAATTGACCATCACTTGTTCGAGCTGACGCCGGCTCAGCACCGCTTTGAGCACTCGCGCCTCGGCCGCCTCGCGGATGACCACCGCCGCCCGCAACTGCTGCTCCTTGATCTCGTCAGCTGTCGGTTTGATGCCCATTACCGGGCGCAGCGGCCCGTAAAGCTGCCGCAGCGCGACCGCGTCGAGGCCTAGGGTGTCGAGCTGGGCAAGGCGAAAGCGCAATTCGATCGGCTCGGGAATTGCCGCAGGATCGAGCTGCTCGGCGATGTACTGCTCGACCCCGACCGTCTTGACGTAATTGTAGTCGTCAAAGGACGGGCCAAAGGCGATCCGGTTCAGAACATGAATGACTTGACGATCCGAATCGGCAGCGTTCGCCGACCCGGTCGACAGCAAGAGCAACAGACACGATGCCTTCAGGATTTTGCCATATCGGCCAGGCATAGCTCGCGCAAGCTCCAATCGTCGACAGTCTTTTACGAACCCTATGGGCAGTATATCCCCGATTGCCTATGATCGCTTCAAATCTTCATTCGGGCGTGAGGAAGCTACGCTCGCATTAGTTGGACAATCCTCGGGCCCGGGCAAGAAGATGTTCAGTCGGTGCCGACCGTGCCGCGCTGTGGATCCGACCGGGTCTGGTCGGGGATCGGGGAAGATCGCGGCGCACGCACGAAATTGAACAGGCGGGCCATGCTGGCGACTGCGGCGACCGCCGCGAAGCCGGCGGCCAGCAGGATCGCCACGGTCGGTCCGGTGCCGCCAGCGGGCCGAGCCAATCCGAAAATCAGTGCGACCAACGCCGCGCCGATCGTCTGGCCAAGCAGCCGCGCCGTCGATTGGATTGCTCCCGCCCCGCCGCTGCGCTCGCGCGGCGCACTGGCGACGATAGCCCGGTTGTTCGGCGATTGGAAAAACCCGAAACCGAGGCCGCACAACGTCATCCGCCATAAGATGTCGATAGTGGAAGGATGCGCCGGCAGCATTGCCAGCAGAACGTAACCGAGGCTCAGCACGCTCAAGCCGATGCCGCCGAGGATCCCGGCCGGATAGCGGTCAGCCAACCGGCCGGCGATCGGGGCGATGACCGCGACCGTTGCCGGCCAAGGTGTCATCAGCAGCCCGGTAGCGACCTGCGAGCGTCCCAGCACGTCCTGGAAGTAAAACGGCAAGGCGACAAAGGTGATGCCTTGCGCAATAAAGGTCGTCACCGAGGTGCCGACCGACAGTGCGAATATCGGGCGGCGGAACAGATCCACCGGCAGCAGCGGCAGGGTCAGCGTTGCCTGCCGGCGCACCAGCACATAACCGACACATACGGCGCCGATCAACTCGATCGCGACGAACATCCGAGCTTCGCCATGACCAATGCCGTTGATGCCCGCGATTAGGAAGGCGAAGGCAAAGGCGCTCAGCGCGGCACTTGCCGGGTCGAAGCGGTGCTCCGAGGGTGGTGTCTTGGGCAGCAGCCGCAAAGACATGACGAAGGTGACGAAGCCGATCGGCACGTTAACCGCGAACAGCCAATGCCAGGAAGCAACGGCCAGGATCGCAGCCGCGGCGCTGGGTCCGGCGGCGGAGGAGACGGAAACTGCCACCGCGGTCATCGCGATGCCGCGGCCCAACTGCCGTCGCGGATAGGTGAACCGCACCAGCGCCGTGTTGACGCTCATCATGCCCGCAGCGCCAAGCCCTTGTAATGCGCGCCCGACCGCCAGCATTGGTAACGAGTCCGACAGAGCGCTGACCAGCGCCGCGGCGGTGAACACGGCAAAGCCGATGGCGTAGATGCGGCGATAGCCAAAGATGTCGCCGAGCGAGGCCAGCGGCAGAAGCGAGATCACCACCGCCAGTTGGTATGCATTGATCACCCAGATCGATTGCGCCGCGGTGGCGCCGATGTCCCTGGCGATCGTCGGCAATGCAATATTGGCGATCGAGCTGTCGAGAACCGACACCACCATGCCGATGACGAGGGTTACGATCGCCCAATACCGTTGCGGAAACGGAAGTCCGTCCTCGGCTGTGTCCATTTGCTCTCGTGATTATTCCGGGGACGAATCCCACAAAATCGCCGCCGGCGCCACTTTACCCGCAAGCGGGAGAGGCGAGCAGCAAGAGGGTCTGCCTAGCGCCCGATGCGGAGGGCAGAAGCCCGGCCGTTAGTCGACGATCTGCGGAATCAGCAAAAACAGGTCGGTGTCGCCGGTTTCCTGCCCGGCGGCGGTCAGCATCGCGTGCACCTGGCCGCGGTGATGGGTCTGATGATTGAAGAAATGCGCAACCAGCAAACCCTTTGGCGCGCGCATCTCGCGGTTTGCCGCGCCGCTGAACCAGACCATATCCTCGCCGAGCCAAGCATCGTCGACCCTGTGAGCCCAATCGATGATATCACCGTCTGCCTTTTCGCGGGCGTCCCTTAGCTGGGCAAATCCCTCGATCATCTGCGCGCTCTGCTTGATCGGGGTCGCCGGCTTCGGCCAGTTGTCGAAACGCGACATCCATTGCCGGTCGCCCCACAGGATGTGGGTCAAGGTACCGTGGATCGAGCTCCAGAACGCACCGCGCGACGCCCCCCGCTCGTCATCTGACAACCGCGCCGCGGCGCCATAGAGACGGCGGTTCATCTCGGCGTTGTAGGCGGCCATGGTGCGGATATAGCCAGCCGTGATCATAGCAACAACCTCCCTCGGATCAGCCGGCCTCAGCGGCCCTTGAACGGCCCCGGCCGACGTTTTTCGGCAAAGGCACGCGCTGCCTCGTGAAAGTCTTCGCTGAGGTAGAGTTTTAGCGGGGCGGTTTGCATCGCGACCTCGCGCTCGAGCTGGTCCATATACCAGCGCCGGGTGCGCACCGTTGCGCGCACCGAGAGGGGGGATTCGCCGCTACCGCTGCAGCAAGATCGCGCGCCGCATCGAGATGCCCGCCGGGTGGCGCCACTCGGTTGATGATGCCGGCCGCCAGCGCCTCCTCGGCGGTGAAGAAGCGGCCAGTAAGCGCTACCTCGTTGGCGAAGGCCGCACCGCCGCGGAAATTCAGCAAGGCCCAGTATTTCGAGCCGCCGAGTCCGCGCGAGGTTTCGGTCACCTGGAATTTGGTTCCCGCCTCGGCGACGATCAGGTCGCATTCGAGCACGATGCCAAGCGCAAGGCCCATCGCATAGCCGTGCGGTGCGGCGATAACCGGCTTCCAGTTGACCGAGCGGGTAAGGAGATCGGCGGAATTGGCACCCCAGCCCTGCGGCCCGCCATGCTGCAGGAATTCCTCGCGGCGGCGAAGCTGACGCTGATGCACATCGGCGCCGCTGGAAAAGGCGCGACCGGCGCCGCAGATGATCGCTACCTGCGCCTCAGGGTCGAGGTCGAACCGACGCAGCGCGTCCGCCAGATGTCGCACCAGATCGTCGCTGAAGGCGTTGAGCCGGTCGGGCCGGTTCAAGGTCAGCGTCGCGATCTGATCTGCGCAGGCATATTCGACCAGGCTTTCGCCACCCGTCTCGGCCATTCCTCAGCTCCCTCCCTCCGGCGATTACGGGCCGCCCGCCGCGACAGAATCGCGACGGGTGGTCTTCGCGGCCGAGATTGGGACAGGCCCGCGGGCGTGTCCAGCTTCGTCGAGGAGAGAGCGGCGCTCTCCAGGTTACCGGCTATTGCCGCTGTTCGGGTTGGTGGACGACCCGGCGTCGTTCGGGGACGCCGTGCCGCTCGGTAAACCTGGCGGTGTGCTGGAACCCTGACCTACGTCAGTGCCCAGCAAACTATTCATCGTGGTCTGGTCGAGTGTGGCAGTCACGGGCATACCGTTCTTCTGTTGATACTGCTGCAGCGCCTGCCGCATCTCCGGCCCGACGAGGCCGTCGATCTTGCCCCGATAGAGATTATTTTGCCTGAGCTTTTCCTGAGCCTGACGGATGTCGCTCTGCGTGAAGTTGGCGGCCGCGGGCATTGACGGCGTCGCGCCGGCCGCATAAGGCTGATTTGCGTCCGTGCTGCCACTTGCCGAGGGCGTTGTCGGCTGGGTCGTCGCACTCGGCTGGGCCGCTGTACCCGCCTGCGGCATCGCCGGCATCGTTGTCCCGGTCGAGGGCGCCGTCGTCGACGGGGCGGCCGGGGTTGGGGTCGTCGCGTTGCTTTGGGCAAAGATCGGGCCAGCACCAGCGATTCCAAGAGCGATTACTGATACCGTCGCGAGAATTTTCCCTCTCATCCATTCCTCCTTGCTTCGTTTCGGCGCATGCTGCGCACTTCCTGGTAAACGGGCTTCACGGAAGCGCGTTCCGGTCTATCCCATTGAAGTACATGACTTCAACCGAGCTGCCGCAGCACGCGATAAGCGGGAGGCCTGCCAGCTCACGCAATGGTGTTCGCTCGCGCCGCAGCGCCGCGCTTGTCGATGATGCGCAACCGGGGCAGCATCGGGCACCTGCGTCGTACAGCACGGCAAAATGATGGAGGGGAGGATGCGTTGGTCGGTTCTTAGCGCGGCTACTGTAGCCGGCGGCCTAATCGGCTCTGCCTGGATGCCAGTCTTTGCCCAGACGCTGATCGTCGGCAACGATCAGAAGCCGAGCTTCTCGGCGGACGGCAAAGTGGTCATGCAGGCGCCCGGCCATGACACGTTGTCGATCATCAATACGTCGCAACCCGCGACACCGCGGATTGCGGCGACAATCCCACTCGACAACACGATCGTCGGCCCGCCGGTCAATTTGGCGGTCACCCCCTCGCGCGACCTCGCGCTCATCGCCAATACGATGAAGGGCGAAGCCAAAGGCGACGGCTTTGCCTTGGCGCCGGACAACCGGCTGTTCGTCGTCGACCTGACGGCAAGCCCACCCCCGGTAATCGCCACTTTGCAGCTCGGCAAGTCGCCCGAGGGGCTGGCGATATCCCCGGACGGCAAGTTGGCACTCGTGGCCAATCGCGGCGACGGGACGATCTCGGTGCTGTCGATCGACGGCAAGACGGTCAAGGTGGCCGATACGGTCAGCGTCGGCACGCCGGCGGATCTGGTATCCGCCGTCGCGATCGCCCCGGACGGCAAGCGCGCTCTCGCGGTAAAATCCGGCACCGACAAGGTAGCGGTGATGAAAATCGACGCCGGCAAGGTCACCTACGACAAGGAGGACCTGCCGGCCAACCACTATCCCTACAACGTCGCGATCGTGCCCAACGGAGAAGTCGCGCTCGTCGCCAACACCGGCGATACCGGCAGTTCGGACGGCAACGCCGACACCGTGACCGTCATCGATCTAAAGGACCCGATCCATGTCGTCGACCACGTGACGGTCGGCGACTTGCCCGAGGGGCTGGCGATCAGCCCGAAGGGCGATGTTGCCGTGACCGTCGAAGCGCGCGGCTCTAACAAGCCGAAAAGCACATGGTTCTACCACCCGAGCGGCGCCGTCACCGTCTTGAAAATCGACGGAAACAAGGTAACCCGCGTCGGCGAGGCAATGGTCGGGGTGTTGCCCGAGGGCGCGGCGTTCAGTGCCGACGGCAGTTATCTCTATGTCGGCAACTTTATCGACAAGGATTTGTCGGTGTTGCGGGTCGACGGGGACAAGATCACCGACACCGGATCGCGCTTCAAGCTGCCGGGCCAACCCGCCTCGTTGCGCGCCGGGCCGCAGTGAACGCAGGCTAGCCCAACGCGAGGAGACAGGCGCGGGCAGCGGCGTCGAGGATTGCCTCGGCATCGATGCCGTAAGCTCGGTAGAGGTCAGGGATGTCGCCTGATTGGCCGAAGCGCTCGACCCCGAGCGGGACGATCGGGTTGTGTGCGACAGCGCCGAGCCACGATAGGGTCGCCGGATGGAAATCGCCGACCGTGACCAGTGCGGCGCCCGGCCGCAGCTGGGCAAGCAACTGCGCGGCCACGCTTGTCCCGCCCCGAGCAGACGCGGCCCGCCAGTCGCGGTGAAGACGATCGGGCGAGGTGATCGCCAGCAATCCGGCGCCAGGGACATCCTCCGTTACCGCCTCGGTGCGCGGCGAAGGCTTCGGGTGCCACGGCGCCGCAATAGGCGATCGCCAGCTCCGCTCCCGGCTCCGGCTCGCGCAGCCAATAAGCGCCGGCGACAATCGCCTGGGCCAGCTCCGCGTCGATCTGCCGCCGCGGCTGTTCAACCGGCCGCGTCGACAGCCGGAAATAGACGGATTCGCCATCCTCGCGCTGGATTTCGGCAAAGGCCCAGCGCAGCAGTACCGCCAGTTCGTCGGCGTAGGCCGGCTCGAAGCTGGCCAGCCCCGGCTGAGAAATCCCGACCAGCGGCTCGCCGATCGATTGGTGCGCGCCGCCCTCCGGCGCCAAAGTGATCCCCGAGGGGGTTGCGACCAGGATGAAACGCGCATCCTGATAGCAGGCATAGTTCAGCGCATCATGCCCGCGCTTGATGAACGGATCGTAGAGCGTACCGATCGGCAATAGCCGCGCGCCGAACAGCGGCGCCGAGAGCCCGAGGGCCGCCAATTGCAGGAACAGATTGCTCTCGGCGATGCCGAGTTCGATGTGCTGGCCCTGCGGCGACATCGCCCAGCGCTGGGCCGAGACGACCTTTTCTTCGCGAAAGGTGTCGGCGCGCTCGGCGTGATCGAAGATGCCGCGGCGGTTGACCCACGGTCCGAGATTGGTCGACACGGTGACATCGGGCGAGGTCGTGACGATCCGCCGCGCAAGCTCGCTGTTGCCCGCGGCAATGTCGCCCAGCAGCCGGCCGAACGCCTCCTGCGTCGACTGCCGCTCGCCACGGGGGACCGGCAGGCTCGCCGGCACCGCTACCGGTGCGGCGTCATGCCAGCGCCCGCTCGAAGCGGCCAGCGGCAGTCCCGCCAGAAATGCCGAAAGTCGTTCGGGCGGCAGGTCGAGGCCGGCGAACAATTCCCACTCGGCGCCCTGCGCGACCATCATGCTGCGCTGGAACGAAGCCATCTGGTCGAGGTTCATCAGCCCGGCATGGTTGTCTTTATGCCCGGCAAAGGGCAGCCCGTAGCCCTTGATCGTATAGGCGATAAAGCAGGTCGGTCGGTCGTCGGCGATGGCATGGAAGGCGTCGAGGATGGTCTCCATGTCGTGGCCGCCGAGATTGGTCATCAGCCGTTGCAGCGCGGCATCGTCATGATCGTCGAGGATCGCGCGAATCCCCGGATAGCGGTTGAGATCGCGCTGCAGATGCTCGCGCCAGCCCTCGCCGCCCTTGTAGACCAGCGCCGAATAGAGCGAGTTCGGACAGGCGTCGATCCACTCGCGCAGATGATGGCCGTCCGGGCGGGCAAACGCGGCCTCCAGCAGCCGCCCGTACTTCAAGGTCACGACCCGCCAGCCCATCATCTCGAACATCGCGTCGATACGGCCGAACAGCCGGTCGGAAACCACGGCGTCGAGGCTCTGACGGTTGTAGTCGATCACCCACCACAAATTGCGTACGTCGTGCTTCCAGCCTTCGAGCAGCGCCTCGAAGATATTGCCTTCGTCAAGTTCGGCGTCGCCGGCGAGCGCGATCATCCGGCCCGGCTGTTCGTCGGTCGGGACCAGTTCCTTCAACCGCAGGTAATCCTGCGCGATCGAGCTGAACAGGGTCATGCCGACGCCGAGACCGACCGAACCGGTCGAGAAATCGACGATGTCGCCGTCCTTGGTCCGCGACGGATAGGATTGCGCGCCGCCATAGGCTCGAAACCGCTCCAATTTCTCGCGCGTCTGACGGCCGAGCAGGTACTGGATCGCATGAAACACGGGGGACGCATGCGGCTTGACGGCGACCCGGTCTTGCGGACGCAATACGTCGAAATAAAGCGCGGTCATCAGCGTCGCCACCGACGCGCTCGACGCCTGATGCCCGCCGACCTTGAGCCCGTCGCGGCTCGGGCGCAGGTGGTTGGCGTTGTGGATCATCCACGTCGACAGCCAGAGCACCTTGCGCTCCAGCGCGGTCAGGCAGGCGAGCTTGTCCTCGGTCTCGGCCTCCCGCTTTCGGTCGAGACCGCCTTCGATGGTGCGCAGCATCATCCTCTCCCGATTGACCCGCAGAGCTTAGCCGATCGGCGACAGAAAATCCTTGCCCTGCGGCAGCCGGGGATCATTGGCGCGTTTGACCCCGCTTACCGGGATGCTTACATACCGTTGTGAGATGCCGGTGCAAGCCGGCCAGCTTGGGAGCGACGCGCAGATGGCCGAAAGCACGGACGAGGTCGGGGAACGCCAGATCGTTCTGACGGAGAGTGCGGTCCGCCGCGTCGCCCTGCTTAAAGTGCAAGAGCGGGCCGAAAACGCGTTTTTGCGGATTGCCGTTTCCGGCGGCGGCTGCTCCGGCTTCCAATATGGGATTACCTTCGACGATCATCGCAACGATGACGATTTCGTGTTCGAGCACGATGGCGTCGCGGTCGTCGTCGACGACGTGTCGCTCGGTCTGTTGAGCGGCGCCGAGGTCGATTTCGTCGAGGATCTGATGGGCGCCTCGTTCCAGATCCGCAACCCCAACGCCGCCTCCTCCTGCGGCTGCGGAAATTCGTTTTCGATCGGTTGACCCGCGCAAATCGACCGCGCGCGTGAAAATCGCGACCTGGAACGTCAATTCGGTCAAGGCGCGGCTGCCGCATCTGCTCGCGTTCCTGACCGACGCGCAACCGGATGTCGTTTGCCTGCAGGAGACGAAATGTCTCGTCGCGGATTTCCCGACGTTGGAGATCGCGGCCCTCGGCTACCATATCGAGGCGATCGGCCAGCGCTCGTATAACGGGGTGGCTTTGGTGTCGAAACAGCCGGCCGAGGAGCTGGTCCGAGGGCTGCCCGGGATGCAGGACGACGAGCAAGCGCGCTATGTCGAGGCGAATTTCGGTGAGGTCCGCATCGCCTCGATCTATCTGCCGAACGGCAATCCGGTCGGGACCGACAAATTCACCTACAAACTCGCCTGGATGGAGAAGTTAGTCGCCCACACCCGCGAGTTGTTGCGGCGCGAAATCCCGTTCGTGCTCGCCGGCGATTACAATATCTGCCCGGCCGATGAGGATGTTTACGACCCGGTGGCGTGGCGCGAGGACGCACTGTGCCGCCTCGAATCACGCTCGCGGTTTCGCGCGCTGATGAATCTCGGACTGACCGACGCCTACCGCGTCTTTCACCGCGAACCGCACCGCTACACCTTTTGGGACTATCAGGCCGGGCGCTGGAACCGTGACGAAGGTCTGCGCATCGACCATTTGCTGCTATCGCCGCACGCCGCCGATCGGGTGGCAGCCTGCGAAATCGACAAAAAACCGCGGGCCAAGGAGCGCGCTTCGGACCACACCCCGATCTGGTGCGAACTCGCGGCCTAAGCGCCGCAATCATTCCTCGGCATCGGCGGGGTCGGGCGGATAAATATGCCTGCCGCCGGCACTATCCTCGATGATCCATCCGCGCAATGCCTCGTCCGGAGCGGCAGCGCTCTCAGCGAGCGGCACCTTGCCGTGGCCGCCGGGAATGTCGAGCACGTAGGTCGGCTGGCATAGTCCAGAAACCCGACCGCGCAAGGCGCGGACGAGCCGCTGGCCTACGGCAATCCCTGTACGGAAATGCGCGGTACCGCGCGCGAGATCGGCATGGTGTAGGTAATACGGCTTCACCCGCATCGCGACGAGGCCGCGGAACAGCGCTTCCAGAACTGCGGCGTCGTCATTGACACCGCGCAACAGCACAGTTTGCGAGAGAACCGGAATGCCGGCGCGGACCAGTCGGGTGACCGCCGCCTTCGCCGCTGCGGTCAGTTCGCGCGGATGGTTGGCATGGACCACGACGTAAACCGCCTTTTCCGCCGTGAGTGCCGCCACCAGCGCCAGCGTTACCCTGTCGGGGTCGACCATTGGAACCCGCGTATGAAAGCGGATCGCGCCGAGATGCGGAATCCGGTCGAGAGTGCGAACAATCGCGGCGATGCGGCGGGGCGCCAGCACCAGCGGGTCACCGCCGGTGACGATGACCTCCCAAATCTCGGGCCGTTCGCGGATATAGGCGAAAGCGCGTTCGAGCGCCGCCTCATCGAGCATCGCCGGCGCCTTGCCGACCGCCTCGCGGCGAAAGCAGAAGCGGCAATAGACCGGGCATAGCAGGGTCGGCTTCAGCAGCACCCGGTCGGGATAACGGTGCACGATCCCGGCCAGCGGTGACCAGCGATGGTCGCCGATAGGGTCGGCCAGTTCCTCGGGCGCCGTCTCCAACTCGGCCGCGTCCGGAACGAACTGCGCCGCGATCGGGTCGGCCGGATCAGCCGGATCGATCAGAGCCGCCATATCTTCGGTCAGGGCGACCGAGAATCGCTCGGCCACCCGTCGTATCTCGCCCAGCCGTTCGGGCGCGGCAAGGCCGCGATCGACTATGTCGTCGGCGCACACGGTCATGCTCTCACCCTCCTCGGATGCGAGGGTAATAGATGGCCGCCCGTGGAACCATCCCGGGCCGAGGGACATCGGCACTGCGCCGTCGGGATCGCGTCATCGCGTTTGGGATGACACAAGGTCGTGTTCTGGCCGTCGTTTATACTTGGCGCCGGAAAACCCGGCGGATCATCTCGGCGCGAATGGCCCATTCGCGAGAGCGAGGATTTTATGCGAAGGACAGCGCACGTCGCTGCCGATCGTCCCCAAACTGATTGGGCACGGGTCGACGCGCTCACCGATGAAGAAATTGAGGCGGCCGTTCGCAACGATCCCGATGCAGCACCGATCGTCGATGACGATTGGTTCGCGTCGGCGAAGCTGGTGATGCCGCAGCGCAAGGAGCAGATCAGTATCCGGCTCGACCGCGACGTGCTGGAGCATTTCCGACGCTAACCGCGCCATCAGACGCGGATCAACGGAATCCCGCGCGCGGCGATGGAGCACGAGAAGAAGGCGGGCAGAGCCACCGCACCGGTCCGGCCTCAGATCGCGGCCAGGCGGTCGTAGGCGGCGCGCAGCCGATCGCGGTCGCGACTGACGTCGGCCTCGCGCTCGCGCTGCTCATTGACCACCTCGGGCCTGGCCTTGGCGACGAAGTTCGGATTGGCGAGCTTGGCGCCGATCTTGGCAATCTCGGCGTCGAGGCGGCCGATTTCTTTGGCAAGCCTTGCCCGTTCGCGGGCGAGATCGACGACCTCGCCGAGCGGCAGGACCAGGGTTGCACCCTCGACCACTGCCTGGATCGCCCCGGCCGGAACCGCCGCCGCGGACTCGACCCGCTCCATTCGCGCCAGCCGGATGAAATGCTCGCGGTGGCGTTCGATGCGATCTGCCGCGATAGGGTCGGCATCCCTGATCAGCAGCGGCACGCGGGAGGCGGGCGAGACATTCATCTCGGCGCGCACCGCGCGAATCGCCGATATTGCCGCGACCACCCATTCCATCTCGGCGGCAGCGGCGCGATCGGCTGCGTCCGGTAAAAAATCGGGCCACGGCGCCGCGATCAGCAAGCCTGCCGCATCGTCGGCAAAATGCTGCCACAGCTCCTCGGTGATGAACGGCATGATCGGGTGCAGCAGCCGCAGCACTTGGCCGAGCGCCCAGGCCGTCGTCGCCTGGGTCTCCGACCGGGCGGCCGCATCATCGCCTTGCAGGATCGGTTTGGTAAACTCGATGTACCAGTCGCAGAAAGTGCCCCAGACGAACTGATAGAGCAGGCCGGCAGCCTCGTCGAAACGATAGCCGTCGAGCGAAGCCGTCACCGCCGTGGCGCAATCGGCCAACGCCGTCACGATCCAGCGATTGACGGTCAGCCGCAGGTTCGCGGGCGAAAATTCATCGGCCGGAGCGCAGCCGTTCATCTGCGCATAGCGCGACGCGTTCCACAGCTTGGTCGCAAAGTTGCGATAGCCCTCGACCCGGCTCTCGGCGAGCTTGATGTCACGGCCGGGGGCGGCCAGCGCCGCCAAGGTGAAGCGCAGCGCATCGCAGCCATAGCGGTCGATCAATTCGAGCGGGTCGATAATGTTACCGCGCGACTTCGACATCTTCTGGCCGCGCTCGTCACGCACCAGCGCGTGGATGTAGACGGTGCCGAACGGCACTTCATCCATGAAGTGCAACCCCATCATCATCATCCGGGCAACCCAGAAAAAGATGATGTCGAAGCCGGTGACCAGCACGTCGCCCGGATAGTAGCGGGACAGCTCGCGCGTCGGATTCGGCCATCCTAAGGTCGAGAACGGCCACAAAGCCGACGAGAACCAAGTGTCGAGCACATCCTCATCGCGGTGCAGATCGACCTTCTGGCCGAATTTCGCCTCGGCCTCGGCTAGAGCCTCCGCCTCGGTCTCGGCGACGAAGACCGCACCGTCCGGCGTGTACCAGGCCGGGATCTGGTGCCCCCACCACAATTGACGCGAAATGCACCACGGCTGGATGTTGCGCATCCATTCGAAAAAGGTGTTCTCCCACTGCCTAGGTACAAAGCGGGTGCGTCCGTCCTCCACCGCGGCAATCGCCGGCTGCGCCAGCACTTTGGCGTCGCAGAACCATTGATCGGTCAGCCACGGTTCGATGACGACGCCAGAACGATCGTGGTGCGGCACCATCAGAGTGTGGTCTTCGATCTTTTCGAGCAATCCGGCGGCGTCGAGATCGGCCACCACCTTGTCACGCGCGGCAAAACGGTCCAGGCCGCGATAGGCCTCGGGCACCGCGTCATTCAGCCGTGCATCCGCGTCGAAGATGTTGATCATCTCCAGCGCGTGCCGCCGGCCGACTTCGAAATCGTTGAAGTCGTGCGCCGGGGTGATCTTGACCGCGCCGCTGCCGGTCTCGGGGTCGGCATATTCGTCGGCGACGATCGGGATGAGGCGCCCGACGAGCGGCAATCGCACCGACTTGCCCACCAGATCAGCAAACCGCGCATCCTCGGGATGCACCGCAACCCCAGTGTCGCCGAGCATAGTTTCCGGCCGCGTCGTGGCCACCGTGATGAACCGGCCGGGAGGCGCGGCTCGATCGGGTAGCGGATGTGCCACAGCGAGCCCCTGGTCTCGCGATTATCGACTTCGAGATCCGAGATGACCGTGTGCATCTCGGGGTCCCAATTGACGAGCCGCTTGTCGCGGTAGACCAAACCCTCGCGATACAGCGCGACAAACACCCGGCGAACCGCAGCGGCCAAACCCGGATCCATCGTGAAGCGCTCGCGTTGCCAGTCGGGCGAGGCGCCGAGACGCCGCAATTGGCGGGTGATGGTGCCGCCCGACTGCGCCTTCCATTCCCAGACCCGCTCGACGAACCGCTCGCGCCCGAGATCGCGCTTCGAACCGCCCGCTTCGGCAATCTGGCCGGCGACGACGATTTCAGTCGCGATGCCCGCGTGGTCGGTACCGGGCTGCCACAGCACATCGCGGCCACGCATGCGCTGATAGCGGACCAGCACATCCTGCAACGTAAAGGTCAGCGCGTGCCCCATATGCAGGCTCCCGGTTACGTTCGGGGGCGGCATCATTATCGTATAGGGCTGCTTGTTGCTGTCGGGGTCGGCCGCGAAAGCGCCGGACACCTCCCACGCGGCGTATTGGCGCTGCTCCACGGCGGCAGGCTCGAAAGTTTTGTCCAGCATTGCCGAACCGTCCTGAAAATACTGGTTGGATACAGGGCGTCCGACCGACACCGGGTAGCGCAGCGGCGCGCGATGATCGGCTGGGTCAGTCACTCTATCCCGGCTCAGCGCAGACCTGCCTCGCTGACAACGCGCGCGATCTCTTCACGGACCAGCCGCTCGACAAGGCCGGGCAGATGCTGGTCTAGCCAAGCGCGCATCAACGGCCGCAAGGTGTCGCGAACAATTTCTTCCAAGGTCCGATCGCCGGCGCCGATGGCCAGTTCTCCCTCGGCTCGAGCCTCGCGCGATACCGCGCCGAGGCGGGCGAAGGCTGTCGCGGCGGCGCCCGATGTCTCCGATGAGAGAATGCGCGCCCGTGGATGACTCGATTGGGGCGCGACCGCGGGCTCGACACTGAGCGGTACCGGGCCGATTCCAGCTACCACAGGCGTCGGTGCAGGCTCTCCCGATACGGCCGAGACGGCGCCAGCCGTGCCAGGAGCCACATGCTTCGTCGAACCATCCGGCTCGACCGCCTCGGTCAGTTCTAGGATTTCACTCCTCGCGCTTCGTAGCGGGCGCACTGCGCCGATGGTACTGTTATCCTCGGCGATCACGCGGCTGATTGAAGCGATTATCTCTTCCATCGAAGGTTCGGCTGCCGGTTGGTCCGGCGTCAGAGGATTCGGCGGCGGTTTCGCGACGGACATGCGTGACAACCGATAAATGCTGTTGATGCCGCCAAATTAGGGATTCGCGCCCAAGTTTTCCAGCGGAACCGTCGGCCGGTCGTCCTACTCTTTCAGACCACCGCCGAAGCCGATCCATTTGTTCTTAACCTCTTTGTAGTGCTGCTCCATGTCATAGAGCTGGACCGGGAGATGCAGCTCCGGCGCGACAAGCCTGCCGACCGCCGCCGCGAGATTGAACTCCGCCAGGGCGGCATCGTGTTCGGCGACGATCAACTGCTGCTGGGTGGTCAACAGTTGCTGGTTTTGGATCAGGACATCGAGCGTCGTAGCGGTGCCGACCAACGCTTCCTGTTGCGTTCCCTCGAGGGCGATCTGGGCGGCGCGCACCGCCGCCGCAAAGGATGCAATGCTGGCCCGGGCCGCCTTCAGCGTTTCCCAGGAATCAGTTGCGGTCAACACCGCTGCGCGCCGCGCGTCGTCGACTTGGCTGCGCCTTTGCCCGACCGTCTGCTGAGCCTGGCGCGTTTGCGAATAAACGGCACCGCCTTCGTAGAGCGGCATCGTCATCTGCGCGGTAATCGAGGCTTCTTGTTCAAGCGAACCGTTCAACGTGATCGAAGGAGCAAACGAGCGGAGTAGACCGCCGACGAGCGAGATCTGCGGCAGCAATTGGCCGCGCACGACATCGATGTTGTCGCGCGCGGCAAGCTCGGCGAAGTTGGCCGAGATCACATTGAAATTAGCCGTGGCGGCGAGAGTAAGCGCCTCTTCACGTGTAACAGGAAGTGTCGGGCGCTCTCGCGGCAGAAGCAGCCTGCCTGGTGCATGGCCGACGACGCGTACATATTCGGCCTGGCTCTGCCGCAACTGCCCGTCGGCGGAGGTCAGAGTGCCGATAGCTTGCGCGAGCGACGATTCAGCCTGGGCGACGTCGGTGCGGGTCACCTCGCCGACCCGGAAACGGTCCTGAGTAGCCTCAAGCTGCTTGCGCAGCACCGCGACGTTGTTGCGGTTGACCTCGACCAGGGCCTGGTCGCGAACGACGTCGAGATAGGCCTGGGCGACTGCCTGAAACACCGAGGTCTCGACCGCCAAGGTCTGTGCCCGCGTCGACTGCACTGTGTTGATCGCTTGGCGGGTCTGGGCCAAAGTCCGGCCGCCGGAATAGACCGGCTGGGTCACCTGCAAATTCAGAGCGTTCTGATAAAAGGTCGAATAGGTGCTCGTCCGCGGGCTGATTGGCGTGCTCCCTGTCGTAAATCCGCTCCGCGCCCCCCCTAGCTGACCGGTAACGTTGACCGTCGGGCGCCAGCCCGACAAGGCTTGCGGCACTTGCTCGTCGGTCGCCCGCAACAGGGCGCGCTGCGCCAATAGCTGCGGATTGGTGTTGTAAGTCTCGGCCAGCGCCTGGGTCAGCGTCTGTGCTTGGGCCGGCGCCGCGGCGACCAGGACCAACCCGGCAGCCGCCGCCATGCCTGACAGGTTGCGAGAGCCGCGCGAGCCCGGGCGGTGCCGCCGTTGGCGATCCGCCCCGCCCGTCCCGGGAATTTGCTCGACTCCAGGCATCGAAATCCCGAAAGCTGTCAGACCGATTGGGAACACCTAAAACACAAAGGCCGGTTTCGGCTCGAAGCCGGGCAATAGCGGGGTTGCCGCGTCAAACATAACCCGCCGCGCGATGACCCCGCCAGTCCTGGTAATCAGCGTCGCGCGGCCGACTCCATCGGTCGGCTTGACCACCGTGGCAAGTCTTCCGCCTTCCGCAAGCTGCGCCACGATGTCGTTCGGCACCCCGGCTACCGCACCGCCAAACAAGATTACGTCGTAGGGTGCGCGAGGCCGGTGGCCCGTGGTAAGAGGCCCCTCGATCACGCTGACAGCCGCGATACCGAGATCGACGAGAACGTCGCGCATACGTCTGGCGAGTTCTGGATCTTCCTCCAGCGCGACGACGGCGCGCGCCAGATGGGCAAGAACGGCTGCTTCGTATCCCGCACCGGCGCCGACGACCAGCGCGATATCGGATCGCTCGACGGAAGCGACCTGCAGCAATCGTGCGGCCACCATCGGCTCCATCAGATACCGACCGCCGCCAAGCGGCAGATCATCGTCGATGTAGGCGACAGATTGCAGGCGCTCGGCCACAAACAGCTCACGCGGGACGCTGTCGATGGCCGCAAGCACGCGATCGTCTGTGACCCTGTTGGGTCGGATCTGGCTGTCGATCATGTGCGCGCGAGCAGTTTCGAATGCTGTCATCCTGTTCCCGGCGAATGAGCAAGCGCGTTATAGCGGCGGGGTAGAGCGAGGGCAATCGGCTGGACTGTGCTCCTTCAGTTCGGCAGCCGCTCGACAGGCTGCTCGTCCACAACCCGGGTGAGAAGCTGCTGCGCGGTCAGCCCAAGGACCGGATGCCGCCAATCCGGGGCGATCTCGGCTAATGGCTCCAGCACGAAGCGGCGTTGATGCAGACGCGGATGGGGCAAGACCAGTAACTCGGTATCGACCCGCTCGCCCCGGTAATCGAGCAAATCGAGGTCGATGGAGCGGGCGGCGTTGCGCACGGTGCGAACGCGGTCGAACCTCGCCTCGATTGTTTGCATAAGCGCCAGCAGGTCGACGGCGCTGAACCTGGTCTCCACCGCTATGACGGCATTGACGAACCATGGCTGATCGGAGCGGGGCACCGGCTCGGTGCGATACCAGGCCGAGCGCGCCACGATGGTCACGCCCTCGCCCTCAAGTT
This sequence comes from uncultured Alphaproteobacteria bacterium, assembly GCA_963821795.1. Classification (GTDB taxonomy): domain Bacteria; phylum Pseudomonadota; class Alphaproteobacteria; order ATCC43930; family CGMCC-115725; genus AP-15. Next base: position 368,830 of record CAWGFH010000029.1, read on the forward strand.
CGGCCACAGCGGCGCTCAGTGTGTCGCGCGGTGGACCCCAGCGCGGGCTGTCGAGATTGCCACCGATACCGATCAGCGTGAGCGGCCGCAACGAGGCCGGCCTATCGAACCAAGGCGCGAGCGATCGTCTCCCATTCCTCTTTTAGCGGCGCGGTCGAGACCGGTCGGCCGGCGCGGCCGTACCAGCCGCCGGCATTACGAAGATCGCCCTCCACCCTGTGGAGATAAGCGTGCGCCCACGCGCCATCAGAATCCGGTTGTTCCTGCGCGCATTGATGCGCCCGATGCCAATCCCCTTTGGCTTCCCACCACAACGCCTGGGCTGCCAGGCTCAATCCTTCCGGCGGCTCGTCCTTGGCCAGTGAGCCCTGGTAGGTCTCGAAATCCATCTCGCTCCCTCCTCGTCACCGCAATTGGCTCAGAATACAGCAACCGCCGGGTCAGGCGAGCAGACGGTCGAGCCGGTCGCGCAGCCGATACCAGCCGCCGACCGCCGGCAGGAACCAGGGATTGCCGGAATAGAGCGGGTGGTCGGGGAACTCGCGCGTGTCGAAACTGCAAGCGTAATTGGCGGCGCGCGCGATCTTGCGCGCAGTCTGCCAGCCCAGATAGGTCATCATCGCGATCCCGCTGCCATTGCAGCCGAGGCAAAAATGGAGACCGTCGCGCTGCCCCATATGCGGCAGCGCGTCGAGCGTGAATGCGGTATTGCCGGTCCACGCATGGGTGACCTTGACGCCGCGCAATTGCGGAAAACGAGCGGTCATATAGCGATGCAGGATCGGGGCGCTGACCGCCGGCTCGACCTGTGTGAAACGCGCGCGGCCGCCGAATACCATGCGCCCACCGTCCGGCGACATCCGGTAGTAGCACAGCACCCGCCGCGTGTCCGACAAGGTGCGCCCTTTGGGAATCAGCAAGCGGGCGAGATCCGGCGGCAACTCTTCGGTGGCGATGATGTGGCTGGCGATCGGCACAACCCGTCGCTTCAGCGACGGGGTTAAATCGCCGGTATAGCCGTTGGTGGCGACGACCACGTCCCCGGCCACTATCTCGCCGCGGCTGGTTTGGACGCGCCAGCTATTGCCGGTCCCGACGATACGGCCGACCGCGGCCTTGGCGCAGACCCTGACTTGATGCCGGCGGCAGGCATCGAGCAGCCCCTTATAATAAAGCGCCGGATGCAATTTGCCCGACCGCTCGACCACCATACCGCCGTGATAATAGCTGCTGGCGATCTCTTCGCGCTGACGCTCGCGCGCCACCATGTAAGCACCCGACTGCGCCGCGGCGTTTAACAGCGCGATCCGCTGGGCTTGCTTGTCAAAGTGCGCCTTTGCCCATGCGCCGACAAAGCGGCCGGGTTTTTCCCAAAAGCAGTCGATCTGTTCTTCGTCGATCAGCCGGTCGATCAAGGCAAAGGCATCGCTTGCGTCGGACAGAACACGCCCCGCCCGCTTTTGATCGACGGCGATCGTCCGGCCGGTGAAGCCCTTGCCGACATTGACCCCACCGCTGACCGCGCCGCCGTTCCTGGTACTGGCGCCGAAGCCGAGTTCGTTTGCTTCGAGAACGACTGCATCGATGCTCCGCTTGGCCAGTTCCAGCGCCGTCGACAGCCCGGCATAACCGCCGCCGACGATAGCCACCCGCGCCTGTGGCGGCACCTCGGCCAACTCGCCAACTGTCGGCCGGTAGGCTTCCCACCAATAGGGTGTGGGCGTGAAATCCCGGTGCAGAATGTCGGGGTTCAGCATCGGCCTCATTCTACATCACATCCAGCGACGCCGCGGGGCGGCCGTTTGCCCACACACGCTGCGCGCCGCGAAGGCAGCCAGGGAGTCCAGCGCGATAGAGAGCCGTTCGGGCGGTTGCCGTGTCCAATCGGATCGGCCTAAGATCGCTACGATTCGACCCGAGAGGGACCTAAGAGCGAGATCGAGATGACTGATACAATGGCCGATCAGGAAAACACACGCCTTTATAGCGAACTCGAGGATCGGCTCTTAGCTCGCGATCAGATCGGCGGAAGCCGAGTTTATTATCAGCTACTTCAACGCGGTCGCCCGTTGCCGGAAATCATGGCGCAGGCGGTGCGCATCCATGCACCCTATACGCACGTGCCATACCATCAGCGCATCGACGACGGGTTTCCGAACTTCGTCAACAACGACCACTGCCTGCTATCGGCCCGCGCCGCGGTCAATCTTCAGCAAATGCTGCCGGAAAAACTGGCTGCGCTGCCATTGGCGCAGACGATCTGGTACATCCCCTCGGGGCTCGATATCTGGAACCAAAAAATACTGAAGGCACCTGGGCATTATGCCACCCGCGGCTACAAGATGCCCAATACCGAGCCGCCAAAGCCCGTCGTTTATTGGCCCGATCAGGAACCGCTACGCGAATCCGGGCCGCTCAACGAGCGGCTCAACAATTGGCTGACCCTAGTCGAGCGGGGGCAGGTCATCGACGCCTATCGCACCTTCCTCGGTCTGATGGAGGACAAGGAGCAGCGCAAGGAGGTACTCGCACACCTCGTTTTCGCCGGTCTGATCGATGTCCAGGACCGCATGCTGTACAACCGCTCCTACACGACCGGGCACAAGGCCTATCGGGCCCGCTCGGTGGTCGAGATCGGCAACGCGGTCGGCTGGGACAACGCCCATGACGCCATCTATGCAGGCGCCCTGGACATGGCCGTCGGGCCGCGCTGGCATTCGGTCTACGAGATGGCGTGCAACGTTGTCACGATGTTCATCGAGGGGGCCGAGGTCCACGCCGTGCCTCAGGGCGGCACGACCGAGCGCGAGCGCGCGCTACTCGGCAATACCGGAGATTTGACCGCGGACGAAACCGGCGAACTCGTCGACGCGTTGATTCGCCAGCACGAGCCGGCCTACATCGAAAAGATCAGTGCACTGCTGCTCGCCGGCGCCGCGCCGCGCCGGATCATCGACGCGATCCAACTGGCGGCCGGCCAGGTCGTGCTCGAAACCGACGGCCCAAACGCGTTCTCGATGCCCCAACACACGTACGAATATTGCAACACGCTCGGTTGGTTCTACGACAATTTCAAGCACCCACAGCGGCTCAAGCTGCTTTACGTCGCCGGGTCGATGGTCAATCAGGCGGCGTGGAACCAGAGGCACATGGGCTGGGTCAAATCGGAGCCGATCAACGCGCCCGCCGGCGCCGACCGCCTGACCGGCGCCCAGATCATCGGGCGTCTCGAAGACGCGATGACGGCGCTTGACACCGCGCAGTCGGAGGCCTGGACCAAGGCTTATCTCGACAGCGGCGAGGATCGTTCGCCGCTGGTGCAAAGCCTCGCCCTGATGGCGACGCGCTTCGGGAACGACCCGCATAACCAGGAAATCCCGCAATGCTTGTTGCAGGATTACGGCAAGAACCGATGCGCTGACCGGGACCGGCTGCTGCTCGCCTGCGCGCACATTTCCGCCGGCCACCGCAAATACGGCGACACCTTCGAAGCCAGCCGCCGGTTCGGGGAAGCCATGGGTCTATCCGAATTGCAATAGGGCGGACGGAACTGGCCAAAACTCGGCGGCGTGCGAACCGAAGGCAGTAACGGCGGCCTGCGTCGAGGCTGGACTACAGGCGCTTGCGCCACCGCCGCCGCCAAGGCGGCCTTTATCGGCCTGACAACCGGAGAATTCCCAGACCCGGTCGAGGTCCGCTTGCCGCGCGGCGGACAGGCGAGCTTCTCGCTGGCCTGTCACGAGCGCATCGCCGATGGCGCCAGAGCCGGAGTGGTCAAGGATGCCGGCGATGACCCTGACGTCACCAATGGGTTGCTGATCGTTTCGACGGTCCGGCCAGCTCCGCACGGCAGCGGGATCAAATTCCTCGCCGAACTCGGGGTCGGGACAGTCACTCGACCCGGCCTGCCGATCCCACCGGGCGAGCCGGCGATCAACCCGACCCCCAGCAAAATGATCCACGACGCCGTCGCGGAGGCCGCCTCGGCCTTGGGTGCCACGATCGACATCGAGGTCGAGATCTCGATCCCCGGCGGCGAGGCAGTCGCGCACAAGACCCTTAACCCGCGGCTCGGTATCATCGGCGGGCTGTCAATCCTCGGCACCACCGGAATCGTGGTGCCGTATTCCTGCTCCGCTTGGATCCACAGTATTTATCGCGGCATCGACGTGGCCCGCGCCGCCGGGCTCTTGCATGTCGCGGCATCGACGGGTGCGACCTCCGAAGCGGCGGTCCAGGCGTTACACGGACTGCCGGAGCACGCGCTGGTAGACATGGGGGACTTCGCCGGGGGCACGTTGAAATACTTGCGGCGCCATCCCGTTCCTCGGGTCACCATCGCCGGCGGCATCGCCAAGATCGCGAAGCTGGGCCAGGGGCTGCTCGATCTTCATTCCCGCGCCGGCGCCGTCGATTTCGCCTGGCTTGCACAATGCGTCAGCGAGGCCGACGGCACGGTTCAGGCCGTGGCTGCCGCGCGGGGCGCCAACACCGCCCTCGAAATTTATCAGGTGGCCGAGGCGATGGGTTTGCCGCTGGCGAAGGTCGTTGCCGAGCATGCCTGGCACACGGCCGCTAGCGTTCTTGACGGTGCCGCGATCGAACTGGAGATCGCAATCTTCGACCGTCAGGGCCGCCTCGCCGGGCGAACACCCTTCCGCTCGGTTGGTTGACCGGTCTGCTCTGCGGCGGCAGGGCGGAAGCGCCGATCGTAGTCCGGAGAATAGAGGGCACTGTCGCGAAAGCCGCCCGGGTCAAGCGCCCGGCCGACCAGGATCATCGCCGTCCGTTCCAATGTCTCGGCGCGCACCAAGCTCGCGATCTCGCCAAGCGGACTTTCGATGATACGCTGATCAGGCCAGGAGGCGCGCCACACCACCGCGGCTGGGCACTCGGCGCCGTATTCCGGCAATAGTTCGCCGACCACCTTGCCGATCGCATGAATCGAGAGGTGGATCGCCAGTGTCGCCCGCGTCGCTGCAAACATCGCCAGCCCTTCGCTCGCCGGCATTGCCGAGGCGCGCCCAGAGGTACGGGTCAGCACGACCGACTGCGCCATTTCAGGCACGGTCAATTCGCGGCGCAGCGCCGCCGCCGCCGCCGCAAAAGCCGGAACTCCGGGGGTCACGGTATATGGGACGCCCAAACGATCCAGACGGCGGACCTGTTCGCCGAGGGCACTCCAGATCGACAGATCGCCCGAATGCAGCCGGGCGATATCCTCGCCGCGCAACTCGGCGCGCATGAATTCAGCAGTAATAGCGTCAAGATCGAGCGGCGCGGTATCAATCCGGCGCGCATCCGGCGGACACCAGGCGAGGATTTCGGTTGGGACGAGCGAACCGGCATAGAGGCAGACCGGGCAACGCTCGATCAGATTGCGGCCGCGCACCGTGATCAAATCGGGCGCGCCGGGGCCCGCGCCGATGAAATGAACGGTCATGTCGCGGCTCGTCTCACGGCTTTGTCACTGCCCATTGCGTTATCGGCATCGCCGCGCGCCAGCCATGCAGCCGGCCCAACGGCTCGGCTCGGGAAATCGCGATGCGCCGCAGGGCGCCGCCATGCTGCGCGAGTAGCTCGGCCAAGACGATCTCGGTTTCCAACGCCACGGCATTGATGACCAAGCGGCCGCCGGGATTGAGCGCGGTCCAAGCAGCATCAAACGTCAACTTGCTGGCGCCGCCGCCTATAAAAGCCGCGTCGGGCACCGGCAGGGCGGCAAGCGCTTCAGGCGCGTGCCCGACGATGACCTCGAGCGCGTCAACGCCGAGCGCTGTCGCGTTGTTACGAGTGCGCGCCGCGCGGTCAGCATGCTGTTCTATTGCGATGCAGCGATTGCGGCGATGGCGCAGGCACCATTCGATGCCGACCGAGCCCGCCCCCGCCCCGATATCCCACAGCAATTGGCCCGCTCGCGGCGCCAGTGCGGCGAGGGTAATTGCGCGGACCTCCGCTTTGGTCAGCTGTCCGTCATTCTCGAACCAGGAATCGTCGAGAACCAGGGGCGAGGGTAACCACCCGCGCCGCGGGTGCGGCTGCGACCTCGATCGCCACAGTGTTCAGCGGGTCGATTTCCGCGAGATCGAAACCGGCGGCCTCAGTTCTACGAATGCGCGCACGGGGGCCGCCCATTGCTTCGAGCACGGTCACCGCCGAGCCGCCGAAGCCGCGCGTGGTCAGCAATTTGGCAAGCCGGCGAGGCGTTTTTCCATCCCAGCTTAAGGCCAGGATACGGGCCTGCGGCTGCAAATACGGAATGACCCGCTCCAGCGCACGTCCATGCAGGCTCAGGCAGTCGCAATCGGAAAGCGGCCAGCCGAGTCTCGCGGCGGCGAGGCTGAAGGCCGATGGCTGTGGGTAGCAAATGATTTCTTCGGCCGGAACGAGCCGGGCCAATTCTCCACCGACGCCGTAATAAAATGGGTCCCCCGTTGCCAGCACGCAGGTCGGCTGCCCTCGCCGCTCCAGGATCATCGCATAGGCATCGGGGAGGGGCGACGGCCAGGTCAGCGTACGCGCCGCGATCGGCTGCAAGAGCCGCAGATGCCGCGCGCCGCCGACAACCAGTTCAGCGGATTCGAGAACCCGCAATGCCGCATTCGACAATCCGTCCCGGCCATCCTCGCCGACGCCGAGGATGGACAGCCAAGGAGATGTAGCCGCGCTGGACAGGCGATCAGACATCGGCGAAGACACCTCTATGCGCATCCTCGTTCTCGGCGGAACGGCCGAAGCCTCGGCACTTGCCAGGAAACTTGCCGGGCGAGCCGATATCGACGCAACACTGTCCTTGGCCGGGCGCACCACCAACCCGCGCCCTTCGCCACTGTCCGTAAGAATCGGCGGTTTCGGCGGCACTGAAGGTCTGGTGCGTTGGCTGGCCGAGCACGATACCGACGCAGTGGTCGATGCCACCCATCCCTTCGCTGCAGTGATGTCGTGTCACGCCGCCGCAGCCTGCCTTCGTCTCGGCGTGCCATTGCTGGCACTGCACCGGGCGCCGTGGCAGGCTCGGCCGGGTGATCGGTGGATCGAGGTCGCAACGATTGCCGACGCGGTCCCGGCCTTGGGACCGGAGCCCCGCCGTGTCTTTCTGACGATCGGGCGACTCGAACTTGGGCCGTTCGCCGCAGCGCCGCAACATTTCTATCTGGTGCGCTCGATCGAGCCGATTGGCGACGGGCTGCCAGTGCCGCAAGTGACCGCGCTGCAGGCCGCCGGGCCATTTGACGAACCCGCCGAGCGCGCGCTGATGCAACGCGAACATATCAACATCATCGTGACTAAGAACTCGGGCGGAGCGGCCACCTACGCCAAAATCGCTGCTGCCCGTGCGCTCGCGCTGCCGGTAATCGTTGTCGCGCGGCCGGAAAAGCCGGCGGTAGCGAATGTTACGTGCATCACTGCGGCGTTGGATTGGATTGATGCTCAACGAGGCGTGCCGACACTGCGCGGGGTGTAGACGAAAGGTGTGGTGCCGCAGCAGGCGATCCGCCGGGTCGTGGTCGCGCCGATCACAATGATCGTCGCCATGTCGACGGCAGCCGATCCGGCTTGGGCGAGATCCTCGACCGTGATCCTCTCTTCAGGCCGACCGATAGCGCGGGCGAATATAACCGGCGTGTCGGCAGCGCGCGTCTCGGCCGCAATCCGCAACACCTCTTCAAACTGCCGGGGGCGCGCAATCGAAGCTGGGTTGTACAAGGCGATGACGAAATCGGCGCTCAACGCGGCGCGCAGCCGCTTCTCGATGACAGACCATGGTTTCAGATTGTCGGACAGCGAGATCGCACAGAAATCATTGCCCAGCGGCGCACCGACCCGCGCCGCCGCGGCGAGCATCGCGGTGACGCCTGGCTCGACCCGGATGCCTAGCTCGCGCCATGCCGGCGGACCCCGCTCAACGGCCTCGAATACAGCCGCCGCCATTGCAAACACACCGGGGTCTCCACCTGAAACGATAGCGACCTGTCGTCCCTGCGTGGCGAGGTCAAGTGCAAGCCGGGCGCGCGCGAGTTCGCTCCGATTGTCGAAGCTATGGCGCGCTTGGCCGATCGTCTCCGGCACACGGTCGAGATAAGTACGATAGCCGACCAGATCTGTCGCTCCCGCAAGCGCCGCCGTCGCGGCAGGGGTCAGCCATTGCGGGTCGCCTGGTCCTAGACCGACCACGGTCAGACAACCCGGCATACTTATCCCCGGCACCCCTGGCCCGGCACCAGGATCAGTGAGAAATAGGGAGCGCTGTCCGCAACCATATCGGCAAGCGGGCACACTCGCTGACCCGGCATCGTCGCGCGCTCGACGTAGATCGAGCGATCGAGCAAACCCGCCGCGGCAATGGCGTCGCGGACCTTTGGCAAATTCCGGCCCAGCTTAATGATGACCGAAGCGTCGCTCGCCCGGAGCCGCTCCACCAGAGCAGCATAAGCCAAGGTGGCGGGCAGGACGGTCAGCACGTCGTCGGCCCAGCCGATCGGGATCCCGGCACGCGATCCCGCCCCCGCCATACCGGTGATTCCAGGCACGATTTCGATCGGCATCCGGTCTTTCAGACGCAGCCACAGATGAGTGAACGAGCCGTAGAAGAATGGGTCGCCCTCGCACAGAACCGCTACCGAACGCCCGGCTGCGACTTCATCGATCAGCCGCGCCGCTGCTTTGTCATGGAATGCCTGGATCGCCGCCGCATAATCGGGATGGGAGAGCGGAATTTCGGTCGTCACCGGATAGTAGAGCGGCAGTTCGCGTCTGGGGTCGGGACCGATCACCTGATCGGCGATGGAGCGCGCTATACCGCGCTCGCCCTTCTTGGCAATATGCACGAGACAGTCGGCCGCGCGCATCATCTTGACCGCCCGCAAGGTCACATAGTCAGGATCGCCAGGACCGAGTCCGACGCCGACGAGACGCGCGGTTGTGGGCCAATCGCAGTTCGTTTCAGTCACTCTGCCTCGCTTGCCAATGCGTTGATCGCCGCCGCGGCGATTGCGCTGCCGCCACGTCGTCCATGCACGACGAGAAAGGGCACCCGCCGGTCTTGCGCCAGGGCGCGTTTTGCCTCAGCCGCGCCGACAAACCCGACCGGAACGCCGATTACCGCGGCTGGCAAGGGCGTGCCTTCATCGAGGATTTCGAGTAACCGGAATAGCGCCGTCGGCGCGTTGCCGATGACCACAACGGCATCGCCGAGTTGCTCACGCCAGAGGCCGACCCCAGCAGCGGTTCGGGTGGTGCCGAGTGCACGCGCCGAGTTTGCCACGCCGGGTTCGTCAAGGGCACAGGCAACGTCGTTGGCAGCCGGCAGTCGTGCGCGGGTAACGCCATACACGACCATCCTCGAGTTGCAGAGTATCGGAGCACCGGCCTTCAGCGCGGCCTCACCGGCAGCGGCAAAATCCGGCGACAGTTCCACATCGCGCGACAGGTCGGTCATGCCGCAGGCGTGAATCATGCGCACGACAACACGCTCCGCTGCGCCAACGAAACCAGAAAGGTCTGCCTCGGCGCGGATCTTCGCGAATGAACGACGATAGATTTCCGCCCCATCGCGAAGGTAGCTGCAGCGGTTCATGCCTCTGCCGCCAAAAACCGCGGTGCAAGATCGCCGCGAGTTTCGATCAATGATAGTCGCTGCTCGATGTCGTCGATCCCGAGACGGCTCACGCCAGGATCTTGCGGCGTCCCCCCGACGATGACTTCGATAGCGGCCATCGTCGCCGACGAGGGTCAGCACCGCCGGGCCGGGATGGGCGCAGCCCTTGGCGCAACCCGAAACATGGATCTGACCTCCGGTTTGCAGCAGCCGGCCCGCCGCCGCCACGAGCCGGACCGCGTCCCGCCGGGTCGTGACCGAGGCGCTGGCGCATTCGGGCCGTCCCGGACAGGCGACGACGGCAAGACGCGGATCATTGGGATCGGTTATCAGTCCAGCTCCGGATGCCAATTCGACTAGGGTCCCGAGGTACTGCCGCCGCACCCGCGGAATTACAATCCCGCGCCAAGGCGACAGCCGGACTTCGCCATCCCCGAACCGCTCGGCCCAGCCGGCGATCTGCATCAGTCGATCCGCATCGCACCGGCCAAACGGCAACGCCACAACGACCCCTGCCTCGTCATTGGACAGTCGCACAATCCCCGCACGCGGCGCCGGAGGCCGCAGAGGCTGAACTGCCGGGGGCCCGAGCCGGGCCGCGGCGGCCAGTGTCGTGCACAGGAAAGATGAAGCGGTCCGCATCTTGGACTCGCCCTGGACCGCTTCGGTGAAACTGGTCAGCATGGCGATCAGCGCCGACGGCAGTTCCGCCAACGGCGCTGTGCCGCACCACCGCAGCCCTTCCGCCGTGGCAAGACCGATGGCGATGGTGCGGGTGGAAACCGCGACCACATAAATATCGGCATCCAGCTCAATCAGCGGGAACCGCCCGCCACCGTCGACCACGACAGCGAGCTTTCCGGGAAGTCTGTGGATGTTCTCCAGCGCAGCATCGACCTGTAGCGCAAGCTCTGCCGCATCGACATAGTCAACCGGGTCGTAGCCGGCGAGCGGTGAGACGATCGCGCATCGAGGTGAGGGATCAGCTAGGCCAGCCCCAGCAAGCGCCTTGACCAGCATCGGATGGGAACATTCGGAAACCCCGCGGATCTGCAGATTGCCGCGGCTCGAAATGTCGATCAGGCCGTTCCCGCAGCTTCGCGCCGCCGCGGCGATCGCCCTGAGCTGTCCGGCAGTAACCCTACCGAGAGCAGCATGCAGCCGAACCAGCAGACCATCCCCGGTCGGCATCGGGCGCAACAGGTCCGGACACCAGCCGCGTCTGACCGGACCCGGTCCCTGGCGCACCTGCTCGGCTGATGGGTTGGTGAACAAGCGGCGCGACCTAAAAAAATGCCCGTCACCCGCAAGCCGGCCGTGCCCGCCGATAATGGGCCCGCCCCGCCGGTACACCCCGCCCGGCGCGCTCGCGCGTGACCACGAGCGGATGGCCGGTTTCCTGGCTTGCGGGTCGTCGCCGGATGCGCACCTTCCCAGGCATCGGCCCAGTGGTTTCAGAGCGCTCGGCTCGCCGCTCACAGTTGCGGGGGCAGCCGCGGCATGGGCGTATCACCACCGCACCGCGTTCCCGTTTGATCCCTCGAGGGAACCATCCAGCCTGGAGGGTAAGAGCAGGCGCCCGGTCAGGTCAACGCCGGAGGTGCGCTCTGCCAATCAGCTCCAAGCCAGCTTCGGCTCACGCAACGCTTACGGGATCTCGTAGACCGCCACTTCGTCGGCGATGCCGCGCAGCGCACGCGACTGTGACACCGGCCGCAGCCCGCTCTTCTCGAGCAAGCTGGAGGCCTGCGGATGGGTGACAACCGGTCCGGTAGCAAGGATCGTGCGCGAATTGGCAAGCGCCTGCACCCGGGCGGCAATGTTGACCGTCTGGCCAAAATAATCCTGCCGGTCGTTCAGCACGACCGCGAGGCACGGCCCCTCATGGATGCCGATCTTTAGCAGCAAATCCTCGCCGTTGTGACCGTTGGCCCCGTTCCCGCCATTACCCAGATGGCGCATCGCCTCGCGCATGCGCAGCGCAGCGGCAACCGCCCGATCGGGAGTAGAAAATGTGGCCATGACGGCGTCACCGATCGTCTTGACCACGGCACCGGCTTCTGCGGAGACGATATCGTTAAGGACCTTGAAATGCGCCCGCACCAGCTCGAACGCGGCAAGGTCGCCGACACGCTCGTACAGTTCGGTCGAGCCCTTGAGATCAGTGAACAGAAAGGTCAGGCTGGTGATCTTGAGCCGCTGGTCGGCATCGATCGTGTTGGTGCCGTAGAGGTCGCGAAACACCTGGTTGGTCAGCAGCCGCTTCGCGGTCACGAAAGGTCTGCGGCGACCCAGCAGTTCGTGGAGTTTGTCGTTCGCGAGCCAGAGCCCAGGCAGCACCCGCGCATCGGTATGGTTCTCCAGCGACAAACGAAGCGGCCCCGGATGCAGCTCCACGGTCGTCGTCGGGTTGCGCAGCTTGTCCAAAACCATCGTCAGGTTTTGGCGCTCGCGGGTCGGCTCGCCTTTGACGTCGATGAACTGGGTTGCGTGAGTAACCGGATCGATCACGATCACGAACTGCGCCGGTAGTTGCAGCGAAAGCAGCGCTTTTCCGCCCGGCGGCAGCTCGAGCGATTCGAGCACGATTTCCTGGATCAGCTCCTCGAAATTGTCGGGAACATCGATACCCGAACCCCAGAACACCTGGCGAAAATACTCGTTGAACGGCAGTTCGTCCGGGTCGTGTGCGGCGATTTTGCGGACCCTGCGGCTGACCGTAAACGTCACCTCGACGATCTCGTCGAGCGACGGCGTGTACCCGGCGGCGCACCAGGCGCAGGCGTATTCGTCCTTGTCGACGCTCTTCAACGTCGCGCTCGGATTCGAGCACGCCGCCGCAGCCAGGGCACAATACGTTCCACGACAGCTCGAAGATCCCGAGACGAGCAGCATGCAGAAAGGCGGCGATCACACGCTCCTCGTCGAGCCCGGCTTCCGCCGCGAAATCCAGCACGTTGATCCGGCAAGGGCACGGTCCGAAGCATCGCGGACCAACGTTTCGATTGCCTCGGCAGTACCCGGATCAGCCGATTGCCGCAGAACCGCAAACAGATTTTCGGTTTCGTTCATCGCAAAGAACACCCCGGAATACCGGCAGCGGCGCGGACCCGAGCGGTTGGCCGCAAGTTCATGACGGCGGCGGGCCCGCTGCCTCGTCGCGCTTAATGTGGGGTGTCGCGGGGTTCCGTCAAACTGTCGCAGCGAGCGTCCTAGGACGCTCGCTGCGGTCGGAGCGATTATTCGGCGGCTTCCGCGCGCTCCCGCTCTGACCGGTAGCGGCTCGGTGCCGGTCCAAGGATGCTCGGCGACATCGAACAGGATGCCTTCGGGCCCGTAGAACTTGACCTCGAAGCCGCCGATGCGCTCGGCCTCGGCCTGGTCCATGTAGTGCTTGCCGCCCAAGCCTCGAGCTTTTTGCCGGCCTTTTCGACATCCTCGACCAGGACCCCGAAATGGTGCAGCCCGGTATAGTCCATGCCTTTGCCGAGCTGGTCGGTCTTGAAGCGCAGGATCGCCAGGTCGATCGTGCCGTCGCTCAGATGATGGCCGTAGGCGAGCGGCCCGTCGTTTGACGCGAACGATCTTGAAGTCAAACGCCTTTACATAGAAATCGGCCATCGCATCGGGGTCCTTCGCGGCGATGGCGATGTGGCGCAGCTTGGCCATTTGCGTCTCCTCGGTGGGTTGCCGTTACTCGGCGGCTTCTTTGATCGGCTGCGGGGAGCGGCTCGGCGCCGGCCCAGCCGTGCTCGGCGATGTCGAAGAGGATGCCTTCGGGGCCGTAGAACTTTTTCTCGAAATAGCCGGCCTGGTGCCCGCCCTGGCCCTGGTCGATGTAATGCTCGGCGCCGAGGCTTTCGAGCTTCTTCGAGAATTCGTCGACATCCTCGACCAGCACGCCGAAATGGTGGATGCCGCGATAGTCCATGCCCTTGCCGAGCTGGTCGGTCTTGAATTTGAGGATCGCCATGTTGAGCGTGCCGTCGCTCAAAAACACGCCATCCGCGAGCACGCCGTTCGGCCGCCCGACTTCCTCGAAATCAAACGCCTTCTTGTAGAACTCGGCCATCGCCTCCGGGTCTTCGGCGGCGATGGCGATATGGCGCAGCTTGGGCATGGCGACCTCCTGGTTGCTGTTGCGCCACCCTATCACGACCGGCGCGTCATCTCGAAGCGCCGTGTGGAGCAGAGACGCCAGAACCCGCGCCATGTTCTTGCCGACCCGCGTCAGCGCCTCGTCCCAGGAGAACAGGCCAAAGCGGTCGAATTCCGGCAACGGCGTCCCATTCGGCAGCGCGAAATGCGAGCGGCAGACCAGGTTTTTCGGATCGGGCAGGACCGGCGGCGTCCAGGCAAACAGCGCCAAATCCTTGCCGCGCAGATAGGGATGCACGCCCGAGCGCCGTCAGCGCGGCTCGGCGCAACCGAGAGCCCGGTCTCCTCCTGCAGTTCGCGCGCGGCGGCGGCGGCAAAGCTTTCGCCCGGCTCGGCTTCGCCCTTGGGAATGTCCCAGCGCGGCGAGCGGGTCGCGTGGCCCAGCAAGATGCGCTCGCCGTCGCCGACAATGACGCCGCAACTCGTCGTCGCGCGTTTCATGGATGGCTCCAGCCGCCCGTCACCCCGCCATAGAAGCCGCTGTCTTCTCGTTGTCCGGCAGCCGCTGCTCGGCGGCGGCACAGCCGTAAAGCAACAGCATGCCGATCAGCGCAAGCCAGCCGGCGACCCTCATCCTCAAGTGCTTTCCTTCTCTATGCCCGTATCTTCGCTACGTATGGCATCCTTTGCAAGCTGCGGGAGACAGGATGTGGCTGTCGAGATGCGTTCCTACCGCCCGCTGAACATCGGGCGGCGCGGTGCCGTCGCGGCGAACCATCCGCTGGCCGCCCAGGCCGGCCTGTTGGCGTTGCGCGCCGGCGGCAACGCGGTGGACGCAGCGGTGGCGACGGCGCTCGCGCTCGCCGTCGTCGAGCCGATGATGTCGGGTCTCGGCGGCGACGGCTTTTACCATGTCTTCAGACAGGCGACCGGGCGCGCGGTCGTGTTCAACGGCACCGGCCCCGCCCCCGCCGCCGCGACCCCCGAGCGCTATGCCGGCGGCATCCCGCGCATCGGACCGCTTTCGGTCTCGGTGCCGGGCACGGTCGCCGGGCTCGGCCTGATGCATCGCGAGTTCGGCCGGCTGCCGTGGCGCGAGCTTGTTCGCCGAGGCGATCAGCCTTGCCCGCGACGGCTTTGGCGCGACCCGCGCCTACCGCCATTTCGCCGAGGAATACCGCGGCGACCCTGACTCATCGACCCGCGCAGCGACCGCGACTTTTCTCGCCGACGGCAAAGCGCCGCGCCTCGGCGCTCCGATCGTCCAGCCCGATCTCGCCCGCACCCTCGAAGAGATCGCCGCCGACGGCGCCGAAACCTTCTATCGCGGCAGGCTGGCGCGGCGGCTGGCCGCCGGTCTCGACGCGGCCGGGGCTCTGGTCCGGCGAGGCGATCTCGAAGCATTCATGGCCGAGGAACAGGAGCCGATCGCAATCGACTATCGCGGCTACACCGTGCTCGAGGCGCCGCCCAACTCGACCGGCTTTGTACTGCTCGAGGAGTTGAAGATCCTCGAGCATTTCGATCTCGCCGCGGATGGGGCTCCTATCGGCCGATGCGGTTCATGCCATGGTCGAGGCGAAAAAGCTGGCCTTCGCCGACCGCGAGCGCTGGGGCGCCGATCCGCGCTCGGTCGACCGCGCCGCTGGACCGGCTGCTGTCGGCCGAGTACACCGCCGGCGCTTGCCGACCGCATCGACATGCGCCGCGCCGCGCCGACTGCGTCGCGACCGCGATCCGCCGCCGGCGACACGACCTATTTCTGCACCGCCGACGGCGAGGGCAACGCGGTCTCGGGCATCCAGAGCATCAACAGCGGTTTCGGCTCCGGGATGATCGCCGGCGACACCGGCATCCTGCTCAACAACCGCATGGCCTATTGGCATCTCGAACCCGGCCATCCGAACCGGCTCGCGCCCGGGCCGGCGCGTGCGCCACACGATGAACCCGCCGATCGTGCTGAAGGACGGCGCGTTATGGTGCGTCTTCGGCACGCCCGGCGCCGACCACCAGGTGCAGGTCAATCTGCAGGTGCTGACCGCGATGATCGATTTCGGCCTCGACCCGCAGCAGGCGGCCGAGATGCCGCGCTGGACCTCGAACGTCCCGGGCCAATACGCCAACTGGCCGCATGACGGCGCAAGACGCGCTGACCATCGAGCGCCGCTTTCCCGAGGCGAGTGCGCAACGATCTCGCGCGCCGCGGCCACCCGGTCCGCACCGTCGGCGACCTCGACGGGCCGTGCAGCATCGAGATCATCCGTCGCGACCCGGCGACCGGCATGCTGCTCGCCGGCTCCGACCCGCGCCGCGACGGCTGGGCGCTGGCCTGGTAGGAGCCACACATGAAAATCCGCGATGTCGAGGTCTTTCAAGTCGCTTGGGCGCCCGCGGACAAGCCGGAGCAGCGCAGCGCCTGGGTCAGAATCCGGTGCGATGACGGTCTCTTCGGCATCGGCGAGGCGTCACCGATGCAAGGCGGGCTCGCCTCGCTCGGTATCATCGCGCGCAATCTGGCGCCTCGGCTGATCGGCATGGACCCACTCGACCACGCCGTGCTGCTCGATTCCCTGCTGCACGAATTCGTCAAGCTCGGGCCGGAAGGAGCTCTGACCGGCGCGTTGGCGGCGCTCGATATCGCACTTTGGGATTTGAAGGGGAAGGCTTTGGCCAGCCGATATATAAGCTGCTCGGCGGCGCTTGGCGTACAGCTCTGCCCTTCTATGCCTCGATTGGCGGCAATGGCGAGCGCACCGTCGATGAGGTGCTGCGCATCGTCGAGGCACGGCTGACGGACCAGCCCGCGGCGGTAAAGATCCGTTTCGACGCCGACCGTACCAGGCCCGACAACGACATCCCCGGAGACCTCGCCAAGGCACGCGCAGTGCGGCGATTGGTCGGAGATGGCTTCCCGCTCGCCTTTGACGCCAATAACGGCTATTCGGTTGGCGGTGCGATCCGCGTCGGTCGAGTTCTCGAAGAGCTCGGCTATTGGTGGTTTGAGGAGCCCGTGCAACACTACCACATCAGAGCGATGGGCGAGGTCGCGCGCCGGCTCGACATCACCGTTTCGGCCGGCGAACAGACTTATACCCTGTCCGGAGTCGCGGATTTGATCGAGGCCGGGGTCCGCATGGTTCAGCCCGACATTGTCAAAATGGGCGGCATCACCGGGCTGACGCGCTGCGCCGCTCTCGCCCAGGCACACGGCGTCGAATTGGTTCCGCACCAGACCCAGCCAACGATCGGTCACATGGCCAGTCTGCATCTGGCGGCCAGCCAACTGCACGCGACAAAGCCGTGCGAGCTGAATGATCCTACGCCGCGCCAGCACACCATATTCGAAAACCCGCCAAAGCCGGTCGACGGGCACTTCCATTTGCCGTCGGAGCCGGGCTTGGGACTGCGCATCAACGAAGCAGAGCTGGAAAAGCGGCTCGTACCGATCGCGTGACTCGCGCTCTCTCGCATCGACCTATTTCTTCTCGATATTCCAGAACACCAGGAGAGGGGCCTGTAAGACGCCGGTGATGTTGGAACGCCAGGCAAAGGGCTGAACGTATTGGCCGACGGGGATATCGGGTAGCGCTTCCCAAAGATGCCGGTGGAGCGCTTCGAGTGCCGTTCTGGTTGAGCCCCTCATCGGCAGCCTCGACATAGGCGGCCCGAAGCTTTTCGGTTTCGGCGTCGCATGGCCAGCCGAACCAGTTCTTGCCGTCGCAGCTCGAATTGATCGTGAAATTGCTCAGCGGCGAGACCATGTTGCTGCCGCCCACGGTGGTGTGGAACAAATTCCAGCCACCTTGACCTGGCAGATCCTTTTTCGCCCGGCGTGCCACCATGGTTCCCCAGTCGCTGACCTTCACCTCCACATTGGCGCCGATCTTGCGCAGATTGTCGGCGGTAACGTCGCCGAGCGCTGAGATGCTCGGAATTTCCTGCGTGGTGATCAGGACGATCTTTTCACCTTTATACCCGGATTCGGCCAGCAACTGCTTCGCGCGGGCCAGATCCTGGCGGCGAAAGCCCTTCGATCCTGCTTCGGTGCCGTTGGCGCTGCCGCAGATAAAGAACGACCAGCATTCGCGCCACCAATGCTCGTCGCCAAAGGCGGCGCTGGCGTATTCCCGCTGGTTCACGGTCAACGGCCAAGGCCTGGCGCGCCTTTGGGTTGTTGAACGGCGGGTAGAGACTGTTTGGCCGAATGATCCCGTAGGAGTTGATCGGCGACACCCGGCTGATGACGATGCCCGGCACATGATCGAGGACCGGAAGCTGGTCCTGCGGCAAGCGAGTCGATCAGATCGACCTCGCCGCGCTGCAATGCGCCCGATTTAGTGAAGGAATCAGGCAGCACGATCCATTCGACGCGGTCGACCTTGACGACCTTGCCACCGGCGAGACCATCGGCCGGCTCAGGGCGCGGAACATAATCGGGGTTTTTCTCATAAACCACCTTGGCGCCAGGGTTCCATTCGCCACGTACGAAGCGGAAGGGGCCTGAGCCGACCGTCGTGGTCACCGCCTTGAACGGATCGGTCGCCGCGTCTTCGGCGCGCATGATGTCCGCGTCGGGAGAGCCGAGCGCCATCTCGACAAAAGCGAACGGCTCTTTCAGGCGAACGACGAAGGTTTTGTCGTCACTCGCCTCGATCTTGTCGACGAATTTGGCGAGGGCCTGGCCGATGGTGTTGCGGACCATCCAGCGCCTGACCGATGGAATTACATCTTTGGTCGTGACCGGCTGGCCGTCGTGGAATTTGAGCCCGGACCGCAAGATGAAGGTATAGACGAGCCGATCGGGCGAGATCTGATAGCGATCGACCATCTGGGGCCGCGGCCTCAGCTTTGCGTCCCAGGCGAATAAAGTGTCGTAGATCATCGCACCGTGCATCACGGTGATCGTCGCTGTGTTGGTATGCGGATCGAGGACTTTGAGATCTGCGTGAGGGACCACCCGCAGGACCTTGTCGGCCGCCTCGACCCGGACCGTGGCGCCGATCAGCGCGAGCAGCGCCAAGCCAAAAGCGATCGCCCGAATCACCATCCATGCTCCCCGAATTCCATATCCTGGCCACGGTATACATCGCCGGCTCAACGAGGACATCCTTGGGCTGCGTCCCTTATGCCGTGGCTGGGCTCGCTCTAACGATGGTTGGGGGCTGGCGGCTCGCGGTCGGATCACGATCGGATTGGCTGGCATCACAGCACAGCCTCAAACGCGAGATGGGGCCGAATTCCGCCAAACTGGCTTTCGTTTCGCCGATCTTACTTACGGGTTCAAGGGCTATCTATAGTACCACTGGCGGCGTCATCGAGCGGCGTCATCGACCGGCATCGGCTTGCGCAGGCGGTGTCCGATAAACAGAGGCAAGGTCATCGCTGGGCGCCCGGCATGCAGCAAAGTTGCGGGCGCAAGTTCCTCGATCGCGAGAAAGAGCGATCCGAATTGAGCAGTAATCTCGGCGAGGGTGAGATGCGGAGCGACGATCAACACATCCGATCCGGCAAACTCTGTAACCGGCGCGATGATCCCATATTCCCTCGCGTCTGCCCCGAGGCAAATAACCGGTCGGCGACCTCCCAGGGCATAATCGATTTTGCCCGCGTCGAGCCATCGAGTTCCGGCGACGATCAAGCCCGGCCGGTCGAGCAGGCCGCGTTCGGCGAGCTCGGTGCGCAGCGAAGTCCAGTCAACCGCGTCTAGAGCAGGATCCCTGACCGGTAGAAACTCCCCGACCACCCCAGGCAACCAATTGAAGCGCACCTCGGTGGCGACCACGGCTACCCCGAAAGCGACCAGAGCGCCCGTTGCCAGAAGCCATCGGCGGCTGCCGCGCCTGCGGGCGATGGCGTCGCCGAGGAGCGGCAGCAACATCAGGTAGCCAGGCGCCGCCCAATGAAACAGGACGCGGCTGCCGAGCGACACCAGGGTGAAAAACAATATCGGCGGCGCGGCGAGGCATACCAGGAGCCAACGGCCCTTGTCGCCGGGCCCCCGGCGTAGCGCCGCGAACCCGCACCACATCAATGGCAGCCACACCCATGGCAACAGGAACAGCGCGGCCCCGGCAAGCGTCAAAAGCGGCCCGAGCGGATTGAAACGGCCCCTTGCGCGGCCGCCCTGGAACAGCAGCGAGACCCAGCCATGCCGTGCATTCCAGATAAGGACCGGCATAAACAGCGCCAAAGCCACAAATCCTGCGACATAAGGATGGGGCCGCAACAGCCAGCGGCGGCTGTCGCGCTCGGTCAGCAGAAACATCAGAGCGCCAAGGATTGTCAGGCCTGCCGAATATTTGGAGGCCAGCGCCAAGCCTGCGCAAATTCCCGTCCCGCTCCACCAGCCCCAGGCCGCGCGGCCCTTGGCCGGCAATGCGGCGATCAGGCAGATGGTGGCCCCCAGCAATCCGGCGAACAGCGGGCCGTCAGGCAGCACCCAGGTACCCGCAGTGACGCCGATGACCGGGCACACATTCGCCAGCACCGCCGCGCACAGCCCGGCCGACGCGTCAAACAGGTCCGCGGTGATGCGAAACATCAGCCAAGTCGTAAGCCCGAACAGCACGATGAAAGGCAGGCGCACGACAATCGCGGTATCGCTGCCGGCGATGTGCGCCGCGGCCCATGCCAGCCACCATGCGATTGGCGGATGATCAAAATAACCAAGCTGAAGGTGACGGCCTGCCGCCACCATGTAGCTTTCGTCGATGCCGAGGCCTAGAGAGCCGGCGAATAGCAGCCGAGCAACGAATGTGCTCAAGATCAGCAGCGCAACAGCAGCCGCCGGCTTCTTGACGCCGGTGATACGTGCTCGCTCGTGCCCAGTAAAGTCCGGCGGCCGAGTGATGTCGGCGGGAGCCGTCATTCGGTTGACTACTTCCGTTAGTCCGGTCTGCCTATCCCGTCACACCGTCCGCCTCGGGATCAGGCAAACAGTTCGCCGCCGGCTAAAACCATGCGCGCATCGCCGACGCGGCGGGTTGCGCCCATCCTATCGAGATATTCTAGAAGCTGAATGGTCAGATTGCGGCCCATGCCAGAGCGGTCCTTGAACGTTTGCGCGGTGAAGGCGCCTTCGGGCGACGCAGCAGCAAGCTCACGCGCGATATCGGCGAGCTGCGCCAGCGTTGCCGGCAGATAGAACCGATTGTCGGCGACTTTGGCGACGCGGCCCAGCCGCTCGGCGCGCGTCAACAGGCGTTCCACCGTCTTGGGTTCGAGCGACAGCGCGGCGGCGATCTCACGCACCCGCGGGGGCCGAAAGCCGCTATCCCCGAGCAACGGGCGAATTCGCTCCCACAGCTTCTCGTCACCGCTGGTGAGCCGCGGGCGGTGATCGGGCAGGCGCCACAACGGGCCCTGGCGCACGACCCGCCCCGAAATCACCCAGCGCGGCGAGTGCGGCGTCAAGCGCTGCCTCGGGTGCCGCAGTGCGCAGCAGCCCGATCAGGGTCGCACGGGTCGGGCCGAACATGTCGGGCTGCCTCTGGTGCCAGGCGCCGAGGGCAGCGACGATGCGGTCGCCCAGCGTCGACAGCCGTTCCTGCGTAATCGCAACCGGCGCGCGATCGGGTCCGATGCGCAGGAACGATTCCTCATCGGCTAGAGCCTCGAGTTCGGCGGGCCGCAAGTTGCGCACCAGCGCAAAACTCGTCAAATCCACAACCCCTTCGGCGGCAAGCAGTCTGCACCAGCGCACTGCCCGGATCAGCCGGAGTCATCGCTTCGAGCAAGGCCAACCTCGCCGGCGTACGGCGCCCTCGCCTTGGCGCCAGCGGATCGACGATCCGGCCCCCGCCTAAAGTGCGACGCGCTGCATGGTCGCGCAGTACTACGCGGTCGCCATGGAGTGCACCGGTCGGCCGATCGAGATCTATCTGGATAAACCCGGTTTCGCCCGCCGCAATCGCTTTTCCGCTGAGCACGGCGGCGCGCCCGACGATGTCATCGGTACCGAGATGCAGGTGGACGGTCAGCCCGTCGCGCAACGGCGTCTCCGCATATCGCGAAGCACGGAATGCCAGATCGACCCGTCGCGCCGGTAAGTGCCGCTCCGGAGCCAGGAGCCAATCACCGCGGCGAGGCTCCGCGCCTTCAGCGAAAGACCCTACGATATTGACGGCGCAGCGCTCCCCGGCGCCAGCGGTCTCGACCGCTCGGTTGCGCGCATGCAATCCGCGCACCCGCGCCTCGGCGCCGCCGGGGCTGACCATCAGCCGCTCGCCGATGCCGGCGATGCCGGCGGCGACCGTGCCGGTCACCACAAGCCCGATCCCCGGGAGGCTAAAGGCGCGGTCGATCGGCATGCGGAATAGCCCAGATGAGATTATTTGCGCCCGTTTTTCCGCTGCGTTGTCGGCGCTCAATTCGAGATGCCGGGTCAACGCGGTGATGCCGTCACCAGTGCGGCTAGACACCGGAAATATCGGGCTTTCGCCATAGCCCGCAGCGGCAAGCAGTTCCCTGACCCCTCGGGCGACCGCTTCAATCCGCTCGGGTGGGACGCGGTCGATCTTGGTAACGACTCCGGTGATCTCTGCCACCTCGATCAGATCGAGGATGTCGAGGTGCTCCATCGTCTGTGGGCGCGGCCCGTCATCGGCAGCGACAACCAATAATACCCGGTCGATCGACAGCACGCCGGCCAGCATGTTGGGCAGAAAGCGCTCGTGCCCAGGGACATCGACAAAGCCGATCTCGGCTCCGTTGGGCAAGGTCGCATAGGCAAAGCCGAGATCGATCGTCAGCCCGCGCCTTTTCTCTTCGGGCAGGCGGTCGGCGTCGACCCCGGTTAGCGCCTGCACCAGCGCCGTCTTGCCGTGATCGATATGGCCGGCAGTGGCGAGGATCATTCCGCAGCGGCGAGAAAATTGGGGAGTTGGGCGAGAAATGCGCCCTCGTCTTCGAGGCAGCGCAAATCGAGCACCACCTTGCCTGCTCCGATGTGGCCAATGACCGGGATCGGCAAATTCCGCAATTGCCGAGCCAGCGCATCGACACGCGGGCCGGATTTCGCGGTAGCGATCGGCCGCAATGCGAGCGCCGCGCTGGGCAACAGCGA
The DNA here is from genome assembly GCA_963821795.1 of uncultured Alphaproteobacteria bacterium. Classification (GTDB taxonomy): domain Bacteria; phylum Pseudomonadota; class Alphaproteobacteria; order ATCC43930; family CGMCC-115725; genus AP-15. Next base: position 391,590 of record CAWGFH010000029.1, read on the forward strand.
GACCGGCAGGGCGCCGCTGCCAATCTGGCTGCGGGTCTTGATCAGGCTGATTTCGGCAACCCCCCTTAGCGCCTGCTGCATGAGCGGTAACAGGCGCCGGCCGAGCGCTTCGATCTCGCCCTGCGGCCTCGACAGCAGGCGCAATGTCGGCAATTCCGCGGCCAGCCGGTCGGGGTCGGCGTAGAGCCGCAAGACCGCCTCGAGCGCAGCGAGCCGGATCTTGTCGAGGCGCAAGGCTCGCTTCAGCGGGTTCTTGGCGAGCTTGGCGATTAAGTCGGCGCGGCCAACGACCAGGCCCGCCTGCGGTCCGCCGAGCAATTTGTCGCCGCTGAAGGTTACAAGATCGGCGCCCTGCGCCAGGGCCTCTGCCACCGTCGGCTCGTGCGGCAACCCCCAGGTTTCGAGATCGACCAAGGAGCCGCTGCCCAAATCCTCGACAAACGGGAGCGCGTGCTCGTGGGCGAGCGCTGCGAGTTGGGACGCCGGCACCGCGGCAGTAAACCCTTGGATCGCATAGTTGCTGGTATGCGCCTTGAGGATCAGCCCGGTCAGCGGCCCGATCGCCGCCGCATAATCGGCGAGATGCGTGCGGTTGGTGGTGCCGACTTCGCGCAATCGTGCTCCGGACCGCGCCATGATATCGGGCAGCCGGAACGAACCGCCGATCTCGATCAGCTCGCCGCGCGATACGATGGTCTCGCGGCCGTCGCCTAGCGTGTTCAGAGCCAGCACCAGGGCGCCGGCATTGTTGTTGACGGCGAGCGCCGCCTCGGCACCGGTCAGCCGCGTCAACCAGCCCGAAACATGGTCGTCGCGCTCGCCGCGTCGCCCGGTCTCCGTGTCATATTCCAAGGTCGACGCATCGCGCATCGCCGCAGCCGCAGCCGCGATTGCCGCCTCGGGCAATGGCGCGCGGCCGAGATTGGTGTGCAACACGGTGCCGGTCAAGTTGAAGACGCGCCGCTGCGATGGGCGCATCAACCGCACCAAGCGAATGGCGCTGTCAGCGACGATCGCCTTCACCGACGCGGCATCTCCCAATGCTCGCCGGTCGACCAAGGTCGCCCGGACCGCGTCGAGCACCAGCGCCCGCCCATATTGCGCGATCAGCGCGCATCCTTCGGCGGAGCGCAGGATTTCGGTCTACCGCCGGCAACGCGGCACGGCCCTGGCGATCCGTCATGGTCATAAGGCGACCGCCGGTTCCAAAGGCACCGCCGCCGCGCCGCGCGCCAAGCGGATTCGCGGCTCCGCATCGCTCTTTGCTTCGATGTGCCCGATCACGGCGGCGCGATAACCGAGCCGGCGCAATTCGCCCAGGCAGGCGACAGCGCGCTCGGCAGGGATGCCGGCGAGCAGCCCGCCGGCAGTCTGCGGATCGACCAGCAGGGCAGCGGTCTGATGCGCTTCGTTATTGTCCAGCACGGCCAGGGCCGCGAGATTGTCGGCGTGGAGCGAGCTGGTGACCCCACGGACGAGGAGGTCGCAGGCACCGTCGAGAGCCGGGATCGTCTCGGGATCGAGTGCTGCATCCTTGTCGGAGGCGCGCAACATTTCGACAAGATGACCGAGCAGCCCGAATCCGGTCACGTCGGTGCAGGCGGTCGCGCCATGGGCCAAGAAACACGCGGCCGACGCAGCGGCGGATTGGAGCATCGTCGCGATCGCGTCCTCGACCGCGTGCGCCGGCGCCAAGCCGCGCCCATCGGCGGCAAGGATCACGCCAGTGCCGAGCGGCTTGGTCAAGACCAGCCGATCGCCGACGCGCAACCCGCCCTTGCGCATCGGTTTTCCCGTTGGAAGGCGCGCAGTAACCGCGAAGCCAAGCGCCAGTTCGGCAGCCTCGGCGGTGTGGCCGCCGATCAGCACCGCACCCGCTGGTTCGAGCACGTCGAGCGCGCCGCGCAGCATGTGAAAGAGATCGTGCTCGACGATATCGGGGCGCGCCGGCGGCACGGTAGCGACTGCAAGCGCAGTCTCCGGCTGCCCGCCCATCGCATAGATGTCGTTCAACGCATGGGTGGCAGCGATCCGCCCGAACAGATAAGGATCCTCGACCATAGCGCGAAAAAAATCGACGGTCTGCAACAATGGCGGAGCGCCAGGAAAAGAGATCAGGGCCGCGTCATCGGGACTATCGAGCCCGATGGTCACCGCATCGCTGGTCGCCGGCCCCAGCCGCGCCATCACGCGGCCGAGCACCGCCGCCGGCACCTTGGCAGCGCAGCCGCCGCAGCGCATCGGCTCCTCGCCCGGCCCCGGCAGCATCTCGGGCAATTCGCGATAGCGCCGCATCCAACGCCGGTCGATCCAGTCTTTGAGCTGCCACAGATAGACACCATGTGCCGCGAACGGCCCCCGCGAGGCGACGGCATGCCGGTCGCCGGTGCCGATCAAGGCCAATCCGCGCCGTTGCGGGACAAAGCGGCGCAACTGCTTGCCAGCGAGGGCTCGGCGCAGGTTTTCGGCGAGCGGCGGGCCCTGACGGACTGCATAGACGCCAGCCTTTTCCCGAGGATGAGAAATCATCGTCGCGACATCGCCGGCGGCAAAGACGCGCCGATCGCCGCTCGCGCGCAGGAATTCATCGATCGCCACAAAGCCGTCCGCCGTCAACGCCAGCCCCGTCTCGGCCAACCAGGGCGCGGCGCCGGCTTCGGTCACCCACAGGGCCTCGTCAAAGCCGATCCGCCGACCGTCGGCGCAGATCAGCAGCCCCGGCTCGACGCGGATAACCGCGCACCCGGTCAGCACACGAATCCCGCGATCGGCCAAAATCCGCTCGAACAGATGACGGACCCTCGGATTGTGCGTGGGCAGCAAGGTCTCGCGGGTGATGAGGGCCACCTCCAGTGGCGCAACACCCAGCCCGGCGAGCCGGTGTTGCGCCGCGAGCGCCAGCTCAATGCCACCGGCGCCGCCGCCGACGATCGCAAGGCGCAGCCCCGGCACGTCTAGGACGCGGGCCAGCAAGGATTCCCAGCGGCTGGCAAACCGTGCAATCGGTTTGACCGCAACCGTGTGCTCGGCTGCGCCCGGAACATCGTCCGCGCGCGGGGTCGAGCCGATATCGAGCGACAGGAAGTCATAGCGGATCGGTGGGCGGCCCCGGCACAACAGGCGGCGGGTGCAACGGTCCAGACCGACCGCCTCGTCCCAAATCAGCCGCGCGCCAGCGAACCGCGCGAGTCTGCCGAGATCGATATGACACTCGTCAAACCGATAGTGCCCGGCGACCCAGCCCGGCAGCATGCCGGAATAAGGCGTTTCGACATCGCGGGCAACCAAAGTCACGCGCACGCCGGGCACCGGGCGCATGCCAAAGCTTTTCAGCACATGGACATGGGCGTGCCCGCCCCCGACCAGGACCAGATCCTGGTCAATCGCAACGCGTTGCTGCATCACCGACACTATGCCCGAGCCGAGGGCGGAAGACGAGCCGAACACCAACCGGTGCGAGACGACAGGCTGCGCTTGGCGGTGTCACGTCGATGCGATAATTTTCGAACACGAACCACGCGAAAGAGCCGGGTAAGCGTAAAATAGGGAGCGAAGGCGATGTCGTCCGGTGTCCAGCGGTACAATGTAGGGGGAGTGTATCTGCCGCGGCCATTCAAGGTCCGCCGGCTCGGTCATTTTGGGTTCAACGTCGAGAAACTGCCCGAGGGTCGCGCATTTTACGGCGACCTGCTCGGCTTCATGGCCTCCGATACTCTCGATTTTTCGAGAGCGCCATGGTTCCCGAAGAATGCCGACCTCGGCGATCCGCGCGGCTATTTCATGCGCTACGGGGCGATCACCACGCCTTTGTACTGTTCCCGAAGCGGGTGATGGATCACCGCGCCGACCGCAAATTCGCGCCCGAAGTCACAATCAACCAGATTACGTGGCAGTGCGGCAGCCTTAGGGAGATCGTCGATGCACACTCCTATTTCGAAGAGCAGCAGGTCCGCATCCAGCGGGTCGGGCGCGACATGCCGGGGAGCAATTGGCACGTTTACGTCTATGACCCGGACGGCCACACCAACGAATTCTACTATGGCATCGAGCAGGTCGGCTGGAACCAGCTGTCGAAACCGCGCGACATGTACTATCGCGGCTTCAATGAAAAGCCCGAGCTACCGCAAATGTCCGAGGCGGCCGAACTAGCCGAGGCATATGAAAAGGGCATCGCGGTCTTATCGGGCCACCAGCCGAAGGAAACCCTACCGGCAGCCTATGATGTCGAAGGCGTCTTATTGCCGCGCCCGTTCAAGATCACCAAAGTCGGGCCGGTGAGCCTATTCGTCGAAGATGTCGACCGTGCCGAAGCCTTTTATCGCGACCGCCTGGGCTTCGTTCGCAGCGAAGATGCGATCTATCGCGGCGCCCGCTGCACATTTTTGCGCTGCGGTGCCGAACACCACAGCCTGGGCCTGTTCCCTAAGGAGCTGCGTCGCTCGCTGGGGCTCAGCGAACATACGACCTGCATGTCATTCGGCGTCGAGGTCGGCAGCTACGCGCAGTTGCGGGCCGCTGTGGCGTTCCTCAAGGAACACGGCGTGACCTTCATCGAACTCGATCCCGCCCGAGCTTTTCCCGGGCATCGACTATTCGGCCTTTGCCGTCGATCCAGACGGTCACTGCATCCAACTCTATTATTACATGGAGCAGATCGGCTGGGATGGGCGCGTCCGTCCAGCGGCCGAGCGCCGGCGGGTCAATGGTAACTGGCCCGAGGCGCTGGAGCCATTGTCGGACACTTATGTCGACCAAGTTTTCCAAGGGCCGCTTGGCTGAAGACCCCGAACGTTTAGATCGCTTAAGAGCGCGCAGAAGCCACCACAACGATTGCCCGCCGGGGTTTCACCCAAAGCCGGGCTCGTGCGTCGCCGCCTTCGATCCCCGGAATGCCGCCAGTTGCCTCGAATATCCGGTTCCAGGCGGCGGGCCGCATTCGCGACTTAGTCGAGCGAGGGACCGAATAGCGCGTGGTGGCGGTCGGCGATATTGTGTTTATCGTAAATCGGGCATGGGAGGATCAAAATGATCAAGGGTCTGCACCACAATGCCTACCGCTGCCGGGATTCGGAGGAGACGCGTAGTTTTTACGAGGATTTCCTCGGTCTACGGCTGGTCAGCGCGTTCGAGATCAACGAGGGCCACGCGCTCCACACCTTCTTCGAGATGGATGATGGCTCGTGCCTGGCCTTTTTCGAGGTGCCCGGTTCGCCGTTCGAGTTCAAGCGTCAGGATACGCTGGACTTGCATATCGCGCTCGGGGTCGAACCCGATGTCTTCGACCGCATGCTGCAAAAGGGGACGGCAGAGGGAATAGAGGTCCGCGGGCCCGTCGATCACGGCTTCGTTCGCTCGATTTATTTCCGTGATCCGAACGGCTACGTCATCGAATTGACCGCCAGCACCGGCGTTCACGGCGAAATCATGGAGCCCGCCATATCGAAGCCGCACGAGGCGCTCGCCCGTTGGCAGACCGCGAAAAGCCACTGATCGCCGGCTGGGATGACTGCTCGGTCACTCAACGTTGCGGTGATCGGTGGAGGCATCGGCGGGCTCACCGCTGCTGTCGCGTTGCGACAGGCTGGTTTCGCGGTCGATGTCTACGAGCAGGCGCCGCGCCTGACCGAGGTCGGCGGCGGCGTTAACCTGGGGCCGAACGCCACGCGCATTTTGCGCCAGCTCGGACTCACAGCGGGGCTCGACCGCGAGGGCGTGCGCCCCGCCGGCACCCATCAGCGGCGCTGGCAGGACGGCAGGACTCTGCAGCGCGCGCCGCTCAATCCGTTGTGCGAGGAATTATACGGTGCACCGCACATGACCTTGCACCGCGCCGATTTGCTTGCGGTCATCGCTTCAGGTTTTCCCACTGAGCATATCCATCTCGGGCATCGGCTGGTCGGGCTCACCGATCGCGGCGACGGAACCGAGGCTTGGTTCGAAAATGGCGGCCGCATCAAGACGGACGTGGTCGTGGGTGCCGACGGCATCCATTCGGCGGTGCGCGCGGCGCTGTTCGGCGAGGCGGAGCCATGCTTTGCTGGCTGTGTCGCCTATCGTGGGCTGGTGCCGGTTGAGCGCCTCGCCGATCTTGGCCTTGAGATCGGCTCGCAATCCTGGGTCGGGCCAGGCGCGCATCTGGTTCACTATTTTGTCTCGCGTGGGCGCCTGCTCAATTTTGTCGGCTGGACCGAGCATGACACCTGGAACCGCGAGGACTGGACCGACCGGGCGACCATCGAGCGAGCGAGCGCGGCGTTCGAAGGTTGGCACCCGCAAATCCCTCGGATAATCGCCGCGGCCGAAACCTGCTTTATCTGGGCACTGTTCGATCGCGACCCGCTGCCACGGTGGTCGGTCGGCCACACCACATTGCTCGGCGACGCCTGCCATCCGATGTACCCGTTCATGGGCCAGGGCGCCGCGCAGTCGATCGAGGACGGCGCCGTCCTTGCTGCCTGCCTTACCGCCGGTAGTGACGAGCCGGGCGAAGCGTTGCAGCGTTACGAGCGGCTG
>CAWGFH010000030.1:0-177817 GCA_963821795.1 uncultured Alphaproteobacteria bacterium
CGTTGTCGTCTATGCCAGTGTACCCGACCGCATGCGACAACAGATTTCCGTATGGGTAGACGCGCTGCTCCTCATGCGCGAATTGCATCCCCGGAATTCCGAGCTGGTTGACCGCATACTCCTGATCTGGGGTCAGATGGCGCTTCACCCATACGAAGCCTTTTCCCGAGGTCAGTTTGGCGAAGAGTTGCGCGCTGTCTAGCCCGGGCAGCGTGGCAACAAGCTTGCGGGTGGCGTCGGCGGCATCGAGAACCTGCCGCGGATTGGCATATAGCGAGGGACTGTCGAGGGTGGTCGCCAGCAGTTTGCCGTTGCGGTCGATGATGTCGGCGCGACCTGGCGGCGGCGGAAGGGCCGGGTGAAAACGCGCGATCGAGGGTACGGTGACCGCGCCGGGCATCAGCGTGACTTGGACGAGCCGTCCGACGATTACTGCGAAGACCAGAACGAAGGAACACCGACAATCAGAAGGCGCGGACGACAGCCGTCGAGCGCCTGTCTCGCTGGGCCGTCGGGAACAACCGGAGCGCAGGGCGGCGGCTTAAAATGCCGCGGCCGGCAGGGATTGTCGTCAAATTGATGGACCGCGCTCATCACCGGCTCTCCGCAATCTGCGCGATCAAGTCGTCAAGCGACTTGGCGCGATGCGCTGGGATCGGCCGCTGCGCCGCCTTGATTTGCACCGGCTTGGGCGCTGGCGCTGCTGCCTGTTTCTCGATGGTTGCGGCCTCGCCTGGCGCCTGGGCTTGCGGCGGTTCGATCGGTGAGGATTTCTGTCCGGCCGCAGGCGGGTTTTCGATGGGCTGCGCTGCGGATTGGGGGGGCTGCGCCGCCGATGAGGGCGGCAACGGGGCATTCGAGACGGGCGAGGTCTCGAGGGTAGCAGCCGCGACCTGGATTGCCGGCGGTGGCGTCGGACGCATCGGTATGTTGGTTAAGCTGGTGATCAGCTGCTTTGTAGCGATCGGCATCAAAGACAGATGGCGCTGGTTCATCTGGGCAAGCGTGTCGGGCCGGTTCAGATAGGCCCATTCAGCGTCGAGGACACGGATATCGCGTCCGGTATCATCGGCCTGCTTGACGGTTTGGGCGAGTTCGTCGGCGAGAGCCTCTACCTCGTACTTGACCGCGAACATGGCAAACCCTGTCGCCGCCACCAGCACCAGCCAGAACAGGGCGGAGAGCCGGATCATGCCACGGCCTGTTGACGCCGGCCGGGGCCGGGTGGCCAAGGTGGGGCGGCGGTCCGTTCCGCCGCGCGCAGCCGCGCCGCCCGCGCGCGTGGATTGCGGGCGATCTCCTCGGGGCTGGGTTTGACCGCGCGGCGATGCAGCAACCTGAAGCTCGGGGGCGCGGCAGCGGCGGGCACAGGCGCGTGGCGCGAGACTTGCCCCGCTGCGTCGCTACGCTGCCGCAGGAAGTCTTTGACGCGACGGTCTTCGAGGGAATGAAACGCCACGAGAGCGAGCCGTCCACCCGGCATCAGCAGCCGCTCGGCCGCGCCCAGCCCGCGATCAAGCTCGCCGAGTTCATCGTTGACCGCAATGCGCAGCGCCTGAAAAGTGCGAGTTCGCGGGGTCGAGCCCGGCTTGGGTTCTGGGCACCGCGGCGCGCACAATTTGGGCGAGTTGGAGGGTGCGGCGGATCGGCTGGCGCAGCCGCTCCCTAGCGATCGCGCGGGCGATCTGGCGGGCAAAGCGTTCTTCGCCGAATTCGCGGATCAGCCGCGCGAGATCATTCTCGGCGAGGCTTGCGACTAGAATCTTCGGCGGCCTGCCCGGCGGCGCTCATGCGCATGTCGAGCGGCCCGTCGAAACGAAACGAGAAGCCGCGTTCGGCCTGGTCGAGTTGGGTCGAGGAGACACCAAGATCAAACGCGATCCCAGCAACAGGAGCGTTGGCGATCGGCGCGACCAGCCGCTCCATGTCACCGAAATTTCCTTCGATGACGACGAGCCGCCCGCTATGGAGGCGGGCCAGTTCGAGACCGCGGCGGACGGCATGGGGGTCGCGATCAATTGCAACAACACGGCATTTAGCTGCCGCAAGCAACGCCAAGCTGTAGCCGCCGGCGCCAAACGTGCCGTCGACGTAGAGGGCGCCGTCGCGCGGCGACAGCACGTCGACGACGGTGTCCACGAGGACTGGCACATGACCGTTATTCAGATCGGGGGCGATACCCTCTCGCCCTGATTCGATCCGCGGATGCGGCATTACCGGGCGTCCGCGCGTCATTCTCGAGCTCGATTTGAGGATCCGCCGAGCGGCGGGATTTTGGTCCCTTGCTGGCGAGCGCGCTCGCGCAAGGTCGTCAGATGCTCGGAGAAACGGCCAGGTTCCCAGATTTGAAAACTCTTGCCGAGGCCGACAAAGGCAGCGCTTTCGGTGATAAAGGCATGTTCGGCCAGGTCCGGCGGCAGGATAATTCGACCCTCGGTATCGAAGGGCAGCCGCTGCGACGAGGCGAACATCAAGGCCGCGAGGTTCTCGTGCTCGTCGGAAAGTTCCTCGATTGTATCGAGCCGGGCGATCAGTTCCTCCATCCGATCGATGCCGTTACCATCGAGCGCCGGATATTTGTACGAGGGAAATACAACGATACCGGGAAAGCGCTGGGCAGCCAACGAGGCGCGAAAGGTCGCCGGCACTGAAACTCGCCCCTTGCGGTCGACCTTGTTCACGTAAGTGGACAGAAACATGCCACTTCTTCCCCCAACGCTCGCCCACGGACGCTCGGCAAGGGGCGCCCGATAGGTGCGGCTGAAGTTCCCCCCATCGGCCACACCCGTCCATGGGTAATGATGGGATATCATGGGAAACCATGGGCGTCAACGGCATTTCGAAATAAAACTTGAGATTATATGGCAGATGTGAACGACGCCATGTTGCCACATCATGTAGTCATCTGAGACGTTTGGAACACAAGGGGCAGAATGACTGTCTCTGCGGCGGGTCCGCAGGAAGCTCCCGGGCGATTAGGAATTTTCGAACAGGTCCTGATCCGACAGGGAGCACGGGCATCGTAAGTTTGGAAACGCCCGTCGCGAAAGACGTCAGAACGAGCACGGGATTTGCTGGGGGTCGGGGTTGGTTATTCTTGAGCCGCTGCCGCCCTCCTTTCCCGATCGGCGGATCGCCGATCGACGCTGTCTTCCCGATCCTTCCGGCGTCATCAGTCATTACTACACGGCAGACGAGGCGCCGATAAGACTACCACCTCGAATACGCGGACCGGCATTGGCGGGTCATCCTGCCACGGTAACCTGCCCCCCCGGCAGGCGAGGCGCCATCTCGAGCTTCCCTTCGGCAATCAATAATTTGCAATGGTCGTAAAGGGCGTGGCGGGCCGCTTCGGTTCGGTTGTTGCCATAGAGACCGGTCTCGACGAGACGATCGAGGTACCAAACGGTCTGGACATTGACCGACAAGGTGATCAGTTCCGATTTCAACGGATTTGCGTCTCTCGCCATTCGCTGTCCTATCGAAAACCTTGGCAAAAGAGTGCCATAAAAATTGACAATTGAGGAGCGAAATCCGAGTCCGGGCCAGGGAAACGTCGAGTCGTCTCCCCGAGGCGAAAACAGCGGATTACGGACGGTGAGCCTTGCTGTAAGGCGATCGGGGCCTGTGAAACGGGCGACCTCCGGAGGCCGCCCGTCCCGTCCCCCCAAGTGTGGTGCGCAGGCTCGGCAGCGTTGCCCGCAAACTTGCCGCCGATCGCCGGGCCGCAGCCGCGGGGATTAGCGTCGCTACCACACCCTTTCGAACTTACCCCGCCGGGGGCGCGCAGCAACCCTCCAGGTCCCGATCCACAGAGTTGTCCCCAAAAAAGCGCACTTATCCCCGATTGATCCGCTTAAGCGTCCACGATGCGATCGCGATTTATCGAGCCCTCGAGGGTTCTCCGCGCGCCGAGCGGCGCCAGACGGCGCGTAAGCCGGGTTCTGTACCGCCCCGAGCCGCCCGAGGGCTTTCGAGAGCGGCGACGGCCATTCCTCTAGGACGCCTGTCGCCAGGCGTCTCGTGCGACCGACCCGAACGGCGGCGCGAAGGTCCGCCCGGCACCGAGGATTGCTCCCGGTGCCTGCCGCTCCTACTTGGTCTTGCTCCCGGTGGGGTTTTCCCTGCCGCCGCCGTTGCCGGCTGCGCGGTGCGCTCTTACCGCACCGTTTCACCCTTGCCGCCCGTCCGGTGAACCGGACGGGCTTGGCGGTGTACTTTCTGTGGCACTGTCCCTGGGGTCGCCCCCGCCGGGCGTTACCCGGCACCGTACCTCCGTGGAGCCCGGACTTTCCTCTCCCCGCCCGCAGACGAAGAGCGGCCATCCGGCCGTCTGGCGCCTTCAGATTTGACCAGCCGCATGGCCTTTGTCAAAGGCCACGCCGGTCAAACGCTGCGATCAAGGGCTTGTCGTGACGCCGACGGCGGCGGCGAACTCCTTTTTGACATTGCCGGCAAACAGTGGATTCACCAGGCGGGTGGTGTTCCCGCCGCTTGCGTCGACCGCCGTCGAGCATGCCATGTAAGGGGAGATGAAGGTGTTGTGGGCAGCGTTTCGCGAATCGATTACGAGACAAGTCGGCGCCACTTCGAGATCCACGGCATCGATTGTGTTGGCAAAACTGTAGCCATTCTCGATCAGCAGCGCCGCGCCGCCTCTGGCGCTGGCCGAGCCGGCACCGCTGAGCCGAGAAATTTGCGTCTGTTCCAAGGCGATGCCGGCAGCGCCGCCAGCCGAATCCGCCACTGCAAAGATCTCGGAATTCAGCACGTAGTTGAGCTGGAGACCGCCAGCCCGCGAGCCGGCTCCGGCATTGTTGACGATCAGATGATCGATCTTGAGCGAATTCTGCGCATCCGAAAAATCTCGCTGACCGATGACGACGGCGTAGCTGTCGCTGCGGGCGTTGACGAACAATGTACCCTGCTCGTTGAAATAGAAGCATCCTTTCGGCGAAATCGGCGTGCCGCCCGAACACAAAATCTCGAGCACCGGTTGCTCTCCGATCGCCTTTCCGTCGAGGATGGCGCCCATCGAAATCAGCCGAAAGCCGGTGTCGGACCTGGTCCGGTAATCGATGATCAGGGGGCGGGTGAGCCTGAACCTGCCGTGGGGAAGGAACAGTGGCTGATCATCGGCCAGCGCTGCGGACAGTGCCCGGTTGATCGAAGCGGTGTCGTCGGTAGTGCCGTTTCCGGTAGCTCCAAAACAGCGCACATCGATCCATGACGGGTTGGCGCAGGCGGGTGCGCTGGCCCCAGCCTGGGTTGCCGCGGCGGTGGCGGCAAATGTCGGCACGGATAGCGTTACTATGAACATAACAAGAACGATTTGGAAAATAGCGAACCGGCTGAACATAACGTTTCCTTTTCCGGGCGCGGGCGCCCCGCCAGGGGCAGCCAAGGGGGTGTTTTAGAGATCGTTTACCCTGATAGGGGGTATATATATAACCCTCATTCTGCTGCGTCTATCAAATTCTCCGTAAAATAGCGCGATCAGTTAACTACTCTCTGATAACGTGTGATGGTGGCAGGTACCGGTACCGCCGCGGCGTTAACCACCCTTGAGTCAACCGCTGCCGCGGTTCAGCGCGCGTGCCGGTTTCGCGAGATACCGTGAAGGATAATGCCGGATAGGATCATCCCGGCGCCAAGCGCCCTATCCGCGCTTAAGTGCTCGCCCAACGCCAGGACACCGACGAGGACCACAGTGACCAGTTCGCAATTGGCGATGATCGCATAGCTGACAGGGCCGAGCCTCGGGACGCTGTAAGAAAACAGGGTGACTGTCAGCGCTCCGGGACCCAATGCGATTATCAGCAACAGCAACCAGGTGTGGAGAGAGGCCGGGAGGTCGAGGCCGAGAAAGAGGCTTGCTCCGCCAAAGGTAGCGATCAGTCCGAGATAGAGGAAGATCGCCCCGGTTAGCGGCGGGTAGCGCCGCATCAGAACCGCATTAGCGGCGAGGTAGAGCGCGTAAATCATCGGCGACGGCAGCAACCACATCAGCCCGTGCGGGTCGAGATTGCCGCCCCGCAGGCCCGGCCAAGTGATCAGCCCCGCGCCTGCAAGGATGACCACGACGCATAGCGCCGACCGCAGTCCGATCGGCTGTTTGAAGATCAGCCGGTCGAGCGCCAGGGTCAGCGCCGGATAGGTGTAGAACAGTAGGATCGCGACGCTGGTTTCGAGAGTGTGCAGGCTTTCCCAGAAGCATAGCGTCTGCCCCGCTCCGAGGGTGGCGCCCACTAACGTGATCCGCCACGCGCCACTGCGGAGAGCCGCCCGCAGGTCGTGGCGCGCCAGCGCCGAGGCCGCTGCGAGCGGGACCAGCGCTAAGCCGTAGCGCCAGACCAGCATCGAGTGGGCACTGATTCCCACCGCATAAAGTTGCAAGGTAATGGCCGGCATAAAGCCGACCATGACGCTGCCGGTGATCGCAGCGCCTGCCGCGCGCCACTGCGGCCCTTGCGTCCGGCCCAGCGCGAGGAGTTGGGCCGGATCCGCTTGAGGGGTCATTTGATCAGGTCACGGCGATGGCTCCGCGCCCCTGCGGCCAAGCAGGGCTTATTCAGCCGGCCGCACATACCAAACGCGCCCGTCCTTGATCGTCAGCTGCGCGATCAAGCGGCGCTTCGCGGTGACAGTGTTGCCGTCGCTGTCGCGCAATTCGAAATTGCCGTCGCGCAGCTCGAATACGGCGATATCGGCATTGGCCCCGGGCTTAAGGGTTCCGACTGTGCCTTCGTAGCCGAGGATCCTCGCCGGCGTCGAGGTCGAACGCATGACCAGGTCGTCAAGCGACATGCCGAAATGCAGCAATTTCGACATCGTCGTCGGCAGATCCCATACAGGCCCTTGCGTCGCGCTGGTAAAGGTCAGGTCGGTCGAGATCGTATCGGGCAAAAAGCCCTGATCGAGCGCCTTCTCGATCATCGGAAAGCTGAAATGATTTCGGCCATGCGCGCAGTCGAAGATGATGCCGTGCCGCTGCGCTTCGACGACCTCCTTGAGGACCAGCTGCTTTTCCTGGCCCATGATGCCGTGAGCGCGGCCGTGATAGCAGTGGGTGACGATGTCGCCCGGTTTCATGTGGGCGAGCAGTTCGGGCAGCGGGATCGGCAAATCGGTGATGTGCATCATCATTGGCACGCCGCCGGCCATATCCGCAGTCTTGCGCGCCAGCTTGACCGGCTCCGGGGTGTATTCCCAAACCAGGCCCGGTCCGTAGCGCAGCTTGACGCCGATCGCGAGGTCCGGGTTTTCACTGATCGTTCGGGCGCAGCCCTCGGGATCCGCATACGGGAAATGCGACAGCTCGCCGCCGCGCGAGGTGCCGACGATGCCGATCGCCGACAAGTTGACGAAGGCGCGGGTGCGGGTGCGCACTTCCCGGTCGATCACCTGGCGCAGCCCGGCAAAGGTGGCCGAGCCGGCGCTGCCGGCATCGCATAGGGTGGTGACCCCGCTCGCCCGGCAAAAACGATCGGTGTCCCCGGCCATGTCGTGGGCATTGACGAAGATATGAGCGTGAATGTCGACCAGTCCCGGCGTCACCAGCCGGCCCTTGGCGCTGATCGTCCGGCGCGCGTCTGACGGAGGCAATGACGGCGCCACCGCGACGATCTTGCCGCCGGCGATGCCGATATCCATCGCGCCGCGCAGCCCGGCGGAAGGATCGAGCACGTCGCCGCCGGTCAGCAGAAGATCGTATTTCATCGGCACCCTTTCTCTGGCATGGAGCAGTTCATGGTCCGCCATCGAGACGGAGGTGGCAACCCCCGCCGGGCGCGTGCGGCCGCCGCTGCGGCCTCTGATCCGGGTCATGCCGCTCGCGTGGCGCCGCATGGGTTGAGCCGGCGCGGTCCGCTCCTATAATCGCTCGTCCAGCGACGGAGGAAAACGCGATGGCGGTAATTCTCGGAACGGACGGCTACCGGTACGAAGTCGTCGACGGCTGGGCGAAATTGCCGCCCGGCTATGAGTTCAACGCCGATGTCGCTGCGGTCGGCGTCGACAAAAACGACAACGTCTACGCGTTCAACCGTGGCAAGCATCCGATGTGCGTGTTCGATCGCAACGGCAACTTCCTGCGCTCGTGGGGCGAAGGCGTGTTTCTGCGCCCGCACGGCGTCCACATGGCGCCCGACGACACGATCTGGCTGACCGATGACGGCGACCACACGGTCCGGCAATGCACACTTGAAGGTAAGGTGCTGCTGACCATCGGCATTCCCGGCAAGCCGGCGCCCTATATGAGCGGCGAGCCGTTTCACCGCTGCACCCACACCGCGCTGTCGCCGCAGGCCGACTATCTCTACATCTCCGACGGCTACGGCAATTCGCGGGTGCACAAATACACCCCAGACGGTAAGCGGGTGATGTCGTGGGGCGAGCCGGGCACCGATCCCGGCCAGTTCAACATCGCCCACAACATCTGCTGCGACCCGGATGGCTGGGTCTATGTCGCCGATCGCGAAAACCATCGCGTTCAGGTGTTCGACGGCAACGGCAAATACGAGGCACAGTGGAACAACATGCACCGCCCGTCGGGTCTCTACATGGAAACCGGCACCAAGACGCCGCGGTTTTTCGTCGGTGAGATCGGCCCGGACATGGCGGTCAATATCGACCTGCCGAATTGCGGCCCGCGGGTCAGCATCTATACCGCCAAGGGCGAATTGCTGGCGCGGCTCGGCCACGCGCATGCCGGCCTCGAATCCGGCCAGTTCATCTCGCCGCATGGGATTTCCGTCGACTCAGCGCGGCGACATCTATGTCGGCGAGGTCTCGTTCACCAATTGGGGCCGCCGCGTCCGCGCCAAGGGCGAGCCGATCCCGCCGGGCCTGCGCAGCCTGCAAAAGCTTGCAAAGATCGATTAGGTCGGGTTCACCACCGAATAGCCGTCATCCTGAGGAGCCCGGGCAGCGGGCGTCTCGCCTCCGTCATCCTGAGGAGCCCGTACAGCGGGCGTCTCGAAGGACGCACAGCTGCGCCACCATTTATTCGAAGGACAATGGGCGCCTATCTCTACATACTCCGCTGCGCCGACGGCTCGTACTATGTCGGGACCACGACCGCTGGATTGGAACGGCGGCTGGCCGAGCATCAGGCCGGCGATTTCGACGGATACAACGCTCTGCGGCGACCCGTCGAACTGGTGTTCCATCAATATTTCGACCGGCTCGAAGATGCTGCTGCCGCCGAACGGCAAGTCAAAGGCTGGCGCCGCGAGAAGAATCTATCTCGGCAAGATCTGGTGCTCTCGGAACTGGCCGACTGGCTGCGCGCCCACCGCCGCTGGCGCTTCCTCTTGACCGCCCCGCCCATGCGCCTCCTCAGCGCCGTGGGCGCTCCCGCCAACGCCATTGCGACGGTCTAACGCGCCTGATTTGCGTCCCTGTTACAGGAGTGGAAGACCACAGTACAGGCTCACTTCGCCTCACGAGAGCTCTCAGAAGGCTTCTCAGACTTTGTCGGGATTTGTTCAGTTTCTTTCACAAGTTGCTGCTTTTTCCATTCCGGCCAGTGATCAATCTCTCTACGGGCTGTATCCAATTGTTCTCTCAGCCAAGTTCCACTCATTGGTCCCTCCACTTGTTGAGTTTCCGTCTAAGCCGCTTTGAGCCCGGCTCTCTCCAAACCCACTTCAAGGACTCCGATTGCAAGAGTTTCTATCTCTAAATAGGAACCAACCATGCGCTCAAGACGGGGATCAGCAGCGCCCCTTTTCCATTGTACAACTGAGCCTGATTTTTCTTTTCTTTTATCAGTCATTTCGAACAGATTGAAATAACTATAAGGAGCTACACCTAGAAAAGATTTAAATTTGACGGCGTCGTTGTCCGACCCTCGCCCACCAATTGTTATAGCCTCTGAATATAATTTTTGAGCCATACTCTTTGGATATGGTTCAATATAGACGACTTTGCGTATCCCGCTTGCGATTATGTGCCTTGCGCAAATGTGGCAGGGGAAAGTGGTACAATACAAGGTTGCTCCTTGCACCGACAAACCGCGACGCGCTGCATCAGAAAGCGCAGCCATTTCTGCATGGACCACCCGGCCAAATTCCAATATATTCATAACCTGAGCGTCCTTGAGTATCGCCTCTTCCGGATTTATTACCGCTTGCTCTACAAGCATATCAATGTCTTGATCTTGCTTATCTTCCGAGAACCACCCTGCTTTCTGTAAGATTGTAAACACCTCAGCTAATATTTCCTGCTTGATCCTTGTGCTTGCGTCAAACCCCTTAACGAAATCACGAGCGTCATCGACGTCGCCCGGCCAATAGCCGCCACCGTTTGGCCGCGGCACGTCATTGCAGCCGATACTGATAATCTCGCCCCTCGGTCCAGCTATCACGGCGCCAACCTGACGAGAAAGGTCAGCCGAACGGAGCGCTGACGCGTGTGCGTGGAACATCCCAAACTCGTCGGGGGTGGGCGTATGAAACGAATAGCCGAAAAGCAGATCAATGAACCTGCCGATACCAGATGATATAGCTTCGCGAGTTGTCGCGTTGACAAATAGATCTGCGAGCGGGAAAGTCTCTCTCACATTTTGTCCTAATGCTTTAGTCAGATCGGCTTCGTCGCGCTTAACAAGCTCTTCAGCCCGAGAGCGATATTTATCGTAGTCAAATTCATGGTGTGTTGTAGCGAACCGTTCCGCCAGTTTTGATACTCGATTTTCTCTCTCCGAGAACGCAGAAATGAGATAGAACGCCCGGCCATAAATCCGACGAAGAGTACGAACCTCTTCCGGATGTTTCAACTGGTGCAGTATATATGCTTGCCTTCGGGCAGGCGTTTTAGCATCTTTGGTAATATTCTTACGCTCATCCCGTATTGCTGCAACTGCGAGGAGCGCCATCGCATCACCGCGCTGAAAGGCGCCCCGTAAAGCGTCTCCTGCATTCATCAGCTTTTCGGTGCGGACATCCGCCGGGGATTCCGGAATGTTTTGGTAGGCAGCGAAGGAGCGCAGGAGGTTGCTCAGGCGGATTGTCTTGGCATCGAGGTATCGCACCTCCCGAAGGGTCTCCTCCAGCACGCTACACACCAGAGAAATGTCCGTACCAACCGCGCCGGTAACTGCAAAAAAGAGTTCAGGCCCTGGTAAGGGCTGAAAGCTGTCTTGCAATGACTTAGCCGGCAATTCAAGACCAGCAGGCTTGCCCGATCCCAAATCGTCGATCATTGACGCCCGATCCTTGGCACCAAACCTAGTACGAACAAAACTAGAACCTAACCTCGGATTGTGGCAATACCAGTTTCATAATGATCTGTCGAGCGCCAAACGCCCCGGCCGGACGGGGGTGGGCCGGGGGGCCGCTCCTCAGGATGACGAAGGACCATGACATTCGACAAGGGTATGAACGCCCGACAACCCGCGCTGGAACCGGCTGCGGGGATCGACTTGGCGCGAGTCGGCGGCCGGGCGATCGCCCAAAAAATTGCCGCTATCGCGATGCATGATACCCGGATCAGAGGTCGGCAGAGAGCGCGCGAGACTGGAAATTTGCTGCAGAGGCAGCAAAATTAGGGGAGCTTGACGATGCCCGAAAATCCGCGCTGGAAACGCCGCCCGCCGGGTTCGAACTGGGGCGATTGGGGTCCCGATGACCAATTGGGTCGGCTCAACCTGTTGACCGCGGACAAGGTGCTCAAGGGTATCGCCGAGGTGAAGGAGGGCAAGACCTTTTGTCTGAGCCTGCCGCTCGACTATCCGGGCGGCACCGTGGTCAACCCGCGCCGGCATCCGCCGCGGCTGATCGCGAACCAGCGCAACGGCATGCCGTACATGACTTATCCGCTCAGCCGCGAGGACCCGCGCCTCGTCGACGTGATCTGCGACGACATCGTAGAGATGACCCTGCAATATTCGACGCAGTGGGACAGCCTCGCCCATGTCGGGCAATTGTTCGACGCCGACGGCGACGGCGAGCCCGAGATCGTCTTCTACAATGGCTACCGCGCCGGCGAGCACATCGTCGGACCGATGGATTATCGCGGCGGCCGGGCGGTCGAAACCGGCGAGCACGTCGGCGCCACGGCGCTCGGGGTCGACAACATGGCGGCGCATCCGATCCAGGGCCGTGGCGTCATGATCGACCTCGAAGCCCATTTCGGCCGCGGCGGCAAATTCGTCGGCTACGACGAGCTGATGCGGATCATGGATCAGGACAAGGTTGCCGTCGAGGAAGGCGACCTTGTCTGCTTCCGGACCGGCTACGACCGGGTGATCCTCGGCATGAACAAGAACCCCGACGCGGCGACGCTCGAACAATATCCGTGCGCCGCGCTCGATGGCCGCGACGAGCGGCTCTGAACTGGATCACCCGGTCGGGCGCGGTGGCATTGATCTCCGACAACCGCGCGGTCGAGGCCTCACCGTCGCGGCCGTGCGAGGAAGATCACTGCGCATCCCTGCCGTTGCACGCGCATTGCCTGTTCAAGCTCGGCGTCTATCTCGGCGAGATCTGGTGGCTTTCGGAGCTTGCCGATTGGTTGCGCGCCCATAATCGCTCGCGCTTCCTGTTGACCGCCCCGCCGCTGCGCCTCCCCGGCGCCGTCGGCTCCCCCGCGAATGCCATCGCGACGGTTTAGCATCGATGCGGGATCCTTTACCAGCGCCGGCCGGTTGCGAAGCCAGGCCGGCGCTGGAGCGACGCTGATCAGTTCGGGTGGAAGACCAGGGTGCGCAGCTCGATGCTTTCGCGCGGGAAGGCGTCGGGCGGAGTTGTCGGGTCGGTGAACGAGGTGTGCGGCATGAAGCGGGCGCGCCCGTCCGTCTTGGTGTCGGCGATTTTAAGCAGCAGCGCCTGGTCGCGCCGCATCTCGGGCACGTAGTACCATTCATGCGCCGGGTTCCAGGTCACCGAATAGGTTTCGCCGACGCGGTCGCGATAGACCAGGTCCGACGGCACGAGGTCCGCCGGGTCGACGGTGCGCGCGTCGCACACCGCCAGCGGCGCGTCCTGTAACGGGCCGCGGATCGGGCGCCACAAATTGATTACCTGGACGCGGCCTTTCAGCAGTTCCTCGGCCTCGTCGGGCAGCAGGTCGCGGACCCGCTGCGGGCCGGAGCGCGCGGTGTGGTCGACATGGACGCGGGTCGCCGGCTGGCGCGGTCCGCCGCGCCGAGCGGTCGGTCGGCCCGGCACGCGGCGGCGCTGCAAATGGTCGAAGATGAAGACGCGGCTGGCGCCGGTCTTTTCGGCAATAAAACGTTCGGCCTCGGGGTAATAGACCCGGCGCACCTCGTCATCGTCCCAGAAGTCGCGGACCGCGGTTTTCTGCTCGACCAGCGCAAAGCCCTGGCGGTCGAGTTCGATTTCCGACGCGATCGGCCGCATATCGCGGATATGCACCCGGTGCGGCTCGTGCGCCATGTTCGAGCGGATCTCGCCGGGCGCGGCCTCATAGGCGTAGTAGCGCGGGCGCTCGGTCATCGGCGCCAGGTAATTCAGCTCGCCCTCGACATAGGGAAGCGTCGGTCGAAAGTTGCTCATGGTCTGGTCCTCCTTGGGGTGTTCGAAGGTCGCTTAGAACGGCGGAAAGCGAAACGTTTCCGTCCAGGACTTCTGCTCGCGGCCTAGCGGATTGGAGCGCCACCCGGGTCAACAGCGCCCGATGGCGCGCGCGGCGCGGCGCAAAGGTCCCGGTGCGGGGCCGATCTTGTCCTCGCGCGGTATGTAGTCGCAGCATCATCATTCCCTCCAGAAGGGCTTGTTGCCCAGAAACTCGGCCTCGGCGCGGCTGAGGCCGATATCGGCGAGCATTCGGTCGTCGAGCGCGGCGAGTTCGGCGCGATCTTTTGCCCGCCGCCGCCATGCCCTGCAGCGTTGTCGATAGCCGCGCAACGGCATGGCTCACCCAGTGCAAGGCGGAATGTCGCGGGACCTCAGCCACCGAGTGGCCCGCATCCTCGAAACGGATTGCCGTCATATGAAAACTCCTAAACCGTGCGTTCTCTCAGGACGCACTTGCAGAGCTTGTGCCCTGTTAAATGCGGTACCGAGCACCGATCGGCAAACGAGAGTTTTTCAGCCCAACGTTTAGATTATCTCATGCGATATGAGTGACCATCTGCCGCCGCTCAGCGCTTTGCGCGCCTTCGAGGCGGCTGCCCGCCATATGAGCTTCAGCAGGGCGGCCGAGGAGCTGTTCGTGACTCCGGCGGCGATCAGCCATCAGATCCACGCCCTTGAGCAGGATCTCGGGGTCAGGCTGTTCCACCGGCTCAACCGGGCGATCGCGCTGACCGCGTCGGCGCAGGTATTGTTGCCCGGGCTGTCGGAGGCGTTTTCCGGGATTCAATCCTCGGTCAGGCGCTTGCGCGCGCACAACGACACCGGGTCGCTGACCGTGACCGCGTCGCCATCCTTCGCCGCCAAATGGTTGGTGCTGCGCCTGCACCGGTTTCAGGAACAATATTCCGAAGTCGACGTGCGGATTTCTGCTACGGACGAAGTCGTCGATTTGACGCAAGGGTGATTTCGACATCGCGATCCGCTACGGCACCGGGCATTATCCCGGGCTCGATGTCGAGTTGCTGTTTACCAACGAGGTGTTCCCGGCCTGCAGCCCGCAACTGCTCGCTTCCGGGCCGCCATTCGCATGCCCGACGACCTGCGCCACCACGCGCTGATCCACGATCAGGCGGTCGAGCGCGACCCGCTGGTGCCGACCTGGCCGATGTGGCTGAAGGCCGCCGGCGTCAAGGACGTGCCGGCGACGGCCGGCCTCAGCTTCAACAACATGCATCTGGCGTTGGACGCGGCGATCGCCGGCCACGGCGTGATGCTGGCTTACAGCACGATTGCCGCCGCCGACCTCACCGCCGGCCGGTTGGTTCGGTTGTTCTCGTTGTCGCTGCCCGATCAATTCGCCTACTACATCGTTACCGCGCCGGGTGCGCTGGAACGGCCCAAGGTCCGGGCGTTCCGTAACTGGTTGCGCCAAGAGGCTGGCCGCCGGCCCGAGAAGGAGGCGGCGGCAGGTTGAGCACCGCCGGCGATTATCGGCACGGTGGCGAGATACGTCGGAAGCTTTCCAGATCGCCGGGGGGCGAAACACCCCAGAAAGGCCACGGCGATGCGGTTCCGCGGCAGCGGCGGCGAGGATCAGCCATCCGCGCCTTGTGCGCTTGTCGCGGCGATCCTAACCTCCCGCGGGTAAAGCCGATTTGATAGGGAGGAACGGATGGCGCGGTTGACGCGCCGGGCGGCGCTAGCCCTGGGTCTCGCAGGAATCGCGATTCCGAAGCCATTTATCGGCGCGGGAAAGCAATGGCGGATCACTCTTCCGATACGGTCGTCTATGTCTCCAATGCCGGCAATCCGGAAATCGGCGTCTTCTCGATGAACCGCGACAGCGGCGATCTGATGCCAATCGCCAATGTCGCCAATTCCCGGAACCGACAAGCCGTCGCCGACCAGCATGCCGATGGCAGTCAGCCCCAACCATCGCTTTCTGTACGCCGGGTTGCGCAGCCAGCCCTTTACCGTGGCGAGCTTTGCCATCGACTCGGCGACCGGCGGTCTGACGCATCTGGGCAACGCGCCGCTGGCCGACAGCATGGCCTATATCGTCACCGACCGCAGCGGCCGCTTTTTGCTGAGCGCCTCCTATCCGGGCTCGAAGCTGGCGATCAACCCGATCGACGCGCAGGGCAAGGTCCAGGGTGAGACGACGCAGATCATCCCGACGAAACCCAAAGCGCACTGCATCCTGGTCGATCCGACCAACAAATATTGCTATGCGACGAGCCTCGGCGGCGACATCGTCATGCAGTGGAAATTCGATGCGGCCACTGGCCGGTTGTCGCCGAACTCACCCGACTCGATCGCCTTGCCGGCCGGAAACGGACCCGGCATCTGGCGTTTCACCCGACCCGGAAATTCCTTTATCTGGTCACCGAGACCACCGCGCGCATCGCCGCCTTTGCCATCGATCAGGGTACCGGGACGCTCCAGGAGATCGAGATCGTCGACACCCTGCCGGCCGACTTCCATGAGAAGCCGGCAGCTGCGGACCTCCATGTCACCCCCGATGGGCGCTTCATCTACCGCAGCGAGCGTAAATCGAACACCTTGGCCGGGTTCAACGATCGACGAACCGACCGGCAAATTGTCACTGATCGGCCGCTGGCCGACCGAAAAGACCCCGCGCGGCTTCAACATCGACCCGCGCGGCCGTTTCCTGCTCTCGGTCGGGCTCGATTCGAACGCGATGACCGTGCACAAGATCGACCCGCAGACCGGCGCGCTGTCGGTCGCCCACCAATACCCGATGGGCAAGATGCCCAACTGGGTCGAGATCGTCGACCTGAAGTAACGGCGTCTGAGGCTCGCCGCTCTTCCGCACTTGGCAGAGAGAACAGCCAACTCGCGCACAGGCGATCGAGGGGTGGTGGGCTGCGGCCTCAGATATATACGCCGCGCATGCCGCCTTCGGGGTAGCGGGTGCCGGCGGCGGCGCCGATCGGGATCGCGGCCGAGATGCGGTCGATGTCGGCCGCGGTCAGGCGCACACCGAGCGCGCCGAGATTTTCCTCGAGCCGGGAGATGTGCTTGGTGCCGGGGATCGGGATCACGTCCGGTCCCTGCGCCAACAGCCAGGCCAGCACCAGCTGCGCCGGGGTGCAGCCCTTCTCGCGCGCGATCGCCTCGATATGTTCGACGAGCGCCCGGTTCTTGGCGAAGTTATCGCCCATGAAGCGCGGATGACGGCCGCGGGTGTCGCCTTCGGCGAGATTGTCGAAATCGGGGATGTCGCCGGTCAACAGGCCGCGGCCGAGCGGCGCGTAGGCGAAAAAGGCGATGCCGAGGTCGCGGGTCAGCTCGCGCGTCTCGGTCGCCTCCTGGCGGTAGAGCAGCGAGAATTCGCTCTGCACCGCGGCGATCGGGTGGGTCGCATGGGCGCGGCGGATGCGCTCGGGCCGCGCCTCGCACAGTCCGAGAAAGCGCACCTTGCCCTGCTCGACCAGCCGCGCCATCGCGCCGACCGTGTCCTCGACCGGCACCGCCGGATCGACGCGGTGCTGGTAATAGAGATCGATGACGTCGACCCCGAGCCGCTTCAGGCTCGCCTCGCAGGCCTGGGCGATATAGGCGGGGCTGCCGTCGACGCCATTGGCGCCGCCCGGCCGCCGGGTCTGGCCGAACTTGCTCGCGATCACGCACCTGGTCGCGGCGGCCCTTCAACGCCCGGCCGAGCAAGTTCTTCGTTCTGGCCCCAGCCATACATGTCCGAGCTGTCGAAGTGGTCGACGCCGAGCTCGATCGCGCGGTGGATCAGCGCGATCCCGGCGTCGTCGTCGCTCTTGCCGTAGACCCCGGACAGCGACATGCAGCCGAGACCGATCGCTGAAATCTCCGGGCCGCCCTTGCCGAGCCGACGCCGTTCCGTCACCGCCGCGCCGTTCATAAATTCTTCCTCTCTATCTCGTCGAAACTGGCATTCGTCACTGACATCGGCTGACCGGCTCTCACTTACCGAAGATGTCGAGCGGCAGGAAGGCGCTGACGACGATATTCGGCACGTCGACCAATTCGCTGAGCTTGAGGTCGACTGCGACCGAGCAGATGGCATAGGCCTGCTGCCGGCTCCAGCCGCGCTCGACCAAAAGTCGATCATCGACAATAGCGCGTTCTTCGCGCTCAACGTCGCGTCCTCGCTCTCGTTGGTGCCGTCGTCGCGGACCGACATCCCGGTCGTCGCGAGAAAGCGCTTGGGCGCGGCGAGTTCGGGCGGGAAATAGTAGTCGTCGCGGGCAAAGCGCGGAAAGCGGATGCCGCGGCGCTGCGCCTCTCCTTTGTGCAAGGAAAAGCGGACCAGGATCGAGCCGCACATCTCGATCGCGGTGCCGCAGGCCTCGCCGTCGCCCTGTGCGAAATGCGCGTCGCCGACCGAGAACAAGGCGCCGTCGACAAATACCGGCAGCATCAGCCGCGCGCCTTTGCTCAACTGCTTGATGTCGAGATTGCCGCCGTTTTCGCGCGGCGGGATCGTGCGCAACGCCTCCGACGCCGATCGCCTCCGCCCGGAACCGCGCCCTGGCTCGGGCGGCAGGGCTACGCCGCCGCGCGCGGCAAGGTCGGCTTCGCGGCGCTGCACGGTCTCGCGCAAGGTCTTGTGACGGGGCGACGCCGATAACACCGACAAACGAGCCGTCGGGGATGCGCACGCCGGGCAGATCGGCGGATTCGGCAAAGCCGTCCTTGATCGTCCATTTGGCGATATAGGGGTCGGGGAAGGCGTCGCGCAGAAAGCCAAAGCCCGGCACCTGGACGGTGTAGGCGAATTGGCCGGCTTCATGTCGCGGATCTCGACTTCGAGCAGGTCGCCCGGCGCGGCGCCGGCGACAAACACCGGGCCGGTCAGCGGGTGAACGAGGTTGAGGTCGCATTGCCGCAGATCCTCCGCCGTCGTTGCCGCGAGTGATCTGGCCGTCAAAGGCGTCGCGGGTCTGGATCTCGACCTCTTCGCCGAGCGCAGCTTCGACGACCGGCGTGATCGCTTCGTGCCAGCGGTTGTGGCCCTTCTCCGGCTCCTCGGCGAGGCGCTTGCGGTAATCGACCGTGATGCTCTTCATGCCGCCCCTCCGCTCCCAAGCCCAGGCGAGGCTATGCACAAGGTATGCCCGTGGCAAGCGAGGCCGAACACCGAGAGCGGCCGTCTCTCTACCGGAATAGATCGTCTACGAGATCGCGATGGCGGCTGCGGTCATCGCCCGAGCGCTGCCGCGGCACGGGCTACCCGTTCGGTGCGGTCGCGCTGGCGTGACTCGGCGCGGTCAAGCACGGAGCGAAGAACGGCGGGGTTGGCGGTCTCTGGTGAACCCGAGGAGAAGGGCGGCGCCGGGTCGTATTCGATCGCGAGCTGGATCGCCTCGGCAGCGGCACGGCCGGCGATTTCGGCGGCGACGCTCAGCGCCACGTCGATGCCCGCAGTTACGCCGCCGCCGGTAAACACATTGCCGTCGATCACGACGCGCTCGGCAACTGGCTCTGCGCCGAACGCTGGCAACAGATCGCGCGACATCCAATGGGTCGCGGCCCGCCGCCCGCGCAACAATCCAGCAGCGCCCAGCACCAGGGCGCCCGTACAAACGCTGACGACAAAGCGCGCCGTTGCGGCGGCCCGGCGCAAAAAGGCCAGCACCTCCTGATCTTCGAGCAATGGGTTGATCCCAGGCCCTCCGGGCACGAAAACGAGATCGAGCGGCGGACATTCCGCAAAGGTCGCCGTGGGCAGGATCGTCAGCCCGTGCTCGGAGCGCACCGGCGCTAAATTCTTCCACAACAGCAGCGTTTCGGCAGCGGGCAGCCGCCCGAGGACTTCGTAGGGACCCGTTAGGTCGAGCTGGGTCAGATTTGGAAACACCAGCATCCCGCTGCGGAAATTTGGGTCGCTCATCGCCTCTGTCTCCGTAACGCCGGTCCCGGCTAGAGCCGCTTGCTGTTTATCGGTAGAATTGGGCTCCCGCAACAGGGAGGGCGCTTTGCCTTTGCTGCTTTCTAGCCCGGCATTTCAGCCCGGCGGCGCGATCCCGTCGGAATATACCTGCGACGGCGCCGACATCTCGCCACCCCTGAATTGGGCCAGGATCCCGGATGGCGCACAAAGCTTTGTGCTGATCGTCGAGGACCCGGATGCGCCGTCCGGAGTGTTCCGCCATTGGGCTGCCTTCGACATTCCAGTCGGCATCCACGGGCTTGCGCCCGGCTATGGGCCGACCCGGCCGGCCAGCGGCTTTCGCGAAGCACAAAACGATTTCGGCATACGCGATTATGGCGGCCCTTGCCCGCCAAAAGGGCACGGAACCCATCATTATCGCTTCCGCCTGTTCGCGATCAGCCGGGCAACGCTCGGTTTGGCGCCGACGGCGACCGCGGCGGACGTGCTGGCGGCGGCAGGGCCCTATGCCATACAGCAGACCGAGCTGGTCGGCACCTACCAACGCTGAACTCTCGGGTGCATCCGGCCGGCCGTTGCCGCGGGGGTGCGGATTCGAAACATCTTTCCTGGACGGTGCCGAATAGCTGGTGCGTCGGCGAAAATTCTGCTTATAAGCCGCGCCCCAGTGTCCTCTCTCGGCGCAGCCCTTCGGGGGGAACATCACCCGTGACGCTTTGGCCTCAGGCGAAATTGCGATGCGGCGAGGGTTGAGCCTGGTCCCTCTAATTGTCGCCCCGGCACGTACGAACTGAGCGCATGCATGCCCGATACCGCGGTCATTGACACGGAATCTCGCGGCAGGATCGGCCAGAGCCTGGCGGTCGCAGCCCTTGGCGTCGTTTACGGCGACATCGGCACTTCGCCGCTCTACACCGTCAAGCAGTGCTTTGAAAATGCTACCGACGTCAGCGCAACACGCGTCTACGGGGTGCTGTCGCTGATCGCCTGGGCTTTGACCTTGGTCGTCACTGTAAAGTACGTGCTTGTTTTGATGCGCGCGGACAATCGCGGCGAAGGCGGCATCCTTGCGCTGATGGTTCTGGCATTGCGCGCCGCCACCGCCGGGCGCGGCCGTTGGATCATGTGGGCCGGGCTGTTCGGCGCCGCGCTGTTCTATGGGGACGGAGTCATTACACCGTCGATCTCCGTACTCAGCGCGGTCGAGGGGTTGAAAGTAGCGACCCCGGCGCTGGAATCCTATGTGGTGCCGGTGACTTTGCTCCTGCTGATTGTCCTGTTCATCGTCCAGCGCCGCGGCACCGGACTTGTCGGCGGCTATTTTGGCCCTGTCATGATCCTCTGGTTTACCGCTATCGGGATCCTCGGTGGGGTGGAGGTCGCGCGCCGCCCTTCGATCCTGTTGGCGATCGATCCGCGCTATGCGATCGATTTGATGATGTACCACCCTTGGCACGGCTTCGTGTTGCTTGGGTCGGTCGTGTTGGCAGTGACCGGCGCCGAGGCGCTTTATGCCGATATGGGACATTTCGGGCGCTTCGCCAATCCGTCGCGCCTGGCTGCGCTTTGTTTTCCCCGCCTTGTTGTTGAACTATTTCGGCCAGGGCGCGCTTCTGCTCGCCAAGCCCGAAGCAATCGAAAATCCTTTCTATCTTTTGGCGCCGGGTTGGGCGCTTTATCCACTCGTGGCGCTCGCCTCAACCGCCACGGTCATCGCCTCGCAGGCAGTGATATCCGGCGCATTTTCGATAACTCATCAGGCGGTACAGCTGGGTTATCTGCCGCGGATGCTCGTCCGCCACACGTCGGAACAGGAAATCGGACAGGTCTATGTGCCGGCGATCAACGGGTTGCTGCTGGTGGCTGTGGTCGCGACGGTATTGGGCTTTCGTTCGTCCGATGCACTCGGTGGTGCCTATGGCATCGCGGTTACCGGCACGATGACGGTCACGACCGTGCTCGCCTTCGTCTATTTCTATTGGGGAGCGGGCTGGCCGATATGGCGGCTGATTCCGCTGTTCACCTTGTTCCTGGCCGTCGACCTGTCGTTTTTTGGCGCCAATCTATTAAAGATTGTCGATGGCGGCTGGTTCCCGCTGGCGATCGCGGTGACGATCTATGCCATAATGATCACATGGCTGTGGGGCCGGGAACGCGTGGCGATCCAACGGGCGACCGGCGCCTTGCCGCTGGTTACCCTGATCGAAAATCTGAAGCCGGACCATCCGGCGCGCGTCCCCGGCACCGCAATCTACATGACTGCACGGGTCGACAACGTCCCCGCAGCGTTGCTGCACAACATGAAGCACAACAAGATTCTGCACGAGCGTAACGTGCTGATGACGGTGCGCACCGAAGACGTGCCGCGCCTGCCCGAGGGAGAACGCCTGCAGATCGATCATCTAAGCCAAAACTTCCACACCGTGACGATCCATTACGGCTTTCTCGAAGAGCCGGACATCCCGCGAGCGCTGGCGCTGTGCCGCGTCGGCGGTTTTCGCTTCAACCTGATGGACACCTCGTTTTTTGTCGGCCGGGAAAAAGTCGTCGCGAAACGCTCGCCGGCGGTCCTGCTGCCATTCAAAAAACTCTTTGTCCTGTTGACCGACATAGCGCTGGACGCGACCGAGTTCTTCCGCATCCCGGTCAACCGCATTGTCGAACTTGGCGGCCAGGTCGAACTGTGAGAGATGGCGCTAGCGGCGGCTCAGGACGATAAAGATTGCGATGAACCGGCCGCCGCCGGCGCGATCGGCGGAGCAGCCCCCTCAGTTAGTGGATATCCTCCTGCTCGTCGAAGGCTCGGCGTAGGCGTGCAACCGAGAAGCCGGGCGCGCGGGCAGCCTCGATAATCACTTTTTCGCGTCGGGTCAGCAGGTCGACCGCGGCCGGAATCTCCCTGACCGCCTCGGGCGGCACGACGACGGCGCCATGGCGGTCGGCATGGATCACGTCGTTTGGCGAGACGACCATGCCGGCGACACTGACCGTACCGCCAAAATCGACCAGATGGACGTAGGCATGCGATGGCATGATCGAGCCGGCCAATACGAAAAAGCCGGGCGCCATTGCGTCGAGGTCGCGCACCGAGCCGTCGGTGACGACGCCGACGCAGCCCAACCCTTTGTGAACATTGGTTTGTACCTCGCCCCAGAACGCGCCAAAGCCTTGATCGGGAGCGTCTATGTCCTGGAGTACGGCGATGCTCGGCAATGGCTGCGCGGCGATGTGCTCATAATAGCCGAGCCGCACTTGCTTCGCCTCCTCGCGGCCGCGCGGGTGGGGCTCGCGCGAACGGATATGCGCGGTTCGGGCAAAGGCGACGACCGGGCTCATCCCCGGAAAAGCCGCGATCAGCGGCCGGCGGCTAAAGCCCATCGCCCGGCGCGCCGGGGCAACCACTTCTAGCGCGTTGCAGATCGTCGGCGTGTCGAACGCCTTTAAGGCTTCGAGATCGGCGAGGTCGGGCAGGCGCGGCATCGGGGCTTTCCTCCGGCGGATTGTCGGGGCCCAGGCTTTATTGGAGAATGCCTGGCGCCAGCAAGCCTTTTCATCCGCGGGGGCGGGCCGGTGGCCGAGAAATGGAGCCAGTCATGATCCAAGACGCCCAGGGACATGCCCTCTCCGGTGCGACTGTTACGGCCGGCGCCGCTTACGATGAAGCGGTGCAAGCGTTCAACCTCGTTCACGGCGATGCCGTTGGTCTGTTCGATACGGCGCGTGAGGCCGCACCCGATTTCGCCATGGCCCATCTGGGAAAGGCCTGGGTGCTCGCGCTGGCCAATGACCCCGGCCTGATGGACCAGGTCAGGGATTTGGTCGAGGCCGCTCGGCCCCTGGCAATGAACGAGCGCGAGCAAGCCCATCTGACCGCCCTGTCCCATTTGGTCCAGGGTGCCCGGGCCGCCGCCGTGACGGTGATCGACCGCTATCTGATGGGTTACCCTTTTGACCTGCTAGCCCATCAGGGCGCTGCAATCACCGACGGATTTCTTGGACGGTTTCATTGGGTCCGGGACCGGTCGGCGCGGGCCCTGCCGTTTTGGTCCAAAGATCAGTCGGGGTACGGCACCTTGCTGGCCTTCCACGGCTTTGGCCTAGAGGAAGCCGGCGATTTTGCCCGCGCCGAAGACGAGTTGCGTGCGGCCGCCGAACTCGAACCGTTTAGCTTTTGGCCGCATCATACCGTCTCGCACGTCATGGAAATGACAGGCCGCCCGGAAGACGGGTTGGGTTGGATGACGGCGCGGGAGGCGCTGTGGTCGACTCCCGCTCATGCCAACCAGGTCCATATTTGGTGGCACAAGGCGCTGTTCCATCTCGAACTAGGGCAATACGAGGCTGCTCTCGCGCTTTATGATGGCCCGATCCGCGCGACGCAGCGCCCGTTGAGCCTGAGTTCTGACTAACGCCACGGCACTGCTGTGGCGCCTCGATGCGCTCGGTTGCGACGTCGGTGACCGCTGGCAGGAGCTGGCGGCGTTGTGGGAAGAACACGCCGACGGGAAATGTCTCGTCTTCGCCGACATCCACGCCGCGATGGCCGAATTGCGATCGGGCCGCGAAGCGTTGGTCGAGCGGCGGCTGACGGCGATGCGCAAGACCGCTGCCAGCGGGGTCGAGGCCGCCGGCCTCTACCGCGCCGTCGGCATTCCGATCGTCAAAGGCCTCACGGCGTTCCACCGCGGCGCTTACGATCGTGCGGTCGCGATGTTGCTCCCGGTTCGTGTCGATCTCTGGCAGATCGGGGGCAGTTACGCGCAACGCGACGTCGTCGACTGGACTCTGGCCGAAGCAGCCATACGCGCCGGTCAGCGGGAAGTCGCCTTGTCACTCGCCTATGAACGTCTGGCGAGCCGTCCGCGCAGTGTTCCAAACCGGCGCTTTCTGCGCCATGCGGAGGAACTCGCCAGCTGAGTGCGGGCGAGCCACAAACTTGCTGCCAGTTACAGCGCAGGCACCGTATGCCGTCGGGCGCGCTTCGCGAAATGGTCTGGTAAGCGCCGTTGCCGGCAGCGCTGGATAATTACGCCGAGAGCGCCGAGGGCTAGCAGGCCAAAGCTAGCTGGTTCGGGCGCGGGGACGGCGTCGCCGCCGGTAAAAAAGCGCGTATTCGCGCCGGGACTGCCGGTGTCCGGTCCCGGGCAGGTAAAGGCCGCGCACTCATACGACGAGGTCAGAATGATCGGGTTGGGTCCGCCCAACTCGAGCGAATTCTGAAAGACGATGTGCAGGTCGAGATCGTATGACGGGGAGAAGAAATCGACGCCGTAGGCGGGCGGCGTCCCAGGCACGATGTCTGATGGATCGGATGCGGTATAGGAAAACCCGCTGAGCAAGCTGCCGGCGGAGGTTGTAAGGTTGATCGGTGAGATCAGGTAGCCATATGGGCCGATCGTGAACTCTCCCGAGACGGTGCCACCATCGTCGAGTGTGGCGTTCTGCAAGACCCACGTAGTCGGCAGCGCGTAGGCCACATGACCGCCGACGCTTACAACGCCGGCGGCAAATACGGCGCCGAGCACAGCGCCCAGGAGTTTCCCGGTTATCTTCGATCCGAACATCGGTTATTTCCTAGCTGGCGACTCAAGCTCCCCCACTCGTCTCGCCGCGCCGCCGCACCAAGAGGCACGCCGCATATGAGACGACACGGGGGACCAGGAGCTATTGGGGCTTGAGATCTACTGAATAAACTATGAATTAGACGAATCGCTCGCTTTTTTCAACCCAATAAATGGTTAACGTCGATTTCACTTACCTACAGGCCGCTTACCAGTTCGGCCGATACATCATCCCCCTTTGATGACGAGACCCGTTCAGGCACCGGCGACAGTGAGGTCATCGACGCGAAGAGTTGGGGAATCCATGCCGGCCTTGAACTCGAGGTCGTTGGCGGCGACGAGGCGCAGGAATATGTCCTTCAGGTTGCCGGCGACCGTCATCTCGCTGACCGGAAAAGCAATCTCGCCTTTCTCGATCCAGAACCCGGCCGCACCCCTGCTATAATCGCCGGTGACTCCGTTGACGCCCATCCCCATCATCTCAGTCACGTAAAACCCGTTTTCGATATCTGAAATCAACGTACGCGGGGTTGCCAAGCCTGGCTCGATCCACACATTTGTGGCGGAAGGCGAAGGTGGGGACGAGGTGCCGCGCGCAGCATGGCCAGTGGTATTGAGGCCCAATTGACGCGCCGAGCGCAGATCCAGCAGCCAAGTGGTCAACACACCTTTGTCGACGATAGCGCGGCGATGGTTGGCGATACCCTCGCCATCAAACGGCTTCGAGCGCAGACCGCGCCGTCGGTGCGGATCGTCGATGATCGTGATCGCCTCGGGAAAGACGCGCTCGCCAAGCCGGTCCTTCAAAAAACTGGTGCCGCGGGCAATCGACGGGCCGGATATCGCTCCCAATAAATGCGAGATGAAGCCGCGTGCGACACGCGGATCGAAGACCACCGGGCAGTGGCAGGTTGGCATCTTGCGGGCGCCGAGGCGCTTGACCGCACGCTCGCCGGCGCTCTTGCCGATCGCGGCCGGGTCACGCAAATCGGCGGCGTAGACGGCGCTGGCATAGTCGTAGTCGCGCTCCATCTGCGTGCCCTCGCCGCCGATGACGCTAGCGCTGATTCCGTGGCTCGAACCCGAATAGCTCCCGGCAAAGCCGTTCGAGGCGACGAGCGCCACCGTCGAGCGGCCCCAGCCGGCTTCCGCGCCCTCCGAATTGGTGACGCCGGAAACAGCGAGCGCCGCTTCCTCGGCCGCGCGAGCCCGTTCGATCAGCACCTCGGCGCTCGGTTCCTCCGGATCGCTCATGTCGAGCGCCGGCCAGTCAGGCGTAATCTGATCGGGGTCGGCGATACCGCAATAGGGATCCTCTGGGACCGTGCGCGCCATCGCCACCGCGCGCTCCACGAGTTCGCCGAGCGCCTTCGGCGAACGGTCGCTCGACGACACCACCGCCTGCTGCCGTCCGATGAAAACCCGCAGACCGAGGTCTTGACCCTCGGAGCGCTCGAGCTTTTCGGTCTTACCCAGGCGGCGCCCATGCGACAGCGAGGTGCCCTCGAAATACACCGCATCGGCGGCATCGGCCCCGGCGCGCCGGGCGCGCCCGATCAGGTCTTGCAATAGATCGAGAGCCGCCGAATTTTGACTGACATCGTTCATCGGATCTCCGTTCATTTCCATATCGGCTTTCCCGACCCTGGCAATCCGTAGCTCGCCCATTTTTGCGTCACCTCGGCGACTACCGCATCGGTCATGCGGATCGGCCGTCCCCACTCGCGCCGCGTTTCCGGCGGCAACTTGCCGGTTGCATCGAGTCCGATCTTGCCACCCAGCCCCGATTTCGGGCGAAGCGAAGTCGAGATAGTCGATTGGGGTGTTATCGATTAGGGTCACGTCGCGGACCGGGTCCATGCGGGTCGAGATTGCCCACATGACGTCCTTCCAGTCGCGCGCATCGATGTCGTCATCCACGACGATGACGAATTTCGTGTACATGAATTGGCGCAGAAACGACCAGATCCCCATCATCACCCGCTTGGCATGGCCGGGATAGGCCTTGCGGATCGAAACGACGGCGATCCGATAGGAGCAGCCTTCCGGCGGCAGCCAGAAATCGACGATCTCGGGAAATTGCTGCTGCAACAGCGGGATAAACACCTCGTTCAGGGCCTCCCCCAAGACCGAGGGCTCGTCGGGCGGCCGGCCGGTAAACGTCGAAAGATAGATCGGCCGCCGCCGCATCGTGATCGCCGATAGGCGAAAGACCGGGAAGCGCTCGACCGAATTGTAATAACCGGTGTGGTCGCCATAGGGGCCTTCATCGGCGAACTCGTCGAGCGCGACATGGCCTTCGAGCACGATCTCGGCTTGTGCTGGCACCTTCAACGGCACCGTCTTGCAATCGACCAATTCGAGCTTTCGCCCACGCAGCAAGCCGGCGAACTGGTATTCCGACAAGGTGTCCGGTACCGGTGTAACGGCGGCGAGGATCGTAGCCGGATCAGCGCCGATCACCGCGGCGGCCGGCAAGGGTTCGCGGCGCTCCACGCTCCAACGCTGATGATGCTGCGCGCCGCCACGGTGCTTCAGCCAGCGCATCAGGGTGGTGTTGCAGCCGGTCACCTGCATCCGGTAGATGCCGAGATTGAAGCCGTCCTCGCGGCGCTCTCCCGGCCCTCTGGTCACGACCAGCGGCCAGGTGATGAGTGGCGCCGGCTCGCCGGGCCAGCAGGATTGGATCGGGAAGGCGCCAAGATCGATCTCGTCGCCGCGGAGGATGACCTCCTGGCAGGGTGCGGAGCCCACAGTCCGCGGGCGCATCGCCATGACGGTCCGCAGCAGCGGCAACATGTCGAGCGCCTCGCGCCAGCCGCCTGGCGGCTCCGGTTGCTTGAGGAAAGCCAACGTCCGGCCGATCTCGCGCAACTCGGCGGGCTCGCGGTCCATGCCCCAGGCGACGCGCTCGACCGTGCCGAACAGATTGACCAGCACAGGCATCGGGTAACTCTCGCCGCCGTCGCGTGTCACGTTTTCGAACAGCACCGCCGGCCCGCCCTCGGCCAATAGCCGCGTTTGGATCTCGGTCATTTCAAGATAGGGCGACACGGGCGCCTTGACCCGCACCAACCGCTCGCTCCTTTCGAGCCGGTCGATAAAATCACGCAGGCTGGCATAGGACATGCCGGCTATATGGGAGCATCGCGGCGCCTCGGCGAGCGGCAACCGAGTTTGCGCTGAAAATCGGAAGGGCCGTCACAGGAGAACGCCGTGCCGCATCGGGCCGACCGGTTTCAGACCGTGAGTAAATCGACCTGATCGAAGAAGGTCGCCAGAACGACTGATACAGATGGGCCGCAGCGAGGGATTCCCCAGCTTGCGTGCGACAATCAGAGGGACCATCATTTGGTCGAGGATGGTGAGGGCATGGCGAAGCCAAAGGTGCTCTACGACGAGGATTTCTTCCGCTGGACCGAAGAGCAAGCGGCAGCGCTGCGGCACGCCAAAGGCTCCAACCTGCCGCTCGACTGGGAGAACCTCGCCGAGGAGATCGAGAGCTTGGAGAGATCGGATCGGCGCGAGTTGCGTTCGCAGATTACCCGGATCGCACGGCATCTTTTGAAGCTCGAAGCTTCCCACGCGGCGGAACCGCGCGCCGGCTGGCGGTCAATCGTCCGCGAAGCCCGGTCGGAAATCGAGGGCGTCTTGGACGACAGTCCCAGTCTCAGACGTGAGGCTGAGGCAATGATCAAAAGGCAGATCCGCGCTGCCGCGGAGCTGGCGGCCGATGATCTCCTGCAGCACGGCGAGTCCGGCTATGCGGTCTGGAAACGGCTCGAAGGCGAAGAATACACCGAGCAGCAGGTCCTCGGAACATGGTTTCCGGGCGAACCCGGCTGATCCTCAGGCCGGCAGCACTTCCCAGACGACGGTTTCGCGGCTGTCGCGATCCTCGAGTTCTCGACTCGTTGGCAGGAGGAAACTCGCGCGTCTGTGCAGACCCCCGATCGGCAGATAGGCGCGACCCGGATCGCCCAGCAATACCAGCCGACCGCCACCCGCGAGGTTTCGCAGCCAGGGTATCGCCCGATCAGCCATCTCCCGCTCGTAACAGACATCGCCGGCAGTGACGACTTGCCAGCAGGGGTCGGCAGCCTCGATTACGTCTGCCGTCGTCACTGCGACCGCGACTGCGTTCAACGCGGCATTGGTGGCGATCGCAGCGGCGGCGAACGGATCAATTTCGGCGGCGAGCACGGATCGCGCACCGGCTTTGGCCGCCGCGATCGCGACCAGGCCCGAGCCGGAGCCGAAATCGAGCACGGCGCGACCGGCAATCGTATCGGGATGATCGAGCAGGTAGCGAGCGAGCGCTCGGCCGCCCGGCCAAGCGAAAGCCCAGAAAGGCGGGGCAACCCCGTTGCGCGCCAGGCTGTCTTCGCTCGCCTGCCAGATCGGCGTCACTTCAGTCGCGAGGTGCAGGCGGATTTCGGGCACCGACGGAACCGATACGATCGCAGTGTTGCCGCGGACGAAGTGGACTGGGTCCACAGCGGCTACCGAAGGATGCGACCGGCGACGATTCCGGCGAGCAACAGCCAGCCGACCGTACGGTTTGAACGGAATTTGGCAAGGCAATCCCCAGGCCGGTCTATATCTACCCGTGCCCCCTGCCAGGCCAATTGCAGCGCCGCGGCGGCGAGCCCGACCCAGAACCATCCGCCTAGGCCAGCCGTCCCGCCTGCAAGGGCCCAGAACACCACGGCGACGGCATAGAAACTGAAAAGCCACGGCCGCGTGCATGTGCCGAGCGCCAACGCCGAGGATTTAACCCCGATCATAGCGTCGTCTTCCTTGTCTTGATGCGCGTAGATCGTGTCGTAGCCGATCGTCCAAAATATGCCGCCGAGATAAAGCCAAAGGGCCGGCCGGGCGAGCGTTCCGGTTACGGCAGTCCAGCCCATCAGCGCCCCCCAATTAAAATTGAGACCGAGAAATATCTGCGGCCAATAGGTGACCCGCTTCATAAAGGGATAGGTAACGATCAGTCCCAGGACCGCAATTCCGAGCAGGATGCTGATCCGGTTGAGACCGAACAAAATCGCGGCGCCGACGGCCAATTGCAGTATCAGAAACACCACCGCACCGCGTACGCTGATCGCTCCGCTCGGCAAGGGCCGCAGCCGGGTGCGCGCCACCTGCCCGTCGTAGTGGCGATCAGCGATATCGTTGAGGGTGCAGCCGGCGCCACGCATGACGAGCGCCCCTAGCGCGAACAGCGCCAGGAGCAACGGGTCCGGCCACTGCCGAGCAGCAAGTGCGATCCCCCACCACCCCGGGAATAACAGCAGCCATGTCCCGATCGGGCGATCCAGCCGCGCCAGGCGAGCATAAGGACGGCCCCAAACCGGCAAATTACGCTCGACCCAATCGCCATGGTCGATGTCACTCGGATCTGGGGGGCGTTCCTTTCCCGATTGGTTGCTTCCGCCTCCGTTCTCGGCGCCGCAAAAGAATGAGAACCCGGCCGGGCAAGGCGCACGCGTTACGGGGTCTGGCTGGCCCGGCTTGTTTTCCGCGGTCATGATCCGATCTTGGCGACACAAACGGCTGTACTCAAGCTGAGGTGGGAATAGCGGTGAGCGAGCGGCGAGCGCGACGCCTCTACATCGAAGCCAAACTTACGCCGGCCGCAGCGATCGAGCTGACCCGTTCTCAAGCGCATTACATGCGCACGGTGCTGCGGCTCAGCACCGGCGCCGCCGTCTCGGCGTTCAATGCCGCGGACGGCGAGTGGCGCTGCCAACTCGTCGAGACCGGCCGAGGCCGCGCGACGCTGACGGTCGAGTGGCTGATCCGGCCGGCTGAGGCGGAAGCTGATCTGTGGCTCCTGTTTGCACCGGTCAAACGGGCGCGCCTCGACTGGCTGGTAGAGAAGGCAACCGAACTCGGGGTGTCGGCCTTGCTACCGGTGTGGACCCGGCGAACTCAAATAGAGCGCCTTAATCTTGACCGGCTTCGCGCGCATGCGGTCGCCGCTGCCGAGCAGACCGAGCGCTTGTCGGTGCCCGAGCTGCGCGAACCGCAAGCTCTCGATCATGTGCTCACCGACTGGGCAGGCGATCGCAGCTTGCTCGTCTGCGATGAGACCGGCGTAGGCGAGCCGATCGTCGAGGCTGCCGCCCGGCTCGGCACTCGGCCGGCGGCGCTGTTGACCGGCCCCGAAGGGGGCTTCGCCGAGACGGAGCTTGATTATCTAGGCAAACTCTCCTTTGTTATTCGTATCGGGCTCGGGCCTAGGGTACTGCGTGCTGACACGGCAGCACTTGCTGCGTTGGCGGCTTTTCAGGCGGTCGCCGGTGATTGGCGCCATGCCCGTGTCGACCGGGCCGGTTCATAGCCCCGTTGTGCGGGCGGGCCGTTGGCCCAAAGCGAAATTTTGCTGGAGTTCTGCCGAGGATGACGACTACGCCGAGCACGCCCGGAGAGCCGATCACCGACAAGCGCCAGCTCGTCGAATACCTTGAATATGGATCAAAGCCGCCGGCGGCATGGCGGGTTGGCACCGAACATGAGAAATTTGTGTTTCGGCGCGCCGACCTTCGCCGTGTGCCCTACGAGGGACCGGACGGCATCGCTGCGCTGCTCCAGGGAATGACGCGTTTCGGGTGGAAGCCGGTTCTCGAAAACGGCAACACGATCGCGCTATCTAACGATGCACGATGTTCGATCACCCTCGAACCCGGCGGCCAATTTGAATTGAGCGGCGCGCCGCTCGAAACCGTGCATCAGACCTGCGACGAGGTGCACGAACATCTGCGCCAAGTGCGCGAAGTCTGCGACGAACTCGGGCTCGGAATGCTCGGTCTTGGCTTCGACCCGAAATGGCGGCGCGAGGACATCTCATGGATGCCCAAGGCGCGCTACCGGATAATGCGCGGCTACATGCCGAAAAAAGGGCAGCTCGGCCTGGACATGATGCTGCGCACCTGCACGGTACAGACCAATCTCGACTATCAATCCGAACCCGACATGGTCAAAAAGTTCCGGGTCAGCCTGGCGTTACAGCCGGTGGCGGTGGCGCTGTTCGCGAATTCGCCGTTTATCGAGGGCAGACCGTCGGGCCTGCTGAGCCAGCGCAGCTATATCTGGACCGATACCGACCTTGACCGTTGCGGCACACTGCCCTTTGTCTTCGAACCCGGCTTCGGCTTCGAGCGCTATGTCGACTATATGCTCGACGTGCCGATGTACTTCGTCTATCGCGAGGGACGGTACATCGACGCCAGCGGCCTGTCGTTTCGAGATTTTCTGGCCGGGCGCCTAGCTGTGCTGCGCGGCGAACTCCCGCGCTTGGGCGACTGGATCGATCATCTGACGACCGCTTTCCCCGAGGTCCGCCTCAAGACGTTCCTCGAGATGCGTGGAGCCGATGGTGGTCCTTGGCGGCGGTTATGCGCGTTGCCGGCTCTATGGGTCGGAATTCTATACGATTCGACGGCGCTCGATGCTGCGCATGACCTGATCGCTGATTGGACCGCCGAGGAACGCGAGGCGATGCGCCGCGACGTGCCGCGGCTGGCATTGGCCACGCAATTGCGGACCCGAACCTTGCGGGACGTGGCACTCGAAATGCTCGACATTGCGCGCGAAGGGCTGCATCGCCGAGCGCGGCGCAGCACCTTCGGCGAAGACGAGACGCATTATCTCGACCCATTGTTCGCGATCGCCGGCTCCGGGCGCACCCCGGCCGAGGAGTTGCTCGAAGACTTTCGTACCCGCTGGCACGCTGCGATCGACCCCGTCTATACCGACTATGCCTATTAGGCGCTAGTCGCGGTCGAGCGCGCTGCCACCGGCCAGTTCTGAATAGAACTGGAACGAATCCTTTGGTCGGCGCTCTAGCGTCTCATAGTCTGTGTGGACGAGGCCAAAACGCTTGCTGTATCCGAGCGTCCACTCGAAATTGTCCATCAGCGACCAGACGAAATAGCCACGCACCGGAACTCCCGCCTCGATCGCATCCAGCACGGCGCCGAGATAGCCCCGCAAATAGCTGATCCGCTGGTGGTCGCGGATACGCCCGTCCTGTTCGACCTGGTCGGGAAAAGCGGCGCCGTTTTCAAGGATATAGATCGGCAGGTCACCAGCGTAGCGCTGCTTGGCCTCGATCATAACCGCGCGAAACGTATCGGGCGAGATCTCCCAACCCATATCGGTTACCTGCACTCCCGGTGGCGGCGGCAGAGAACTGGCGTTGAACGGATGGTCGGGATCGTAGCGCACGCGCGAGCGCGTGTAGTGGTTGAATGCGAAGTAGTCTAGCTTCTGCCTAATGATCTCGAAATCGCCAGGCTGCACCAAGTCCTCGATCTCGGCGGCCAGCGCCTCGGGATAGTGGCCGAGTATTTGGGGATCGGGAAACGAGCGGTTCCATAAGGCGTCGAGCGTCATTGTCGCGACCTCGTCTTGCTCGCGGTCGCTCGCCGGCTCGTAGGGATGAAAGTTGTATATATTGCCGAGCAGCAGGTCGGCGCGCTCCGAACGCATGGCCCCGATGCCGAGCCCATGCGCCAAGTTCATGACATGAATCGCGGTCAGCGCGCTGACCCGGCCACGTATGCCGGGCGCATGCTCACCGTCACCATAACCTTTGACGCAGGCGCAGTTGGGCTCATTGAACGTCGCCCAATGCTTGACCCGATCGCCCAGCCGTCGCACCGTCGTATCCGCGTATTCGGCAAACCACGCCGCGGTGTCTCGGTTTAGCCACCCGCCGCGATCTTGCAGCGCTTGCGGCAAATCCCAATGGTAGAGGCAGATCCACGGTTCGATGCCGGCCGCCATGAGGGCGTCGATCAGCCGATCATAGAATTCAAGCCCCTTTTCGTTCACCCGGCCCCGTCCCTCAGGCAGGATCCGCGGCCACGCCGTCGACAGGCGATAGGCACCGAGACCGATTTCACGCATCAGCGCCACATCTTCTGGCCAGCGATGATAATGGTCACAGGCGACGTCGCCGGTATCACCGCCAACAATCCTTCCGGGATCGTGGCTAAAGAAGTCCCAGATCGACGGACCGCGCCCATCCTCCCTGACCGCCCCTTCGATCTGGTAGGCCGCGGTCGACGCCCCCCATAAAAATCCCTCGGGAAAATTTGCCGACATGTTCCTGCCTCACCGATGCTCGCGACCCGCCAGTGCAACCAATCCCGCCGAGGATCTGCGCAAAGATCAACCGTGTATCCGGAGGTCCGGCATCGGCAAACTTTCCATAGTCCGCGCGCCGTCACCGAGACGCATCACGCGCCACCCGGCAGGGTCGCGCATCGCTGCGGCGGGCTCGCGGCCGGACAGCGACATCCAGCGGTCACGGTCCCACGAGGTAACAGCTACTTCGACTCGCAGGGCCGTCCCCGCGAACGGCGGCGTTATTCTCAGCGCCGACCAAGGGATCAACGCCTCTGCGGTGATGCGTGGCTGGTCGGCACCGAAATAGACTGCTTGGGCACCGGGGACAGCAGTGCAGCCTTGACCGATTGCCCGTGGCGCAGCGCCGGCGCAGAGCTCGGCGGTCATCTCCATGTAGTCGTGGATCTTGGTGCGCGGCGGGATAAAGAACATTGTAAATCGCCGCGGCCCGTTGC
Source organism: uncultured Alphaproteobacteria bacterium (assembly GCA_963821795.1). Lineage (GTDB taxonomy): Bacteria > Pseudomonadota > Alphaproteobacteria > ATCC43930 > CGMCC-115725 > AP-15. The sequence continues at coordinate 34,586 of CAWGFH010000030.1, forward strand.
CGAAATCGACGCCCAACTCGACCCGATAGCCCTCGATCAGGGGGAAGGGGCCGTCATAAGCCAACAAATCGACATCGAAATAATCCTGGCCGATGGTCGCCAGCTGCAGACCGCGCTCGCTCCACGACAGATAGGCTTCGCCGAATTCGACGGATCCCGGAGAAGCGATCAGTCTCGGCAGCAGGCTTGCCGGTTTCGGCCAGTCCGAGAGCGAACGATTGCTCAGTGCGATCTCAGCCTTCGGAATGTCGAACACCCCCACCCGGGATGTGCGGATCGCTGCTTCGCTATGAATTTCGCCAGCCCGGCGGTTAGCCGTCGCAAGAGCCGTGGTCAGACGCCGATAGGGCTCATCATTGATATCGACGAGGCCGAAATCGTAATCCTCGCCATCCGGGCGACCGCCCTTTGGATGATCGTAGTACTGGAACCAGTGGGCCCCGATGACTTCGGGGATCGCGGCGAAATTTTCCGTGGCCGCCATAGCGCCCGCCGCCCGTTCGGCCTGAGTATTGACGGTCATCAGATGGCCATTGTTCACATTGCCGGTTCGGTTGTGCCGCGCCGCAAAGAACCACTCGGAGACCAGCACTGGCTTGCCGCCCGACAATTTCCTCAGCCCGTCGAAATAATAATCGGCGATCCACCCGTCGCTGCTGTCGACATTGTAGTTGGTCGCGACGGCATCGACATAGGGCGCCATCGCCCGCACCGCCGCCGGGTCGTAGTAGATCGGCAGACGATCCCCGAAATAAAGCGCTTCGGGATCGGCGGCCCTGATCGCGCGCGCCGCCATCGCGTAATAGTGCCGTGCAACGATACCGCACCACTCGCGGACGACGTGGATGCCGGCGCCGCCCGGCCGCATTCGCGTCATCTCGGTCGCGGCGAGCAGCTTCGCCCATGAATTGACGCCCGATGGTGGTACAAAATCGGAGGTAAAGCGCCGCCAATCACCGCCATAGTGATGCTGCAGCGTCTCGACCCAACGCTGCTTCGTTGCCGAATTGGCCGGCTTCATCGAATAAAAGACGAACAGTGCCCCAGCCCACCAGCCGACCTCATTGTCCGAGAAATATCCGACGCGATAGGGAGTGTTGCGATAGGGAGCGACGAGCTCGCGCGCAAGCTCCATCATCCGCGTCTCGGTCTCGGGCGAGAACGGATCGAACCAGTGAAAGCGGGCGTTGCGGCCGAGTTCAAGGTTGACGATGGTCGGCAGGCGCAACTGCTGCGGCGGCAAGGCCCAACCCCCAGCGCTGTTGAAGCCCCAGGCGGCAAGCCGCCGGCGGGTCGTCTCGACCCACGCTTCTTGGCTCGGAGCGAATGCTGTCCAGCTGTAGTAGACCTTGCCGTTCCGCTCGCGGTACGGATAGCCGCCGTCGAGCGCATTGACGCCGAGGCTGAAAAAGGCTTGCCCGCAAGGCGTCACCAGCCAGGAAACGCCGCGCTCGGTTGCCAGCGACCAACGCGTCGATCGCGCGGCGCCGAGGTCGGCGCAGGCCCACGCGCGGGCGTTTAACAGCGCCGCAACAAAGGCGGCGAGCGCCAGCGCCCACCGGCCGCTGCGAAACCGCATAATTCCCCCGTCGCCGCCGCCGTCACCCGGCGGCCCCCCTTAGGCTTGGGTACCGCCGACTGTCAATCCGTCCATCCGTAAGGTCGGCTGGCCGACGCCGACAGGTACGCTCTGGCCGTCCTTGCCGCAGGTTCCGATCCCATGATCGAGGGCAAGATCGTTGCCAATCATCGTGACCTTGGTCAGCGCATCGGGGCCGTTGCCGATCAGGGTGGCGCCCTTGACCGCCGGGCCGACCTTCCCGTCCTCTATCAGATAGGCCTCGGAAGCCGAAAACACGAACTTGCCCGAGGTGATGTCGACCTGGCCGCCGCCGAAATTGACCGCATAGAGGCCACGAGAAACCGAGCCGATGATCTCCTGCGGATCACGATCGCCGGCCAGCATGTAGGTGTTTGTCATCCTGGGCATCGGCGCGTGAGCAAAACTTTGGCGCCGACCGTTGCCGGTCGGCATGGCGCCAAGCAACCGCGCGTTCATCCGATCGTGCATATACCCCTTGAGGACGCCGTCTTCGATCAGCACGGTGCAGTTGGTTGGCGTCCCCTCATCATCGACGGTCAAAGAGCCTCGCCGATCAGGCAAGGTTCCGTCATCGACGACCGTCACCCCCCTGGTTGCGACACGTTCGCCGACCATTCCGGAAAAGGCCGATGTCTTTTTACGGTTGAAGTCGCCTTCGAGGCCATGACCAATCGCCTCGTGCAGCATGACCCCCGGCCAACCGGGCCCCAGAACGACGGTCATTTCCCCCGCCGGAGCCGGCACCGCCTCTAGATTCACCAATGCCTGCCGCAACGCCTCGTCGACCTGCTCCTTCCAGTGCAGGGGATCAAGAAAACGGTCATAGGCGAGCCGGCCGCCAGCGCCGGAGGAACCGGTCTCCATATGGTCGCCTTCGCCGACGACAATGGCGACCCCTAGACGCACCAAGGGACGGATGTCCGCAACCCGGCGGCCGTCGGCGCGAATGATCTGCACCGCCTGCCAGACTCCGCTCAACGAGGCCATGACCTGCCTGACCCGCGGGTCGCGACTGCGCGCATAGGCGTCAATCTCGGCGAGCAGTTGCGTCTTGACGCCGAGATCGACAAGCCCCAAGGGGTTGGCGTCGCTATAGAGACTGCGGTTGGTACCGGGAGGCGGCCCGGCCATTACCCCAGAATACCCGGACGCGACCGCCCGCACCGTCGCCGCAGCACGGCGAATGGCCGCCTCGGACAGGTCGGAGGCATGGGCGTAACCCGCGGCTTCGCCAGCTACCGCTCGCAAGCCGAAGCCCTGGGTGGTGTCAAAGCTCGCGCTTTTAATGCGGCCATCATCCAGAGCCAGGCTTTCGGATTGGCTGTACTCGAGAAATAGCTCGCCATCGTCCATCCCGGCCAGCGCCTGCGCGACGATAGCCTCGACCCGGCCGGAATCCATCCCGCTACGTTCGAAGAAAAGTTCGTCGGCGACTGCGAGATCGGTCATTCGGTGCTCCTTGGATGATAAGCCCAATATGGGCGCCGACAGTGGCGAACGGAAGCCTCGATCGTCATCTCACCAAGGCGGACCTCAGGAGCGGCGAGCCCGATCTGCAAAGCCTGCGGCGGCTTGACGCAATGGGTTGGGCAGGTTGTGGCGCCCGCTGGCGATGGTGTAACGTTTACCGACCGTGGGGTGCATAGCGGGCACGTCGGTCGGGGTTGTGGTGTCCCGCGATACGGTGCCGGGCAGGGGCGCCCGGATCGCTGTTCGCGGAATGGCCGCTGTGGGCCGCTCGATCGGCCGGGTGGGACAGATCAGAGGCGGCTAAGCATGGTGCGGCTGAAAAGTTTGCTGACAAGGAAGCGGGTGGTGCGTGCGCTGATCGTGCTGGCGCTTGTAGCGGCCAGTTCGGGGGCACTCGCGGCCATCGCATGGGCGGCAGAACCGCTACCGTGGCAAATGGGCATGCAGCCCCCGGCGACCCCGGTCAAGGACAGGCTGAACGCCTTCCACAATGAATTGCTTGTGATCATCTTTTTGATCTCGGCGTTCGTTATGGGCCTGTTGCTCTATGTGATCATTCGTTTCAACCACCGGCGCAACCCGGTTCCGACGCGCACCTCGCACAACACCGTTATCGAGATGTTGTGGACTATCGTCCCGGTAGTAATTCTGGTCAGCATCGCCATCCCTTCTTTTAAGCTGATGTATTTCATGGATCGGGTGCCGAATCCCGATATGACGATCAAGGTGACCGGCCACCAGTGGTACTGGTCCTACGAATATCCCGACCAGAAAGGGCTGGCGTTCGACAGCAATATCATCCAGGAAGCCGCCTTGAAACCCGGCCAGAAGCGGCTGCTCGACGTCGACAACCCGCTGGTAGTGCCAATTCACACGAATATCGAGGTGCTCGTCACCAGCACCGATGTGATTCACAGTTGGTTCATTCCGTCATTTGGCGTCCAGGAATATGCAGTCATCGGCCGCGTCAACCATAGCTGGTTCAATGTCGAGCGGCCCGGAGCCTATTACGGCGAGTGCAACCAGATCTGCGGGGTCAACCACGCCTTCATGCCGATCAAAATCGTTGCACTGCCAAAGGACGCCTTCGAACGCTGGTTGGGGGAGGCTCAGAAAAAGTTTGCCCGCACCGAACATGAGGGTGACGCAGTGCGGATGGCAGCCGTTTCGGCGCCCGCCGGCAACTGAGAGGGAGAGGATCCCGGAATGACCTACGAGCGCGAGGCGTACACCGCCGAAACCCACGGCTATGGCGCGCATGGTGACGACGATCATCGGCCGGGGTTCTTCACTCGGTGGTTGTTTTCCACCAACCATAAAGACATCGGCACCCTTTATCTACTGTTCGCCATTATTGCCGGAGTTGTCGGCGGCACCTTGTCGGTGATCATGCGCTTCCAGCTGATGCACCCCGACAATCACTTCATCGAGGACCACCAGATCTACAACGTGATCATCACCGCGCACGGGCTGATCATGATCTTTTTCACGGTCATGCCGGCGATGATCGGTGGATTCGGCAACTGGTTCGTGCCGCTGATGATCGGGTCGCCCGATATGGCGTTCCCGCGCATGAACAACATCAGCTTCTGGCTTTTGGTGCCGTCCTTTGCGCTGCTGATCGGATCGACCATGGTCGGCGAAGGCGCCGGGGTCGGCTGGACTCTCTACCCGCCGCTATCCGGGCCGGTCGGCTCTCCCGGTCCGGCGATGGACATGCTGATCTTTTCGATCCATTTGGCCGGCGCCTCGTCGATCATGGGGGCGATCAACTTCATCACCACGATCTTCAATATGCGCGCCCCCGGCATGACCATGCACAAAATGCCGCTGTTTGTGTGGTCGATCCTGGTCACTGCATTCCTGCTACTGTTGTCGCTGCCGGTGCTGGCCGGAGCGATCACGATGCTGCTGACCGACCGTAATTTCGGCACCAGCTTTTTCAACCCGGCGGGCGGTGGCGACCCGCTATTGTTTTTGAACCTGTTCTGGTTCTTTGGTCATCCCGAGGTTTACATCCTGATCCTGCCGGGCTTTGGCATGGTCAGCCAAGTAGTCTCAACTTTCTCGAAGAAGCCGATCTTCGGCTATCTCGGAATGGTCTATGCCATGGTCGCGATCGGCGTGGTCGGATTTGTGGTGTGGGCACACCATATGTTTACGACCGGGATCTCGATCGACACGCGCGCCTATTTCACCGCGGCGACGATGGTCATCGCGGTGCCCACCGGGGTCAAGATTTTCTCGTGGATCGCCACGATGTGGGGTGGGTCGATCGAATTCAAGACCCCGATGCTGTGGGCGATGGGCTTCATCTTTTTGTTTACGATCGGCGGCGTGACCGGTGTCGTGCTAGCCAATGCGGGCGTCGATTTCGCTCTGCACAACACCTATTACGTCGTTGCTCATTTCCACTACGTGCTGTCGCTGGGCGCGGTGTTCTCGATCTTTGCCGGCTTTTACTACTGGATCGGCAAGATGTCGGGACGGCAATACAACGAGACCTTCGGGAAAATCCACTTCTGGACGACCTTTCTTGGGGTGAACCTGACCTTTTTCCCAATGCACTTCCTCGGGCTGGCCGGCATGCCGCGCCGGATCGCCGATTATCCGGACGCGTTTGCCGGCTGGAACTTCGTCGCGTCGATCGGCTCGTACATTTCCTACGCCTCAACGTTATTCTTTGTATTTATCGTGCTGCATACGCTGTTCTTTGGCCGCAGGGTCGGGGCCAATTACTGGGGCGAGGGTGCCACGACGCTCGAGTGGAAACTCCCGTCCCCACCGCCGTTCCACAGCTATGACGAGCTGCCCGTCATCTCTTAGGAGCGTACAAGTCTTAGGAGCGTACAAGTTCGTGACTGAATTGGCCGAGACTCGATCTACCGCAGCCTTGGGTTTCACTGATGCGTCCTCGGCCGGCGTTGGCGACTTCGTCGAGATCCTGAAGCCACGTGTCATGTCGCTGGTGGTATTCACCGGTCTCGTCGGACTGGCCATGGCCCCTGGACATCTGCACCCTGTTCTCGCCGCGGTAGCGGTGCTGTGCATCGCGGTCGGGGCCGGGGCGGCTGGTGCGATCAACATGTGGTATGAGCGCGATATCGATGCGATCATGCGCCGTACCGCCGGCCGGCCTCTGCCGGCGGGCCGGATGCTGCCCGGCGAGGCACTTGGCTTCGGTGTCGTGCTGGCGGCCGGATCAGTGTTGGTGATGGCGCTGGCGGTTAACGTAGTTGCCGCCGGATTGCTGGCGTCGACAATCGGCTTTTACGTCTTTGTCTATACGATCTGGCTCAAACGGCGCACAGCGCAGAACATCGTCATTGGGGGCGCAGCCGGCGCCTTCCCGCCGCTGATCGGCTGGGCGGCGGTCACCGGTGACATCGGCTGGGGAGCGCTCGCGCTGTTCGCGATTATTTTCTTCTGGACCCCGCCGCATTTCTGGGCGCTGTCGCTTTACCGCGCCGATGATTACGCCAGGGCTGGCGTGCCGATGTTGCCGGTGGTGGCCGGTGCCGGCGAAACCAAGCGGCAGATGCTGCTTTACACGTTGATGCTATGGCCGATCAGCGCGTTACCGTGGCTGCTCGGTGTCGCCGGCGCATTCTATGGGGTCTCAGCACTGGCGCTGAGCGCGCTGTTCACCGCCTCGGCCGCCCGCGTGTGGTTCGATGACGGCGAACGCAGTGCCCGGCAAATGTTCGCTTTTTCGCTGCTTTACCTGCTGCTGATCTTCAGCCTGCTCTTGGTCGACCGCGCCGGAGCGTGCTGGCTGCCGGGAGGCGGGCAATGACCGCGATGGACGACGCGGAGCGCGAGCGGACGATCCGCGCCCGCAATCGTGCCTTGGTTGCCGTGCTGGTGGCCTTGGTAGCGTTGTTCTATGCGATCACGCTGGTGCGGATCCGAGGCTAGCATGGCGCAGGGGCGTGCAGCTTCCGGCCGAGGGCGCCGCGGCGTCACAGTGCTGATCCTGGCCGCGGTCGTCGTCGGCATGGTCGGGCTATCGTTCGCCTCGGTTCCGCTCTATCGCATCTTCTGCGGTGCCACAGGCGCCGGCGGTACGACGCAGCGGGCCGAAGTTGCGCCCGACAAGATTTCGCCAACGCTGGTGACGGTCAGCTTCGACGCTCAGACCGCGCCCGGCTTGAACTGGGAATTCCGCCCGCTGACAAATTCGATCAAGGTGCACCCCGGCGCGGAGAACCAAATCTTCTTCCGCGCGGTCAACCACAGTGCGGTACCGGTCACCGCACGCGCGGTCTATAACGTTAGCCCGGCCAAGGTCGGGATCTATTTCGACAAGCTGCAATGCTTCTGCTTCAGCAATCAGACCCTTCGGCCGGGCCAGAGCGTCGATATGGGGGTGATATTTTTTGTCGATCCGGATCTGTTGACCGACCCCGATACCAGCGAGGTGCGTGCGATAACTTTGTCCTACACGATGTTCCGGGCGGTAGATGCGGCGCCCCCGAGCGCTCAGGCCGCACCGACCCGGGCGATACCGGCGCGTTCCGTAAATTGATCCATCGAGGCTCGAACCCATGAGCGAAATGCACGCGGCCCATGCCGCGCCGAAGCACCCTTATCATCTGGTCGATCCCAGCCCTTGGCCGATCGTCGGCGCGATTGCCGCCGGACTGCTGACCGGTGGCGGGGTCCTCTATATGCACGGGCACGGCTGGGCATTGATGATCATCGGCCTCCTTGCCGTGCTGGGGACCATGGCGGTTTGGTGGCGAGATGTGATCCGCGAAGCTACCTTCCAGGGCTACCACACCCCGATCGTGCAACTCGGCATGCGCTACGGGATGGCCTTGTTCATCGCATCCGAGGTGATGTTCTTCGTCGGCTTTTTCTGGGCGTTTTTCGCCTCCAGCCTGTTTCCGGTCGGCGGCGTCTGGCCGCCCAAGGGTATCCACCCGTTCGATCCGTTCGAGTTTCCGTTTTTGAACACTCTGATCCTGCTGCTGTCGGGCACGACGGTGACCTGGGCACACCATTCATTGCTTGCAGGAGACCGGAACGGCATGCTGCGGGGCTTGGCGCTGACCATCCTCCTCGGCCTGTGCTTCACCTCGGTCCAGGCCTACGAGTACAGCCACGCAGCGTTCAGCTTCACCGGCGGCATCTTTCCGTCGACCTTCTTCATGGCCACCGGGTTTCACGGGTTTCACGTGATTGTCGGCACGACTTTTCTTATCGTTTGCCTGTTCCGGGCATGGCGCGGCGACTTCAAGCCCGATCACCATTTCGGCTTCGAGGCGGCAGCGTGGTACTGGCATTTCGTCGATGTTGTCTGGCTCTTCCTGTTTATCTGCATCTATTGGTGGGGCGGCGGCAGTGCGGCCTTTGAGGGGGCCGCTGGTTGATTAATGCGGCAACACCCCCGACGGCAGCCGCCGAGAGCAGCGCCGAAAGTGCTCCTACAATCCCGATAATACGCGCGGCGGTTTTCTGTCGCTGCCCGCGCTGTGGCAAAGGCCGGCTCTTTGCAGGACTGTTGCAGGTGCGTACCTCATGTGCGGTATGCGACCTCGATTTGTCGGCACAGGATGCCGGTGACGGTCCGGCCGTGTTCGTCATCCTGTTTCTCGGCTTCATCGTCGTCGGTCTCGCGGCAACGGTCGAAATAAGGTTCTCGCCGCCGATTTGGGTACACATGGCGCTGTGGATACCGCTGATCTTCTGCGGCGCCATTGCGATGCTCCGACCGCTTAAGGCCGGCCTGATCGCGCTGCAATATCGCCATCATCTGCTCGACGCATTACCGCGACCGCGTCCGTAGATGTCCGGCCGGGAATGACCGGGTTCCGCCTGAAGCTGTGGCCGACTGTCATTGCGATACCGATTGTGCTGTTGTGCCTCGGGCTTGGCTCTTGGCAGGTCCAGCGGCTGTTCTGGAAAGAGGGTCTGATTGCCGAGCGCGCGGCCGCTGTAGCGGCGCCGCCGGTCTCTGCGGCAGCAATCTCTAGCGCGGGGCCCAACCTCGAATTTCACCACGTCTTCGATGAGGGTGTCCTGCTGAATGACAGAGAGATATTTCTTGGGGCGACATCCGAGGGGGGCGCAAGCGGCTATCAGATCCTGACGCCGCTCAAGGAACCTGGCGGCCGCATTATCTTCATCAATCGCGGGTTCATACCGGCCGATCTGAAAACCCGGGCCAAGCGCATGGCCGGCGAACCGGCCGGTCCGGTGCGGATCGACGGTCTGCTGCGGTTGCCGCCGACCGGCCGGCCAAACTGGTTTCTGCCCGATAACCGCCCGGATTTGAATTACTGGTTCTGGGTCGACCTGCCGGCGATGGCGGTTGCCGAGGGACTCGGTCATGTGGCGCCGTTCTACATTGACGCCGATGCCACGCCGAACCCCGGCGGCTGGCCGAAAGGCGGCGTTACGAGGCTGATCCTGCCTAACGACCACCTGCAATACGCGATCACGTGGTTTTCCCTGGCAGTTGCGATGATCGTAATCTATGTCCTGTTTCATCGCCGCAACGCGGAGTCCCGATGACCGCATACCAGCAGCTGGAAGCGCGATTTCACCGCCTGGGCGCGATCGAGGAAACGATCGGGGTGCTCAATTGGGACTCCGCGACAATGATGCCCGCAGGGGGAGCCGCAACCAGGGCCGAGCAATTGGCGATCTTGAGCGTGCTTGCCCACCAGCAACTAACCGCGAGAGAGACAAGCGACCTGCTGGCCGAGGCCGAGGCTCTCGGCGACACCCTCGATGCTTGGCAACTAGGCAATCTGCGCGAAATGCGCCGCCGCTGTGCGCATGCGGCAGCGGTGCCGGCGGACTTGGTCGACGCGGTTTCCCGCGTCTCGTCCGAGTGCGAGACGGTATGGCGCAAAGCCCGCCCAGCCAACGACTTTGCCGCCGTCCTGCCGTCGCTCGAGGAAATGCTGCGGCTGCAGCGCGAGGTGGCGGCGGCGAAGGCCGATCGCCTGGGGATAAGCCCCTATGAGGCCCTTCTCGACCGTTACGAGCCGGGAGGGTCGGTTGCGATGATCGACGGACTATTCGATCGGGTCGCAGAGTTTCTGCCCGATCTGATCGAGGCGGCGCTGGTATGCCAGGCAGCCCGGCAGCCGCTTGCAGAGCCGCTCGGACCGTTTCCAATCGCGGCACAGCGCGAAGCGGCGGCCAGACTGATGGAAGCGATCGGTTTTGATTTTGCGCATGGCCGCCTTGATATGAGTGCCCACCCGTTTTGCAGCGGGGCACCCGATGACGTGCGGATCACGACCCGCTACGACGAAGGCGATTTTATCAAGGCGCTGATGGGCGTTCTCCACGAAACCGGGCATGCGTTGTACAAGCGCAATCTGCCGAAGCGCTGGCGCCTGCAGCCGGTCGGAGCGGCGCGCGGCATGGCAATCCACGAAAGCCAGTCCTTATTGCTGGAAATGCAGGTGTGCCGCAGCCCAGCTTTCATGAACTTTGCTGCACCTATTCTGCGTGCTGCCTTTGCCGCCAAAGGGCCGGGATGGGAGGCCGAAGCATTGTACCGTCGTCAGATCAGGGTCAGCCGCAGCCTGATCCGAGTGGAAGCCGATGAGGTCACTTACCCTGCCCACGTGATCCTGCGCTACCGCCTGGAACAAGCGATGATCGCGGGCGATCTGGCGCCTCGGGACCTGCCCGGCGCCTGGGCCGAGAGCTTGCACGCGCTGCTTGGCGTGACACCGGACAATGACCGCGAGGGGTGCCTGCAGGACATCCATTGGTATGATGGTTCCTGGGGCTACTTTCCTACGTATACCCTGGGCGCGATGATAGCGGCACAGCTGTTCGAGGTTGCGCGTCGCGCCATTTCGGATCTGATGGCGGCCATCACCGAGGGCGATTTCGCACCGCTTTTCATCTGGTTACAGGATCGAGTGCATGGTCAAGGGTCGTTGCTGTCGACGGCGGAACTGGTCGAGGCCGCCACCGGATGCCCGCTCGGCGCCACCAGCTTCGAGCGCCATCTGCGCAACCGGTACCTTGCCTGACGAAACGAACCAGCTGTCGGGGCGTTAGCTCTAGCGAGATAGATTGGGGGGCCTTGTGTTTGACAGTGCCGCGCAACAACAGCTCCGCAGCGCGGATCGCCAAGTCATGCTCGATCGGTTCGGAGCCGTACGGGCTGAAAGCGAAGCGCTTGCGGCCAATCTGACGCCAGAGGACCAGGCTATTCAATCGATGCCGGATGTCAGCCCGACGAAATGGCATCTAGCGCACACGACTTGGTTTTTCGAGACCTTTATTCTCAGCCAGCTCGACCCCGGCTACCGGCTCTTCGATCCGGCCTTCGTCTATCTTTTCAACTCGTATTACGAAGCCGTGGGTCCACGTCATCCTCGCCCCGAGCGCGGGCTGTTGTCACGACCAACCGTCGACATCGTTGGTGCCTATCGCGACCACGTCAGCGCCGCGGTCGTCCGTTTCGTCGAACGGGCCGGCGAACCGGCATGGCAGGACGCTATAGCTTTGCTTGATCTCGGATTGCACCATGAGCAGCAGCATCAGGAGCTGATGCTAATGGACATCAAGCACGTCTTTTCTATCAACCCATTATTGCCCGCCTACCAGGCGGCACACCCGCAGGTCGCGGTCCCGGCGACCCCGCTCGATTGGGTCGAAATCGCCGGCGGACTCGTCGAGATCGGGCATCGCGGCGCCGAATTCGCGTTCGATAACGAGATGCCCCGGCACAAGGTCTGGCTCGAACCCTTCCGCCTCGCGACGCGGCCGGTATCCTGCGGCGAATTCCTCGAATTCATCGAGGCCGGGGGCTACCGCCGACCGGAATTTTGGCTATCGGATGGCTGGGCGACGGCGAAAGCGCAAGGCTGGGAATCGCCCCTCTACTGGCTGGGCGGGGATGGCGGATGGAAGTTATTTACTCTCGACGGGGTGCGCCGGCTGAACCCGGCCGAACCTGCTTGCCACATCAGCTTTTTCGAAGCCGATGCATTCGCCAAATGGGCGGGGAAACGGCTGCCGACTGAGGCGGAGTGGGAGGTTGCCGCCGAAGACTTGCCGGTATCGGGTAATTTCGCTAACCGCCGGCTGCTTCATCCCTGCAGCGAAGCGGCCCCGGAGGAGGCGAACGGACGGCCGACCCTACGCCAGATGTTCGGCGATGTTTGGGAATGGACGGCGAGCCCCTATATCGCCTATCCCCGCTTTCGCGCCGCTGCCGGCGCCGTTGGCGAATATAACGGTAAGTTTATGTGCAATCAGATGGTGCTACGGGGCGGCGGCGCCGTCACCCCGGCCCGCCACGTGCGTGCCAGTTATCGCAATTTTTTCCCGCCCGCAGCGCGCTGGGCTTTCTCCGGGTTGCGGCTCGCGGAGGACGGTTGAGATGGATGGCTCGCGCTTTGTCTTTCACGATCTCGCGCCCGGGGAAGAGAGTTTTCGTGAGGCTGTTCTGAAGGGCCTGGGGCGGCCCCGCAAGGCGATTCCTTGCAAGTTCTTCTATGATGCACGCGGCTCGGCGCTGTTCGAGGACATTTGCCGCCTGCCGGAATATTACCCGACCCGCACCGAGATCGGGATTTTGGAGGAGAATGCCATCGAAATCGCGGCGCAAATGGGTCCATTCTGCCGCATCATCGAGTTCGGAAGCGGGGCCAGCCACAAGGCGCGCATCCTGCTCCAGGCGCTCGATAGGCCGGCCGCCTACGTGCCGGTCGACATTTCGCGCGACCATCTGCGCGAAGCAGCAACATTGCTAGCCGAAGATTTTCCGGAACTACCGGTGACCGCCGTCTGCGCCGATTACACCAGACCGTTCCGATTGCCTCTCTTGGGCGGCCCCAGCGGCAAGCGGGTTGGATTTTTCCCAGGCTCAACGATCGGCAATTTCGAGCCCGGCGCCGCCGAAGATTTTCTTGCCAACTGCGCGGATATTCTGGGCTCTGGTGGCGAGATGCTGATCGGCGTTGATTTGAAGAAAGACACTCGGATCCTGGACGCAGCATACAATGATCGGGCCGGGGCGACGGCGGCATTCAACCTGAACCTGATCGAACGCATCAATCGAGAACTGGACGGCGGCCTCGATCTCGATCTGTTCGAGCACGTCGCCTTTTACAGCGAAACCGAGGGGCGGGTTGAGATCTATATTCGTAGCCTCGCTGACCAGGAAGTAGCCATTGCCGGCCACCGCTTTGCGTTGGCTGCAGGCGAATTGATCCACACCGAATACTCCTACAAATATTCGGTGCCAGAATTTCGTGCTCTCGCGGCGCGCGCCGGATTTCGCCCGGTCGACACCTGGACTGACCCGGACGAGTTGTTCAGCCTCCACTACTTTCGGCTTCGCTGAAGCGGTTTCCTAGGGTTCGGGTTCGCGATCCTCGCGGGAAACAGCTCCGAGAAAGGCGGGCAGGTCCCGCCAGCCATAGGCGAGCGCCTCAACTCGGCTTCCGCCGATGGGTATCGGTTTATGGCTGACCTGCAGCCCGCCAAGACGCTCGTAAAAAAAGCGGGCTGGATTGTCGCGCAACACCCAGATAATTGCTGCGTCGAGGCCGGATGCGACCAAACGTCTGAATAGCGCTAACAACAGGCGCCGGCCAATTCCCTGATTCTGTCGGTCGGGTGCAACATAGAGCGTGAACACCTCCCCGGGAAAATGCCGTTCGCCGCGGCTTGGCCCGCAACTGCCGAAACCGAGAATGATGCCAGCCGCGTCGACTGCGACCCGTACGTCACGGGGCTCGCGCAAGATCGCCGTCCGCCAACCGGTTTCGCGGCGTCGCTCCGACAGCCCTACGAGATAGGGCGCGGAGAGTATGCCGGGGTAGGTCGCCCGCCAAGTCTCGATATCGAGTCGCGCGATGGCGCGTGCGTCTCCTGATCGCGCCAACCGGATCGTAACGTCATCCATCATCTGCATTGTGCCCAATTTCGCCTCTCGAAGGGAGAGGTCATGCGCAGGGCCACTGCATCTGGTAGTATCTTAGCTTCCTTCGTGCACGACATGGCTGATGCCAGGCGAATATCTCGCGATTCTCCCGCGTTGCAACGTCTGGGCCGATCGACGTCTCTTTCGGGTCCGCTCGCGCATCACGATCGGGAGAGCGATCGACCCGAGACGCTACTGCGCTGGGCACCCGGACGCACAACCCTCAGATGCGTTATCGCGGCTCGGCGAGCGTGCTGTTGACACGGCGCGATGTGCTCCGCTTTTGCTCGAATCTGACCCGGCTTTCTAGGGCAAACCGATTGGCGGCTGCCAGTTAACGCCTGCCGCCTGTTCAAGCGCATTTTTGTGGTAGGGATCATCATGAATTCTTGTCGAATCCGGGTTGGTCTGTCGATCGTATTGGCCCTTTTGCTGTCAGCGCCGGGGCGGGCGCAAACCGAGAAGAAGCACACTGCGGCCCCAACGCATTCGGCCGCGACAAGTCCCGCGCAACGGATCGGTGGCGTCGGCGCTTGGAACGCCTATCTGTACAAAGCGAAATTGAGCCGGGTTTGCTATCTCGCCGGCGGACCGCAGAAAAGTGAACCAGCAAAATTCAGGCACAAACCGCCTTCGCTGACGGTGACCCATCGCCCGGAAGAGAACGTCTTCAATGTCGTGAGCTTTGACGAAGGCTACCTACTGAAGGAGGGCAGCGACACGACGCTCACTGTGGATGGCACAAAATTCGATTTGTTTACAAAGGGAGATTCCGCCTGGTCGCGAACCGCCGATCTGGACAGGACCATCGTCGAGGCTATGGCCAAAGGCAAACAGGCGGTCGTCAAGGGCATCCCCGAGAAAGGAACTCCGACAACTCAGACCTATTCATTGACGGGCTTCGCCCAAACCTTGGCGTTGATCGACAAGGCCTGCGGCGTCAAGCGCCAGCCATAGGCATAGCGATGCGATCGACTTCCTGCCAAAGGTGCGGGTGATGCCAACCGAAACGGCGACCGGCGAACCGCTCCACAACCTCGTCGGGCTCGGGCGCGCGAGCTTGGCCGCCGAGATGGCCGAGTTCGGCGCCGAGCCGTTTCGCGCCCGTCAGTTGTGGCACTGGATTTACCATCGCGGGGTCACCGATTTTGACCGGATGACATCTTTGTCGAAGGCGTTTCGGGAGCGCTTGGCAGCTCGATACGAGCTGCGCCGACCGGCGGTGTCGCGCGGCCTCGTTTCGCTCGACGGAACGCGCAAATGGCTCCTGCAGTTCGCCGACGGGCAGGAGGTCGAAACCGTTCACATTCCCGAAGAGGATCGTGGCACTCTCTGCGTCTCTTCGCAGGTCGGCTGCACGCTCAACTGCAGCTTCTGCCATACCGGTACACAGCTGCTGGTGCGCAATCTAGAACCTGCGGAGATCGTCGGCCAGGTCATGGTCGCCCGCGACCAGCTCGACGAGTGGCCATCGCCCCGCGACGATCGCCAGCTGACCAACCTTGTGCTGATGGGCATGGGCGAGCCGCTGTACAATTACGATAGCGTGGCGGCGGCGATGAAAATTGTGATGGACCCGGAAGGCCTGTCGATCTCGCGGCGCAAGATCACCTTATCGACCGCCGGGGTGGTGCCGATGATCCGGCGCTGCGGCGCCGAACTCGCAGTCAACCTCGCCATCTCGCTGCACGCGGTGCGCGACGAAATTCGCGACCGGCTTGTGCCGCTCAATCGCAGGTATCCGATTGCCGAACTGCTCGACGCCTGTCGTGCCTATCCTGGTGCCAGCAACGCGCGGCGAATTACCTTCGAATACGTGATGCTGAACGGGGTCAACGACAGTCCGGCTGATGCGCGCGAACTCGTGCGGCTGCTGGACGGCATACCTGCCAAGGTCAATCTGATCCCCTTCAATCCCTGGCCGGGCGCTCCCTACGAATGTTCGAGCGACGAGACAATCAAGGCGTTCTCCGACATCGTCTTCGCCGCCGGTTATTCGGCACCGGTGCGCACGCCGCGCGGTCGCGACATTCTCGCTGCATGCGGCCAGCTCAGATCCGCGAGCGTCAGGCCGCGTCGCAGCGGGCGCGAGCGGACGGCGCAGCCGGCCGCCTGACGCCCCGCTATTCGGCTCTCCGCGCGTGCTTTACTCGCTTCTTGGATCGGCGTTTGCCGCTTACGGCTGCATTGTGCTCGCTCTCTACCTGTGCCAGCGGCGGCTTCTCTACCGCCCCAACGAGAGCCGACCCCGGCTCGAGGATTTGGCGCTTCTCGGTGTGCGCGAGGTGGTGCTGACGACCCCTGACGGCCTCGCGCTCTTATCCTGGTACTTAGCGCCCAAGCCCGGCAGGCCGGTCATCGCTTATTTTCACGGCAATGGAGGACACATCGGTTACCGTGCCGAACGTTTGCGGCGTTTGGCTCGCGAAGGATATGGGGTGCTGCTGGCCGAGTATCGCGGCTATGCCGGCAATCCGGGCACGCCATGCGAAGCCGGACTTCTATACCGATGCCGAAGCGGCGCTTCAGTTTCTTGCGGGTGAGGGGATCAGACTGGGCCGTCTCGTGCTGTGGGGCGAATCGCTGGGGTCGGGCCTCGCGATCTATCTGGCTGCCTGTCACAAGATTGCTGGCCTAATCCTCGAAGCCCCCTTTACCAGCGTCGCCGCCGCCGCACAGCGTCGCTACCCCTTCGTTCCCGCCGCACTGTCTGGTTCGCGACCGGTTCGAACTCGCTGTCGCGGATAGGTCGAGTGACGGCCCCGCTGCTGGTTCTGCATGGTGAGCGCGACATGATCGTTCCAGTCCGCCATGGCCGCGCGCTGCTCGAGGCCGCATCGGCGCCGAAAGAGGGTTGGTTCGCGCCCGGCGGCGGGCACCAAAACCTCGCGCAATTCGGCGCGCTCGACGCCGCCATAGCCTTTATCGAGCGGCGCGTTTGCTGCACTGAGCCGGAACCTGTTGCTGGGGCGGGGAATTTCGTCGATTAGTGCGGCGCGGTCGATAGCGCGAAAGGACGGGCGATGCCCGATGCGGTGAAAAAAGTCGTCCTCGCCTATTCTGGCGGGCTCGACACGTCGGTGATTCTGCGCTGGTTGCAGGAGACTTATCGCTGCCGGTCGTCACCTTTACCGCCGATCTCGGCCAGGGCGAGGAATTGGAGCCGGCTCGCAAAAAGGCCGAATTGCTGGGCGCCGCACAAATCTTCGTCGACGATCTGCGCGAGGAATTCGTCCGCGATTTCGTCTTTCCGATGTTCCGCGCCAACGCGCTGTACGAGGGCGCGTATCTGCTCGGCACCTCGATCGCCCGGCCGCTGATCGCCAAGCGCCAGATCGAGATTGCCCGCGAGGTCGGCGCCGACGCCGTTGCCCACGGCGCTACCGGCAAGGGCAACGACCAGGTTCGCTTCGAGCTCGGCTATTACGCGCTCGCCCCCGATATCAAGGTCATCGCCCCGTGGCGCGAATGGGATTTGACCTCGCGCACTCGCCTCCTCGACTATGCCGACCGGCACCAGATCCCGATCGCCCGCGACAAGCGCGGCGAGGCGCCGTTTTCGGTCGACGCCAACCTGCTGCACATCTCGGCCGAGGGCAAAGGCGCTCGAAGACCCGTGGGTCGAGCCCGAGGAATTCGTGTTCAGCCGCACCGTCGCCCCCGAGGCCGCTCCTGACGCGCCCGAATATGTCGAAATCGCATTCAAGCGCGGCGATCCGGTCGCGGTCGACGGCGGGATGTTATCTCCTGCTGCATTGCTGACGCGCTTGAACGAACTCGGCGGCCACCACGGGATCGGGCGCCTCGATCTGGTGGAGAACCGGTTCGTCGGCATGAAGTCGCGCGGAGTTTATGAGACGCCGGGCGGTACGATCCTCGCTCGCGGCGCATCGCGCCATCGAAAGCCTGACCCTCGATCGCGGTGCGGCGCATCTGAAGGACGAGCTGATGCCGCGCTATGCCGAGCTGATCTACAACGGCTTCTGGTTCTCGCCTGAGCGCCTCATGCTGCAGGCGCTGATCGACGCGAGCCAGGAAAATGTCGAGGGCACGGTGCGGCTCAAGCTCTACAAGGGTTCGGTCAGCGTGGTCGGCCGGAAATCGCCAAAGAGCCTCTACAGCCAGGCCCACGTCACCTTCGAGGAGGACGCAGTCTACGACCAGCGCGATGCCGAAGGCTTTATCAAGCTCAACGCGCTGCGCCTGCGCCTAGCAGCCCGTCAGGACCGCTGAAGCGACTTGCCAGACCTACTCGATCGAATGCAAGAGAGGCCTGAGTCAGGTTCGCAAACTCACCAGCTTGGTACTTCGCGGCTGCCGTTCCTTCCGCCGCCACCTAATCTTCGCTCTCGGAACTGCGCGGGTCCGCCCGGTCGCGGCGACGCCACAACGGAGAAGCGCTGATGGACGGCTCGATCGATCTCGCCGATCAATCCTTGCCGGAGGGGCAAACCGGCGTAATGCTTCAAAGTATCGATGCCTCGCGTTCGCCGTCCCGGGCCGAGCTTGCCGCAGCGATTGCCGAGCTTGCCGGCGCCGGCGTCGAGCTTGCCGCCGTGCAGGAGCCCGCGACCCGGCTCAGCTCCGTCATTGCCGAGGCGGTCCGGTTCGAGGCTGAATTCGCGGCATTGCGGGCAGACGACCAAGCCCGAGCTCGGCTCCTGGCTCGGCGGAGGCGGGGCCGACCTCCGCCCAGAGCCGAGCCCGGCGACGACGGCTGCAGAGAAGCGGCTTGCGGCGGTTGCCACCGATGCGTCCGCCGCCAGGGCGGCGCTCCCGGCTGTTGAGCGTTTGTTTCAGCGCTGCGCCGAGCGGGTGCGCGAAGTACAGCGCCGACGCGATGCGGCGTTGTACAGTGCCGCGATCGACGCGGCGCGCGGCTTTGCTCAAGATCTACCGGACGTCGCTGACGACAGCGCTCCGGCACGAGGCGGTCCTGCACAGCTTGCGCGAAGAGCTGGTGATGCGCGGAAATCGCCCTGACGCTGAGCCGGGGCGATGGATGCGGCAGCGCGGGTCGGCGAGCTGATTGCCCAAACCAAGCGCGACGCCGCCGTTCGCCGCGATCCAGAAGCCGGACCGCGGCTGCTTGCCGCGCTGGCGTCAGACGCCGACGCGGTACTTTGAGGACGCCCACCATGATCCTTCATCGCCTGATTGCCCCCGAGGGCATGGCCCCGACCGTTATCGAGCTGTCCGGCGGCGAGCAACTCGAAGTGCCACCCGACGGTATCGTCGAAATCCCGCACGCGCTCGACATGCCCGGTGACACGGGTGTGTTCGAGCCGGTCGATCAAATTGTTGAGACCGCATGGCTGCGGCAATTGCTCGATCTCGGCTTTCATCAACTGCCGCGCACCGGCCCGACCGCCAATCGCCCGACGGCCGGACGCTATCCCGGCGACACGTTCTTCGACCAGACCCTCGGCCGGCCATTATGGTGGTCGGCCGGCGCTTGGTGCGGCGCCGACGGAAAAGCGGTCTAAATCCGACGCAAAGGGGCGAGGGCGCGGTCCAGAATTTCTGCTGGGCTCATGCCGGCGCCGCGCATCGCTCGGATCGTCGGCGCCTGGTCTCGCTTGGCGAGGCGCCGGCCTGTCTCGTCGGTCAGTAGCGGGTGGTGGCGGTAGCGTGGCGCCGGCAGGTCCAGCAGTGCCTGTAGCAGGCGATGGATATGCGTCGCCGGCACCAGGTCCTCGCCGCGCGTGACGAGGGTTACGCCCTGGATTGCATCGTCGACGCTGACCGCGAGGTGATAGCTCGCTGGGACGTCTTTACGCGCCAGAACGACATCGCCGAGCGGCGCGGGATCCGCCCGGACCTGGCGCGGCTCCCCGCTACCTTCCTCGACCCAATCGAGGGGACCGCTCAGCGCAAGGGCCCGGCCGAGGTCGAGGCGTAAGGCGTAACCGCGCCCGAGGGTTTGTCGTTCGGTCCGTTCGGTGCGGCTTAGCCGCCGGCAGCTCCCGGGATAGGGGGAGAGGGCCTCTGCTTGCGGTGCGCCGCCGGATCGGGCGATCTCTGCCCGGATTTCCTGCCGCGTGCAGAAGCATGGATACACCACGCCAAGGGCCGCCAATCGGTCCAGCGCCCGTCGATAATCGTCGAAATGCTCGGATTGGCGGCGCACCGGCCCGTCCCAATGGAGCCCGAGCCAGGCGAGATCATCGAGGATCGCCGCGGCGTATTCGTCGCGGCAACGCCCAAGATCGATATCCTCGAGCCGAAGCAAAAAGCGCCCCCCGGCTCTCCGGGCGGCCTCCCACCCTTCGAACGCCGAGCGCACATGGCCGAGATGCAGATAGCCGGTCGGACTCGGAGCAAAGCGGGTCACGATCGGCCAGGCGGTCATCACGGCTGCCGTGGATGACAGCGGGGCCGATTTTCGGCTATGCCTGCGCGCTGACGTCGGCCTTTGGAAAGACCGCTCCGATGATGCCCAAACTGTCCGGACCGACCCGTGCACCCGCCTCGGGCGGCAAGCCCAAACGCCTCGTCATTCTGCTGCATGGTCTGGGCGCCGACGGCAACGACCTGATCGGGCTGGCTCCGTATTGGGCGCCGCTGCTGCCCGAAGCAGAGTTCGTGTCGCCGAATGCGCCCTTCCCGTGCGACATGGCGCCCTACGGTTATCAGTGGTTCAGTTCGCAAGACCGCAGTCCCGCGGCTATTCTGGCCGGGGTGCGCGCCGCGTCGCCGATCCTCGATGCCTTCATCGACGAAGCTTTGGCCGAACGTGGGTTCGGCGACGGCGATCTGGCGCTGGTCGGATTTTCTCAAGGCACGATGATGTCCTTGTTCGTCGGGCTGCGGCGCAGCCGGCCGGTTGCGGGCATCCTCGGTTACTCCGGCCGCCTGCTTGCCCCCGAACTGCTGGCGAACGAGTTGCGCTCGCGACCGCGGACCTTTCTGGTCCACGGCACCGAAGATCCGCTGGTGCCCTATGCCTCGCTGGCCGCAGCGGAAACCGCGCTGACGGGCGCCGGCGTCCCGGTCGAGACGCTGAGTTGCCCGGGCATTGGTCATTCGATCGACGAGGAAGGGCTGCGGCGCGGTGGGCAATTTCTCAGGGATGTGCTTGCGGAAACGACGTCTTGATCACCTCGTTTTCGGGAAGCAGCGGATTGATGATAGCCAGCATCTTAGGCGAGTCCCATTCGGCCTCGCCTTCGACCCGACCCAGTACCCGTCCTTGCCGATCGATCAGAAAACTGGTCGGCAGGCCGTCGACATTGAACGCGTGCCCAACTCGGTTGTGCGGATCGAGGTAGACTTTGACCCCTTTGAGCCCAATGCCGGCGATGTATGGCGCGACCACCTTGCTGCCGCCAAGATCCTGGGATATCGCCAAAATCGCGATCTTGTCGCCCAATCTGCGCTGCAGCCGCGCCAGCGACGGCATCTCGTGCCGGCACGGCGCGCACCAAGTGGCCCACAGGTTGATCAGAACCGGCTTGCCGGCAAAATCGGAGAGGCTGACAGCCTTCCCGTCCAGATCGGTGAATCCGACCGACGGGGCTGGCGGCGGCCGCGAGGCCGGGATGAAAACGCCCAGCGGCGGCTGCCCCGCCGAGGCTGCTTGGCCGCAGGCTAGCGCGCCCGGCACGACCAGCAGTACAGTCAACGCCAAAGCTCGGCCCAAACTCACCATGCCTCTCTTCCATCGTTGCCGGCGGGCTCGATGAGCGGTAGCGCGAAATCCGGGAAAAGCGCCGCGAATGCCCAGTGGGGTGGCCGTTTCACCGGCGGTCCGGCCGAAATCATGCGCCGCATCAACACGTCCATCGATTTCGACAAGCGGCTCTGGGCCGAGGACATCGCCGGTTCGAAGGCACATTGCGCCATGCTGGTGGCGCAGAACATCCTGTCCCCGCAAGATGGCGCTGCGATCGCCGCCGGTCTAGACCAAATCCGGGCAGAAATCGAAGACGGCCGCTTTGCCTTCAGCGATGCGAATGAGGACATTCACATCAATGTCGAGGCGCGGCTCGCCGAACTGATCGGGCCGGCCGCGGGACGCCTGCACACCGCGCGCTCGCGCAACGACCAGGTCGCGACCGATCTGCGGCTGTGGGTGCGCGCTGCGATCGACCGGATCGACACGATGATGCGCGACTTGCAGCAGGCGCTGCTCGACCGTGCCGAAACCGAAGCCGATACGGTGATGCCCGGCTTCACCCATCTCCAGATCGCCCAGCCGGTGACCTTCGGCCACCATCTGATGGCCTATGTCGAGATGATCGGGCGCGACCGCGGACGGCTTGCCGATTGCAGGCGGCGAATGAACGAATCGCCCGCTGGGCGCCGCGGCGCTGGCGGGCACCTCGTTTCCGATCGACCGCGAGGCGACCGCCGCGGCGTTGGGCTTCGACCGCCCGATGGCGAACTCGCTCGACGCCGTCTCCGACCGCGATTTCGCGATCGAGTTTCTCGCCGCCGCGGCGCTCGCCGGGATCCATCTGTCGCGCTTTGCCGAGGAGATCGTGCTCTGGTGCAGCGACGGGTTCGGGTTCGTCGCGCTGAGCGACGCCTTTACCACCGGCAGCTCGATCATGCCGCAAAAGCGCAATCCCGACGCGGCCGAACTGGTGCGCGCCAAGGCCGGGCGGCTCATCGGTGCGCTGATCGCATTGCTGGCGGTGATGAAGGGCCTGCCGCTCGCCTATGCCAAGGACATGCAGGAGGACAAGGTGCCGGTGTTCGAAGCCGCCGACACGCTCGAACTCTGCCTCGCCGCCACGGCCGGGATGGTGCGCGACATGCAGCCCGAACCGCGAGCGGCATGCGCAGCGCAGCCGAGCGCGGCTTCGCCACCGCGACCGACCTCGCCGACTGGCTGGTGCGCGTGGCCGGGCTGCCGTTCCGCCAGGCGCACCATGCGACCGGAGCGATCGTCAAGCGCGCCGAGGCGCGGGTTGCGCGCTCGCCGAGCTGCCGCTCGACGAGATGCAGGCGGTCGAGCCGCGCATCACCGCCGCGGTCTACGACGTGCTGACGCGTCGAGCGCTCGGTGGCGAGCCGCACCAGCTTTGGCGGCACCGCGCCCGAACGGGTCGCGCGCCGCTCGCCGCCGCGCGACAGCGATCTTCTGTCGAGGCGCAGCCGGTTGCTTCCGCACGGTCTGCGGTCGTCGCCGAGTGCGGCGTGCGCGGTGGGCCTGCGGCGCGCCTCGTGCTGCTGGCGCCTGCCGCTCGGCTCGCCGCCTGCGGCAAGAAGGGCCCGCCCGCAGCCGCCGCCGGGCGTGCCCAACACCTATCCGCGGTCCTATCCGCGTGAGTGAGTTCTTTCGCCTATCGCGACGGCGAGCTCCACGTCGAGGAAGTGCCGGTCGCGCGGATCGCCGACGGCCGTCGGCACGCCGTTCTATTGCTATTCGGCGCGCGTTCGGCGCCAGTACCGGCGCTTTGCCGCGGCGTTCGCCGACCGGACGGCGCTGATCTGCTATGCGGTCAAGGCGAATTCCAATCTCGCCGTGCTGCGCCTCTTGGCGCGGCCTCGGCGCCGGCGCCGACGTGGTCTCGGAGGGCGAGTTCCGCCGCGCGCTCGCCGCCGGCATCCCGCCGGAGCGCATCGTCTTCTCCGGCATCGGCAAGACCGCGAGCCGAGATGGCGTCGCGCTCGCCGCCGGCATCCACCAGATCAACGTCGAATCGGTGCCCGAGCTGCGCCTGCTGAGCGCGGTCGCGTCGGCGCGCGGCCGAGACGGCGCCGGTCGCGATCCGCGTCAATCCCGACGTCGACGCGCGCACCCACGCCAAGATCGCGACCGGCAAAAAGGAAAACAAGTTCGGCATCGATCTCGCCCACGCCGCCGACGCCTATCGCCGCGCCGCGGCAGCTGCCCGGCATCGCGCCGGTCGGGCCTCGCCGTCCATATCGGCTCGCAGCTCACCGAGCTCGCGCCCTTCGCGCGCGCCGTTCGCGCGGATCGCCGAGCTGGTCGTCGCCTGCGCGCGCGAGGGCTGGCGCTCGAGCGCTCGATCTCGGCGGCGGCATCGGCATCCGCTACCGCGACGAGACGCCGCCGGACTCCGAGGACTATGCCGCGCTGGTCGCGCGGCTCTCGGCGCGCTCGGTCTCGCGCTGGCCTTCGAGCCGGGCCGGGGCTCGTCGGCAACCGGCCGGTGCTGCTGTCGCCGGGTGCTCTACGTCAAGGAGGGCGTGACCCGGCGGTTCGTCATCCTCGACGCGGCGATGAACGACCTGATCCGGCCGGCGCTCTACGAGGCCTGGCACGAGATCGTGCCGGTCGCGGCTGCCCGCCGCCTGGCGCACTGCTCGGCGCCGGCCGACGTCGTCGGGCCGGTCTGCGAGACCGGCGACAGCTTCGCCGTCGACCGCGCAGCTGCCGCCGCTCGGCGCAGGCGATCTGGTCGCCTTCTACCGCAGCCGGCGCCTATGGCGCGGTCATGAGTTCGAGGTACAATACCCGCCTGCTGGTGCCCGAAGTGCTGGTCGCCGGCGACCGACTTTGCGGTCATCCGGGCGCGGCCGAGCTATGAGCGATGCTGGCGCAGGATACGATTCCCGCCTGGCTCGATGACGCGCCGCCGAGCCGGGACGCGAACGAGGTGCCGCATGACCGACCGCCCGGCAAATCCTCCGAGCGCTCGGAGACTCGCTTCGCGATGCGGCTGCGCGCTCGCCCGCGCCGCGCTGCTCTGGGAGCGGGTCTGGCCCGCTTGCTGGCCGGCGCGTCGGCGGTCCTCGGCGTGTTCTTGATCCTCGCGCTGTTCGATCTGCTGCCGCTGCTCCCGGGCGCTGGTCCACGCGTGCCGTGCTGCTCGGCTTCTGGCGCCGGCTTTCTGCTTGCGCGCTCGCGCGCGGCGTGCCGCTGCATCCGCGTGCCCGACCGCGCCGCCGCGCGGCGCCGCATCGAGAGCGCGAGCGGGCTTGCCCCACCGGCCGCTCGGCGCTGTCGCGACCGGCCGAGCGGCGCCGTCGATCCGCAGGCGGCGCGCTGTGGGAGGCGCATCGCCAGCGCATGGCGGCGGCGGTGCGCGCGGCTGCGCGTCGGCGCGCCGGTCGCCGGGCTTGCTGCGCCGCGACCCGTGGGCCTGCGCGCCGTGCTGGCGATGCTGCTGCTGCTCGGCGCGGTCGACGCCGGCGGCGACTGGCGCGACCGGCTGCTGCGCGCGCTGACCCCGAGCCGTCGACGGCGGGCCGCCGGCCATCGCCGCCAGCCTCGACATCTGGGTCACGCCGCCCGACTACACCGGGCTCGCCGCCGCAATTCCTGCGCGCCGAGAACGCGCCAGACCGATCCGCAGTCCCGACCGGCAGCACCCTGCTGGCGCAGGTGCACGGCGGGAGCGGTCCCGCGGCTGGCGATCGACGGCAACAATCGCGACTTTCGCGCCGATCGACAAGCAGAATTTCAAGCGCAGGCCACCCTCACCGCCGGGCAAGCGCATCGCCGTGACGCAGGCGGGCGCGACGCTCGGCGGCTGGCCGATCACGGTCATGCCCGACCAGCCGCCGACCGTCGCCTTCGCCAAGCCGCCCGAACCGACGGCGCGGCAGGCGCTGCGGCTCGAATACCAGGCGACCGACGATTACGGCGTCGAGAGCGTCAAGGCGGTGATCCGGCGCCAGGACGGCCGGGTCCGACGACAAGCTCGAGCTCGACCTGCCGTCTGCCCGGGACTGCATCTGAAGGAGGCGCAGGCGACCAGCTATCACGACCTGACGCCGCATCCCTGGGCCGGCTTGCCGGTCGAGATCCGGCTCGTCGCCACCGACGCGCTGGGCCAGACCGGCGAAAGCGAGACGGTGCGCATGACGCTGCCCGAGCGCGTGTTCCACAACCCGATCGCGCGGGCGATCATCGAGCAGCGCAAGGAGCTGGCGAACGATCCCCGATCGCGGCTGCCGGTGGCCGAGATCCTCGGCGACCTGCGCTCGCGCCCGCGGCTTTACCGCGACGACATGGTCGTGTTCCTGGCGCTGCGCGTCGGCGCAGGCAGCGGCTGCAGCTACACGACGACGCAGCCGCGATCGCGCAGGTCCAGCAGCTGCTGTGGGACACGGCGCTGCGGATCGAGGACGGGCAAGCGTCGCTGGCCGAGAACGAGCTTGCGGCGGCTGCAGCAGGCAGTTGCAGGACGCGCTGGCGCACAATGCGCCGGAGCCGAGATCGAGCGGCTGATGAGCGAGCTGCAGCAGGCGCTCGACCGCTATCTCCAGGCGCTCGCCCAGAACATGGCGCAGCAATCCCGAGCAGCGCGAGCCGCCGGTCGATCCGTCGCGCAGGTCGTGACCAGCCGCGATCTTGCAGCGCATGCTCGACCGCGCCGCGCGAGCTGGCCAGGACCGGCGCGCGCGACCAGGCGCGGGAGCTGCTGTCGCAGCTGCAGAACATGCTGGAGAACCTGCGCATGGCGCAGCCGGGCCAGCTGCAAGGCGGCCACGAGGCGCAGCAGATGATGCGCGGCATGCGCGACCTGATGCAGCGCCAGCAGCAGCTGCTCGACCGCAGCTTCCGCGCGCAACAGCAATCCGAGCAGGGGCAGATGGGGATGCCGGGGGGCCAGAACGGGGCGCAGTCGAACGGCGGCGGCGGGTCGCCTGGCGCCGCCCAGCAGCAGGAGGCGCTGCGCCATATGCTGGGTGACATGATGCGCCGGATGGGTGACGAGCTCGGCGAGATCCCGGATCCGTTGGGCCGCGCCGAGCGGGCGATGCACGATGCGGCCCGCGCCTTGAACGGCGGCCAGCCAGGGGCGGCGATCGGCCCGCAGACCGAGGCGCTCGATCAGCTGCAGCAGGCGGCGCGCGAGTTCGCCCAGCAGATGCAGCAGCGTCTAGGAACCGCTTGGGGCAACCCCGCGGACCACGGGGAGGGAACTGGGCAGCAGCGCGAGGGGGGCGAGCGCGACCCGCTGGGCCGGCCGATGGCAAATGGCGGCGACTACGATCAGGGGGACGTCAAGATTCCCGATCAGGATATAATGCAGAGATCTCGCCAGATTCTAGATGAGCTGCGCCGCCGCGCCGGTGAGCACGATCGGCCGCAAATCGAGCTGGACTATATCAATCGGCTGCTGCAGCGGTTTTGAGGCGCCGGGTTGCGAGCCGGCGGATCGGCGCCGGGTGGGGGAAAGCGCGCTTGATCTGAGCGACAGACGCGAACCGGATCAGAGGAACCCTCTGACTAGATCGAGAAACCAGTCGAGCCGATCGTGGTGGACCCAATGGCCGGCATTCTCGACGGTCACCACCCTGGCGTTGCGAAAGTGCCGCACCCTGCCATCGTCAAGCGGGTTCGAGGCCCAGCTCTCCTTGCCGTAGATAAGCAGGGTCGGGCACGCGATCCGCCCCCATATTTCCTCGATCTCGGCCGGCGTCATTTCATAGGGCGGCTCGGCGCGGACATAATTGTCGAATTTCCAGCTGTAGGTGCCGTCCTCGTTTTGGTTGACCCCGTGCTGGGTCAGATGGCGCGCCTGTTCCGGCGAAAGATGCTGGTTCTCTTCCTGCATGCGCCGAAAGGCATCCTCGATCGAGGCGTAGCGCCGCGGTATTCGTCCGGACAGCCCGCGCTGCTCGTCGACCCAGCTCTGCATCCGCTCGGCGATGGGACGCTGGCGGCGCTCCCTGATCCGCCGCGGCGACGCGCCGAGCCCTTCGATGGCAACGAGCTTGGCGACGAAGTCGGGATAGATCCCGGCGTAGCGCAGCGCGATCACACCACCGAGGGAGTGGGCGATGATGGTAACCGGCGCCAGCTCTTGCTGATGGATCAGCTGGGCGAGGTCATAAACGTATCCGGCGATCGCGTAGTGGCCGTCGGGCGACCACTGACTGTCGCCGTGGCCGCGCAGGTCGGGCGCCAGCACGTGCCAGTCAGAGCGTAGCGCCTCGGCGATCCAGTCCCAGTTACGGCAGTGATCGCGGCCGCCATGGACGAGCAGCAGCGGTGGTGCGCCGGGATTCCCCCAATCGACATAATGCAGGCGCAATCGTTGGGAGAAATAGATGCGCGAAGTCGGACCGGAGCTGTCGATGGTCATCCATCGGTTCCCGTTCATCTGAACAACCAACCACCGTAACGTCCGGCGCTCGGTACGAAGCCGCGTTCCGGCGCCAGAAACAGAAGGACCCCCGCGCGCCCTAGGGCGTCAAGCGGGGGTCGCTGGTGCGAAGCAAACTTCGCGCCCGAGACTAAAGCCCGGGCTATATCTTGGACTTTATGTTCGGTTGCCGATGCCAAGCGGTCGGCAACTCGGACTTCCCGGGTGGCGTCATGTCGATTCGACATCCTCCCACTGAGTTGGCGACCTCTTAAATCTAGGACAACGTGAGACACCGGATCAAGAGCGGCGACTGGGCGGCGGCATTAGCAAGAATGCGCAGCCTGGACTTAATTTTGTTAGCACTCATCCGTGAAGAGTGCTACACGCGTTCCAACGTCCGGTATTTGATGGAGGGCTTTCGTGGCATTCAAACCGTTACAGGATCGCGTGCTCGTTCGTCGGATCGACGAAGAAGAGAAGAGCAGAGGCGGCATCATCATTCCCGACACCGCTCGGGAGAAACCGATGGAAGGCGAGGTTCTGGCCGCCGGGCCGGGCGCCCGCGGCGAGGACGGTAAATTACATCCGCTCGACGTAAAGGTCGGCGACCGGGTGCTGTTTGGGAAATGGTCGGGCACGGAGATCAAAATCGACGGCGAAGACCTCGTCATCATGAAGGAAAGCGACATCATGGGCGTCGTTGAAAAGACGGCCTGAGGAGAGGATCATGGCAGCTAAGGAAGTCCGATTTCATGCCGATGCCCGCGATCGCATGTTGCGCGGCATCGATATTCTCGCCAATGCGGTCAAGGTGACCTTGGGTCCGAAGGGCCGCAACGTCGTTCTCGACAAATCGTTCGGCGCGCCGCGGATCAGCAAGGATGGCGTGACCGTCGCGAAAGAGATCGAGCTGGCTGACAAGTTCGAGAACATGGGCGCGCAGATGGTGCGCGAGGTGGCTTCGAAGACCAGCGATCTGGCCGGCGACGGCACCACGACCGCGACTGTTCTGGCACAGGCGATCGTGCGAGAAGGGTCGAAGGCGGTGGCCGCGGGCATGAACCCGATGGATCTGAAGCGCGGCATCGACCGGGCAGTCGAAACCGTGGTCAAGGATATCGAAAAGCGCTCGAAAAAGGTCTCGACCAACGACGAGATCGCCCAAGTCGGCACGATTTCGGCCAACAGCGACCGCGAGATCGGCCGGATGATCGCCGAAGCGATGCAGAAGGTCGGCAATGAGGGCGTGATCACGGTCGAAGAGGCCAAGAGCCTGGAAACCGAACTCGATGTGGTCGAGGGCATGCAGTTCGACCGCGGCTATATCAGCCCGTACTTCGTGACCAACGCCGAGAAGATGGTGGCCGAACTCGACGAGCCGCACATCCTGTTGCATGAGAAGAAGCTATCGAGCCTCCAGTCGCTGCTGCCATTGCTCGAGGCGGTGGTGCAAAGCGGCAAGCCGCTGCTGATCGTGGCCGAGGATGTCGAAGGTGAAGCGCTGGCGACCCTGGTCGTCAACAAGCTGCGCGGCGGTCTGAAGGTGACCGCGGTCAAGGCGCCAGGCTTTGGCGACCGGCGCAAGGCGATGCTCGAAGACATCGCCGTTTTGACCGGCGGCCAGGTGATCAGCGAAGACCTCGGCATCAAGCTCGAAAACGTCACCCTCGACATGCTGGGCAAAGCCAAGCGGGTGCGGATCGAGAAGGAAAACACGACGGTCATCGACGGCGCCGGCGCCAAGGACGACATCCAGGGCCGCATCGCGCAGATCCGCCAGCAGATCGAGGAAACCACCTCGGACTATGACCGCGAGAAATTGCAGGAGCGGCTGGCGAAGCTCGCCGGCGGCGTTGCCGTGATCCGGGTCGGCGGTGCGACCGAGGTCGAGGTCAAGGAGCGCAAGGATCGGGTCGACGACGCCACCCATGCGACCCGTGCCGCGGTCGAGGAGGGTGTCGTGCCCGGCGGCGGCGTCGCCCTGCTCTACGCAGCGAAGGCGCTTGACGGATTGACGCCCGAGAACAGCGACCAGAAGGTCGGCATCGACATCGTCCGCCGCGCGTTACAGGCGCCGGTCCGCCAGGTCGCGGAGAATGCTGGCAGCGAGGGATCGGTGGTCGTCGGTAAACTGCTCGACAGCAAGGATCCGAATTTCGGCTACGACGCGCAGTCGGGCGAATATGTCGACATGGTCAAGGCTGGCATCATCGATCCGACCAAGGTCGTCCGGCTGGCCTTGCAGAACGCCGCGTCAGTGGCAGGGCTCCTGGTGACGACCGAAGCCATGGTCGCCGAGAAGCCCGAGAAAAGGCCGATGCCGTCGATGCCGCATGATCACGGCATGGGCGACATGGACGACTTCTAACAACCGGCGAAATTTGCGACGGAGCCGGCGCTGCGATGGCGCCGGCTTTTTTTGCCCAACTCGCCGTCAGCGCGTAAGAGATACGACGAAGCGGGCGGCGGCAGCGGCAACTTTCGCGATCGTCACAACGTCGATGGCATCTGGCCAGCGATCCTGCGGCAGATGAAACAGGGGATTGCTGCCCACCAGGGTGACGTAGCGGCCGCCGGCCCGGTGGATGTCGCGGGTCTCGCCGCTCGGGACTTGGCTGGGCGGCGCAATCCGGACGGGCGAATATCCGACACTAGTCAGTTCCTCGGCGGCGCGAGCCGCGAGATCCGCGCTCCCCGAGAGGACGAATAGTGCGCCGCCGACGGCGCCGATATTAGCCCCGTAATGAACCCAGACCGCGCCGCCCTGGTTGATCGGCCGATCCCAACCGGGCCGGCGTGCGATGAAGTCGTCAAGACCGAGATGGCCCAGTTCGTGGCCGCTATTGGCGGTGAAGACCACATCGCAGACCGGCGGAGCGGTGATAAGCGCGCGCAAGGTCTCGAGACAGCACACGAGCCCGCCGCCGCGCTCGGCGGTCGATTGCCACCATGAGCTGCGCGGGGTCATAACGACGAGCGGCGCTCGTGTCCGGTCCCGGCCGCTAATCGTAATCACCACATTGCCCGCGCGAGTCGAAATGCGATGGCTGTCGGCGACGAGCCGCGTCGAGGCTTCTCGCGCCGCAGCGGCTAGGACCGCCTCTCGCGCTTCGCTGGGGATTTGAATAGTCGGGGCACCGTAAGGCTGGCGGAAATGCTCGGCATTCAACAGTCCAAGCCCGGGACGCTGCCCCTGGCAGACGATCACTAGGCCGCGATGCTGCCGCTGCCGGAGTGTCCAGTAGTCTGAAGTATATACGAAATGAGGCGACAGTTCGGCGACCGCGAACGTGGCTGCGCCTACCTCTCAGCCTCAGCTTGCCGAGAATGCCGTCGGCATCGGTCGCGGGGGCGTCAAAGACCGGCACCCCCGCTATGCAGGAACCGTCTATTTCCAGATAGGCCGAGACCGGGTCGAGGCGATCGAGGGCAAATTCCTCGCGACAGGGTGCGACCCCGAGGCGGATGGCCTCTCCGATGAGCCAATCGGCGCCGGCTTCATCTCCCTTCGTTGCGGTCCGATGGATGCCTTGCGCATCCCAGGCTGCGAGCCGATCGGCGGCGCGGGCCTCTGCGTCGTCGCGCATCCCTCTCCTCTCCGTCACGTTCGCTCAGCACGATATCGGCTGCGGCGCGTCGGCGCTATTCTGGTGGCCAGAGACGACTGGAGGAGACGATGGCCGGCTTGCTCGACGGAAAATCGGCGTTGATCACGGGCGGAGGCGGCGGTATCGGCCGCGCAACCGCACTTGCCTTCGCCCGTGAGGGCGCCCGCGTGGCGGTGGCCGATTACGCCGCGGAGACCGCGGCCGAAACGGTGGCGATGGTCAACGCAGCCGGCGGCCAAGCCATCACTTTGACCGGGGATGTGACCCGTGCCAGGGATGTCAAAACGATGTTCGACGATGCGATCCTCGCCCATGGCCGGCTCGATTGTGCGTTCAACAATGCCGGCATCGCCGGCTGGCAGGTCGAAGCAGGCGGCAAAAAGACCGCCGATTGGCCCGAGGAAGCTTTCGACCGCATGATCGCGGTGAATTTGAAGGGCGTATGGCTGTGCATGCGCGCTGAAATCCGTCAGATGCTGACCCAAGGCGGCGGCGCTATCGTCAATACTGGATCGATCGCCGGGCTCGCCGGTTTGCCAACCTCGTCGGCCTATGTCGCGGCCAAGCACGGTGTGATCGGACTGACCAAGACCGCGGCCATCGAATATGCCGAAGCCGGAATCCGTGTCAACGCCGTCTGCCCCGGCTATATCAAAACCCGCATGACCGAGGACACTATGCGGCGTCGCGGCGAGGCGATCCTGGCGCAAGTGCCGGCAAAGCGCATGGGCAATCCCGAAGAGATCGCCGAGATGGTCGTCTGGCTTTGCTCGGATCGAGCGAGCTACGTCACCGGTGCCGCCTACAACGTCGACGGCGGTTGGATGGCGCTGTGAAATTCGCGCCTACGCGCCGTAGCACATTCCGGATCACGAACCGTATATCCGCGAAGAACGGTCCCGGATCGGCAAAAGTAAACACGTAGTATCGGCTGCTCGGGCTGAGGAACTGACGTATATATTCGATGACCTCGCCCGCCACCGAAAACGACAGCGCCCGATTTTGGGTATGGCCGCGCCGGCGCGCCAGGGTCACAATACGGCGCGTTTCCGGTATCATGTATCGGCATTTGAGACCGGGACGGTAAGCGGGCGGCTCAGGCCTGATGCCGAGCCCGAGGACGGCGTAAGTGTACCACGCGAAAGGTACGCCGGCGTGGTAGGCGAGCGGCAGGCTGCCCCAGAAGCGCCCATTGACCTCCATCAGGGCTGCGTTCCCGGTGCGTGGATCGAGCCGGTATTCGACCATCGCGGCGCCCTGCCAGCCGATCCGCCGCAGCAGTGCTTCCGATTTTGCCAAGAGTTCGGCGTTAATCGAAAGCGGCAGGCTTTCGCATACGGTCGACGTGCCGCCTTCCGGAGGCCATTCGGAGATACGGCGGTGCTGAAGGCGCAGAAGCGCCTCCCCGCGATCGAGAAAAATCATATGGCCCAGACCGCCGCCGGGACAGAATGCCTGGACCAGCGGATAGCGGCCGTGAGGCTCGTAGCGCCCAAGGACGCGGGCGAGTTCCGCGCGGTCGTAGCAATATTCCGACTTGATCAATTCAATGCCGTGACCGGCCAGTCCGGCAGCGACGCTCTCCGGATTGCGCCATTTGAGGATACAGGGAAAGGTCAGCTCTTCAGGCGGCTCATCAGCCACGGGACCATCCGGCGGCTGCCAGGTCGCAGGCACAGGCAAGCCGACCGCTCGAGCGACCTCATAGGTTGCAGCCTTGTCACCCACAATCTCAAGTTGCACAGCCCCGGGCACTAAGGCATGCACACCGGCCAGACGGCCTTGGTCGACGGCGGCGCGAATGAAAAGAAGGTCTCTCTCCGATACCGCGAGCAGGTAGTGGGCGCCTTGCTCGGCGGCAATCCGGTTGAGCAGCTCGATTGTTGCATCGTCTCCAGGCGGGCGCAAATAGCCGCGGGTGGTCCACCGGGAGTACAGGCCGATGCCCTCGCGCGACCTCGCGATCGCATGGACCGGAACCCCGTGCTCTCCGAGATCACGAATGATCGTAAGACCTATCGGCGTATCTGCGCCCAGCAGGATGGCAGGAGGGCGAGTTGGTCTATCGGCCATTCAGCGGCCCGGGCGCATCCGCTCGGCAATGGCCCGCACAGCGGAATCGATAACGTCGAGGCACTGCTCCCAATATGCTTCGCTCAAACGGTGCGGGTCGTGAATATGCGGGCGGCGGGGCCGGCTCCACAGGCCGAGCAGGGTTACTTGGCAAGGCGCTACGGGCAGGCGTCGCGCCAGCGCGCGCACCTGCCGCGGCTCCATGGCAACCAGCAGGTCCCCGCTGCGGATTTCGAAATCATCGGCCGCGCAGGCGCGATGTTGCCCGAGTTCGATACCCCGCCGGGCGGCTACAATGAGCGCACTGTGGTCGGCCGGATCGTCAGTATCTGCCGAAAGGCCAAAGGATGCAGTCAGTAAGCCAAAGCTTGCAGCGCGCCGCTCTGCATAAGGACTGCGGCAAATGTTGCCGTGGCACACGAAGACGACGCGCTTCACCTGGTCCCAGCGAATTTGCCTCAGGCGGCGGTAGCCGCCGAGGCGGTCCTCGATATTGGCAAGAAGGAGGCGAGCGAGCCCGCGGTAGCTGCCAAAGCGCGGGCGTACCCGAACAGGATCCCATCCCCCAGATGGGATGGACGATGTGAGAAGCTTCAGTTCGGCCACCAAATAGGGTCTGGAAGCAGTCGTTGCCAACCGGCCTGGCGCCGAGCGGTCAAAGCGGCCGATCCAATTTGCCGCTTATCGGGCGTCGCGTTCATAGGTGAAAAGAATGAAAAACTCTCTCTACTAGGGCAATGTAAGCAAGTCCTCGACGAAAGGCAACGGGTCGAAACGGAAACATAGGTGAATTTGCCCCATGGTGTTCAGCTGCAAGTCAAAACAATGAAGGGAGATCCCCAGGCTCTGTCTCATTGTCATTGTGCCTGATTTTGCAGGCCGAGTTTGCGCCGCATCGCCGGGTTGATTTTCTGGCGCAGCGAACCGAGCGCCGCCCAAGGATCGGATTTCAGCGCTTCAACCGAGCCGGGCACGGTAGCGACTGTGAAAGCCTTCCGGCCGGATCGCCGTCTTCGACCTCGTTCCAGAACAGCGGCGTCGCGACCGGCGCGCCCGGCCGGGCGCGGGTCGAATAGGCGCCGATCGCCGTCGCGCCGCGGGCGTTTCGCAGATAGTCGATGTAGATGCGGCCCTGTCGCGCCCGCTTCGACTGGTTGGTGGTGTAGCGCTCCGGGTGCCGCGCAGCGATATGGTCGGCGACCGCCTTGGTGAAGCTCTTGACCTCGTCCCAGTCCAGTTTCGGGGTCAGCGGCACGACGACATGCAGTCCCTTGCCGCCGGTGGTCTTGGCAAAGCTCTGCAGGCCGAGACCCGTCAGCACATCGCGGATTTCGAGCGCCGCCTCGGCGACCTGCGACCAGGGCAGCCCGACATCCGGGTCGAGATCAAAGGTGACCCGGTCGGGCTGCTCGAGCTTGTCGACGGTCGAGCCCCAGGGGTGGATTTCGAGCACGCCGATCTGCACCAGCGAGATCAGCCCGGCCAGATCCTCGATCGCGAGATGGGTCTCGCCGTCGATCTCGATGGCCGTACCGCCTTCGGGCGCGCCGGCGCCGGCATGCTTCTGAAAAAAGTGTCTCGCCGCCGAGGCCGGTCGGGCAGCGCACCACGCTCAGCGGCCGATGCACCAGATGCGGCAAGGCCCAGTCGCAGATTTCGGCGTAATAGCGCGCCAGGTCGAGCTTGGTGATGCCCTCCTCCGGGATAGAGCACGCGATCGGGGTGGGTCAGCCGCACGCCGGCGAATACGGTGCTGCCGTCGCGGGCGAGCGCGCCGCGCCGGGCGCCGTCGACCGGCTTTGGCCGGGGCCGAGGGACGGCGGGCGCCGCCGCTGGCGCCGATGACGGCATGTCGCGCACAACCTCGGCTGCGGCTCTTGTCCTCGCGCAGTCCGAGAAACGTCGCGTGCCGCAACACCTTGTCGGCGGTCCAGCTGGCATAGCGGACCTCGGCAACCAGCGCCGGCTCGGTCCAATGCACGCCCTTGAGCGAGGCGCCCTTCGGCAGTGCCCCGACCGGGGCGGCTAGAGCGTTCCAGCGGGTCGAGCCGCGCCCGCAAGCCGACCAGACTGTGATCGTCGAACCCGGTGCCGACGCGGCCGGCATAATGCAGCTCTCCGTGCCCGTCATAATAGCCGAGCAACAGCGCGCCCAGGCCCTGTCGGTGTCCGGCGGGGTCGGTGAAGCCGATCACGACGAACTCGTCGCGGTTGGAGCACTTGACCTTGATCCAGTCATTGCTGCGGCCGGCACGGTAGGGCTGGTCGCGGCGCTTTGAGACGATTCCCTCCAGCGCATAACCACAGGCTTGGCGAAAGAATTCCGGGCCGCGGCCGGCTTGGTGGTCGCTGTAGCGCAAGACGCCGGCGGAATGCAGCCGGGATCAGCGTGGCGAGCGCCGCCTTGCGGTCCTCCAGCGCGGCCGCGGTCAGGTCGTAGCCGTCGAGATGGAGCAGGTCGAACGCAAAAAAGACCAGCTGGTCGGTGCGCTCGTTGGCGATCGCGTCTTGCAGATGACCGAAATCGGTGGTGCCGTCGGCTTCGAGGTGGACGATTTCGCCATCGATCAGCGCGGTCTCGAAACCGGCAACTTGCCGAGCGCCGCGGCGAGCGCCGGAAATTTTGCGGTCCAGTCGAGTCCGTTGCGGGTCAGCAGCTGCGGTCCTCCCGTCCCGGATCCGCGCGAGCAGGCGATAGCCGTCGTACTTGATCTCGTGAAACCAATGCGGCCCGTCCGGTGCCTGATCGGCCGCGGTCGCCAGTTGTGGCCGCGGATCCGCCGGCATCTCGGCTTTTTTGGCGCCGGGAATGCGGGCGGATCGCGGGGCTGCGACGGGTCGGCTGCGGCGCGTTCTTCGCCGTTCGGTCCCCAGACCCGATCGCGGTCGGCGGCGATCTCGTCAAACGCGCGCCCGGTCGCGACACTGCGCGGGTTGTCGGCGACGATCGCGTCTGCGCTCTGCGGCCCCGCCGCTGCGTCGCGCTCTTTGATCAGCAGCCAGTTCTCGTCGCGTCGGCCGGCGTGCTTGCCAGCCCATCCGCACCAGCGCCCATTTCCCGTGCAATTTCTCGCCGTCGAGGACGAATTTGAGATTGCCCTTGGCATAGGCCGCTCGCGGGTCCGGATCGAGCGGCGTCCAGGTGCCGCGGTCCCAAATCAGCGCGGTCCCGGCGCCATATTGCCCCTCGGGAATGACGCCCTCGAACCCGCCATATTCGAGCGGGTGGTCCTCGACATGGACAGCCAGACGCTTTTCGCCGGGGTCGAGGCTCGGCCCCTTCGGCACCGCCCAGCTTTTCAGCACGCCGTCGAGTTCGAGCCGGAAATCGTAATGCAGCCGGCGCGCGGCATGCTTTTGCATCACGAAGGACAGCGGCTGCGTCGTGGCTCCGCGACGCCACCGCGCCCGCCGGCTCCGGGGTTTTGCGCGAAATCGCGTTTTCTTCGGTATTCGGTCAGCGCCATTGCCGCCGATCGCCTCGCTGAAGACGTTGACCCGTCGTCGACGGCTGGTCGCACGCCGTTGCGGAGCGCCGGATAATGTGCATTTCGTAACGCTGCAATATAGGAGATCGGCATGCCGCGCGCGAGTTGGAGCGGGTTTTTGCGTCTTTCTCTCGTCACTTGCCCGGTCTATCTGAGCCCGGCGACGACCGAGGCGAAGCGAATTCGACTCAATCAGCTCAATTCCGAGACCGGAAACCGGGTTTCGCAGCGCTTTTCGACTCCAAGACCGGCGAAGAGCTCAGCCGCGATCAGATCGTCAAGGGCTACGAGTTCGACCGCGACCGCTACGTCAGGATCAGCGACGACGAATTGAGGGAACTGCAGATCGAGTCATCGAAGATCATCGATCTCGACCGCTTCGTCGGCCGCGACGAGGTCGATCCGCTCTATCTCGACGCGCCCTATTACGTCTATCCCGAAGGCGAATCGCGGCCGAGACCTTCCGCGTTATCGGCGAGGCGATGGCCCGCACCGACAAGGTCGGGCTCGGCCGGATCACGCTGTCGGGCCGCGAGCGGCTGGTGCTGGTCGAGCCGCGCGGCGAGCGGGCTGCTGATGTCGACCACTGCGCGCCAGCGACGAGGTCCGCGCCGCGGAATTCGCCGGCAAGCACGAGGGGAGATCGACCCCGAATTGGTGGCTCTCGCCGAGACCATCATCGAGCGCAAATCGGGCGAGTTCGAGCCGGCGGCCTTTCACGACCGCTATCAGGAGGCGTTGCGCGCGCTGGTCGACAGCAAGCTCAAAGGCGAGGTGACCGCGAGCATCGCAGGCGATCGAGGAGCCGCCCAAGGTGATCAATCTGATGGACGCGCTGAAGCGCAGCCTCGCCCGCGAAGAAGCTGGCGGTCCTGGAAGGACTGCCGCTGCGTCGCCTGCCAAGCGTGGACGGCGAGCTCCGATCGACGTCAGCCCCCTTTGCTGTTGCCGGTTTCGGGAGGCCGCGATGCGAAGGCCGAACCCGAGGCGCAGCCGGCTGCCCCGGCCGCCGCGAAACGCCGCAGAGCCGTTGCGGAGACGCCGGCCGAGCCTGCGGCGGCCCCGGCCCCACAACGCCGGCGGAAGGCCTGAAACCCCGCCGTCAAGGCGCACCCTGCGCGAGCAGCGCCGCTACAACCGGCCCGAGATCGAACCTCCCCCGCTTCAAATCATGCCCAGCTCCGGCGATCGCGATGATCTCGCGTGGGAGCCGGGATCAGCGCCACCGCCGAACGCAGCTCGGCGATCGAGCCGAACGGGTCGGCGCTGCCCTGGACGAATACCGATGGCACTTGCAGACGGGGGAAGTGCTCGGTTCGCAGCCGGTCCGGCCTTCCGGGCGGGTGCAGCGGATAGGAAAACAACAGCAAGGAAGCCGCGACCTCGGGCTCCTCAGCAGAGAGCATCGTGGCTTGGCGCCCGCCATAGGATTGGCCGCTAAGAGATACAGGCCCCGACACGAGGCGGCGCATGGTCTCGACCGCGCTGCGCAAGCCCTCCCGGTCTGCGGCGGACGCTGACGGCGACGGCGGTCCAGTCGCACGGCGCTGGCGAAACGGCAGGTCGCAGCGCAATACCACTAGGCCCTGAGCGCAAAAGGCCTCGGCGGCTGCAATCAACAGCGGCGCGCGACAATTGCCGCCGGCGCCGTGGGTCATCACCAATCCGCGCCCGCCGGCATGTTCGGGCCGATGCAGGAAGCCGCGGATGCCCGGCTCCTCGAATGGGGTGACGCTCATCTCCGACGTCCGCGACCGGATCGGCACCGTCCGGTACCAGGGGAAATTATCGATACTCGTCGCCGCAATCGCCGATCACCGTCATCAGGTCGCGCGATCCGCCGAGGACCGTCTCGATCGCTGCAAGATCGCCAGCATCGAGCACAAAGCCGAAGGTGCGGGCGTTGTCAGCGAGATGCTGGGCGACGCCGAGCCGCGCGCCGACGATTGTCCCGGCCACGGCCGGGCGGTCGAGGACATAGCGGATGCCGATATTGGGGATCCCCACTTGGTGGCGATCGGCGATGTCTTTCAAAACCCCGAGCAGTTGCTGGAACAAGGCCCAGCCGCCCCAGGCGTCGATCATGTTCTTGTATTTTTGCAACGAAGCGGTATTGAGTTCCGGCCGTGACGGTTCGCGGCGGCCGAGATATCTCTCCGACAGCAATCCGCCAAGCAAGGTCCCGTAAGCCAACAGCGTGATCTCATGGTCGCGGCAGAAAGCCGCCATCCGGCTTCCAGGCCGGCGATCCACCAGCGAATACTGCACTTGGTTCGAGACGACGGCGATACCGTTCTCGGCGATCACGTGCAGCCGTTCGGTGTCGAAATTGGTCAGCGCCAGATGGCGTATCTTGCCCTCGCTGCGCAAATCGGCGAGGTGTTTGAGCGCGTCCAGGTAGCTGAAATTGCAATAATCCCACCAATGGAACTGCAGCAGATCGAGGCGGTCGACACCCATGCGACGCCGCGAGATTGCAACTGCATCCTCGACGGTCCGCCTCGTCACCCGGTCGGGATGAGGAACCCATTTGGTGAAGGCCTGGATCTCCGTCAGCCGCTCATCCCCGCGGCTCGCCGCGAACCTGCGTCTGAAATCGCCGCTCAAATCCTCGGCAGGACCATAATGGTCGGCGAGGTCCCAGGTGGAAAATCCGGCATCGTGATAGGCGAACATTTCGTCGACCGCGCGTGCCGGGTCGATCGCACCATGGGCGCCGGAGACCTGCCACATGCCGTTGAGGATGCGGCAGATGCTCAAATCGGCGGTGAACTGGAAGCGGCTCGATGCAGGCAATGCCGACCAGATCCTCGCGAGGATGGTGCCCCGGGTCGGATTTGAACCAACGGCCTACCGCTTACGAAGCGGTTGCTCTACCGCTGAGCTACCGGGGCGCCGCCGGTCAGAGATAGCCGGTTCTACGGCTCACGCCAAGCTGCTTACAAGCCCGCGCTGAATCAGGCCGCTGTGGTGCCCTTCGCTTCCGCGACAGGCAGTGCGGCCGCAGCGGGTTCGGCAGGCACTTGGGCCGTCCGGCCATCAGCCGCAATCTCCTTCGACACGGCCGAGACCGGGGTCCGCCAAGCGAGCGTATCAAACCCACTGCAGCGGGGGCACAGCGCCTGCCAATCGAGGCTTTCGCCGCCGCAACTCGCGCAGACATAGCGTGGATCGGGGACAGCCCCGGCCGCACGGTCGAGCCACTCGCGCATCGCGGCGAGATCGCCGTGCTCGGCCTCTTCGAGCCGCGCCATCATCAAGCACAGCTGGACGCTGGGGCCGGTTCCGTGCTTGCCCGGGCCGGTACCGGAGGCAGGCCAGACAAGTGGAGCCTGCTCCTCCAGCGCGGACATCTGCATGGCCGGAGCCGGATTTGCCGGGATCGTTGCGGTTGGCGGCGGGTCAGCCGCCAGGGCCCGCTCCAGGTGACGCCGGGCCTCGCCCCAGAGCTGCGCCGCCAGTGCCGCTTCGGCCAGCGCGATATGGCTTTCGCGCGCGGACGGATTGCTGGCCGCCAACCGCTCGAAGCGGGCCACGCGCGCGAGCGGCGGGTCATTCTCCCATATGGCGCCATAGACCTGCGCCAGCTGCGGTTGGGGCGTGGTCCGCCAGGCCTGCTCGACGGCCCTTGCCGCGCGGCGCATCCGCTTCTCCCCTAGCAGCAGGCGTGCGCGAAGCGCCGCTGTGGGCGGGAGATCTGGCGCC
This sequence comes from uncultured Alphaproteobacteria bacterium, assembly GCA_963821795.1. GTDB lineage: Bacteria > Pseudomonadota > Alphaproteobacteria > ATCC43930 > CGMCC-115725 > AP-15. The sequence continues at coordinate 75,460 of CAWGFH010000030.1, forward strand.
AGCGCCTGCGCTTGCGCCGCCAAGGCCAGGGCGCGTCGGCGGTCACCCTGGCTCAGCGCAAAGAGGCTCATCTCGTAGAGGATCACGCCGCGATGGTGACGGGCTGCCGCAGGCGCAATGACACGATGCTTGACCGCCTGGGCCAGCGTGTCCCGAGCCGCTTCCCATCGACCGTCGCGGACTTCAAGCTCGAACAGGCTCAATGACGCCCAGCGCGTCTTCGGACTGAGCGTGACGGCGCGGCCGGCGAGGCGCAGGGCGGTGGTGCGGTCACCCTCACGCAGCGCCTGGTTGACTAAACCGCGCAGGCCGAGAAACTCCGTCTCGGGACGGTCAAGCATCATGGTGAAAAATCTTTTTGCTGCGGTTTCGTCGCCGCCGAGCTGTGCCGCTTGCGCCGAGAGCAGTAGGGTCAAGGGCGGCTCGGCAAGCAGCACTTCGGCTCTGCGGGCATTGCGTCGCGCCTCGTCCGGGTCGCCGGCGGCGACCGCGACCATCCCTCGTGTCAGCGCGCGGTACCCGGCGCGCCGGCGCCGCTCCCGCCGGTACCGCATATAGGCGCGCGGGCTGCCTAAGATCCGCGACAGCAGCCACAACAGCAAGATCAGGGCGACGGCCGCCATGATCGCCGCAGCGACCAAAACACCGACCGAGGTCTCGATCTGCCAGCCCTTCCAGACGATCGCGACTTGGCCCGGATTGCCGGCAAAGAAAACCGCCGCGGCGATAAAGGCCGTGATCAGCAGCAGCGTGCCGATTGTCCGCATCAGGAAGGCGCGTGCGCTGTTGTGGGCGGGGGAGCCGGATTGGCGCCCGGCGCTACCGCAGGCGGCGTCGCGACGGCGCCCAGGCGTGCCGCCAACAGCTCCTGCAGATGGGTCAATGCCGCTTCGGCCGCGAGCCGGCCGCGTGCCATCTGCAGCCATTGCCGCGCCGCGTCGGCATCGGACCCATCGAGCGAACCGATGACCGAGACCGCGGTGGCGAGATCGTTCACGGCGAGCGCAGATTGAGCGGTGCTGATCGTGGCTTCTGGACTGTCGTGCGGCGCAGCACCGATGCGTCGGATCGTGACCAGTCTCTTGATCCGATCGAGCGCCTGTTCCCACCACTTCAATTTTCCAGAGGGCTGGGTGACGCGAGCTGCCTTCTCAGCGAGATCAGCCAGTTGCCGCCGCAACATGGCGCGGCTCGCCACACCATCGCGGGCGGCTTGACCCAGCGGTGCGGCAGCGGCGATCAGCGCCGGGTCAGAACGTGCGAGTCCGTCAAAAGCGCCGTAAGCCGCCGGGAAGGGCCGTCCCGTCTCGACCCCGTCGCGTATCTGCAGCACTGCCAGCAGCAGTGCGGTCCCGGTGCGGTCGCTGCTTCCCTGCGCGCGCACGCGTTGCTCCAACGCGGAAAGCCGATCGGCAAGATCAGTGACGGTAGCACCGAGCTGGCCGAGCTCTTGCTCAGCCTTCGCCGCCGCGGTGGTCTTCTCGGCGGCTTGCGTCTCCGATCTTGCCTCGCTGGCGGCGACACGCTCGGTCAACTGCTGCAAGGCGGCCTTGTTCGCCGTGGCCGAGGCCTGATTCCCGCCACTCGCTGCGGTCGCCGCCTCCAGCAGGTCGATCCGTTGCGCCTGGAGGGCGAGGGTCGATTTGATCGCAGAGAAATCGGTGGCGGAAGGTGCCGGCCGCTCTTCCAGCGCGTCCGCCCGAGTGGCGAGCTTGGAATAATCGATCGCCATAGGTACAGGTTTGGCCGACCATGGCAGCAGCGGCGCTACAGCCGGCGCCCAGAACGGTGACATCGCTAAGCCGGCGATGACCAATACCAGCAGCGCCGCTAGCCAAAGCGCGGTCTGCCGAAATGTCGCCGCGGACCGGCTATCGCTCGCGGGCTGAGCCGCGACCGCCGGCGGGATGTCGTCGGCCGGGCTCGGTTCCGGCTCGGATGGGCTCGGCTCCGGTTTGCCCGGCGCGAAGTCGTGATCCTCCGGTGGCCGGCTCCAACGTTCTTCAGACATCGCCCCTCCGGCTCCCGCTCAGCTGCCGATTGGCGAGAACGACGCCGAGCTTGGCGAGCAGTGCGGATTGTTCCGGCCTCTCCGCAATCCATCGCTCCCGCCAGGGCAATTTGCCGAGCGCCGCATCCGCCGCCGCACTGATCGAAAGGGCCGCGATGGTCGTGCAACCGTCCGCCACCCCGGCCTGATCCGCCAGCTGGACAAAGATCGCAGCGGTGCGTGGCGAGAAGAACAGCGCAAAATCGACCATCTGCGAGCGTATCGCGTCGGTTGCTGCCGGGCTCAGGGCGGCGATCGGCCGCGCGTCATAGAGAACACTGGGCTCGACCGTGAACCCTTGGGCGCGCAACGCGCTGGCTAGGTCGCCGGTGGCGGTGCTGCCACAGATGTGCAGCAGTCGCCCCTCGCGCGGATCGAGCTGGTGTGCGGCCATCCGAGCGAGGTCCGTCGCATCGCCGCCGGCGCTTGAGACCGAGGTAAAGCCTTCGTCGCGTGCACGCGCAGCGGTAGCGTCGCCGACCGCGAGAAATGGCAGCCCGCGCTCGCCGCTCGCTTGCGCAAATGCGCGCGCCCCGTTGGCGCTGGTGCACAGCACCGCCTGCACACCGACCAGGTCGGGGCTGGCCGCGGCAATGAACTCGACCGTCATCAGCGGCTCGATCAACGCCTCGACACCGCGCGCGGCAAGCGCTGCCGCCAGCGTCTCCGCTTCCTCGCGAGGCCGCGTGACGAGCGCGCGCAACCCTCGCGATCGTGCGTTCGAAACCATCGGTCTTCATCGCCCAAAGCCGGCAGCGCCGCAAGGGTCCTGACCCGATAGCCGCGGCGGGCCGACTCGTCCATAATCGGTTCAGGTTGATCGAGCGTCGAGCACCGGACCAAGGGAGGATCGCCGATGTCGCCGAAGTCGGCTTTCCTCGCCTTATTCGCCAAGAGGCCTGGAATTTGGGGCTCTTTGCTTGTGGTCGGTGTCATCCTGGTTTCACCGGTGACTGCGCGAGCCCAGGCAACCGAGCAGCCGCCGCCGACCGTTTTGCATCTGACCGAGACGGCCGAACGCAAGGTCGTTCGCGATCTGTTGCGTGTCGAGCTGAGAGCCGAGGAAGCAGGCGCGGACCCGTTCGCCTTGCAATCGGCAATAAATCGCCGCATGGCCGCGGCGCTCGACCGTGCCCATCAGGTGCAAGGGGTCGAGGTTGAGACCGGCATTTACACGGTTGGCGAGGAGCAGCCGCAGAACGGCCCGTCGCGCTGGCGCGGCAGCCAATCGCTGATTTTGACCGGCAAGGCTGCGGCTGCAATGCTGAAGCTCGCCGGGACCCTGCAATCCGATGGCCTACTGATGTCTTCGCTCGGCTATGAGGTATCCCCCGAAACCGTGCGCGGTGCGGAAGAAGATCTGACCGCCGAGGCGCTGGCCGGGCTTGACCATCGTGCCGCATCTGTCGCGGAGAGAATGCACCTCTCCGTATTGCGTTACCGCGATGTGCGTGTCGGCAACGCCGAGACTGGGGGAGGGCCGACACCACGCTTCGCGGCACTGGCGATGGCCGCTCCAGTGGCGGAACCCGGCAACGCGGTGATCCGGGTGACGGTCTCCGCGGAATTGCTGCTCGGCCCGCATCCCTGAGCGAAGCCGCGATGAGGCTGCCGGATCCGCCGTTCCTCGTCATTTCCGACCGGAGCCAGGCCGGGCAACCGCTCGAACAGATCGCCGAGGCCGCTTTCAGCGGCGGCTGCCGCTGGTTCAGTCTGCGCGAAAAGGACCTGCCATCGGCGGAGCGCCGAACGCTGCTCGCGACGCTGGTGGCGCTCGGACGCCGCTTCGATGCGACCGTGATGGTGCATGATGATATCGAGGCGGCAGTGGCCACAGGGGCCGCCGGTGTCCACCTGCCGAGCGGCGGCGATCCACGCGCAGCCCGAGCCCGGCTTCCGGGTGCGCTGATTGGCGCCTCCGCCCATTCCGGCCCGGAAGTGGCTTCCCTGCTGCGCGCGGGCGCCGACTACGTGACCGTAAGCCCGGTCTTTCTGACGGCAAGCAAACCCGGCTACGGCCCAGCACTCGGCCTCGATCAGCTTGCCGCCATTACCGCCGCGGCTGACGGCCCGGTCATCGCGTTGGGCGGCGTCAGCCCCGATAACGCCGCCCTGTGCCGTGCCGCCGGCGCGCACGGGATAGCGGTGATGGGCGAGGTCATGCGCGCCGCCGACCCGCAGGCGACGGTTGCGCGGTTGATCTGCGCATTCTCTACCAAAGCCGGCGCTTAGCCCGCGTTCCATTGCGCCCCTTCATCGACAGGGCGGTTGGGTCTAATCTCCGCCCGAAAGGCAAGGGTGAGATGAACATCAACGCCAGCATTGATCTTCGCCGCGAGGACCGGATAGCGATCGTCACTGCTGACAATCCGCCGGTCAACGCGCTGAAGCATGAGGTCCGAGCCGGGCTCATCGAGGCCTTGCGTCAGGCTGGCGACGACAGTGCCGTCGAGGCGGTGGTGATCGCCTGCGCTGGGCGCACCTTTTTCGCCGGCGCGGACATCACCGAATTCGGCAAGCCGCCGCAGGCTCCGAGCCTCGGAGAGGTCATTGCCGCGATCGAGGCGATGCCAAAGCCGGTCGTGGCGGCGCTACACGGCACCGCGCTTGGCGGTGGCTTCGAGCTCGCCTTGGCCTGCCATTTCCGCGTCGCTACACCGGGCGCGCGTGTCGGTCTGCCCGAAGTCAAGCTTGGGCTGTTGCCGGGAGCGGGCGGCACGCAGCGTCTTCCGCGCCTTGTCGGCCCGGAGAAGGCGCTTAAAATGATTGTTACCGGCGAGCCGGTCGTGGCGGCCGAAGCGCTCGCCGATGGCGTCGTCGACGAGATTGCCGCCGGTGATTTGACAACCTCTGCGATCGCTTTTGCCCGGCTTGTCGTGGCCGATCGAAAGCCTTTGCGGCGCGTCCGCGACCGCGACGACAAGCTCGTGGCGGAGGGCTTTGCCGATGCCGCGTCAGCGCTGACCCGGCGGCTGCGTGGCCGTGAGGCGCCGGCCGCTTGTATTGAGGCGGTGCGCAACGCGATGGTTCTGCCTTTCGACGAAGGGCTGCGACGTGAAAGCGAATTGTTCCAGAAGCTTGTCGCCGGCGATCAGTCAAAGGCACAACGTCACGTCTTCTTCGCCGAGCGCGAGGCGGCCAAGGTGCCGGACATGCCAGCGGAAATAAAGCCACGGCCGATCGCCTCGGGCGCCGTGATCGGCGCCGGCACGATGGGCGGCGGCATCGCCATGTGCTTTGCCAATGCCGGCGTCCCGGTCACCCTGATCGAGATCGGCGAGGATCTGCTGCAAAAGGGGCTTGACCGGATCGTCGCCAATTACCGCGCTACCGTGTCGCGCGGCGGGCTGGCTGCCGACGAGATGGACCGCCGTATTGGCCTGATCTCGGGCGCTGTCGGGATTGACGCGGTTGGCGATGCCGATGTGGTGATCGAGGCGGTGTTCGAGGAAATGGGGCTAAAGAAACAGGTGTTCGCCGATCTCGACCGGGTAGCCAAGCCGGGCGCGTTGCTCGCCACCAATACCTCGACCCTCGACGTCGACGAAATTGCCGGTTCGACGTCCCGGCCGCAGGATGTGGTGGGCACACATTTCTTCAGTCCGGCCAATGTGATGCGCCTGTTGGAGATAGTCCGTGGCGTGAAAAGCGCTCCCGATGCCGTCGCCACTGCCCTGACTCTCGCCCGACAACTCGGCAAGGTTCCCGCCGTGGTCGGCGTTTGCTATGGCTTTGTCGGCAATCGAATGTTGGCGCGCCGCTCGGTCGAGGCCGAAAGGCTGCTGCTCGAAGGGACGCTGCCGCAAGAGGTGGAGGCAGCACTCGTCGAATTCGGGCTGCCGATGGGGCCATTTGCGATGATGGACTTGGCCGGGCTCGATGTCGGCTGGCTGATCCGAAAATCACGCGGCGAACACGCGGTGGTCGAGGATGCGCTGTGCGAGGCGGGCCGTTTCGGCCAGAAAACCGGCAGCGGTTATTTCCGTTACGAGGCCGGCTCGCGGGTGGCGATCCCCGACCCCGAAGTTGAGCGCATCATCCTCGACGCCTCGGCCAGGCTCGGCATCGCCCGCCGCCAGATAGGATCGGAGGAGATCGTCGAGCGCACGATCTTTCCGATGATCAACGAAGGGGCGCGCATCCTCGAAGAGGGGATCGCCGCCCGTCCCGGCGACATCGACGTGATCTGGGTGTATGGCTACGGTTGGCCGGTCTGGCGGGGTGGGCCGATGTACTACGCCGACCAACTCGGGCTTGGCCATTTGCGCGACCGGCTGACCCTCTATGCCGAGCGCTCCGGCGACGAGAGCTTGCGGCCGGCGGCGCTGATATCCCGTCTTGCCGCGGAAGATCGCGGCTTTGCAAGTCTTTAAAAACGGAGCCCAGCGTCATGGATCTGCGCTTCACTCCCGAAGAGATCGCTTTTCGCGAGGAGGTCCGGAATTTTTTCCGCGCCAATCTTCCTGAAAGCATCCGGACCAAGCTGGTCGAGGGCAAGCACCTCGCTAAAGACGACATCATCAGCTGGCAGCGCATATTGAACAAAAAAGGCTGGGCGGTGGCGAACTGGCCGGTCCAATGGGGCGGCACCGGCTGGAGCCCGGTCCACCAATACATCTTCCAGGACGAATTGCAGCAAACCCCCGCGCCACAGCCCTTGGGCTTTGGGGTGACGATGGTCGGGCCGGTCATGATCGCATTCGGCTCTGACGCGCAGAAAAGGCGGTTTTTGCCGCGCATCGCCAATCTCGACGATTGGTGGTGCCAGGGCTTTTCCGAGCCGGGCGCAGGCTCCGACCTCGCCTCGCTGCGGACCACGGCCAAGCGCGACGGGGACTATTACATCGTCAACGGTCAGAAGACCTGGACGACCCTGGCGCAGCACGCCGACTGGATCTTCTGCCTGGTGCGCACCGACCCGCAGGCCAAAAAGCAGGAAGGCATCTCGTTTCTGCTGATCGACATGAGAACCCCTGGAATCACGGTGCGCCCGATCATCACGATCGAGGGAGGCCATGAGGTCAACGAGGTGTTTTTCGACGACGTCAAGGTGCCGACCGAGAACCTCGTCGGCGAGGAGAATAAGGGCTGGGATTACGCGAAATACCTGCTCGGCCGCGAACGCACCGGGATCGCCCGGGTCGGCCTGTCGAAGGAGCGCATCCGCCGGATCAAGGAATTGGCGGCGCTCGAACGCGACGGCGACATGCCGCTGATCGAGGATGAGCGCTTTCGCGAAAAGCTCGCCGCGGTCGAGGTCGAGCTGAAGGCGCTCGAAATGACGCAATTGCGCGTCGTCGCCGCCGAGCGCCATCGCACCGACAACAAGCCCGATCCGGCCTCGTCGATCCTGAAGATCAAGGGCTCGGAGATCCAGCAGGCGACGACCGAATTGCTGCTCGAAGTGGTCGGCCCGTATGCCCTCCCCTACCAGCCCGAACACGATGACGACGAGCGCTGGAACGAGCCGCCGATCGGCCCCGAATGGGCTGGCCCGGTTGCGCCGACCTATTTCAACTGGCGCAAGACCTCGATCTACGGCGGCACCAACGAGATCCAGAAGAACATCATCGCCAAGGCGATCCTGGGACTATGAGCCGGTGAACGCCCACCGCGGCGCTGCACAAGTGTCCTGGACAGGCGAGGGTTTCAGCTGATGGATTTTGACCTGAGCGAAGAGCAGCGGCTGCTCAAGGAGAGCCTCGATCGGCTGATCGGCGACCGATACGATTTCGAGCAGCGCAAGGGCTATAGGCAAAGCCCTGACGGCTGGAGCCGCGAGTTGTGGCGGCAATATGCCGAGCTTGGATTGCTCGGCTTACCGTTTGCCGAGCGGTACGGCGGCTTCGGCGGCGGGCCGGTAGAAACGATGCTGACGATGGAGGCCTTCGGCCGCGCTCTGGCGCTCGAGCCGTTTCTCGCCACCGTCGTGTTGGGTGGCGGTTTTCTTCGCCATGGCGGGACGCCGGAGCAATGCGACGCTCTGATCCCGCGGATCGCCGATGGCAGCATGACGCTCGCCTTTGCTCACACCGAACGGCAGTCGCGCTACAATCTCGCCGATGTTTCGACGAAGGCGGTCCGCGACGGCGCCAGCTGGGTGCTGAACGGCGAAAAAGGGGTGGTGCTGCACGGCGACAGTGCCGACAAGCTGATCGTCACCGCGCGGATCGGCGGCGATCGGCGTGACCGCGGTGGAGTTGGCGTCTTCATCGTCGATACGGAGGATGCCGGCATTTCGCGGCGCGGCTATCCGACACAGGATGGCCTGCGCGCCGCCGAGGTCGCGTTGACCGGAGTTCGCGTCGGCCCGGACGGAGTGCTCGGCGAACCGGGAGAGGCTTTGCCGCTGGTCGAGCGCGTCGTCGACGAGGGGATGGCGGCGGTCTGCGCCGAGGCGGTGGGGGCTATGGCGGCGATGCACGAGCTCACCGTCGATTACCTGAAGACCCGTCGGCAGTTCGGACGTGAAATCGGCAGCTTCCAAATACTGCAGCACCGTGCGGTCGATATGCTGGTCGCCCTGGAGCAGGCGCGCAGCATGGCGATGTTCGCCACGATGATGGCCGCAGAGGAGAACGCCCGCAGCCGCCGCAGCGCGCTGTCGTCCGCGAAGGTGCAGATCGGGCGCTCTGGCCGGCTGGTTGGTCAGCAGGCGATCCAACTGCATGGCGGCATCGGCATGACGATGGAATACAAGGTCGGTCATTATTTCAAACGGGTCACGATGATCGACATGCTGTTCGGCGACGCCGGGCACCATTTGCGCGAGCTTGCGCGCCAGAGCGCGCCATCAGCTGCCGCATGATCCGGCGCGTGCGGAGCCGGTTCGCCCGGTCCGAGCCGCCGCCCGTCATCCGATGATCCTGACTTGCCCGGCCTGCCAGACCCGCTATCGCATCGCCGAGCACGAATTGGACGGACCGGCGGGCCGCGACGTACGTTGCACGAATTGCGGCCATATCTGGCGTCAGGCAGCGTCCACAGGAGCGCCCACGGGCGAAGCCGCCTCGGGCATCGTGTCCGCACCGGGTGATGCGGCGGTCGCAGCGCATGATCGCTCGCCACCGCCGAGCCTTGCCATGCCAACCCGGTTGCCGCCAACATCTTCGCCATCGTCGCCGCCGGTGCGGCACCGGTCGTCAAGGTTCGGCCGGGCAATGTTGTTCATCGTCGCGTTGCTCGTGCTGCTCGCCGTGCTGGCGGGGATGATCGCCAGACGTCAACTCTCGGCGATGTGGCCGCCGGCGCAGCGGCTCTTTGCCGCGATTGGCTTGCCGGTCGAACCGTCCGAGACCGGGCTCGTGATTGGCAAGGTTGCGCCCGCGCGCAGCGGCGATGTGCTCGTGATCGCGGGCGAAATCGTCAATCTGGGCACCGCGCCGCGGGAGGTTCCGCGCTTGCGAGTGGCGCTGCGGGATGCGGCGGAGAAAGAAATCCAGTTCCAGGTCGCTGATCCGCCGAAGGCACAGCTACAGCCAGGAGAAGTCGAGCATTTCTCTATACCCATCGCCCACCCCGTCGAGGCTGCCACCGGTGTCGTCGTGACCTTCGCTAACCCTTGAGGCTGAGTACACCAGGAGGGGCTGATGACCGGCAAGGACTCACGCCACCGCTATACCGCCAACCTCCAGGGTGAGGTTGACAGTGCGGCGCTCTACGAAACCCTTTCCAACGCCGAAAAGAATCCACAACTGGCGCAGGTCTATTCCCGCCTCGCATCGATCGAGTCCGCCCATGCGGAATTCTGGAAACGCCAGATTGAGGCGCTGGGCGAGCGTGTGCCTCAGCTGCGACCGGGATTTCGCACCCGAGCGCTAGAATGGCTGGCCCGCCGGTTTGGCCCGTCTTTCGTGCTGCCGACGGTCAATACCCTCGAGCAGATGGATAGCGGATCCTACGATGTGCAGCCGGAAGCCGTCGCCGGTGGGCTGGCGGCGGTGGAGCGTTCGCATGCGCGGATCATCGAGGCACTTGCTGCTCCCTCGCCCACCGGGCTGAGCGGTGCCACCCTCGCGCGGCTGGAGGGCCGACATCGCGGGATGGGCGGTAACGCCTTACGCGCGGCGGTGCTCGGGGCTAATGACGGGCTGGTTTCCAACCTCAGCCTGATAATGGGGGTCGCCGGCGCGAATTTGACGCCGAGGACAGTTCTCGTAACCGGTCTCGCCGGCCTGTTGGCCGGGGCCTGCTCGATGGCTCTTGGCGAATGGCTGTCGGTCAACACCGCGCGGGAATCCGCACAGCGGCAGATTTCGACCGAAGCCGCCGAGTTGGACCAGATCCCCGAAGAGGAGCAAGAGGAACTGGCGCTGATCTATCAGGCGAAAGGTGTCCCCGAGGAACTGGCGAAGACCCTGGCGCAGCAGCTGATCGCCAACAAAAAGACGGCGCTCGACACACTCGTTCGCGAGGAGTTGGGGATCGACCCGGACGAACTTGGCGGCTCGGCCTGGGCCGCTGCCGGTACGTCATTCTTGCTGTTCGCCGTCGGCGCGATCTTTCCGGTGGCGCCTTATTTTGCGCTTGTCGGGATGCCGGCGCTGATCGCCAGCCTGGCGGCAAGCGGCGTCGCTTTGGTGCTGATCGGGGCTGGCACCGCGCTCTTTACCGGGAGCGGGGCGGTATTCTCTGGAGCGCGTCAGCTGGCGGTGGGTTTGGCCGCCGCCGGCGTGACCTTTGGCATCGGCAAGCTGATCGGTGTCGCTGTCACCGGCTGACGCTGCTGCTAATGATGGCGGGCGAGAAACTCCGCCCGGGCCAGCTGACGCCGCAATGACATCCGCTGGGTCACCGACAGCGGCCGGTGCGCGCGATCGACCGGCGAACCGCCGGCGCCGAACAACAACAGATTGTCGAGTCCGCCCTCGTCGAGAGTCCAGTTCCGCACCGGCCCGGTATCGATATGGATAAAGCCAGAATGCGGATACCACCCGACGCCGCCGCGCCGCATCGCGCGGGCCGCTTCCATCGCCTCGGCGAGCTTCGTGTCGAGGCAAAGATCAAGCGCTCGCCCATATATGTGCTGGCTGTTCTCGGCCACCCCGAAAGTCGTGCGCGCGAGCATCGCATTGGTCTCAGGCGTGCGGTAGGCGGAGAGGATCGTTGCCTTGGCCAAGCCGACGGCGTCGAGAACATCGGCAAGAAAATCGATGACCCCGACGTCCATCTCGGTGTCAACCCCTGAGTGAAAGTCACGCAAAAACACGCTCAGCTCCTGGACCACACGGGCGATCGGACCCTTGTCGTCGCGATAAGCTCCATCGAAGGTTTCGCCGGTATGGACGTTGACCAGCCGCAGCCGGCGCAGAGCCGGCGGGCGCGGCACCGCATGCACCGCCCCGGGCCATGCCGCCCAACCCGCGGCGATCGAGAGAAAAAGACGCCGATGCATTTATCGTCGAACTATAACACGATTTGACCAGCAATTCAGCCAGTAAATCCGTTTCAGCCATATCCGATCACCCGAGATCCGCGTCTCCCTGTTGAAATTAGGCATGTTTTTCATAGGCTTGTATGGTCTTTTAAAAGGGTGGCAGAACAGTTTTGATTTGACCGGGCCGTCAGCACTCGATCCTGGAAATCCAGGCTGCAGCTAATCCTCCAAGGTGCTGATTTAGCTCTGCTTGCCTTTCACCGGTCGGTGGCCTGAACCTGATGCCGAAGGCCGGTCAGGAGGCGTTGCCGAAAATCGAATACAACACCCGGTCGCCTGGTTTGATGTCCAGGCGATCGGCGGTTCCGCCATTCAATTCTATTACCGCGCGCACAGGTGCCGCGGCGGCTATCGTGGCGTCGGACTCAGGCACCGCGCGCTGGGCGATATTCACGATAAGTCCCTGCTGGTCGACGAACAGCATGTCCAGCGGGATCAGCGTGTTGTGCATCCACATTGTTGCCATGGTCGGCTGCTTGAAGTCGAACAGCATACCGGCGTCCGCCGCGAGCGAGCGGCGAAACATCAGCCCCTGTTCCATCTGCGCCGGGCTTTCGGCCAATTCAACGGTGAAGCGGTGGGGCCCACTGGCGCTGACGATCGTTAGAGGAGCGGTGGCAAATTGTTGGAGTTGTGGTTCGGCGGCGCGGCCGGGCAGTGCGGCCGCCAGCAAAACCACGAGCAGGAGAAAGGCGCGGCGGGTATCCATGCAACACAATTCCTCGACTGTTCGGGTCATCATAATGGTTCATTCGCAGGCATTGGTGGCAAGTCGGGTGCCGCTGGTTTTCGCCGATCGATCTTCTTAGGCAGCGATGCCTTGTGACGCAAAGCCGGCCCCATTAGGGTTCTCGTCGAGCCGAGCATGCACGAAACCGTACTGACCGTTTTCGCCGTTACGGCGCTTCTCGGGCTGGTCAGCTTTTTGGTCCCGCTCGCGGAGAAATTTTCGATCCCCTACACGGTGCTGCTTGCCGTCGTCGGCATAACGATAGGCGTCGCAACCAATATGCCGGCTGCCTATCTGCACGGCGGTGCCATACCCGACCTCATCGCTACGTTGCGCGATTTTGGCCTGAGCGCTGAATCCCTCCTTTACATCTTTCTTCCCGCACTGCTGTTCGAGAGCGCTCTCAATATCGATGTCCGCCAACTCGGCGACGAGGTCGCTCCGGTGCTGTTGCTCGCCGTCATCGGCGTGGTGGTCTGCACCCTCGTTGTCGGCTATGCGCTGTGGCCGCTGGCCCCGGTGGGGGTGCTCGCCTGCCTGATCCTTGGTTCGATCATCGCCACCACCGACCCGGTAGCCGTCGTCGGCATTTTTCGCGAGATCGGGGCGCCGCGCCGCCTCTCGACCCTGGTCCAGGGCGAGAGCCTGTTCAACGACGCCGCGGCGATCGCGATCTACTCGCTGGCCGTCGCGATTTTGAGCGGTGACCATCCGGCCGACCCACTGACTGGCCTTTTGACCTTTCTTCGTCAGTTCGTCGGCGGGCTAGGGGTTGGATATTTCGCCGGCTGGGCGGCCGCACAGTTGATGCCGGTGTTGCGGTCGAGCCGTCTGGCCGAGGCGACGATGACGATCGGCTTCGCCTATGCGATCTACATCATCTGCGACCACTACCTGGGGGTTTCCGGTGTTGTCGCTGTCGCGGCAGCGGCACTGGCGGTCAGCTCCGAGGGCCGCCGCCACCTTGCCCCGTCGAATTTCGAAAGCCTCGTCGTTACCTGGGAACAACTCGCATTCTGGGCGAGCTCGCTGATTTTCTTGTTCGCCGCGATGCGTACGCCGGATTTGCTGGCGCACGCCCGCTGGGGTGACTTCGCACTGTTGGGTGCGCTTATCGCGGCAGCGTTTATCGCGCGGGCGTTGACTCTCTACGGACTGATCCCGGTCCTCAGCTTTGCCCGCATCGCGCGCCCGATCGACGCTAATTACAAGCTCTTCATGCTGTGGGGCGGGATGCGCGGTGCGGTTTCGCTGGCCCTGGCGCTGGCAGCGACCGAGAACATGTCTCTGCCGCCCGAAATCCGGCAATTCGTCGGCGTCCTGGCCACCGGTTTTGTTCTGTTCACCTTGCTCGTGACCGCGCCGACGATGCGGCCGCTGATGCGGTTGCTCAAGCTCAGCGATGCTTCGCCGGCCGAGATCGCGTTACGCGATCGGGTGATCGGCCTGTCGTTGTCCTCGATGCGCCAGGAGATCGAGACGGTTGGGCGCGAGCATCGCATTGCGCCCGAGATCGTCGGTGCGATAACGACAATCTATGACGCGCAATTGCGTGACCCGGCCGATATCGCAGAGGAGAACGCCCAACTCCCGATAGAGGTGCGAACGCGCGCGGCGATTTCGGTGCTGGCCGATCGCGAGCAGGAATTCTGCCTTGAATATTTCGAAGGACGAACTGTCTCCAGGCGCGTCGCCGCTAAGCTCTTAACCCATACGGCACAGCTGCGCGACGGGGCGCGCACACAGGGGGTCGAGGGCTATCGGCGGGCGGCGGTGCGGCTGGGCATGTTTGGCGCCACCTATCGCATCGCTCTGGCCATCCATAGGCGGATCGGCATCGCGGGTCCGCTTGGCCGCGAGCTCTCCGACCGGTTCGAGGTGCAGCTTGCCGCCCGCTTTGTTCTGGAAAATCTCTCGACCTTCAACCGCGACCAGATCGGTCGTCTGTTTGGTGCCGGCCCGAGCAAGGCAATGGCTGCGCAGGTCGATCTGCGCTTGGCCGAAATCAATCGCGCAATTGCGGCATTGAAGCTGCAGTATCCGGGCTATGTGACGCGGCTCGAAACCCAGTTTCTGGCGCGCACTGCGGCACGGTTCGAAGAAGAGCGTTATCGTCGGCTGCGTGCCGAATCCATTATCAATCAGGAAGTCTTCGAGGATTTGCAGCGCAAGCTGCGGCGGCGCCGGCACAGCGTCGAGATGCGGACGGTTCTTGATCTTGGGTTGAAGCGCGGCGATCTGATCAGCCGCGTGCCGATGTTCGCCGTGCTCGACGAAAGGGTTCGGCAATCCGTCGCGCGATTGTTGCGGCCGCGCCTGGCAGTGCCTGACGAGGTCATCGTGCGGCGCGGAGAGCGCGGCGACGCGATGTATTTCATCTCCTCGGGTGCGGTCGAGGTGAGGATAACGCCTCAGCCGGTCCAGCTTGGCAGCGGCGACTTTTTTGGCGAACTGGCGCTGCTGGTTGCCGATCGGCGTAACGCCGACGTCGTGGCCTTGGGTTATTGCCAGCTCCTTATCCTCGCTGCACGTGACCTCGACCGGTTGTTCGACACCGAACCTGCCCTGCGCGAACAGATCCGGGCGGTCGCCCGAGCCCGGATCGCCGCCCCCACCGAACCTAGCCAGGTCATGCTGTCCCCCGTCGCGAGTACGGCAAGCATAACGGATGACCGGCCGAGAAAAGCCACGTAGCATCGGGGGCCGATATATAGAATCGCCCGAGCGCCGATGAGAATGCTCGCGAATAGAGCACACAAGAGCGGGCCGGAGGATCAATGCGAAAGATCAGATCGTCATGCCCAACCTCGGACGCGGTGTTTACCTGAAGTCATGGAGGCGTATCGGTATCCGAATTACTATGAGATCGCTTTGGGATCGCGCGATCCGGCCGGCGAGATCGATTTCTTTCAGGCCGCCATCGACCAGTTCTCCAAGACCGAGGTTCGGCAAGTTTTTGAACTGGGCGCCGGCACCGCACCCTATCTCGAAGAGTGGGACCGGCGGGGCTACGGCTATTGCGGCCTCGACCTGAGCCCGGCGATGCTCGATTTCGCTCGGGAAAAGGCACGCCGCAAGGGCATCGATGCCAGGTTCGTGCTCGGCGACATGCGGGAACTCGACAGCGCTCTCGGGCGGTTCGACCTCGCCTATGTCATGCTCGGCTCGCTCTACATGCGCTCCAATCGGGAGTTTCTCGACCATCTTGCCCGGATGGCAGATCTGCTGGCACCCGGGGCTCTTTATCTGCTCGACAGCGTCGTGTGGTTTCGCATTTTCCACGACTACCGTCGAAGTTGGACGGCACGCAAAAGCGGGGTCAGGGTACATACCCGCTATCGTGCTGAGATCCTCGACGCGATCGCGCAGACCTATAACGAGACCCTGACCTTCTCGGTCGACGATCACGGCGAAAATTTAACGATCGAGGGCCGGGTCCGGGTGAAGATCTTCTTCCCGCAGGAGTTCCTTTGCCTCATCGAGCTGAGCGGCCGCTTCGATTTTGTCGGCTGGTACAATGATTTCAGCCTGACCGCGCCGCTTACGCCCGAGGGTCGCCACATGGTCATCCTGCGCAAACGGTAACCGCCGGAACAACCCGGCCGGCAGCAGTTGCCACAGCATCTCAGTCGCCGCCGCGCGCCGCTAGGCCGCCGAGGGCTCGACGACCCGGCGCCGACCGGTCAGTGCCGCGTCGATCTCCTCGATCGAGCGGCCCTTGGTCTCGATGCCGAGCATCACGAAAGCGACCGCCGCCAGCGCCGCCCAAAAAGCCAGGAAGTACATCGCCGGGATCATCGCGCCGACAGTCGCTGCCGGTTTGACGAAATTGGAGCCGCCGACAATCAGCGCCAGTCCGAGCGGACTGATGATCTTGCCGCAATTGCCGACCCCGTAGCCGAGCCCCATGCCGCTGGCACGCAACCCAGCCGGCCACACCTCAGCCATGTAGGGCGCAATGATCGTGTAGGAGCCGCCGCCGAAGAACGAGTGGGCCATCAGCATCAGCCAGAACACCGATACCGTCCCGATGAACGCGTGGGCCGTGTAGCCGGCGACAATCAAGGTCGCGACTCCGCCCAAGCACGCCAGGCCACCCGACCAGCGGCGTCCGATGAGATCCGGCAGGAACGTGCACACGACGCGGCCGACGAACGCCGACACCGCCACCCAGATCATCAGAAACGAGGCTTCGCCCGGCGTGATCTTGAGCAATAGCAGCAGCAGGGTCGGCCCCCACAGCGCCAGCCCGACCCCGCTCGTCTGAGAGAGTCCGGTCAGGCACACCAGTGCCACACTGCGCGGGTAACGGAACAATTCGCGCCACGGCGGGCGCGGCGCCTCGGGCAAGACGGCCGGCAGTTCGATCTCTTTCGGGTCAATCTGCAGCGCCCAGGCGATCGACCGGCCTGCCTCCTCACGGCGTCCTTTGCGGATCAGCCAGCGCGGCGATTCTGGAACCCACGCACGGATCAACAACGTCAACACCGCCGGCAACAGGCCGATTAGAAACAGACCACGCCAGCCGATCACCGGTCCGAGATAGGTTCCGCACAACGCACCCAGCGCGCCGCCGACCGAGACCGTGGTTGTCACCAGGCCGCCGACAAAGCCCCGCTTCGAGGACGGAACGAATTCCTGGGCGAGCGGGAGGTCGACGACCACCATCCCGGCCTGGCCGACCCCGACAAGCATCCGGAAGAAAGCCAGAAACACCCAGCCATACTGGTCAGGCGTCGCTGCCATGATGCCGGTGGCCAGCGAGAAATTAAGGACAGTGGCGATGAACACCTTCCGGCGGCCGATCCGATCAGCCATCCACCCCCAGAAGAAGGCGCCGGGAATCGATCCGACACCGGCTGCCAAGAGAATTATTCCTGATTGGATAAATGTCAGCTTCCATTGTGTAACGATGAAGACAAGTACATATCCTATAAGGAAAAAGTCAAAAAAGTCTAGCATATCTCCGAGGATGGAGGCAGTAATTATTTTCCACTGGTTTAACGTTAGGCTCTTTTGCTGCTCCAGACGCTCCAGCATCGTTTGCCTCCCTCTGTCGACTACACATGACGGCACCACTGTTGTAGTGAATTGTCGCAATGCGATTTTTGTCGAGTTTCTCGAAGAGACTGGTGCCGGATGATCGGCGTCCGTAAGACTATGTCGCGTCAAAACTCCGCATTAGCATAACCGCAAATCGGCGATGCGGACAATGGTGGAAGCATGCTCGACTTTGTGCCGCCGGATTCAGGCCCGGCACATTGGAGGCGACTACGGATGATCCGTTTTTCCGACCAGGCTCGACAGCAAACCATAGTGTTGCGCCAAGCAATCCAGGCGCTGCCGTTCAACGCCGAGCTTGCCGCCGGCATTCTAGGCCGCGAGCGCTTTCAGCATTACATCACCCAAGACGCGCTCTATCTCGGTCAATTCTCTCGTGCACTGGCGATCGCGGCAGCAAAGGCCCCTGATGCGGGCACCTTGCAGGCGTTCGCCCAATCGGCGTTGGGTGCGGTGGCGGTTGAGCGCGCGCTGCACGAGCACTACCTGCAGGGGTTCGGCGTCGATCCGGCGATGCTCGCCGATGCCGAGCCGGCTCCGGATTGCCTTGCCTATACCAGCTTTCTGTTAGCCGCAGCCTACCACGAACCGTGGGAGGTGCTGATCGCCGCGCTGCTGCCGTGCTTTTGGGTCTATTGGGATGTCGGTTGCGACATCGCCGGCCGCGCCGCACCGGAAAACCCCTACCGCGCCTGGATCGCCACTTATGCCGACCCGAGCTTTGGCGAGGCCGTACAGAGGGTCGCCGCCACCGCGGATCGTGCGGCAGACGGCGTCACCAATGCGGTTCGCGCCAGAATGCTGGCTGCCTTCCGCCGGGCCACGCAATACGAGTGGCTCTTCTGGGACGGTGCCTACCATCGCCGCGGTTGGCCGCCCGTCGGCTAGCCGCCGATGGCCTCGCAGCGGAAGCCGTCGCCCCAACGTTTGATGTGGCCAACTGAGGGCGAGGGAAAGTGCATCGTGCAGCACAATGTGCTGGTGTCACAGTAGCGTTCGAGAAACGCGCGCCGGGTCGCTGACGCTTGTTTCTGATCGTAATCGACGCGCATCACCAAATCCGGATAGCGCGCCTGGATCGGGGAGTGGATCAGATCGCCGGTGAACACCGCCTGGTCGCCGCTGCGTCCGGCGCAGACCGCGAAATGGTCGGGGGTGTGGCCGGGGGTCGGGGTCAGCCGGATGTGGTCGTTGAGCGCATGGTCACTGGTCACCAGCTCCGCTTTGTTCGCGTCGATGATGGGCAGCACGCTCTCTCGCATCGGATCGAGCGGGGTTTCGCGGTCGACGCCCTCCCAGTATTCATATTCCTTCTTCGAGAACAGGTACTTGGCTTTAGGAAAGGTGGGCACCCAGCGGCCATTTTCTAGCCGCGTGTTCCAGCCGACGTGATCGCCGTGCAGGTGCGTGCACATCACGAAGTCGATATCGTCGATGCCGACCCCGGCCGCCTTCAGCGCCTGCATCCAGTTACTGTCGGTCTTCTTGTGCCAGGTTGGGCGATGCGGGAAGGATTTGTCGTTGCCGATGCAGGCGTCGACCAGGATCGTGTGATGCGGCGTTTTGACGATATAGGATTGGAAGCAGAGGACCGCCATGCCGGCTGGGTCTAGTGCGTCCGGCTCCATCCATGACCGGTTCTCGTCGAGCAATTCCTTGTTCAGGCTCGGTAGGAATTCGAGGATCGGGGTGAAGCCCGCCTCCTGGTCGACGATCCGATGGATCGTCATATCATCTACGGTGAAGCTAGTGCGCATCGCGTTTGATCCTCGTCGCAGAGAGACCGCGATCGTAGTCGGCGGCACCAAGCATGACAATCTGTCCCCGTGTCTCCATTCGGGTTAAAATCGCTGTCGAACAGAGGAGGATAGGTGCTGCCGGCTCCGAGCAGTCGCGCATGGCCGCGCTAGGGGCCCGTCTCCGCCGCGGCTGTCGGGGATCGGTCGAGCCCAACCCGCGGTCTCTTTAACCCTTTTGGGCGGGACCCTTTTGGAGGAGGATGTCGATCCTTACGACCGCCACAGGGGTCGTTGCATAACCATGCAGTAGTTTGTGATCGAGTGAGATCGTCGCCGTTGCGGCTACGGAGGAACAAGAGCGTGCAATGCGTCGAGTGCCAGCACGAAAATCCGGAACCGGTCCGGTTTTGCGACGAGTGCGGCGCCTCACTGCCGATCAGCTGCGCGGCCTGCAGCCATGTCAATCCCTCCTCGGCCAAATTCTGCAACGAATGCGGCGCTCCTCTCACCGGACAGCCAGGCATGGCCGCTGCGTCCGCCCGGGAGCGCGACACTGACGGGTTTGGCGAGGAGAGGGCACCGCAGACCTACACGCCGCGTTACCTCGCTCAAGAGATTTTGACCACCCGCAGCGCTCTCGAAGGCGAGCGGAAATTCGTTACCGTCATGTTTGCCGATGTCGCCGATTCCTCGTCCCTGGCGCAGGAACTCGACGCGGAAAAGCTTCATCTGCTGATGGACCGAGTGCTGAAGCAGGCCGCGAACGCCGTGCATCGCTACGAGGGGACCGTAAACAGCTATCTCGGCGACGGCATGATGGCTCTGTTCGGGGCTCCGGTCGCGCTCGAAGACCATGCTGCACGGGCGGTTCACGCAGCGCTGGCAATCCAGGAGACGATGCGTGGCCTGACTGGCGAAATTCAGCGCGAGTACGGGGTCGCGGTGCGGCTGCGGATCGGCCTCAATACGGGATCTGTCGTGGTCGGCCGTATCGGCGACGATCTGCGGATGGATTACACCGCCAACAGCAACGTCGTGCATTTGGCATCGCGGATGCAGTCAGTCGCCGAACCTGCAGCCATAGTGATCACCGAGGACACCTACCGGGCAGTCGCCGGCGAGGTACGCGCCGAAAGGCTCGGTCCGGTCGAAATCAGAGGTCAGCGCAAGCCGGTAGTCGTCTACAGGGTTACCGGCCGCGCGGCTTGGCGAAACCGGCTCGAGATCAGAGCGGAGGAGGGGCTGACGACGCTCGTCGGGCGGGACCGGGAGTTGGCGCAGCTGCGCGAGCGGCTGTCTGGTGCCGAAGCGGGCCGCGGGCAGGCTGTTGCTATCGTCGGCGAACCGGGGCTCGGTAAATCCCGCTTACTGTACGAGTTTCGGCGTTCCCTCGGACACGGTCGAGTGACTTGGCTGGAGGGGCATTGCCGGGCGCGCGGGCTGACGGTTCCCTACGGTCCGATCATCGAGGTTCTGCGCACCATCTTTCGCATCGAAGAGGCGGACACTCAGCTTCAGACGGCGCAGAAGCTGCGCGAGGGAGTGCAGGACCTGGATACTGGCCTCAACGAGGCGCTGGCATTCATCGAACCGCTTTTCGGGCTGCCCGGCGATGACGCGGCCTTGCGTGGTCTCGAGCCGGAGGATAGGAGGCAAAGAACTCAGCAGGCCATCCTGCACATTGTGGCGGCGTCGGCACGACGGTGTCCCCTGGTTCTGGTGTTCGAAAACCTGCACTGGAGAGATCAGAGTTCCGAGGATCTGATCGCTCTGCTTACCGGCCGCCTGCCCGAACTGCCGGTCCTGATGGTGACGACACACCGGCCCGGCTATCAGTTGCGGTGGGTCGATTTGCCGTGCTTCGCCGAGATCCCTCTCGACCGCCTGGCCGATGACGAGATGGGGCGAATGGCGACAGAATTGCTCGGCCACGGCGTCGGCGAGGATCTGCTGCGCTTTATCGCCGAAAGAGCGGACGGCAACCCTTTGTTCATCGAGGAGGTCACCCACGGCCTGGTCGAACGAAATTTCGTGATTCATCAGCCCGCTCGTTTGCAACTGGCGAGCATCGCCGAGCTCGAATTTCCCTCAACGATCCAAGGGATCATTCAAGCGCGCATCGATGCATTGGGCGAGTCCGTCAAGCAGGACGTCCAAATCGCAGCCGTCATTGGCCGCGAGTTCGACCTGCCACTGCTGAAGACCGCTTCCGATGCCCCGGGGGAAGAGGTGTCGGAGCACCTCGGATTCTTGAGGCGGGTCGAGTTGATCCATCAAACGCGCGCGCTCCCGGATTTGGAGTATCGCTTCAAACACGCGGTCATCCAGGGTGTGGCGTATCGCAGCTTGCTGGGGCCGCGGCGACAGGCGCTGCACGGCGTGGTCGGACGCAGTATGGAACAACTGGGGCGTGTAGAACAGGCCAGCGTGCTCGCCCATCATTATTCGCAGAGCGATCAGCAGGAAAAGGCAGTGAGGTACGCCATTCTCGCAGGCGACCAAGCCGCCCGCCTCCACGCCAACGCCGAAGCTGCGTCGCACTATGACCAGGCTCTCGATCTAGCCAGGTCGTTGCCGCCTTCGCCCGAGATGCACCGTTCGCAGATCGACGCGGCGTTCAAACGCGCCAGCGTCGGGACAACGCGGGAGGCGTTGGAGGCTGACGAGCGTAACCTCGAACAGGCACGGAACCTGGCCGATGCGCTCGGCGATGAGCCGCGCATGGCCAACGTGCTCTATTGGCTCGGGCGTCTCGCCTATGTCCGCGGGATGTTCGATCGCGCGACCGAATTCGCCGAGCAGAGTCTGGTGATCGCCGATCGATTGGATGATGAGGCCTTGGCGGCCCCACCGGTCAATCTGATGGGGCGCCGCTACTATCTGACTGGCGAATACACTCGAGCGAGCCGGCTGCTCGCACGCAGCGTCGAGCAGATGCGCAGTCTGGGCAATCCGACCGAAGAGGCCACCGCGGCCGGCTTCGCCGGGGTGGCTTATGGTGCCCTCGGCGAGTTCGAGCTGGCGCTCGAATACGCCGATCACGGTCTTCACCTCGCCCAAAAGCTGCGAAACCCGTTTGTCGAGGCGGCGGCCTATAACTACCGGGCGGTGGCGAACTGCCATCGGGGATCGACTGCGGCAGCGATTGCCGACTGTCAGGAAGCGCGGCAGATCGCCGAACGCGCCGGTGACCGATTTCGCCTCTACCTGGTCCAGTTCTACGAAGGTCAGGCATACGCGATGGCGGGAAATCCGACGAAAGCGTGGGAACTGCTCGAAGCGAGCGTCGCCCTCGCCAAAGAACTCGGCACCACCACCCTGCTTGCCTGGGGTCAAGGGCTGCTGGCGATGACGCTCTTGGCGCTGGGCGACGCGAAGGCTGCTGAAGGGCTTTGCCGCGAAGCGATCGGGCTCGCCGAGCGTACGCATGATCGGTTTGCGCGCGCGCTTGCTCACCGGACCTTGGCCCAGGCGTCGGCGATCCTGCGCCCGTGCGACACCGTAGCTGCCGAGAGCGCCATATTGGAAGCAATCGAAATCCAGCACGAAATGGGCTGCGAACCCGAACTGGGCCGCAGTCATCTCGCCTTTGCAGCGCTGCTCGACGGTTGGAGGCGCACAGCCGAGGCAAAGAAACAGTTCGCGCAGGCCATCGAGTTATTTCGCCGGCTCGGCATGCCCGCGGATTTGTCGCGGGCGGAAGCAATGCTTGCGTCCGTTTCGGGATGCGAAACTACGCAGGGTCTATCGTGAACGGACGCACCGGCATCGTGCTCGGCGGTTGGGCGCCGGCGATGACCTTGATGTCGGGCGCCATGCTCGGCTTCATGGCAAAGGGAGTTAAATTTGACGTCATCAGCACGACCGGGGTCGGTGCGTTGATCGGGCTGCTCTCGCTCGTTCCAAAGAACGGCAGTCCCAAGCAGGCCCTCGAAGATCTGCCCAATATGTTTGTCTCTGACCTGCTGTATTCGGTCCTGCCGGTTAATTTCAAGGTGTTCCATAAATTCGGACCATTCAGCAAGCCGATGCACGATTTGCGGAACCGGATCCCCAAGATCAAGCTAGACCCCAAAGCGTCGAGCCCGGTCGGCCGATTGCTGAACGACTGGGTCGATCTTGCATTCTGTGCGATGACTCCCTCGACCTTTGAGCTCAAAAGCAAGGGGATGATCAGCCCCAATCCCGAGATAGACGATCTGGTCGATTTCTCCAAACTAAGAAGTGAAGAGGCCAAATTCTACGTAAGTTCCTTTAACCTGGATAAACGTGTACTCGAAATATTCGATAACGCTTCGGCGACCGCTGACGCCTATCACGCGACCGAAGCCATGCCGGTCCTGTTTGCGCCGCACCGGATGCCCAGTGGCGATCTGCATACGACCGGGGCTACGCACGATCCGACGGGATTGCAGGCGATCTGGTTAAAGCAGAAGCAAGACCTGGAAACAGTTGTCATGCTCGACCCGATGAGTCGCGCAATCTGGCGCCCGCCTGCAAATATTCACGATTCCTTTCAGCTAATGCTGATGAACCCGATCATCGCGCTGCAGGTACTGATCTCGGCCTTTTATGCTTGGACCGACCATGCCTCGGAGCAGCTTCGTGCGACAAATCCGGGGATCCGCCTACCCAAGCTCTACTACGTCCCGTTTTCGATCGACGAGAAATATTATCCGAACATGTTGAAATGGACGCATTCCAACGCCGTAACGCTTGAGAAGATCGGATATGATGCCGCCGTCGCCTTCGCAGAAGCGCGCCAATCAAACAATAAAGAGGAGTTCGAACAAAAGTACCGATACTACAATTACGTCAATCAAGAACAACAATTCAATGATTTCCTGCGCCCATTCACCCATTTGTTCAGACGGGAGGCCGAGCCGGCCCGCGGAGACAGTTGATGGCTGAACCGGTTGCGGAGCGTCCCAAAATAGGGCTCCTGGCGAGTGGGGGGGCGCCCAATCTGCATCTGATTGCCGGGGCACTATGCGCCTTCCACGAGAACAAGACAGATTTTGCGGTGATCGGAGCGTCTGGCGCCGGAGCCCTCGCCGGTCTGCTCTACGCGGTGCCAAAGGGCGCCGGAGGCCCTAAAGCGGCGCTCGAGGGGACTATCAACCTTAGTGTTTCCGACGCGATCTATCAGCTCCTGCCGATGAATTTCAAAGCGTTCTTCAAGACCGGGCCCTTCACCAATCTATTCTGGAAGCTGGGACAGTCGCTTCCCCATCGTCCGGTCAGTTGGGCCGACCGAAACCGGGACAGCCTGGCCCGTCTGTACAATGATTCGATCGATTTCCTCGCCGCGGCTTTGACTCCGACAACGCTGAACTACTACTCGAAGAGCGTATGCACCCGGATCGGAGTGATCGATGATATGATTGATTGGGCTCGCCTCCCAAACTATCGGGGCGAGTTTTATCTCAATGCATTCGATTTGAAGACCCAACAACTGACGGCGTTCGACAAAACCAATCTGACGCCGGAAACATTCTGGGCGGCATTGGCGATGCCGTGGTTGTTCGAGCCGACTGCGGCACGCGGCGGGCTCTATACTGAGGGCGCCTCGCATGATCCGTCCGGGCTCGAGGCGCTATGGGAATACGCTGACCCCGAGACCGAAAAACTCGACATGATCATCGCGCTCGACACGATCGGTCCGAATTTGTGGACTAACCCCGGCAATATATACGACGCCTTGCAGATGGCGATTATGGATCCGATTGTCTCCCTGGCCGAGACTGTGCTGACCACCTATGGGCAGCTCGAATTCGTCGCCAATCGCGCGAATGCACCTAAACAGGTGCTTCCCCGGCTCTACTGGCTGCCGTTCGAAGTGCCCGATTGGGAAGCACAACACATTCTCGAATGGAGTTATTCAAACGCGCTGACTCTCTGGCATGTAGGCTACGACGCTGGCAAGATGTTCGCGGCTGCACTTGATTCCGCGCGAGGTGACCCTAAGCGCCTGGAAAAATATCGGTATCACCAGGGCGATGAAAACACGCAGCGAACAATCGATTTTCTTGACCTGTTCGAAGGGGTACTAGACGCCAAATTTCCGCCGCCTCCCAACCCTCCTAACCCCTCAAGGAGGCACAAATGACGGATCCAGCAGCACCGCGCGACGTCATCGATTTTCAATTGGCGGTGCTCGACGCCTACGAAAAACTGTTGGCGAGCTGCAGCTGGGACGAGTTGAGACTGAATGAAGCGCTGAAGTCGATGATGTCCTCGATGTTGCCGTTGCTTCGGGCGCAGCGGGCGCTCGGCGAGCAGCTTTTTGCGTCGCATCAGGAGCTTGTCCGGCAATATCGCCGTACGCTCGAAGCTTCGCTGCGGCAGTCCGACCGCCAGCCGGGCGGCCCGGGCTAGCGCCCGCGCATTTGCCCGCAAAGAGATGACAGTGCGCGCGTCCGATTGGCTGCTGGAGCGGATGTCGGGGTTTTCGGGTCGCCCGGCCATTCTCTGCGGCGATAACGAGATGGGATACGATCGTCTGACGACGCGCATTGCGCAGTGGGTTAGTATCCTCGACGAGTTGCGCGTGTGTCCTGGCGCCGTGATCGCGATCGGCGGCATCGCTGGCGCCGATGCCGCTGCATTATTTTTAGCGTTGACGTTCAACGGCTATGTCGCCGCACCCATGCCTGCCGGAGGCCGCGAGCGGCGGCAATATCTTGATTTGGCGTCAGCCGAGGCATTGATCGAACTGGGGATTTCCGGAGGCTGGTCTTGGTCCCGATCGACGCCGGGTAATCCCCCGGCCCTGTTGTCTCGCTTGCGGGAGCGCGGCGCCGGCGGACTGATCGTGTTCAGCTCCGGCACGACCGGCCAGAGCAAGGCCGCACTCTTTGATTTTTCGGTGTTGATCGAACGCTACCGCGCGCCGAGGCCGGCGCAGCGCGTTTTGCTGTTTTTGCAGCTTGACCATCTCGGCGGCATTCATACGATGTTGCACACTCTGGCGCATGGCGGAGCCCTGGTGATCATCGACGATCGACAGCCCGCTGCAATCTGCCAAGCGATCGAACGCCATCGGGTCGAGCTGCTGCCGACGACTTCGACCTTCCTGCGCATGCTGGTGCTTTCAGGCGCATACCGCCGCTACGATTTATCCTCGTTGCAAATGATCACCTATGGCACCGAAACGATGCCGGCATCGACATTCGACGCTCTTTCCGCCGCCCTCCCCGGGGTTCGCTGCAAGCAAACCTACGGCCTGTCCGAGCTTGGCGTATTGCCCACCCGCTCGAAACGCGAGCACTGCCAATGGCTGCGGTTAGGCGGCCTTGGCTGCGAGATTCGCATTGTCGACAGCGTGCTGTGGATCCGGTCCCAGACCGCAATGATGGGCTACCTGAACGCACCCAGCCCGTTCGACGAAGACGGCTGGTTCAATACCGAGGACGCGGTGGAGACTAACGGCTCTTATGTGCG
Organism: uncultured Alphaproteobacteria bacterium; assembly: GCA_963821795.1. Lineage (GTDB taxonomy): Bacteria > Pseudomonadota > Alphaproteobacteria > ATCC43930 > CGMCC-115725 > AP-15. The sequence continues at coordinate 101,919 of CAWGFH010000030.1, forward strand.
GATCCTCGGTCGAACCTCGGACCTGATTAATGTCGGAGGGCAGAAACTTTATCCGGCCGAGGTCGAGAGTGTATTGCTGGAAATGGATAATGTTCGGGATGCGACAGTGTGGGGGCACGCGAGCCCAGTGACCGGACAGGTGGTCGCGGCCAGATTGAGCCTGGCGCAGCCCGAGGACCAGGATGCGCTCGAACGGCGCATCTATCTGTTCTGCCGTGACCGGCTGGCGGATTACAAGGTGCCGCTTTATGTAGAGGTCGTCGATGGCGATCACCACGGCGACCGCTTCAAAAAAATCCGGCCGGCCGAGACTGGTGAAGCGCAATGGCGCCCCCGGTTGTCGTGATTAGCGGCGGCAGCCGTGGGCTGGGCGCCGGCATTGCGCAAAAATGCCTCGGTGCGGGTTATGCCGTCGCTACGTTTAGCCGCGCGGCCACCCCCTTTGTCGACGCCGAACGACAGCGTGATCCGCACAGTGAGAGGTTTCATTGGGCTGCTGTTGACGGCCGTGACGACGGCGCGCTTAATCGATTCGTCGGCGAAGTCAGCGACCACTACGGGGCCATCGACGCTTTGGTCAACAACGCAGCAATCGGCCGGTTCGGTGCCTTCCCACTGATGCGCGTCAGTGACATCGATGACAGCATCGCAGTAAATTTGCGCAGTAATGTTTTATTGGCCCGATTGTGTACGCCGGCGATGGTGGCGCGTGGCAGTGGCTCGATCGTCAACATCTCTTCTGTCAATGCCGTGCGCGGCAATGCCGGAGTCGCGGCCTACAGCGCTACCAAGGCGGCACTGGACGGTTTTACGCGGGCGCTGGCGCGCGAGCTTGGACAGCGGAATATCAGGGTCAATTCATTGGCGCCCGGCTATTTCGACAGCGACATGGTCGGCAGAGCTGAGCGATCGTCAGCGCCGCGCGATTGTGCGCAATACGCCGCTTGGCCGGCTCGGCACAATCGATGAGATTGCCGAGGTGGCGCTGTTTTTACTTTCACCCGCAGCTGCTTTTATGACCGGGCAAACCATCGTGATCGACGGAGGCCTGTCGTGTTGACCGGAAAGCCCGGTAGCGCCGAAATTCGGCAAACCATCCACCGCATCATCACCGAGATCGTCGAACGCAGCGGGCGTCCTGCGCCGGCATTCGGTGATGACGACCTGCTCGTCGACACTGGATTGGCGTCGCTGGACCTGGCGGCCTTGATCGCCCGATTAGAGCGGGTCTGGCGGGTCGATCCATTCCTCGAAGCAGTAGCGATTACTGAAATCCGCACGGTCGGCGATTTGTGCCGAGCCTACCGGGATTTTATCGACGCCGCGTAATGCCGAGCGTTCGCTTTTGCGATATCGCGATCATCGGCATGGCTTGCCGATTTCCGGGCGCTGCAAACGCGCATCAGTACTGGGATAATCTGATCGGCGGCGTGGAGTTCGATCGCCCGTTTTTCCGATGAAGAACTGCTCGCCGCCGGCGTCGATGCGCGCCTCGTCGCCGATCCGCATTATGTCAAGGCCGCACCCACCCTCGACGATTTCGACGGGTTCGACGCTGCTTTCTTTGGCTATGCGCCGCGCGAAGCCCGGCTGATGGACCCGCAGCAGCGCCTATTCCTCGAGGTCGCCTGGGAGGCATTCGAGGATGCCGGCTACGATCCACTGGCGGACAAGGGGGTCGTCGGCGTCTATGCCGGGGCAGGTGGACTGGTATCGAGCTACGCGCTGCATCACGACCATCCCGAGTTGCGTGGCCAAACAGGCGACCTCGGCCATATCGGCAACGACCGCGATTTTCTCGCCTCGCGAGTCGCGTTCAAGCTCAACCTGACCGGCCCCGCAGTCAACGTGCAGACCGCGTGCTCGACCTCGCTGGTTGCGGTGCATCTCGCTTGCCGTTCACTGCTTGACGGCGAGGCCGCAATGGCATTGGCGGGCGCCTCGGTGGTCCGGGTGCCGCATGTCAGCGGGTATCTTGCCGAGCCAGGCAGCATCTATTCGAGCGACGGTCACTGTCGGGCTTTTGACGCGGACGGAGACGGCACATTGTTCGGGAGCGGCGTTGCCGCCTTAGTGCTGAAGCCGCTGGATGCGGCATTAGCGGCGCAGGACAGGGTCTATGCGGTGATCAAAGGCTCCGCGGTTACAAATGACGGTGCGCTCAAGGTAAACTACACCGCCTCGGCGGTTTCGGCCCAGGCCCGTGCGATGACCGAGGCGATGTCGCTCGGCGGCGTCGAGCCCGACAGTATCGGGTATATCGAATGCCATGGCACAGCGACCACGCTCGGCGACCCGCTCGAGATTCAGGCGCTGACCCGGGCCTTTCGCAACGCCCGGCAACAGACACAGTTCTGCGCCATCGGTTCGGTCAAATCCAATTTTGGTCACCTTGAGCAGTGCGCCGGGCTGGCTGGGCTGATCAAGGCGATTCTGGCGCTGCATTACGGCGAAATTCCGCCGAGCCTCCACTATACCAAGGCCAATCTGCGCATTCCGTTCGAACGCTCGCCATTCTTTGTCAACACCCGAACATTGCCGTTCGCGCGCCGCGGCGCGCCACGCCGCGCCGGCGTCAATTCGCTCGGCATGGGCGGCACCAACGCGTTCGTGGTGCTTGAAGAGGCGCCGCAACCAGCCGAACGCGCGCCGAGCGACAGGCCATTGCACATCTTGGCGCTGTCGGCGAAAACCGGCAGCGCGCTTGTTGCGCAAGCTGCCAATTTCCGGGCAGCGCTGACAGGTAAGGACTCGCCCGAACTCGACGACCTCTGCTTCTCCGCGAATTGCGGTCGGCACCACTTCGATAGTCGTCTCTCTGTGATCGGCGCTGACCGTGGTGCCATGGTCGAAGCGCTCGATCGCTTCTTGACCAACTATAAAGATCAGGCGATTGCAAAGCCGGGGCCCGTGACATTTCTGTTCTCCGGCCAGGGTGCGCAGCACCTGCATATGGGGGAGGCACTGTATCGAGAGGAAGCAATTTTTCGGCGTGCGCTCGACCGTTGCTTCGCGTTGTTCGACGCGGAGGGCATTGGGCTGCGTGATACCCTGTTCGGCGATGACGAGGCCCGTCTGACACGCACCCTCTTCGCGCAACCGGCCCTGTTTTCCGTACAAATCGCGTTGACCGAGTTGTGGAAGGAGTGGGGGATCGCGCCCGATGCCGTCATCGGCCACAGCATCGGCGAGTTCGCCGCGGCGGTCGCCTCTGAGGTTTGCTCGCTCGAAGATGCGGCCCGGCTGGTAGCGGCACGGGCCCGGTTGATGGAGGGCCTTTCTGAGCAGGGGGCTATGGCCTCGATCGCCGCTGATCCGGAGCGGCTGCGCGCGTTGTGGCCCGACTCAGGGGATCGGATTGCGATTGCCGCCGAGAACGCACCCGATCGCACTGTGGTTTCGGGCGCCAGCGAGGCAATCACGGCGCTTGTCGACCGCTGCCGCGAGAGCGGCTTGCCGGTGACGCCGCTAAGGACTTCACACGCCTTTCATTCGCCACTGATGGAGCCGATGCTCGAAGCCTTTGCTTCGGCCGCCGCGCGGGTAGACTTTGCCGAGCCGAAGATCCGGTGGATTTCGACCCTGACGGGCGCGGAGATGATCGGGGCACCGGATGCCGGCTACTGGTGCGACCAGATCCGCGATCCGGTCCGCTTTCGCCAGGCGGTCGAGACAGCGGCGCCGTTGGCCGGCACCTTCCTCGAGATCGGACCAGGCACGACCTTGACCACGCTCGGTCGCAAATGTCTGCCGCAGGGTGGTGTCTGGCTGTCTTCGCTCGCTGAACCGAGTCAGGACTGGCGAAGCATTTTCGCAGCGCTGGGCGCGCTTTACCGCCAGGGGCGGTCAATCCGTTGGCAGATGGTCGCTCCGGATGGTGGACGGCGCGTCGGCCTGCCGACCTACCCCTTCGAACACGAACGCTTCTGGATCGAGTCGTACCGCCCCGATCCGCCGGTTAAGACAGTTGCGGCGTCTTCCAGCCTCGAGTTCCCGCATCCATTGCTAGGCGACCAGTTGGGAGGCGAGAGGTTGAGTTTCGAGGCGTCGCCCAGCCTGGATCGATTTGGCTTTCTCGGTGACCACCGGGTGTTCGGTGCTGCGGTGCTGCCGACAGCGGCAATCCTCGAAGCAGTGATCGCGGCGGCGGCGCGGACCGGCTTTTCGCAACCCTCAGTCGAGGATTTCGTCTACGAGCATGCGCTAACGCTTCGTTCGGACCGGGCGCTGTGGAGTGAATTGGCGCTGGAGGAGGAGGCCGGCAGCGTGTCTTTCCGGCTCCAGAGCACCGGGATGGAGGCGGATGATTCCTGGAACCTCAACGCCAGCGGCAGGATTCGCGAAGACTCTAGATCGACGTCCCCACCCTTCCCAGCTCAGCTTATCCGGACGGGCGACGAGATTGCTGCGGATCGGTTTTATCGATATCTCGACAAGGTCGGTCTGTCCTATGGCACCGCCTTTCGTGGCGTGCGCCGGTTGTGGCGGGACCACGATCAGGTCCTCGCGGAAGTCATACTGCCGGCCGGGCAAGAGACCGGCGGATATCGTCTCCACCCGGCATTTCTCGATGCTTGCCTGCACGTCTATCCAGCGCTTGTCCGCCGATATGGGCAGTTCGATGCCGAGCCCACGGCGGGGATCGGAGCGTATGTTCCAATTACCATTGACGCCTTTCATCTTTACCGAAGCGGGGTCGAGCGCGCGTGGGTTCATGGGACCGTTGTGGAGCGCGACACCGATGAAGCAAGGCTCAAACTCGACATTCGAGCCTACGGCGAGGCTGGCGAGCCGGTGGCGGTGTTCCGCGGTCTAAGCGTGCGCCGGGTCATTGATGCGATGCCCGCGCCGGCAGCGGACCCGGGCATCGAACGACTGCTCTACACCGTCGACTGGCGGGAAGTGCCCGATGCCGAGCCGGTTACCCCTTCGCCCCGGCACTGGTACATCATCGCCGATCAGGCGGGCGTCGGCCAGCAACTCGGGCATTTGATAGCGGCCCGGGGCGCCACCTCGGTCGTGCTGGCTCCGGACCTGCGGGTCACAGACCGTTTCCTCGACGAGATGCCGGAATGCGCGGCTGGTCTCGTCTATTTGCGGGCACTTGATGCACCGCCGATCGATCTGTCGGTCTCAAGGACGCCGCAGGCCAGCGCGATGGTTTGCAGCGATTGTCTCGATCTCGCCAAGGCTCTCGATCGGGTGCGCGACCGTGTGCGAGCACCGCCCCGCCTCTGGCTGGTGACACGCGATGCTCAGAACAGCTTGGGCCAAAGCCCGCTCTGGGGCTTGGGCCGCAGCTTCGCGCTCGAATATCCCGAGATGTGGGGTGGGTTGATCGATCTCCCGGCTGCGGTTTCGCCAGACGCGGCTGCGGAATTGTTGCTGCGTGAGTTACAGGCCGGGAGCGGCGAAGACCAGATCGCCTATCGCGGGGTCAAGCGGCTTGCGCCCCGGCTCGTCCGGTTGGCAAGCAACCCCAATGCTGCGCCCACCCTCGCGAGCGAGGCGGCCTTTTGGATCGTCGGAGGTTCGGGCCGGCTCGGATTGGCGACTGCATCGGCTCTGACCGAGGCAGGTGCAAAGCATCTGGTGCTGACCGGGCGCCGTGAGCCGGGTCCGTCCGCCAATGCCGCCATTGATCGGTTGCGTCGGAATGCCGAGGTGCTCTTCGTCCAAGCGAACGTTGCCGACCAAGCCGAGGTAGCCGCCGCCGTGGCCCGCATCCGCACGGCAATGCCGCCTCTGAAGGGCGTCATTCATGCCGCGGCGGTGTTCGAGGATGCCCTCCTCACCAAGGCAGACCCTGACCTTTTCGAGAGAGTGTTGCGGCCCAAACTCGCCGGTGCCTGGCACCTCCATCAGGCGACCCTGGGTTTCGACCTCGAGTTCTTCGTAATGTTTTCGAGCGTGCTCAGCCTATGGGGGGCTGCGGGGCAGGCGGCCTACACGGCCGCCAACAGCTTTCTCGATGCACTAGCATACTTTCGCCGCGCCAAGAGCCTGCCGGCGACGGTCTTCAATTGGGGGCCGTGGGAGGATACTGGGCGCTGGGGCGCCGTCGCGGCGGCATTGTGGAAGCAGCGGGGCACCTCGGCGCTGCGGCCTGAAGCCTGCCTGAAAATTCTACTGTCTCACCTTTATGACGGCCCGGCTCAAGTGGTGGCGACAGACACGAATTTCTCCGACTTTCTGACCCAGTTCGCCGATGTCCCCGCGTTTTTTCGCGATCTGGCTCCTGCCTCATCGCCCATCAAGATTGCCGATGCGGCGCATGATGCGCGAACGCAGGCCCAGGACGTTATTGCCGCCCATGCCGCGCAGGTGCTGGGCCTCGATGGCCGGATCGACGCGACACGGCCGCTTTACGAGTTGGGGCTCGAATTCGTTGCTGGCTGTCACGCTCGCCAATCGTCTGCGGCGGGCGCTCGACCGCGCGGTGCCGACGGCAACCTTGCTGAAAGGGCCGAGCATCAGCGATCTCGCGGCCGAACTGTACCCCAGCCTGACCCCGATATCCGAGGAGAGCGGGGATAGGGTGGTTTCCGCCGCTGGCGTCGCCGGGAATCGCTGGCTTATCGTTCATCGACCCAATCCTGAGGCAAAGGTCAAGCTGCTTGCTTTCCCGTTTGCTGGGGGTGGTGCGGCGACCTTTCGGTCTTGGGCCGCGCGGCTCGACCCCGGTGTCGAACTGGTCGCGATCGAGCCGCCGGGTCGCCAGACGCGTATCGACGAAACGCCGATCCGTGAGATGGAGAGCCTGCTGCGCCAACTTGTTCCCGAACTATTGCCGATTCTCGACAGGCCGTTTGCCGTCTATGGGCATTGCCTCGGGGCGCTGACCCTGTTCGAAACCGTCCGGCGATTGCTCGGCGAACACGGTATAGCGCCAATCCATGTCTTCGTGTCTGGCGCTCGTCCACCCGATGAGCTGCAGCGTCATCAGGATTTCGAGGTCGACCTGATCGACCGGTTGCTCAAGCTGCCGGGCTACAATCTGTTCGAGCCAATTCATCGCCAGCCGGACGATGTCTTTGCCGAGGCGATCCGCCGGTTCAACGTGTTCGCGACCGAGAGCCTGGTGCAGGATCCTGAGCTGCGCCGGCTGATCCTGCCCGCGATCCGCGCGGAATTCGAGATGGCGTCGAACTATCGCCATGATCCGGAACCGCCCTGGGATATCCCGATCACCTGCCTGACCGGGGTCCAGGACGCCTATGTTTCGGCTGAAAATGCGCGATCCTGGAGCCGGTTCACAAAAAGGCGGTTTCAGCTGTTCACGCTCGAAAGCGAGCATTTTATCGTCGTCGACAATGATCGTTTTCTGCTCGAGGTGATCAACCGTGAGTTGACGAGTCCAATATAACGATGCCGCTCGCGGTCCGTGTGTCCCGGTTCGGTGTCGGTAATTTGCGGACCGAACAGCTTCCGTCCGAGCCTCTGGGAGCGGGGACGGTGCGGGTCGCATTTTCGGCGGTTGCGCTGAACCATCGCGACCTCCTGGTAATCCGGGGGACCTATGGCCCCAATTTGCCGTTACCGCTGATCCCATGCAGCGACGGCGCGGGCAGGGTCGTCGAAGTCGGTGACGATGCCGGCAGCCTCGCGCTTGGCGACCGCGTCTGCACCCATATGGTCCCCGATTGGCTGGATGGAGCGCTGGAGCCGCAGATGCGGCTGACCACTCTCGGGCGGACCGGAACAGGGCGTCCTATGCGAGGAGCGAGTACTGCCGAGCAGCGCGGTTGTGCCGATACCGGATCAGCTGACGCTGGAGGAAGCCGCATGCCTGCCGGTTGCCGGACTGGCGGCCTGGAGCGCGCTGACCACTGAGGGGCAGATCGGGCGCGGCAGCCATGTTTTGCTGTCGGGCACTGGCGGGATTAGCATGATGGGCCTGGGCATCGCCAAAGCGCTCGGTGCCAATGTTGCCATAACCTCCTCTTCAGATCTGAAGCTGGCGCGGGTTGCGTCGCTTGGCGCCGATCTGACGGTAAATTCCCGCAGCGAAGGTTGGACCGAGCGGGTCCGGGAGTGGAGCGGTGGCGGCGTCGACGTCGTGCTTGATATCGGTGGCGCGGCAACCCTGGGTCACTCGGTCCGGGTCGGTGCGCGACGGCGGACTAGTCGCTTTGCTTGGCGCGGGCGCATCGGGCGGGCCGCCGCTCGATCTTGCACAGATCCTGATGCGCCGGATACGCCTGCATGGGATCTTTGTCGGCAGCCGGTCCGAGCTCGAGCGCTACTTGCGTTCGTCGCTGACCGCCGGATCGCACCGATAATCGATCGCGTCTTTGAGGGGCTCGGCAGCGCGCGGCAAGCTTTCGCGCATCTGGTCTCCGGGCGGGCATATCGGAAAAATCGTGATCAACGTTTCAGCTTAAGAAGTTGTCGGGCGGGTCTGCACCGCCGAGCAGTTAGAATCCGGTGCTCGCGCTCCATCGTCTCGAGGGCCGCGGCCGCAATCAATCGTCGCCTGGCCGTTTTCGCCGTGAACCCGCCGGTGCAGTTCGACGACCTGCCGTCTGCAACTCGTAGGCCTCGGCCAGATCGCCGTCTTGCCACAGGATGGCCGCCAAATTGCCCATCGCCGAAAGGCTGTCCGCATGCTGCTCGCCATATTCGCGGACCATGACGGAAATAACCGATTGCAGAAGTTCGCGCGCGCCGGCGAAATCGCCCTGGGCGGCGAGCGTCCCGGCGAGGTTGTTGATCGCCCGCAATGTATCGCGGCCGGTCTCACCGTCGAGCGCGCGCATCCCTGCGACCACTCGCTCCTGCAACAGGCGTGCTTCGGCCAGTTGGCCCTGGGCGGCCATCGTCACCGCCAGCTTGCCGATCGCCTTCAACGTGTCGGCATGACCTTCGCCAAGCAAGCGGGCGCGACCGGCTACGACCTGTTCTTCGATCTTGCGCGCGGCGATCAGCCGGCCTTGCGCCCACAATGCTTCGGCGAGGTCCAGCATCGCGGTGAGGGTCTTAGGGTGCTCGTCGCCGAATATCCGGCGCGCATCCGCGAGCGCCTGTTCTTGCACCGAGATAGTGCCGCGGGGGCAAATCCGCGCTGCTGAGGACGAATTTACAATGGTACGGGGTACTGGAAGTTCAGCCGACGCCCGGCCGAACACGGATGATGATGTCGACGCGCCGGATTTCGGTTCCGGAAGGAGGCGCCGGCAAGCCACTGACCGACAGGTGATGCGCAGGGATATCCTGCAACTCGCCACTCGTCTCGCAGAAGAAGTGATGGTGGTCGGCGGTGTTGGTGTCGAAATATGAGCGGCCCGGTTCGACGACCGCCTCGCGCAACAGTCCAACCTCGGTAAATTGATGCAGTGTATTGTAGACGGTCGCAAGCGATACGGGGATCCCAGCGGCCAGCGCCTCGCCATGCAGCTGTTCCGCCGTCACATGGCGGTCGCCACCTTCAAGAAGGAGCCGGGCGAGCGCCAAGCGCTGGCGAGTCGGCCGCAATCCGGCGGCGCGCAATCGCTTCAAGCCGAGCGATGGAGACGACATCACTTTCATATAACAAATATAGGCAGAGTCATGGCAGAAATAAACAACTATGTTGCGGGGGGATGCGGTCGGTCAACGCTCTATCGCCGCACTTCGTCGTTCTGACACCGACCGGTTGGAGCGGGTCGCCGGGTCATAGCTGGAACGCTCCCCGACAGAGGACCGCTTCGGGTTCACGGCTTCCTCGCTGCAATAGAGAAGGCAGAAGATCATGATTAGCGAGATGCTGGCAACAGGTGTCATGACCGCTGGTAGCGGACGCGGCTTTGTCGTCGAGGGCGCGGGCGAGCGGCTCGTCATCACGGCAGCGCACTGCCTGCCGTCCCTCCCGCCGGCCCAGTCCTTTTTTGGACCCAAGGAGCACACCTACGGGCCACTCCTCGCTCCCCTCGGGGACGCGCCCTATGCATGTGCGGTATGCCGCTTTGTCGATCCGATCGCCGACATCGCGGTCCTCGGCTCGCCCGATAACCCACACGCCGATGAATACAAGGCGCTGCTGGAGACGGCGACGGCGCTGTCGATCGGCGGTTCCCTCCGGAATCCGGTCAATTTTTGGGTGCCGGCCCGGCTGCTGTCACTCGACGGCCTCCGGTGGTTCTCCTGTACAATCCGCCACTTTGGGGGGCCGCTATGGATCACCCATGCCGCCGAGGTCATCGGCAGCGCGATGGCGGGCTCGCCGATCGTCACGGAAATTGGTACGGCGATCGGGGTTGTGTGCACCGCCGCCGCCCCCTGGGAGGGCGGTCCCAACCCGCGCCTCAGCCATAACCTACCGGGATGGCTGCTGCGCGACAGTCTCTAGTTAAATCCCGGGATTGAAGTAGCAGCGGGCGCTCTCGGTCCGGGTCGATACGGGATTTGACATCCGCGATCTGCGCCCGGTGTTAAAGATCGTCCGAGAATTGGCATCATCGCGGTGCCGGCCGGGCACCGCCTTGTGGTGGCAAGTCGGCCGGTGGATTTGCCGAGCATAGACCGTCGGGCGAAAAAAATAGGCGATCGCGTCGCGCGCGATCGCCTATTGACGGAGCATAATCGTTCGGAGCACCGATCCCCGCCGCGGCTTCTCGCCTCCTCCGTCGCAAGCCCAAGGCAAGAAAGACCGGCGCGGGGACAGGTCCTACAGGTTCGCCTGGAAGTCGCTGTAGTCGCGAACTTTCTTGTAGACCTGTAGGCGGTTGCGCTGGCTGTCAGCAACGATGATGCTGTCGGTTGCCGGATCGAACTCCACGGCCGTCGGGAAGCAGAAGCGCCATTGCGGCTCAAGGCTTTTTACCCGGCGCCGTGCCTTTTCCATATCGGGATTGGCCGAGACGGTCTGCTGGCCCCACTTCGACAATACCTGGGCGTCGCCGATTAGTTGGGCGATCGGCTTTCCCTCGGAGTCGAAAACGCAAACACGATGGTTGCCCCAATCGGTGACGTAAATATCGCCATCAGGATCGACGGCAACGTCGGTCGGATGATTGAGCTTACCAGGGCTGGGATACCCTTCCCTTTCCGAAGCCGCTGAGACGTAGGGGCCGAGGTAGGTTACTTCATAGGAATCCCTCAGGCTGCTCAACCTTTCCGTATTCGCCGAACGCCATCAGGAACTTACCCTCCGGCGAAAGCTTCTGGATCCGATGGTTGTTCCAGTCGGCAACGTAGATATTGCCGTCCTTGTCGAGCGTGATCCCCCAAGGCTGGTCGAACTGACCCTCGCCCTTCCCGGGCCCGCCGCATTTCCCGACAAACTTACCGTCCGGAGTGAAGACCTGCAGCCGGTTGTTGCCGCTATCGACGACAATGATGTTGTCGTTTTTTTCTACGGCCAAGCCGGCTGGGCGAAACAGCTGACCATCGCCGCTGCCGGCTTGCCCCACTTCCGTAAGAATTTGCCACTGCTATCAAACACGGAGATCGTGTTCCGCCAGTCATCCGACAGGTAAACATTCTCGCGGGAGTCGACCGCAACTCCGAACGGCCAAGTGCAATGACTGTCGCCGTCGCCGTGTTCGCAGAAATCGGCAAGCCATTCTTCTTCACCTGGACCGCCAAGCTTGGTTTTATTGACGTGCATCCCGAAGTTATTTTCGTTGCCCCGATTGGCGGCATAGATAACGCCATCTTTCCCAAGGCACATCGTTTGAATATAATTGAAACCGGGGCCGCGGGCTGCGTTGCGCCCGACGGCATGGCTCCAATCATAGACGCGTCCTTCCGACACCGTTGTGAGCGGCATAGCGCTCCTCCTCTCTGATCGACGTATAGCGTTTGCTCACTCTGTACCGTCAGCTGACGCTCCTTACCGAGGTGGCTAACCTCGGGAAGGAGGCAGCTGACAGCCCTGCCGTCAGTTCAGGAAGGCCGGCTGCTCAAAGGTACCGTTGACGATCGGCGCCGGGTTGAGCTTCAGCCACTTGTCGAGGATCGTCGAGTAGACGCTGCGGAAGTCCATGTTCGGGTTCAGGTCACCCTGGACCAGATGTTCCGGCTTCAGCGACGGCATCTCGCCGTAATGGCCGCCCTTGACTTTCTCGCCGAGGACAAAGGCGACGCCGCCGGCGCCATGGTCGGTGCCCGAGCCGTTGTCGCGGACGCGGCGGCCGAACTCCGAGAACATTAGCAGGATAACGTTGTCGGCGTGGTCGTGCTCGCGAAGGTCTTGCATGAAGGCGTCGACCCCCTCGGTCACCGCTTTCCACAGAACGGGGTGGCTCCCCGGATTCCCAGCTGCATTCTGACCGGCATGCGTATCGAAGGTGCTGTGATCGCAGTAGAAGATTCGGCTGCCGAGATCGGCGAAATGCGTCTGTGCAATGCCCTTGAGTTTGCGGGCGATCGAAGTGTTCGGGTACTGCACCGTCGAAGAATACTTCTGCGGCGCAACTTTGAGGATGTCCTCGCCCTTCAGCGAATCGATGCCGGTGTCGGCCATGTAGTCCATCACGGCGCCAGTCCCAATCGCCGGTTTGTACATTGCCGCAAACCGCTCAAGGATTTGCTTGCGCTGGTTGCCCTGAATGGTCGGCAGAAAACCGTAGTTTTCCAGCGGCCCGCCGACGCACGCCACCGGCACACCCGCCACCGCCAATGATCGTGGCAGACTTGGCCCGAAGCTGACGGTGGTGACGACGTTTTCTTTTTTCGGGTCAAATTCGCGCGCGACGCGCCCGAGCCATCCCTCGGTCCCGACTTTGACCGGCTCACAGGTGTGCCAGATGTCCATGGCCCGGAAGTGGGATCGCGGCGATTTCTTCCAGCCGACACCGTGCAGGATGGCGAGTTTCTTGTCATCCCAGAACTGCTTCAGCGGCGCCATGTACTGCGGGATGCCGTACTGGCCGTCGAGGTGCATGATCTGGTTGTCGGGGATCCCGACCGCCTTCCGGTTATCCCGGTAAAGCGGATTATTGTAGGGGATCACTGTGTTCACATAGTCATTTCCACCCGTCAATTGCAGAACAACAATGACGGGATCCTTCTTTGTCTCTTGAGTTGCTGGCATTGTGCCTTCCTCCTCGTCTGATCAGGTCAGTCTGTTAGCCGAATTGATACTCTCTGGTGGCGACGATCAGCTGCAGCATTTCGGCGGCGCGCTGGTCCGCGATTTCCGCGTGCGCCTCGTTGTCCCAAGCGATCTGGCCCCATTCCTTGGCTTGAGCAACTAGCTCTTGCTTTGTGTCACCGCCGACTTCGACGGGGCCGATCAGGTCGAGGCAACCGTCCACGAGTTGATCAGGGGCCAATGTGCCGCCGGCCTTGAGTCGGTCAATGATCGCGCGTACGCCGGGCAGCGAGGTGTCGCCAACCTTTTCCGCGACGAAATTGACCCGGGCCATCAGCGAGCCGCTGTTGATCCACTCCTTGCCGGTGTGCCACCCTTCTACCGAGGGCGGATTGAGCATATCCTGGCCCATATAGGTAGGCTGCATCGACAGGTCGCCAATTCCGGGGGCTGGAGCTCGTGGCCGCCGACCATCCGCAACGTGCTGACCACGACCTCTGCGGGCGACTTCATGTGCTGGAAGCGAGCGTTCTTGAAGAAGTCCGAGTTGAGCAGTACGCGCAGAATGGACCGCATATCGAACTTCGAATTGCGGAACGCGCCGACCAGGGTATCGATTGCCTTTTGGTCTTGCGGCGGTTCGATCGGCCAAGCCGGTACCTGCGGCTCGTCGGCGACGAAGAAGTTGTACAGATGCCGACAGATGAACCGTCCGCATGCCGGCTGCTGCACCACGATGTCGATGATGTCTTCGCCGTTAAATCGGCCCTTATGACCGAGAAACACTTTCTCGTCGTCATCATGATCTTCGGCGCGATACTCGAACTGCCAAGGAAACCGGCCATAGGGTGCGCGCGGAATCTTGGTAGCAAAAGTCCAACCGGTAAAGGCCCTTGAGCATTCACGTACATCTGTCTCGGTGTAATTGCCAGCGCCGAGGCTGAACAATTCGAGCAGCTCGCGGCCCCAGTTCTCGTTGACGGCATTGCCGTGGTTCTGCTGGTTATCCAACCAGAAAATCATCGTTGGATTCTTGGCGACATCGAGCAGCAGATCGCGGTAATTGCCCATGCCCTTGTCTCGGAAGAGCTTGATCTGCGTCAGCAGCTGATCGTAGTTGTCCACTTTTGAATTGCCGGTGGCGAACACATGGTGCCAGAACAGCGCCATCTTCTCCTCGAGAGGCCGCTTGGTGTTCACCAGATGATACATCCAATTGACGTTGCCCATCGGAGGCTGCCCGCCGGGCAGCAACGCAGCCGGCTGATACCGCATCAACTGATATTCATCGACCGGCGGCTGGGTCTCGGGATGCAGAAGCTCCTCGACCGTCGCCTCATAGCCCTTGGCTACCCGCGCTTCGAGCTCGTCGCGGGTAGCGCCGAAGCCCGCTCGCCGCATCAGATGCGCCATTAAAGCGATGTCTTCTTGATGTGCCATCTCGGGCCCTCCTCCTTGGTGGTGTTGGCGGTGAATTGGTTACTGTCGACTGAGAAACGGTGAAACGAACGCGGCTTTGGCTGAAATTTGCACGTATTCCACCCCTACGCTCATTCACTCTCAGTCCAGCACAACTTAACCGTGCTAGCCCCGAACCGGGTCGGTGCAAGCGACCCTTGTACCTTGGAACCATTTTATCCTGGGTGCCGGGGCTGTCAAGCGGCGCGCGCGCTGAAACTCAGATGAGGCCAAGTTTTCCGATGCAAACAAAATTCATTTTATTCTCTATTTGTTCTCAGGGAGGCAGGAAAGGCAACAATAACCGCGCTTTCCAAATTGGCGCCGGCCGAGCTTGACAATTTACAGGCCGGTTTGAGCGTGGCAGTTTCCTCGGATGGCAGGACGGCTCGCGGGCAAACGGGCGTTGGTGACGGCGGCGGCGCAGGGGATCGGCCGGTCCGCCGCACTGGCCTTTGCCGCGGAGGGCGCGAGCGTGCTCGCAACCGATCTTGCTGAGGACAAGCTCGCACCGCTCGCCGACGCGCTGGTCGCGACACGTCGCCTCGACGTGACCGAGGATGATGCGATCGCCGAATTGGCGGACGAATTGGGACCGCTCGACGTGTTGTTCAACTGCGCCGGCTTTGTCCATCACGGCACCGTCCTCGACGCCGATCCGATAGACTGGGATGCGTCCTTCGCTCTGAACGTGCGCTCGATGTTCATGATGATCCGCGCTTTTCTGCCAAAAATGCTCGAGCGCGGGACCGGCGCCTCGATCATCAACATGGCTTCGACGGTCTCTTCGGTCAAAGGCGCGCCGAACCGTTGCGTCTATGGCGCGACCAAGGCCGCGGTGATCGGGTTGACCAAATCGGTCGCCGCCGATTTCATTACCCAAGGCATCCGCTGCAACGCGATCTGTCCGGGCACGATCGAGACGCCCTCGCTCGGAGACCGCATCGCCGCGCAGGGAGCCCGCGTCGTAGGGGGCAGCGAGGCGGCGCGGCGCGCCTTTGTCGAACGCCAGCCTCTGGGCCGGCTGGGTACAGCCGAGGAGGTGGCCTCCCTCGCCGTCTACCTTGCTTCCGACGAATCATCATTCACGACCGGGGCAATACACGTAATCGACGGCGGCTTTACGCTGTGAACTGCGACAGGAGGCATTTCCGATGAAGCTTCTCCGCTTTGGACCGGCGGGCCGCGAAAAGCCGGGCCTTCTCGATCGCGACGGCAAGATCCGCGATCTTTCCGGGGTGGTCGGCGACATCGACGGCGAAACCCTGACCCCGGCTGCGCTCGATCGACTGCGGCACACTGATCCGTCGAGCCTGCCTCTGGTCGCCGGCATCCCGCGGATCGGTCCTTGCGTCGGACGGGTCCCGAAATTCGTCGCGATCGGCCTCAATTACCGCCAGCACGCGGCGGAAACAGGCGCGGCGATCCCGAAGGAGCCGATCATCTTCATGAAGGCAACCTCGTCGATTTGCGGCCCCGATGATGACGTCGTCATCCCCAAGGGCTCGCAAAAGACCGACTGGGAGGTCGAGCTGGGCATCGTCATCGGCAGCCTCGCGCGCTATGTCGCCCAGGCCGATGCACGCCGCTGCGTCGCCGGCTATTGCCTGATCAACGATGTGTCCGAGCGCGAATTTCAGATCGAGCGGGGCGGGCAGTGGACCAAGGGCAAGAGCGCCGACACTTTTGGCCCGATCGGCCCCTGGGTCGTCACCGCCGACGAGATCCCTGAACCGGGCAAGCTGGCATTGTGGACCGAGGTCAACGGCGAGCGGGTGCAGAACAGCAACACCGCCGACTTGATCTTCGGTGTTGACGAGATCGTCAGCTACGTTAGCCATTTCATGACCTTGATGCCGGGAGACGTGATCGCGACCGGGACCCCGTCCGGGGTTGGGCTGGGCATGAAGCCGCCGCAATTCTTGAAGCCGGGAGACCGGATGCGTCTTTCGGTCGAAGGCTTGGGCGAGCAGAACCAGCGCGTGATAGAATACGGCGGATAGAGAGCACAGACGCTTGGTCCGCGAAATCGGCTGCAACCAGGCGGTGCGGCAGTGGCTCGCGCGAGGCCGCTGAACTGAGATATGCTCTGGCTTCAGAGGTCGCCGGAGCCGGCGCATGTCGCGAGGAACGATGCTCGAACGCCGCCCAGCCTTCTTTCGCGAGGACACCCTTCCCGGCCGCCGGGTCGAAGCCAAAGTCAAGTGGTTCAATGCCGGTAAGGGCTTTGGATTTGTAACCTTGTCCGACGGTTCACCGGATGCGTTCCTGCCGATGGCGGTCCTGAGGCGCGCCGGTTACGCGGAAGTACCGGAGGGCGCCTTGATCACTTGCGAGGTCGGTGCTGGAGAAAAAGGGCCGCTGGTTACCGCCTTGTTGACCGTCGACAGCAACACGGCGGCGCCGCGATCTGGCAAAAGTGTTGGTTTCAATCGTCACGGGTTGCGGCCTCCCACCATCCTCGAGGGCGCGGTCAAATGGTTCGAAGCCGACAAGGGGTACGGGTTCATTTCGCCGAATGGCGGGGGTAAGGATATCTTTATCCATATCACCGCCTTGCGTCGCAGCGGGGTGAGCGTGCCTCGAGCCAGGACAACGGGTCAGGGTCGAGATCGCCGATGGCAAGCAGGGCGCCGAGGCTGAGCGGATCACCTTGATCTGAAGGTCCCGTCACACATCGGCTGTCGGCAGCCGACGCGGTTGCCGTTCGCCATCATTCTTCGCTGATGGCGCTGCCGGCGTTTTCAATATGACGGGTTTGTTAAGGACAAGGATGACGCAAGGTGCGCGGGCGTGCTACGCATAGTAGAGCGAATGCGCCCGGAACCAGCGGCATTGAAGGCGCGCCGCGGGTTGGGCATCGGTCCTGTCAGTCATGACACGAGCGAGACGATGGACTTGCACGATACAATCCGGACCTACCGCTTGTTCTCGGGCTCTTACGACCTCGTTTTCGGCCCGGTGTTTCATCCCGGGCGCAAGGAGGCCGTGCGCATCGCCAACGACCGCCCGGGTCAGCGCATTCTTGAGGTCGGGGTCGGCACCGGTCTGTCGCTGCCGCATTTTCGCGGCGATTCGCGGGTAACCGGCATCGATGTCTCAGCGGAGATGCTGGAGAAGGCCAAACACCGCACCGGGCGCTTGACGCTGGCGCATGTCGAGGGCCTGCATCTGATGGATGCCGAGAACCTCGAATTTCCAGACAACTCGTTTGATGCGGTCCTGGCGCTTTATGTGGCTTCCGTGGTGCCTGATCCGGCAAGGTTTGCCGCGGAGATGCGGCGGGTGTGCATCCCGGGCGGCACGATCGTGGTGGTCAATCACTTCACCAGCGAGAACCCGGTAGCGCGC
Source organism: uncultured Alphaproteobacteria bacterium (assembly GCA_963821795.1). Lineage (GTDB taxonomy): Bacteria > Pseudomonadota > Alphaproteobacteria > ATCC43930 > CGMCC-115725 > AP-15. The sequence goes on from CAWGFH010000030.1 coordinate 119,743, forward strand.
TTTGCCGAAAAGCGCTTGGCGCACCTTGCACGCCACATCGGCTTTCACGCAGATTTCCCATTCGAGACGTTTCAGCGGGAGAGCCGGCTGTCGATCCGAGAGGTGCGGCGAAGCAACCTCTTTGGTTATTGGAAGCTGCTTCGCTGCGTCAACGAAAAGCCCGCTTCCAGCCCGGCCTGAAGCGGCGGGCTTTAACCGGCCGGGTGCCAGCCGGGCCGCCGTTGTTCGGCAAAGCTCGCGAGACCCTCTGCCGCTTCGGCCGAGCAACGGCGGGCGGCTGCCTCGCTGACAATCCGCTCGCGAAAGGCGCGGGTGTCGCTAGCTTCGGCCGCCTCGGCGACAAGCTGCTTGGTCATCGCAACCGCTTCGGGTGCCGCCGCAAGCAATTCCTCGACGATCTCCGCCGCTGCAGCGTCGAGCCCGCCGGCCTCGCATAGCCGATGCACGAGCCCGATGCGGTCGACGAGCAGCGGGATGATCGGCGCCGAGGTGATCCCCCAGCGCACCTCACTGATCGCGAACGTCGCATTTTCGGCGGCTATGGCGATGTCGCAGGCAGCAGCGATCCCGATCCCACCGCCGAAGCAGCCACCGTGCACCACCGCCAAGGTCGGCCGCGGAAAGTGCCGCAAGGCGTCGAGCGCCGCCAAGGTGCGGCGCGAAAAATTGAGGTTTTCCTGCGCAGGGACGGTGCGGAGGTAGCGCAGGAATGTGAGGTCGGCTCCAGCCTGGAAGTGCCGCCCGGCGCCGCGCAGCACGACGCAGCGTAGGCCCGGTTCAGGCGCGAGCCGGTCGAAGGTCTCGCTCAGTCCGTCAATTAACGCGTCGTTATAGGCGTTGCCACGCGCGGGCCGATTAAGCGTGACCGAGGCGACGCCGCGCGCGTCGACTGCGCACAGCACTGCATCATTGTCCGGGTCCGGCATTTAGCCGAACCTCAGCTGTCGAGATCTTCGGCTGCGCGCCATAAGCGGATTTCCCGCAACAAGGCCTCGACCGCGCCACAGGCAAAGCCGAGCGAGGTCTCGTCGACGAGCCTGCCGTCGCGGATTTTGACGGCGCAAGCGGCGATCACGACCTCGCGCGCCAGCACCACGCGCGACATCATCGAATCCAGCGCCACCCGCATATGTTCGAGGCAGCGCGCACCGCCCAGCGGTCCTTGCGACGTCGCCATGATCGCCACCGGCTTGTATGCCATGACCGAGGCGAATGCCGGCCGGGAGGCCCAATCCAGAGCATTCTTCAATACCCCCGGAATGCTGTGATTGAATTCAGGGGCGCATAACACCAGCCCGTCAGCCGCATCGATCGCAGCCAGCAATCTCTTTACCGGCGCCGGACGTTTATCGCCTTCGAAGTCTTGGTTGTAGCCCGGGATCTGCGCGAGGTCCCAGATTGTCAGATCGGCGCTGTCAGCGAACCTCTCGCGCAGGGTTTCCAGCACCGCGTTCGAATAAGAGCCGGTGCGCAGGCTGCCGGACATTCCAATCAGGCGCGACGGCGTTGGCTGTGACATCGTGGCGGTGTCCTCGGGAGGCAGGCGGCGGCTCGTCATAGCCAAAGCCGCTCGCCAAAGGCAACCTTCTCGCGCAGGATGATGCGGTGGCGAACAGACACAACCAAGACTGCTCAAGTTGAGGCTGATGCCCGGATGAGTTTGCGTGCGTCGCGGCGGGGGCTGGTCCCGCCCTTCATGGCCATGGATGTGCTACGCGCCGCGACCGAGCGCGAGGCCACCGGGGCCGATGTGATCCACCTCGAAGTCGGCCAACCCGGGACCCAGGCGCCCGCAGCCGTGCGCGAGACTGCCCGGCATGCGCTGGCGAGCCAGCCAATCGGCTATACCGATGCGCTCGGCATCGCACGGTTGCGCGAAGCGATCGCTGGCCATTATCGCGCGCAATACGGCCTCGACGTCAACCCCGAAGAGGTCGTGGTTACGACCGGTTCGTCGGCAGCCTTTCAGCTCGCTTTTCTTGCCGCGTTTGAAGCGGGCGACCGGGTGGCGCTTGCCGCTCCGGGGTATCCCGCCTACCGCAATATCCTTGGCGCGCTCGATATCGAGCCGGTGTTGATCGAGGTCGGCGAAAACAACCACTATCAACCGAACCCCGACTCCTTGCCGAAGCGGGACTACTCGACGGCCTGATAATCGCCAGCCCGGCCAACCCGACCGGCACGATGATTGCCGCCGCTGATCTTGCCCGGCTTGCCGGATTTTGTCGTGATCGCGGCATCCGCCTGATCTCGGACGAGATTTATCACGGGATCACCTACGAGATGCCGGCGGCGACCGCGCGCGCTTATGGTCGCGAGACGGTCGTCGTCAACTCCTTCTCGAAATATTACAGCATGACCGGCTGGCGGCTCGGCTGGATGCTGGCCCCGCCGGACCTCGCACGCTCGATCGAGTGCTTGGCGCAGAATTTCTATATTTCACCGCCGGCATTGTCCCAGGTCGGCGCGATCCCGGTATTCGACTGCCGCGCCGAGCTCGACGGCCATGTCGTCCGCTACCGCGCTAACCGCGATTTGTTGATCCGCAGCCTCTCCGGCGTTGGGCTCACTCGCTTCGCCCCGGCGGATGGAGCGTTTTACCTCTATGTGGATATCTCCGATCTGACCCGGGACAGCATCGATTTCTGCCGCCGCCTGCTCGCCGAGACCGGCGTGGCGATAACCCCGGGCCTCGACTTCGACCCGCTGCATGGCGGCAGCTGGGTGCGGCTCTCCTTCGCCGGCTCGACGGCGGACGTGTCCGAAGCAGCCCGCCGTCTCGCAGACTGGCTGCCGCGTGCCGGGTGAGAGCTTAGGGACCGAAGACGACCGCGCGCATGATGCGGCCGGGCAGGAGGGTGAAGGCGCCGGCAAGCACTAGTGCGCCGATGAACAACCCCGTCATCATATCGGACCAGGGGGAGGTAGTAGAGCAGCAGACAGCCTTCCGTTGAGCGGGTTGGGGTTGACACCCCACCCTTTTCAGAACAAAACATAAACATAATGGTTGTCACCGGCATGTCCCGCGATCTTCTTCCAGCGCTTCGTGAACGAGTTCGGCGCATCGAGCGGCCGGCAGCGGCGGTGCATGGGGTGTTGCCGTTCGGCGTCGCCACCATCGACCGGGCATTGCCGGGCGGCGGGCTCGCGCGCGGCGCCGTGCACGAGTTCGTTGGAATGGGCGGTGATGAAGAGGATGGTACGCTTGCCGCCGCCTTCTCCGCCGGCATCCTCGGGCGACTCGCCCCCCACCCTAATCCTCCCCCGCGAGCGGAGGAGGGAACGGGAGGAGGCATCGTGCTGTGGTGCCTGCCGCGCCCGGATTTTTACGGACCCGGCTTGGCCCTCCTTGGGTTCGATCCTGCGCGGCTCGTGCTGGTCCGGGCGCGGCGAGACGCTGAAATCTTATGGGCGATGGAAGAAGGGCTGCGCACGCTCGGCGTTGCTGCGGTGGTCGGTGAAGTGGGCATATTCCCCGTAGTGGCCAGCCGCCGGCTACAGCTTGCCGCAGAGCGTTCCGGCGTCACCGCCTTTGTGCTGCGGCGCTGGCGCGACGGCGCACAGGCGACGCGCGAACGGGGCCTGCCCAACGCGGCGTCGACCCGCTGGCGGATCGCGGCGCTGCCGTCGCCCCCGGCTCGCGCCAAACCGGGGATCGGTCGTCCGCGCTGGCGGGTCGAGCTGTTGCGCTGCCGTGGCGGAGCGCCGGCAAGCTGGGAGTTGGAGGTGGCGGATGCGGCGGGTTCTCTATCTCTGGTTGCCACATTGGCCGATCGATCGAATGGACCGCTCCGCGAGGATGCCGTCCTGCCGGAAAAATTCCGACGCACGGGCTGAGGAAATTCCGTTCGCCACGGTGATCGAAGCCGCCGGCCGGCGTCTGCTCGCCGCGGTCAACCCGGCAGCCTCCGCTGCTGGCCTTGCCTCCGGGATGCCACTGGCCGATGCGCTCTCTTTTCTGCCCGGTCTCGCGACCGCCGCGGCCAAGCCGGCCGAGGATATGACGGCATTGCGACAGCTGGCGGAATGGTGCGGCCGCTACAGCCCGTGGACCGCACCCGACGGGTCCGACGGTGTCAAAATCGAGATCACCGGCTCGGCCCATCTATGGGGCGGGGAGGCAGCCCTTGCCGCCGATCTCTCATCCAGGCTCGATGATCGGGGCATTGCCTCCCGGATCGCCATAGCCGGCACGCTCGGTGCCGCCTGGGCATTGGCCCGCTTTGCGCAAATCACCGGGTGCGTCGTCATCCTGCCATCGGCAGACGCACGCAGTGGCCTCGCCGGATTGCCGGTCGAAGCGCTGCGTCTCGACCCCGCCACGGTCCAAGGGCTGAGGCGAGTGGGTTTGAAACGGGTCGGCGATCTTTATGCGATGCCGCGCGCTGCCCTGGCCCGCCGGTTCGGCGACAACGTGGCGCTGCGTCTCGATCAAGCGCTCGATGACCTGCCGGAGCCGTTGTCGCCGTTGGGCGAAGCACCGGACCGGCGCGTGCGGTTGAGCTTTGCCGAGCCGATCGCCGATCCCGCCGATTTGGCGCGCGGGGCCGAGCGGCTGGCCCAGGATCTCGTTCTGCGCCTGGCACGGGAAGGGACCGGAGCGCGACGCCTTGATCTCGCCTTTCATCGTGTCGATGGTCGGGTCGAACACATTATGCTCGGGGTCGCTCGCCCCAGCCGTGATCCGCGCCACCTGGCCAGGCTGTTCGAGGAGAGGCTCGACACCGTCGATCCCGGCCTCGGTGTCGAAGACATGATCCTTGCCGCCTTCGCGGTCGAGCCTTTGGCCCCCGAGCAGCTCGGTTTTGCCGGCTCTCCCGACGCCAGGACGACAGCGGACACGGCTCTGCTTCTCGATCGGCTCGGCAACAGGCTCGGCAGCGCTGCGCTCTGTCGGCTCGAGCCGCGTCAAAGCCACATCCCCGAGCGAGCCTCGACGTGTGTGCCAATTTCCGTCGCCTCCGCGAAAGCGGGGGCCAAGGGGCAACCGGCATCGAGACCAGGATCTCCGCATCCCCGCTTGCGCGGGGATGACGGAATACGACTGCCGCGTCCGATACGGCTGTTCGAGCCGCCGGAGCCGGTCGAAGCTTTTTGGCTGCTTCCCGACGACCCGCCTTTCCGTTTCACCTGGCGGCGTCGCACATATCGGGTGACATATGCCGACGGACCCGAGCGGATCGCAGCCGAATGGTGGCGAGTGGAAGGATCAGCCGGAGTCGACAGGATCCGCGATTATTACCGGGTCGAGGACGAGGAGGGGCGACGCTTCTGGCTGTTTCGGGCGGGTCTCTCCGACGAAGATCGCCGCCCCGCTGGTTCGTCCACGGTGTCTTTGCCTGACGTGTTGGCCGGTGGCGGGATGGGTGTTCGGCAATGACTGGTCATGCGAGCGGCTATGCCGAACTGCAGGTCACGAGCAATTTCTCGTTTCTGCGCGGTGCGTCGCATCCGGGCGAACTGGTGATGACCGCAGCCGCCCTCGGCCACGGCGCGATCGCGATCACCGACCGCAACAGCCTTGCCGGCGTCGTGCGCGCGCATCAGGCGGCAAAGCAGGTCGGGCTGCGTCTCGTCGTCGGCTGCCGGCTCGATCTTTGCGACGGCACGAGCCTGCTCGCTTTTCCCGACGATCGCGCCGCCTATGGCCGGCTGTCGCGGCTGCTGACATCGGGCAAGCGCCGCGCCCCCAAGGGCGAATGCCATCTCGACTACGCCGATGTGGTCGCGCATGGCGAAGGCCAGATCGTCGTTGCGCTGCCGCCTGACCGGCTGGCGATCTCGGACGAATGCCGCATCTTCGCTGCCCGCGTCGCGGCGGATTTCGCCGGCCGCGCCTATCTCGCCGCCCAGCATCTCTATCGCGGCGACGATGCGCGGCGCCTCGCCCGATCTCGCCGGCCTGGCCGAGCGCGCGGGGCTGCCGCTGGTCGCGACCAACGACGTGCTCTACCACGAGCCCGAGCGGCGGCCGCTGCAGGATGTGCTGACCTGCATCCGCGAAGGCTGCACGGTCGGCAGAGGCCGGCTTTCGTCTCGCCGCCAATGCCGAGCGCCATCTGAAACCGCCCGCCGAGATGGCGCGGCTGTTTCGCGGCCATCCGGACGCCGTCGCGCGCACCCTCGAGATCGTCGAGCGCTGCCGCTTCAGTCTCGACGAGCTGCGCTACGAATATCCCGACAAGACTGCAGGGGACGGGCGCACGCCGCAGCAGCGGCTCACGCGTTCTCGCCTGGGAAGGCGCCGCGAGCGTTATCCCGAAGGCGTCCCCGACAAGGTTCACGACCTGATCGAGCACGAGCTGCAGCTGATCGAGCAGCTCGACTACGCCCGCTATTTCCTGACCGTCCACGACATCGTGCGGTTCGCGCGGGCGCGCGGCATCCTGTGCCAGGGGCGCGGCTCGGCCGCCAATTCGGCCGTGTGCTATTGCCTCGGCATCACCGCCGTCGACCCGGCGCGCATCGATCTGCTGTTCGAGCGCTTCATCAGCGCCGCGCGCAACGAGCCGCCCGACATCGATGTCGATTTCGAGCATGAGCGGCGCGAGGAGGTGATCCAGTACATCTATGACAAATACGGCCGCGACCGGGCCGGGCTCGCCGCTACCGTGATCTGCTATCGCTCGCGCTCGGCGATCCGCGAGGTCGGCAAGGCGTTGGGGCTCTCGGTCGATGTCGTCGCGGCGCTCGCCGGCATCGTCTGGGGCTGGAGCAACGACCCGATCGCCGACCTCGGGTGCGCGAGGCCGGGCTCGACCCCGCCGACCGCACTTTGCGCCTCGCCCTCGATCTCGCCGCCGAGCTGATCGGCTTTCCGCGCCACCTGTCGCAGCATGTCGGCGGCTTCGTCATCACCCGCGGGCCATTGTCCGAACTGGTGCCGATCGAGAACGCGGCGATGGACGACCGCACCGTCATCGAATGGGACAAGGACGATCTCGACGCGCTCGGCATCCTCAAGGTCGACGTCCTGGCGCTCGGCATGCTGACCTGCATCCGCAAGGCCTTTGCGCTGATCGAGCGTCATTACGGCCGGCCGTTCGACCCTCGCCACCGTGCCGGCCGAGATGCCCGAGGTCTACGACATGCTGAGCCGCGCCGATACGGTCGGCGTCTTCCAGGTCGAAAGCCGCGCGCAGATGACCATGCTGCCGCGGCTCAAACCACGCGAATTCTACGATCTCGTCATCGAGGTCGCGATCGTCCGGCCGGGCCCGATCCAGGGCGACATGGTGCATCCCTATCTGCGCCGGCGCTCCGGGCTTGAGCCGGTCGAACTACCCGTCCGAGGCATTGCGCCAGGTGCTCGGCAAAACCATGGGCGTGCCGCTGTTCCAGGAGCAGGCGATGAAGATCGCCATCGTCGGCGCCGGCTTCACCCCGGACGAGGCCGACCGGCTGCGCCGCGCCATGGCGACCTTCAGGCGCAACGGCGACATCCATCAGTTCCGCGACAAGTTCATCGCCGGCATGGCGTGCCAACGGCTACGACCGCGACTTCGCGACGCGCTGCTTCAGCCAGATCGAAGGGTTCGGGATTATGGCTTTCCGGAGAGCCACGCGGCGAGCTTCGCGCTCCTGGTCTATGTCTCGGCCTGGATCAAATGCTTCTATCCCGAGATCTTCGCCTGCGCCCTGCTCAACAGCCAGCCGATGGGCTTCTACGCCCCGGCGCAGATCGTCCGCGACGCCCGCGAGCACGGCGTCGAGGTGCGGCCGTCGATGTCAATCACAGCTTCTGGGACTGCACGTTGGAACCGCCGTTTATCGTCGCCCCCGAAGAAGCGGGGGTCCAGGGCTACCGTTCAGACCCTGGCCCCCTGGATTCCCGCTTTCGCGGGAACGACGGATGTACAGAGAAAAACCATCGTCCTGCCTTGCGCCTCGGCTTGCGCCAGATCAAAGGGTTCGCCGCGGCTGATGCCGAGCGCCTCGTCACTGCGCGCGACTCCGGCTACCCCGACCCGCACGCGCTGTGGCGGCGCGGTGCGCTCGGCCGCGGCGCGCTCGAGCGCTTGGCCGAGGCCGACGCGTTCCGCTCGGTCGGGCTCGACCGCCGCCGCGCATTGTGGGCCCTAAAGGCGCTCGGCGACCCGCCGCTGCCGCTCTTCGCCGCCGCGGAGACTTCTAAAGAAAAACCCTCGCGCCCCAATGGGGGGAGAGGCCGAAGTCAGGGGGGCTTCTTCGAAACTTGCAGCGCAGTGGCCTCCGAAACGCGTGCCGTGGCGCTGCTGCCGGAAATGCCGCTGGGCGAACATGTCGTCGAGGACTACGCCAGCCTCGGCCTAAGTCTGAAGCGCCACCCGCTCGCCTTTCTGCGCCGTGAGCTTGCCGGCGAAGGCCTCGTCACCGCCGCCGACCTCGCCCGTCTGCCGGTCGATCGCCGGCTCGCCATTGCCGGAATCGTGTTGATCCGCCAGCGTCCGGGTAGCGCCAACGGCGTCGTCTTCATCACCATCGAGGACGAGACCGGGATCGCCAATTTGATCATCTGGCCGGCCATCCTCGAACGCTTCCGCCGCGCCGCGCTGGGCGCCACCCTGCTGCGCTGCACCGGCAAATTGCAGCGCGAGCAGAGCGTCATCCATGTCGTCGCCGAGCGGCTCGCGGACATGACACCGCGTCTCAACACCCTGCGCGACCACACCGGCGATGCCGAGCCGCCGGTAAAGCTTCCGAGAAAATTGCCCGGCAGCGACGCCCGCGACATCGTCGTCCGGAGCCGCAATTTTCGTTAGCCGTCAGCCTTTGCTTCGGTCCGCTCCGGCCGACCGGCCTCGGCAATAGCGGCGCGGGCAAGCGCATCGGCGCGCTCGTTTTCGGGGTGGCCGGCATGGCCGCGCACCCATTCCCAAGCGACCTGATGGCGTTGTGCGGCGGCGTCGAGCCGTTGCCACAGATCGACATTCTTGACCGGCTTTCTGTCCGCCGTGCGCCAGCCGCGCTGTCTCCAGGCGTGGATCCACTTGGTGATGCCGTCGCGCAGATATTGGCTGTCGCTGAACAGCCGCACCCGGCAGGGCCGCTTCAGGGCCTCCAGCCCGGAAATGGCCGCCATCATCTCCATGCGGTTGTTGGTGGTGACCGGCTCGAACCCGCTCAACTCCTTCTCGACCTCACGATAGCGCAGGATCGCGGCCCATCCCCCCGGGCCGGGATTGCCGCTACAAGCGCCGTCGGTAAAAATTTCGACTTCGGCAGATTCTGCCGCGCTCATCTCAGCATCTGACCCGAAAGAAATCCGGTGACTTCATTTGGTTCGAATTATCAGCTTGTGCAGGGAAAACGCCCAGATACAACATGTAGACCGCAATCCGTCGCCTCAATATCTGTGCAGGGGGGCCGCATCATGCAAGCTTTGCAACTGTACCGCGGGCCTGCACCTACTCATCGGGATACAAGTCCCCGTGCTGCCCGTATGCGGGCCCCGAGCGGACGGCGCCATAGCCCGAGACCTCTGCGTCCACGTTCTTCTCGCGATCAAGAGGTGCGGGAGCTGCTTCTCGTGCCTGGGAAGCGATCATCGGCCCAACGACCGGGTCGTCAATAGTGTCCACGAGCCGGGAATGCTGCAGATCCTCGGGTGACGGTTCAGTAACTGAAAACATGACTAGCTTGTGACTGTATCTTGGAACCTCCAGATTGGCTACCTTACGCAACAGTCGGTCAATACAAGTGACAACCGGTTAGGCGAGAACTGGTAACCGAAATGGTTAAATTCTTGGGTACTGCGGTACGCCTCGTCGTTACCGGCGGACTCTTCGCGGCGCTGCTGTCGCACCTCGATATCGGGCGGATTGCCAATATCGTGTCGAACGGCTCGCCGCTCCTGTTCGGCTTGACGGTCGCGATATTGGCCGCCACCAATCCGTTCAACGCCTCGCGGTGGCAGCTGATCCTCGCCGATCACCAGACCGTCCGGCCAGCCATCCTGCTCAGGCTCCTGTTTGTCGGCTGGTTCTTCAATCAGGTGCTGCCAACCGGCATCGGCGGGGATGCGGTACGTGCTTGGCGGTGCAAACTGGCGGGAATGAGCTTGACGACCGCCATCCGCAGTATCCTGCTCGATCGGGCCAGTGGCTATATTGTCATAGTCGCGATCTTCGCAGCCAGCCTTCCCGCGCTGCTAGCGATCATCCGCGAACCGCTCCAGCAGCGCCTGTTGCTGCTCGTCCTGGCCGGGGCAGCTTCGGGTCTGGCGGCATTGTTCCTGATCGATCGGCTCCCGCAGATCGTGGTGAGGCTTCGTCCGGTTGCGCCGCTTGCCGATCTGTCGATTGAAGCACGCCGGATCTTCCTCGACCCACGGCGCGCGGTGCCGATATTCGGCCTTGCCCTGGCGACGACAGGTCTTACTGTCCTTGCCGCGGATCTGGCCGGGCAATCTGTCAACCTCCATCTGTCTTTCAGCCTGTGGCTGATGATCGTCCCTCCCGTCGCGCTGTTTCAGTTGCTTCCGATATCGCTCGGTGGGTGGGGCGTTCGTGAAGCAGCGCTGGTTGTTTTCCTCGGCAAGCTCGGCATCCCCGGAGAGACCGCACTTGCCGCTTCGCTTTGCGTCGGGGTATCGCAAATTCTGGTCGGGCTCCCGGGCGGTTTGATCTGGCTCAACAACTGGGATATTGGCCACGGTCCCGCGCGGTTGCCGTCCGTCGGCCCCGCTGCCGACGGGGCGCGGGCCGCAATCGCCGAGGCGGCTTCGGGAAAGCGGGAAGCATGAGGATCGGAATACTCGGCGGCGGGCTAGTCGGCCTCGTTGTCGGCAGCCGCTGCACGGCGCACGAATGTGAAATTCTCGAACTCGAAGCAAAAGTGGGGGGCCATTGCCAGAGTCTCGTTGTGGACGGCTATACTTTCGACCTTGGCGGACCCCACATCTTATTCTCGAGCAACAAGGATATCCTCGAGTTTCTTCACCATCAACTCGGTGACAACATTGCTCAGCGGCGCCGCAACAATAAGATCTGGTACGACGGGAGATGCGTCAAATATCCCTTTGAAAATGGCCTCTACGATCTCTCACCTGAGGATCGTTTCGAGTGCTTATACTATTATCTTGAGAACGACTACCCGGAGCCGACCAACTTCAAGGAGTGGATCTACCACGTGTTCGGCAAGGGTATCGCCGAGAAATATTTGATCCCTTACAACGAGAAAATCTGGAACGTATCGGCCGAGGAAATGGCCTTCGATTGGGTCGAGGGGCGAGTGCCGCGCCCGCCGATTGCCGACGTCATCAAGTCGGCGGTCGGGGTGGAGACCGAGGGCTACACCCATCAACTCTATTTCGGCTATCCGAAGATCGGGGGCATCGAGGCGGTCCCGCAGTCATTCGCGAAGGACTGTCCAAACATTACAGTGAATTATCGCGTGCAGAAGGTGTGGCGCGACGCAGAGAAATGGCAGGTCAGCGACGGCCGCACGATCAAGAGCTATGACCGGATCGTCTCCACTATCCCGATCGAGGATTTGGTCACTGCGCTTCCCGATGTGCCGGAGCAAGTGCGACGCTGTGTTGCTGGGCTGCGTTATAACTCGCTGGTGACAGCTCATGATCGGTGCGAAGTCGAGCGCGCCGCTACCTTATACCGCCCTTTATGTGCCCGACACGCGGTTCCCGTTTCACCGGCTATCCTTTCCGCTCAATTTCACCGATCAGGGGGCGCCGTCCGGTCACACGGCAATCACCGCAGAAATTACCACCAACCCGGGAGACGGCATTCACGAGGCCGGCGATGAGGAAATCAGTCGCTGCGTCATCGACGGCATTGCCGAGATGAAGCTGATCGACCGCGACAATGTTCAATTCTGCAAAGTTCACCGGACCAAGCACGCCTATGTCGTTCGCAGCTTCGATTATCGCCAGAACCTGACGACGGCGCTCGACTACGTGAACGGCCTGGGGATCGTCAGCGTCGGCCGCAACGCCGAATTCGAGTACATCAATATGGACGAGGCGGTGCGCCGCGGTCTCGCCGCGGCAGAGGCACTGTAGAGCGACCTCGCCGGTCGACCAGGTGTTTTTCGCCTCGCTACTCCTCAAGGTAACCACGGGAGCGTTTGGATCTCGTGCATGGACGTTGAAAGCGCCAGTGCCCTGCGATGCCGCCGCGGCACGAGCCCGGTAGAGGGTGCAAGATGTTCGATCTGACCGCCGATTATTACGCTTTTGAGGACGTCAACCACACCGTGATCGACGTCTTGGCGCGGTTGCGGCGCTCTTTGTCGGACTCGCCATCGCTGCTCGACATCGGCTGCGGCCGCGGACAGCTCGCAAGCGCGGCGCGGCGCCTCACCTACCGGGTCACCGGCATCGAGTGCCATCCGGACGCTTTGGAAGCAGCGCGAGATCGGGTGGATGAGCTTCTCCCCTTCGATCTTGCGGACAAGAAGACGGTCAAGGCGGCGCTCGACGAACGGAAGTTCGATGTCATCCTGTTCGCCTGCGTATTGGAACATATTCCCGATCCATTAAGCGTCCTGCGTTTCTACCGGGCCTTCCTGAAGCCGAATGGCCGGATCGTGGTTTCCCTGCCCAATATCGCTTGCTGGGATCGGCGATTGGCATTGCTGTTCGGACGTTTCGACTATGCCAATTTAGGAATAATGGACCGAACCCATCTGCGTTTCTTTACCTTCCGGACGGCGCAAGCGCTGCTACAGGAAGCTGGTCTCGCTACTCTGTCGGCGAGACATGCGCCAGGCGTCACTCGAGCGTTTCTACCGCTAATAAAGCGATTTTTCACCAAAAACACCGACGGCCCATCGGATCCGAGCGGAATATTGAACTCCCCCGCCTATCGCCAGTACGAGCGCTGGGTGCTGCCGGCAGAAACATGGCTGACTGGGTTGTGGCGCGGATTGCTGTCGTTTCGCATCGTGCTCGTCGGCGCCGTTCGCGAGGTTAGCTGAAGCGCGCCCCGAGGATACGCTTGACGGTCCAATATGCGCTCTGCAGCGGCTGCATCGTGCTCTGTCCGATGCGCTCGCGGTAGGGGATGAAGATGCTTCTGACTTTGTATCCCTTGCGCACGGTTCGCAAAATCAAATCGACGGGGAGCGCCGGACCTGAAGGGTCGCAATCTAAATCCGCTACCAACCCCCGGCGATAGGCGCGCATACCGCTATGCAGATCGGTTAAGTGGCGGCCGAACAGCGCCGAGGCGACGAGCGCAAAACTCCGATTGGCGAAATAATTTATCCACGGCATCGCTGACGGCTTGCGCTCGAGACGCGAACCGTCGACGAGATCATAACCTTCGTTCAAGACCATCCGGGCCATCGGCGCAATGAAATCGACCGGATAGGTATCGTCGCAGTCCATCGTGACCGCGACCCGCCGCGTAAAGGAGCGCAACGCGAGATCCATCGCGCGCCCATAACCTTGAGGCGGATATTGACGGATGACCGTAGCCCCAAGGGCCGCGGCAATGTCAGGCGTCGAGTTCGGCTCGAATTGACGATGACGATTTCGGCGTCCGGCAGCACCGCTTGGATGTCGCCGATGACCTTGGCGACCGCCTTTTCCTCGTTCATCGTGATCATAACGACGGACATGTCTGCACCGCGCAATGCTGGCAATCCCGATGCGACATTTTCGGTCGGGACCCCCGCTTCAGAGGGAGTGAAGGGTTTTATGTTCAGTCTCTATCTTTATAGACAAGGCGATGGGGCATGAGTTCCTCGAAGCGAATGCGGCGGCAGGCTGTCAAGGAGTAGCGGGTGCGGGCGGCAATGGAATCAGCTCTCCGGGGGTCTCGCGGTGGGCGCGCCTGTAGAGGTAAAATCGTCGGTCCGGAAAAAGTTTGTGGAGTTCGTTGATCCGTCCCGGCAGATTGAGTGCGTAAATTACATTCCCGTCGCGATCGAGCCCGTTGCGGGCAAAGATGTCGCGTTGATGGACGAGAACCAGCGCATCGTGCAACCCCGCCTGCCGCACTTGGTCGTAAATATCGAAGCGATCGTCGACCACTTTGCGCATATACACTAACAGCACCGCCAAGCCGGCGAGGCAGATCAGAATGTGAGCGATTGTCAAACCGGTCACAACCCCGGTGGCCGCGGGCTTTCGCTCCCGGATCAAACCAACAATTGTAGAACTGACCGTTAATGGCATCAGCATGAAGCCCTCGAAGTAAAATCGCGGACCATACTCGTCACCACCCATGTCGGTATGAACAAAAAGATATGCTATAATTGCAGAAATGACGGCAAAATCGTAAAACCGGACTTTATGCCGAGACATCTTCCATGCTAAACAGCCCAGATATGATAACAAGAATATCGGAGATGTCCATTCTGAAAGCATCCATATTCGCGTTTTAACGAACATGAGTCCTTGCATCCATGAGACTAGGTGGCCCTGCAAATTCGTGTTGTTGAACCCTATCGGTAGTGACGAGTAAGCCCAGACTTGAACAGGTACGAAAGCACTTCCAGTGATCGCACGAGTATAGAAGAGAAATCCCGCAAGCCACGGCAGTCCCGCCATTACAACCAACGCGATCGCGCCAATGTGCCGGTGTTTAGGCTTGATCAACCACTCGAGACCGAACGGGACCGCGTAAATTAGCGTGTCGAAAGGCCGGATCACACCAACCACTCCGAGCGCTGTGCCGGCGAGCACAGCGGATCGCCAATCCGGCAAATCGATAAATTTTGTTCCGAAATAGCAGAACATCAGCCCAAAGGCTGCGGTCGGCACGTGACTGTAAAATGATCCGGCGTTGAACGCGAAGAACGGCGAGAACACAATTAGCGCCAAAGCCACAGCGCTGCCCGCTGGCCCATCTTCGCGCGCGGCCAACTTGGCGAGAAAGACGAGCATAATCGCGCCGAGCAGCGGGGAGACCGCCCAAAACGGGAACCCGAGCAAACGGGCGACGGCGAGCAAAAGAGGCCAGCCCGGCGGAAAACTGCTCAGCCATTTCCCGGCCTTTTCGACTATCCAGTAAAAGGCAAAAAACTCGTGTCCGGGGAGCAAGGGATTCCATAGCCGGCCGCGAAGAAACGTCTCAGCCTGGAACAGGTAATCGTATTCGTCGGCCGAAAACGGAAATGCGCGCAGTGCCCAAACCGCGAGCAAGGAGGCGGCAAATCCGCCTACAATGAGCGCGGCACAAATGATCCGCAGGCCATTTTTCGATGGTGCGGCGGTCATTCGTGAAGTGACGTTTTGAGAGCCAAATACCGCCGCCAGCCCGACAGACAAGATCGTAAGCGTGACGATCGGCCACAGCCGTTGCAGGAAGTCGGTCTCGCCATAAACTATACCATGGATCATTCCTCGGGGTTGGCCGAAGCCAATCCAAGTTACTGCTGCGGCTGCGCCGCCGAAGATGACTGTGGCGACCGTCAAAACGGTGCCGTTGGGGTCAACTCTCATGGTCACTATTCATGATGCTAACGGTAGACTTCGGGAATTGCGTATTAACTAGTGGTACGAGTCAGACATTTGGCACCGGGTGCTGCAAAGGTTTTCATCCATCCCGGGGCAGTCCGCAACCAAGGACTGCTCTAGATATTGGGACCGCGTGGACCCGTAGGCCAGCATGAATTGGCGCGGTATCGTCTGTCTGATTCGATCTGCCAAGTATTAGAAATACTTTCGAGAATCCCTGCATGCAACTTAGCTGTCAAATTAAAGGCGAATACCTGTGGCGGGAGCAGTGCGGGCACTCTGTTGGGAGGTTGTGAGCGGAATTCGCACGCTACCTGACGTCAACTGCGCATGATTACCATCGAACCGTCAAAGTCAAAGCTGAAATCCATCTCGCGAACGCCGACTTCGGTCATGACCGAGCGCAGCTTGCGGCGGTCATGGGTATGGAACAGCAGAAAACCACTGCCGCCGGCTCCGACCAGCTTTCCCCCGGTTGCGCCACCCCGAGCGCGAGCGAGTTCATAGAGACTGTCGATCCGACCGTTGCTCATGCCCGCGGAACGCGTCCGCTTGCTCAGCCAGTGCTGGTGCATCAGTTCGCCGAAACGCGGGATGTCGCCGGTTTCCAGCGCGCTTTTGATCTCAATCCCGAGTTCTTTGACGAAATGCAGGCCGCCTAACATCTGCGCGTCGCCTTGCGAAGATTTCTGCCGCTGATCCTGCAGCAACAGGCTGGCCTGCCTGGTATAGCCGACGAAGAACAGCATCAACGAATCGCGCAGTTCGTAGACCTTGTCTTCGCTGAGACACAACGGGGTAATGACGACGGTGTCGTCGGTCCGGTATTCCTGACAAGTCAGCCCACCATAGGCGGCGATGTATTGGTCTTGTTTGCCGACTGGTTCACCCAAGCGGTTCATCTCGATCTCGATCGCCTCGCAGGCCAAGGTCTCGGCGTCAACTGGCTGACGCTTATGGGCATGCAGCGCATGGAGCAACCCGACCAGGAAACTGCCCGAAGAGCCAAGGCCGGTGCCGGCAGGCACATCGGCGATGCTGACAATCTCCAGGCCCCGTTCCACTTTCTGCAGACGCAGCGCCTCGCGGATCAGCGGATGGCGGATCTGATCGCATTCCACGGCGTGCTCGAGTTCGGAATATTTGAGAAAGTATCCGTCGAAGAATCCACGGTTGATGCTGATGTATACATATTTGTTGATCGCGGCAGAGATCACGAAGCCGCCGAATTCCCGATAATACGACGGCAGATCGGTGCCGCCGCCGCCGATCGAGATGCGCATCGGGGTGCGCGTGATGATCATGACGGTTTTCCGTTCGATTGATGGCGAAGATACGCGTCGGTTTCTCGGAGCCCGGCGGGTGAACCGATCTCGTAAAACCGCTCACGGACCTCGAACCCGGCAAGGCTGCCGCGTCGCGCCATGTCGCCGATAGAGATCGGCCAAATCGAATGGATCGCGCGCCTTCCAGCCCTCTATGGCACTGGCAGCGAGAAGGCCAAGGCCGTAGTCGATGTGGTGCATCGCCGGCGACCGATGGACCTTGTCGTGCCGGACGATTATGCCGTCGACGAATTCGACATTGCTGGTGTCCCACCGTCCGGCATTTCGGAACACCGTCATCAGCGCCGCGTGTCCGGCAACGCCCGAACGCTTCCACGATCGGAGCAAAGCGGCGTCGGCAGATAACTGTCGCCATACATGACGGCGAACGGATCGCTCAGCAGCGGCAATGCTTTGCGCAGCGCGCCGCCGGTGCCGAGCAGCCTTTCGCCATCGTACGAATACTGCACCTTGCAGCCAAAGGCGGCGCCGTCGCCGACAAACGCCTCGATCTGTTCGCCCAAATGCCCGGCACAGATAACGATTTGGTCGATGCCCTGGCTCGCCAGCAGCCGCAACTGATGGGCGACGAACGGCTCACCGGCTACCTCGATCATCGATTTCGGCATGGCGAGGGTCAAAGGACGCAATCGCGTCGCCAATCCCCCCGCCAGCAGGGCCAATGCCGGGCGGTGCTCAGATGCGGCCGGCCCGAGCATCCTCGATCAGCGCCAGAAGGGAAAGCCGAAACGCCTCACGGCTGCCGCGACGGCAGGTCCAGCCCAGTCGGCGAATGCGGTCGGTGTTGAGGCGTACGACGGGAACATCGCCCTTCCAGCCGCGATTGCCGCCCGAATATTCGAAGCGCGGCGGCGCCGGCAGACCCAGGCACTCGACCGCAAGCTCGGCGATCTCGGTAACCGTGATGTAGTCCCCCGTCGCGACGTTGTAGGTGTCGAAAGCGGCCGGCGAGTAGCGCGCTGCATGCAACACTGCGGCGACGATGTCCGAGACATGGATGTACGATTTGCTCTGGCTGCCGTCCCCCATGATCGCAAGACGCGTCGGATCGACAAGCAGCCGCCGGACAAAGTCATACCCGACGCCATGCGTCTGGCGCGGCCCCACTACATTGGCAAACCGGAAAGCGCAGCCGGTAAGATCGAACATCGCGCAATAAGCAGCAATCAGCGCCTCGCCCGCGAGTTTGCTCGCGCCGTAGGTCGAGATCGGCAACAGCGGCCCGTAATCCTCATCTACCTCCAGCGCGCCGAGGTCGCCGTAAACCCCACTGCCCGAGGCGTAAAGAATCCGTCGGGCGCCATTTCGGCGCATTGCCTCGACCACATTATTGGTCAGCAAGGTTCCCTGGTAGAAATCGATCTCCGGCTCGGTGGCGGCGCGGGCGATATCCGGATTCGAGGCGAGATGGATTACTACCTCATGCCCGGCCATTGCCCGGGTGAGCTGCCTCAGATCGCCGGCATCGCCGCGAACCAGTGTCAATCGGCGATCGCCCAAATGTTTCTCACTGTGCCACTCTCGGCCCGACGAAAAATTGTCGAACAGCGTAACCGCCATGACGCTTGGATCGGCAATTAGATGATCGGCGAAGTGGCTGCCGACAAAGCCGGCACCACCGATGATGAAATAACGATCACCTAGATCCGAGCGTTCAATTAATTCGGTCATCAGTTTCGATTGGGAGATGTGATCATCGTACTGTTACGGTGTTTTCGATATCTATGCAAGTGGTACCAATTGGGCTATCCTGGAACGATCATTACAATCGCGTAGTTAAGGCTTAAATGCGAACGGCGCGAAGACGGACAGGGTTCGCCGAACCTCCATCGGCTCGCCCAGGCTCCAAACCTTGTGGATTAGCAGCATGTAGTGGCTCCAGAGGATGCCAAACACGCACAAACCCACCGCCGCGACGCGTGCCCGCCGACGCCAAGCCTCGGAGATTTCGACGGCGGCAATCGAAGCGAAGCGGTACCCCGCTAACGTCGCCAAGGTCATAAACGGCGTTAGATCGAAACGATAGCGCAGTTCCAGCGCTGCAGCCGATAAAATCAGCAAAACCGCCGCCGCATTGCCGATCAGCGCCAAACGCAGGATGGCCAACCCGCCGCCCGGAAGCTCCGGCTTGCTGCAAAGGCGCCAAAGACCGATGCCGGCGAGAAAGATGGTGAGCGGATTGGTCAAGAGGGGGGTGAATGGAGGCGCTTCGATGCCGGTGTATCGGGCCGCCAGGAACTGTTCGAAGGGCGGCACGGCCTTCAACACATACGGGATGCCAGTCGCGTAATACAGCGCTCCGATCCAAATACGGCCGAGATCGAAATCGCCGTAGTTGCGGACCACGGCTGCAAGATTTGGATGCCGGCGATAGAAATCGTAATCGCGGAAATCGGCAAAACTCAGCGGATTGCCCCACCGCTCGAAATTGACGATCCCGCAAGCAACAGCGAACAGGCCAAGCACCAAGAACGGCAGCAAGACGCGCGGCTCGCTCGCCAGCGCGGAAACCGCCGTCAAGGGCCCTCGCCTTGTCACGGCTGACAGTGGCTCGGATATGTGTCGACGCCACGCCGCGCGGGCAACGAGGAGGACCGTGCCGAGGCTCAGCGCCACGCCAATTGTCGGGCGCGTGTTCAGCGCCAGCCCAGCCAGAGCGGCCAGCGCTGCCAGGTCCCGGGTGCCCAGATCGCCCTCGCCAAGGGCTGCCCGAAGGACGATCAGGTTGAATGCGGCACCCATCGCCGCCGACCAAAGGATCGTCTCGTGATAGATCGTGGCCGAGCCGAGAATGTAAAGCTGCGGGCCGCTGAGGACGGTCGCCGCCGTCATTACCGCGAGAAAGCCGGGAACCCGGTCTTCGGTCGGCAGGGTGTCGTGTACGACCAGCAGCATCCGCAGCTGCAATGCGACAAAGATGACCAGCGCCATCAAGCAGGAGGGCCGCGCGAACTCGACCCGGGCGATATCGGTAAACGGCATTGCCACGAGCCGCAACAGCGCCGGAAAGACCCCGAAATAGGTGTAGGTTTTGCCGTCGCGCGTGAAGCTCTCCCAATTGATCGCACGCCGGTCGACCGTGAACTCGCCGTGGAGCAGGTGCACCAGCATGCTGTCGAAGGTCCGGTCCAACATCTCTGGCGCAAACAGCCGGAAGGTGCCGTTGCTCAACAAAAACAGATAGTAGACGGCGATAATCGCCAGCAGGGCGGTGAAGCCTACCCGCGAGTACAGCAACCCACTGAGCCGATGATCCCCTCCCGCGCGGCTGGCGTGAACACTGATTTTCTGCATGCTCCTGCCGGTCTTAAGCGCCTTTTGCTAAAGAACGGAGAATCATCCCAGCCAGTTTCGGTCGAGCCCGCTCGATGACTGCACCCTTCTTTCCGACCGGGCGCCAGCCGTGCCGCGATCGGCAAGCCCGGTCTCCCAACCCATCTGCCTCCGACCGCGTCGTTCGATAAATCCGGGCGCGGTCGGCGAAGAGTACTCCATATCCCGGTTCGCCGTCCGGATGACCAAATGCCGCGCGATTTCCAGGGTTGCGGAGAGCCTGGTCGAAATGGTCTATCCAGAAAGGAGCAGAGATGCCTCGGAACAGCCGAGATCAGGGAGGACGTTGTGTTGCGAAAGGCTATATCGATAAACCGGCTTCGCTCCGCCGGAATGGCTTTGACCGGCGCGCTCGCCATGATTCCGCTGGCGCTGGCTGGGGCCTCGGCGGCGGATCCCTCAGGCAAGCCGATCGTGATCGGCTTCAGCATGGCATTGACCGGCGGGCTCGCGGTCAACGGTACTTCCGCACTGTTGGCCATGCAGATCTGGGCCGACGACACCAATGCCAAGGGCGGTCTCCTCGGTCGCCCGGTCAAGCTCGATTATTACGATGACCAAACCAATCCCTCACTCGTGCCCGGTATTTATACAAAGCTGCTCGACGTCGACAAGGTCGACCTCGTTGTTTCGGGCTACGGCACCAATATCGCCGCTCCGGCGATGCCGGTTGTGATCGCTCACAACATGAATTTCATTGGATTGTTCGCGCTCGACATCAACGAAGAGTTCCAATATCCGAAATATTTCTCGATGCTCCCGGTAGGCCCCGATCCGCGGCCGGCGATTTCCGAAGGATTCTTCAACATCGTCAAAGCGCAAAAGGACAAGCTCGGGCTTAAGACCATCGCGCTCGCGGTCGATGACGGAGAGGCCACCCGCAATGCCGCCGACGGCGCCCGCATCAACCTGAAGAAGGCTGGCCTCCAAGTGGTCTATGACCGGACCTACCCGCCGACGACGACCGATTTCACCCCGATCGTCCGCGCCATCCAGGCAACACACCCCGACATCGTCTACATCTCGTCCTACCCGCCCGACAGCGTCGGCATCATCCGCAGCGTTCATGAGCTCGGGCTCGACACCAAGATCTTCGGCGGCAATCTGACCGGGCCGCAAAGCACGTCGATCAAAACATCGCTTGGGCCGATGCTGAACGGGATCATCACCTTCGACTGGTGGCTCCCGGCGCCGGCTTTGCGCTTTCCGGGGGTAATGGAGTTTCTCCAGCGCTATCAGGCGCGCGCTAAGGGCAAGGGCGTCGACCCTCTCGGGTATTATCTCGCGCCGTGGGCTTATGCCGATCTGCAGGTGCTGGGCGCCGCAGTCGAAGGTAGCAAGGGCCTCGATCAGGACAAGATCGCCGATTACCTCCGAACCCACACCTTCCAGACCGTGGTCGGCGATGTCACATTCGGCAAAAACGGCGAATGGGCGAAATCGCGAATCATGACCATCCAGTTCCAGAACATCGACAACACCAGCGTCGATAGTTTTCGCGACGGCAAAGGCGAAACCGTGCTCTGGCCCGACCAATACAAGGCCGGCGATCCGGTTCTCCCTTACTCCAAGATCAAGCATTGATTGTCGCCGAGTGATCCCGGACGGCCCCGTTTTCCGCTCGCTGCTCTAGGAGCGGGACCCCGGAAGCAGTGCCGGCGCCGATCAGTCGGGGACGCCTTCGACGCGGAAGATTTCTTCGAGCTGCGGAACTCATCGGCAGATCGAGTTTTTCCCCAGTGGGCAATCTCAGCTGAAACCACTTGTTGTAGAGGTGGGTCAGTTCGCGGGTCTGCGCCATTCGGCTGAAGGCGCGGTCGACCACTGCGGCGAAATCCGGGTCGTCCCTGCGGTACATCAGCCCGTATGGATCGTACGACAAATAATCGCCTACGACATGGTAGCGATCAGCCAAATTGTGGGTCGCGACAAAGCCATAAAGCAGCACGTCGTCGGTGGCGAACGCGTCGGCCCTGCCGGCTGTCAGCATGGCGAGCGACTGGTCGTGATCCTGCCCGATGATGATCTTGATGCCGAGGCTCTGCTTGTCGGAGATGGCCCGGACCGCGGCCTCATTGGTGGTGCCCGCGGTGACCACGACCGTCTTGCCGCGCAGGTCGCGGTAGGATTCGATCCCTGACTTGCGCGCAACCAGCAGCTTGGTGCCGGCCACGAAAAAGATCGGAGAGAACGCGACCTCCTTTTTGCGCGCGAAATTGGCGGTCGTGGAACCGCATTCGAGGTCGACCATGCCGTCGCGCACAGCCGGAATTCGTGTTTCGGCGGTGACCTTCCGGAAGACGACTTTGGGCTCGATGCCTTCGAGTTCGCCGGCAACCTCGGCCACCACCTGATTGCACAGATCGATCGAGTAGCCGATCGGCTCGCCAAGCTTGTTGACGTATGAGAACGGGATCGAGCTGAAGCGGTAGCCGAGGGTGATGGTCTTGCTGTCCCGGATCTTCTTCAGGGTTCCGGTTAGCTCCTGCGCCCTGGCTGCCGTCGCGACGGCAGCCAGCGCCGCCGAAAGCGCGAAGAAGACGAGTGCTCTGCGCACCGGATCTGGTTACGCCGCCTGTGCTTCGGCTATCGCGCCGCCGATTGTCGCCGCCGTCTCGCCTTCCCAGCGCGCGATTACCGCGCAGGCCAGGCTGTTGCCGATCACGTTCGTGGCGGTGCGGCCCATATCGAGAAACTGGTCGATGCCGATGATCAGCAGTAATCCCGCTTCGGGCAGCCTGAAAGTGACAAGAGTTGCGGCGATCACGACAAGCGACGCGCGCGGCACGCCGGCCATGCCCTTGCTGGTCAGCATCAGCATCAACAGCATCGTGACCTGCTGCGGCAGCGACAAGTGAATGTTGTAGGCCTGGGCGATGAAGATCACCGCAAAGGTGCAGTACATCATCGAGCCGTCCAGGTTGAACGAATAGCCCATCGGTAATACGAAACTGATGATTTTCTTGCTGACCGGCAGCTTTTCAAGCTGGGCCATCGTTACCGGGTAGGCGGCTTCGCTGCTGGCGGTGCTGAAGCCCAGCAGGAACGGCTCGCGGATCAGTGCAATCAGCCGAAACACGGGCCGGCCGAGGAACAATAGCCCGGCGGCGATCAGGACCAGCCACAGGACGCCCAGGCTGAAATAGAACTCGATCAGATACTTGCCGTAAGTGACCAGAATCCCGACCCCCTGGGTCGTTACGGTCGCCGCCATCGCCGCGAACACCGCGATTGGCGCCAGCGCCATGATGTAGCCGGTTATCTTGAGGATGATCTGGGATGTTTCGTCGATGATCTTGATGACACCCGCGGCCCGCTCTCCCAGGGAAGCCGCGGCGACGCCGAAAAACAGCGAAAAGACTACGATCTGCAGGATTTCGTTGTTGGCCATCGCCTCGACAGCACTTCTCGGAACGAGGTGAGTGACGAAGTCCTTCAACGACAGCGAGGCGGCGTTCAGATTGGTCGAGGCCGTGATGTCGGGCAATGGCAGGTTCAAATTGTCGCCGGGCCGCAGAATATTGACCATGATCAACCCGAGCAGCAGCGACACCAGCGAGGCGCTGACGAACCACAGCATCGCCTTGCCCCCGATGCGCCCGACTGCCTTGGTGTCGCCCATATGCGCGACGCCGACGACCAAGGTGGTAAACACCAGCGGTGCGATGATCATCTTGATCAGCCGCAAAAACACGTCGGTGAACAGCGAGATGTAGCCGGCCACGGTCTTGGCCGTCTGCGGGTCGGGCCACAGCTCGTGACAGGCGTAGCCGACGGCGATACCGAGGAGCATCCCGATGAAGATGATCATGGTCAGTCGTTGCGAGCGCATGGTCTCCCTCTTCCCGATGCACCTCGACCGGTAGAAGAGAGAATGCCTTATTTCTCGTTGTCAGAAAACTGTCATCGCGGGCCCGCGATGCGCTCGGCCGGACCTGCGGGAATGATCGCAGAGGCGCTAACTCAGCGTGGCCGCAACCGGAATGCGGGCGGGTGGTCGGGCTGCGTGGTAACCACGGCGCGAGGGACAACCGGCACGGCGTCGGCGCGCTCGATGCGGAAGCCCTGGATTAAGGTCGCCAAGACCAGGACCGCTTCGGTAAGCGCAAATTGCGCGCCGATGCACACGCGCGGACCGATCCCAAACGGCAGATAGGTAAACCGATCTGGTGGCGGCGCCGCGGGCAGAAAGCGGTCGGGATCGAAGATTTCGGGCCGGGACCACAGCTGCCGGTGGCGATGCAACACCCAGGGCGAGATCAGCACCACCGTGCTCCTGGGGATGGGCACACCCCCGGCGGTATCGGCTGCGATCGCCTGACGCGCCAAAGTGAACGCCGGGGGATAAAGCCGCAGAGCCTCGTGCACGACCGCCCGGGTGTAGACGAGCCTCGTCAGCATCTCGGCGGCGCGGTCCGGGCCAAGATCGAGCAGAGCGACTTCGGCGGCCAGCCGATCCTGGACCTGAGGCGCGCCAGCAAGCAGATAAAGCGACCAGAACAGCGCCACCGCGGTCGTCTCGTGGCCGGCCACGATCATCGTCGCCACCTGGTCGGCGAGACGGTCGGGCGGGAACAGCGCGCCGCTGTCAGGGTCCCGCGCACCCGCCAACAAGTCGAACAGGTCACGTGGCCCATCGGCCGCAGCTTGCTCCCGGCGCGCGGCAATGATCCGGCCGACAAAGTTCAGCCAGCGTCGGCGAAAGCGCCATCGCAGCAGATCGCGCGGGCTTGGCAGTGACGGTGGCAGCAAAAAATCGAGTATGCTGGGCCGGCCGAGTTGCGCGGCATAATCGGTGATCAAACCGCGCAATTCCGCACCGTAGCGTTCCATTTCGAGCGAGAACATCGAAGCGCCGGCAATCTCCAGCGCGAGCAATTGCATCGCCGCGAGCAAATCGACCGGAGCGGCGCACGCGTTTCTGAGTTCGGTAGTTGCGGCGCTTGCCGCCTTGGCTACGTGGCCCGCGAGGATCGGAATCGTGCGCGGGGCAAAGGCCGGAGCCAAGGTGCGGCGCTGATGCCGCCAGTCCTCGCCGGTGCTCAGCAGCAAGCCCTTGCCTAGCAGCGGCCGCAGTATGCGGATGCCGGCGGCGGTGCGCCGGTAATTGCCCGGATTGTCGACGAGGATCTGCTGGATGCTCGCCGCTCTGCTGATGATGATCTGCCTGCGGCCAACGAATTCACGGAATACGATGTCTTCCTCGAACGCTTGCGGCGGGAACAGGTCGAGAGCGTTGTCGCGCACCGACCGGGCAACACCGCTCCAGGATGGCGGCGAGGTAGCTGCCTCGGACACCGGAGCGATGAGGGGCTGTGCTTCGGTCATTTCTCCCGGCCGCTGGTTGCGGGGCTGCTGCAAGGAAATTGGCATTTCCGCTCGAGACTTCGACCTTACGCCTTCCGGTCGTCCGTCGAGCCGGGATGCAGCAGCGGCAGAAGCAGCAGCGACAGCAGGATCAGGCCGCCGATCCACAGCCAGGCATCGTTGAACGCGGCCACCAAGCCGGCCCGCTCGACCAGCGGAGCTGCGAAGTCGCGTGTTGCGGCGTCGATCGGACCAATTGGCGCTCCGGTAAAGCGCTCCGTCGGCAGCCCGACCACGCGCGCGGTCGTAAGGTCGCCGGCCTGAAGACGCGCAACAATGGCCGCGATATGGGCCGGGGTGCGCTGTTCGAGCACCGTGTCGATCCCCGCGAGTCCGATCGCGCCGCCGAGATTGCGCATCAGATTAAACAGGCCGCTGGCATTCGGCACCCGGCCAGGGTCGAAGCCGCCGAGCGCCAGAGCGGTCGTCGGCAAAAGGCACAGCATTACCGCCGCACCGCGCGAGATCTGCTGCCAGAACAGGCCCCAGAAGTCAGTCTCATAGGTCATGAACCCGTTGCCGAGCCAGCCGATCGCGAGCAGCGCATAGCCGGCGCCAATCAGCAGACGGGCATCCGTGCGGCGTACGAGTCGGGTGGCGATCGGCGCTATCGCCAGCTGAGCCGCGCCGGTAACCATCATGATCTTGCCGATCGGCAGCGCAGCGTAATTTCGCACGAGGCCGAGAAACACCGGCAGCAGATAGGTGGCTCCATAGAGCCCGATGCCCAGTACAAAGCTGAACCAACAACCGACCGCGAAGTTCCTGTCGTGAAAGGCGGATAGGTCGATCAACGGCGTAGGGTGGCTCAGCGAACGCCGGACCACGCTGCCGCCGCTGACCAGGCAGAGACTGGCAAGCAGCAGCATAGGTGCGGTGCCCCACCCGCGCGCCGGCGCCTCCTTCAACAGCAGTTGCAGGCCGCCGAGAAACAACGCAAGCAACGGCAGCGCCCAGAGATCGACCGCACCCAGCAGACGGCGATCCGGGCGATCGACATCGACCGACCAGGCGACCAGCAGAGCCACGGCGATCCCCGGCGGTGCGTTGATCAGAAAGAGCCAATGCCAGGAAAAACGGTCGGTTACGAAGCCGCCAATGCTGGGCCCGAGGGTCGGCGCCAGCATCGCCAGCAGGCCGGCGACCAATGTCGCCCGGGTCCGCGCCGGCCGGTCGAACATCAGGAAAATCGCCGAAAAGACCAGCGGGATCAGGGCTCCGCCGCAAAACCCTTGCAGCACTCGCGCCGGGATCAGCCACCAGAAACCCGTCGATGTGGCGCAGGCGAGGCTCGCGGCGGTAAAGCCGCAGATGCAGGCGACAAATAGGCCGCGTGTCGACAGTAGACGGGTCAACCAACCGGTCAGCGGGATCGCGACGATCTCGGCCATCAGATAGGCGGTCTGCACCCAGCTCAACCGGTCCAGGGGAATGTTGAGCCCGGCCTGAATTTCGGGCAACGAGCTGGCGACGATCTGAATGTCGAGGATTGCCATGAACATGCCGATGGCCATGGCGGCAAATCCGATCCAGGTTTTGAGCCTGGCAGCGCGGACGGCGGCGACGATGTTCACAACCCTCGACGCGCGGCTAAGGCGCGGTTTTCGAGGTGAACACGCCTGAGGATCAGCATCAGGTTGAGTGCCGAGAACGACACCGCGACTAGGACTGCGCCAAAGGCGATCGGCAACACTGCAAACTCGCCGACCACCAGGATGTAATTGGGATGCCTGAGCCAGCGAAACGGACCGGTTTTCACCAGCGGTGCGGATGAAAGGGTCAGGATCCGCGTTGTCCACCACCCCCCGAGGCTCAAAATCACCCACAGCCGGCCAAGCTGAAGCAGGACAAAGACCGCAAGCAGGGACCAGCAGGGCTGGGCTTGGGGTGGTACCGATAACGCCAGGCAGATCAGCCAACCCGCGTGCAGCAGAACAAAAAAAGGATAGCCTCCCGAGTCTACCTCGATCGCGCCGAGCCGCCGCAGCCGCGCGGTGTTGCGACCTGCCCAGGCAAGCTCCAGCAGCCGCTGTAGGGCGACCAAAAGCAATGTCCAGTAAAGCGCCGTCACCGGTTGTCGAGCACGAGAAATCCGGCGGTAAAGCCCGGGCCGAGCGCATTCATCAGCGCCCGGTTCCAGGGTCTCGGGCCGTTGAGCATCCGGTCGAGCACAAACATCACGCTCGCGGCCGACATGTTGCCAAAATCGCGCAGCACGCCACGTGCGTCCACCAGGGCTCCTTGCTCGAAGCCAAAGGCATTTTCGATCGCTGCCACGACCTTGGCGCCGCCCGGATGGCAGACAAATCGATCGATGTCCTCGATCGCCAGGCCGTGGCGGGCCAAGAACTCGGCCGCGGCCGCGCGAAGCCGGGTGGCAACAAGTTGCGGGATGTCGCGCGAGAAGACCGCGCTAAGACCGTCATCGGCCACCTCCCAACCCATCACATCGAGGCTTCCTGGCCAGGTGTATTCGCCCGACGCGGCCACCGCCGGCCCCTCTCCCTCAGTCGATATCAGCGCTCCGGCGGCTCCGTCGCCAAACAAAGCGGTCGCGACGATATTGCTCTTCGAAAAGTCGTCACGGCGGAACGACAGGGCGCACAACTCGACGACCAGGAACAGCACCGTTTCGCCCGGCGCCGCCAGCGCTTGGCTCGCGGCGCGAGCGAGGCCGACAACCCCGCCGGCGCAGCCAAGCCCGAAGATCGGCAACCGCCGCACCGTCGTGCGCAGGCGCATCCGCTCGATTAGCAGCGCGTCGAGGCTGGGTGTGGCGATCCCGGTCGTCGAGACGACGACGATTGCGTCGATCTCGTCCTTGGAGCGGCCGGCGCGGTCGAGCAGCTGAACCGTCGTGGCTTCGAGCAAGTCGAGCGCGGCGGCGAGATAGATATGGTTGCGCTCGGCCCATCTATGGGGACGGTCGTACCACTCGATCGGCACGCAGGAATAGCGCGTGCGAATGCCGGTATTGATGAAGACGGGAAGCAGCCGATCAAGTGCCTGCGCCGCGCCAAACAACAGCTTCACCCGTTCGATCACGTCGCTCTGGTCGAGCGGATAGGGTGGAACCGCGGTTGCGACGCTCAAAAGGCGCGGAGCTGCAAGCATCGAAACCCAACAGATTTGCGCGGACATCCCGACATCGAGTTAGACAGCGAGGAGGGGCGGGATATTCCTCGGCATCGCCTTGAAGCAACGCTTCGCAGCGGGCATGCTGCGCAGATGCTCACGCGAATGTGACGGCAAAGCGGGTTAACCGAGGGAGAAAAATTGATGAACGGCGCGGAAAGCCTGGTGCGGACCTTGGTCGGCGGCAGCGTCGAAGTGTGCTTCGCCAATCCCGGTACTTCGGAAATGCATTTTGTCGCAGCTCTCGACCGGGTCGAGGGCATGCGGTGCGTGCTCGGGCTTTTCGAGGGCGTCGTCACCGGAGCTGCCGACGGGTATGCGCGGATGAGCGAAAAACCGGCGGCGACCCTGTTGCATCTCGGGCCGGGTCTCGCCAACGGGCTCGCCAATATCCATAACGCCAACAAGGCGTCCTCGCCGATGGTCAACATCGTCGGCGATCACGCGACTTACCACCGGCAACACGACGCTCCGCTGACCTCTGACATCGAGGGGTTGGCGCGCCCATCCTCGCACTGGGTCAAGACCTCGCCCGACGCCAAGTCTATCGCCGCCGACGGCGCCGCTGCAATCGCCGCCGCTCGCATATTGCCGGGCCAGATTGCAACCCTGATCCTGCCCGCCGACACCGCATGGAATGACGGATCGGGCCCCGCCGAAGTAGCGGCGCCGGACGCGGCGAAGGCGGTTTCATCCGAAGCGGTCGTCGCGGCGGCCAAGGCGCTGCGCTCGGGCGAGCCCTGCCTGATCCTGATGACCGGACGGGCCCTGCGTCAGCGGGGCCTCGAGCTTGCCGGCAAGATCGCCACCAAAACCGGGGCTCGGTTGATCGCGCAAGGCTCGAACGCACGCACCGAGCGCGGGCGCGGGCGGGTATTCCTTGAGCGCGTGCCGTATGTCGTCGACCAGGCGACAAAGGTGCTGGCGGGGGTGAAGCACGTCATCCTGGTCGGCGCCAAGATGCCGGTCGCGTTTTTCGCCTATCCCGACAAGCCCAGCCTGCTGGCGCCGCCGGACGCACAAGGTCATGTACTTGCTCGGCTCGACGAAGACATGATTGCCGCGCTCGACGCCTTGGCTGAAGAGGTCGGCGCAAGCTCGACGCCCGCTCCGGTCGTCAACGATCCGCCGCCGACCAAGGCAACTGGAAAGATCACCCCCGAGGCACTCGGCGCATCACTCGGCGCGCTGCTGCCCGAGAATGCGATCGTCGTCGACGAGGCAGTGACGACCGGACGCGGATTTTTCGCGCCGACCCGCTCGGCGCAGCCGCATGATTGGCTCTCGAACATGGGTGGATCGATCGGTCTGGGCATGCCGCTTGCCACCGGCGCCGCGGTCGCGTGCCCCGACCGCAAGGTTATCACCCTGGAGGGTGACGGCAGCGCGATGTACACCTTGCAAGCCTTATGGACTCAAGCGCGCGAACGGCTCGACGTCACTACCCTGCTCTTCTCCAACCGCAGTTATGCAATCCTGCGCGGCGAGCTTGCCAATGTCGGTGCCGGCAATCCCGGCCGCAAGGCGCTCGACATGCTCGATCTCGGCAGTCCGGATCTCGACTTTGTAACCATGGCCAAGGGAATGGGTGTCCCCGGCGCGCGGGTTACGACGATGGAGGAGTTCAATCGCCAGCTGGTCGCAGGGATCGCCACACCCGGCCCGTTTCTCGTCGAAGTCGCAATCTGAGCCCGCCTGCGACGCTCAGAGCGCGGTATAGCCGCCATCGACCAGAAGGTCGCTGCCGGTGACAAAGCTCGCGCCATCGCCAGCCAAAAAGACCGCAGCCGCAGCGACCTCGGGCGGTTGGCCGAGGCGTCCGAGCAGATGCTTTGGGCCGAGGGTCTCATCCGCGGCCGCGTAGCTGCCGTACCGGCGCAACAGCCGGTCGGTCTCTACTGCGCCCGGCGACAAGGTATTGACCCGGATGTTTTGGCCGGCATGGTCGATGGCCATGACCTTGGCAAGCTGGATCAGTGCGCCTTTGGTCGCACAATACGCAGCGCGTCCGGCGCTGCCGACGCGCCCGAGCTGCGAGGCGATTAGGATTATAGATCCGCCGCCGCCCGCGATCATCAAAGGCAGCACCGCACGGCAAAGCAGAAACGAGCCGGTCAAATTGACCGCCAGCACCCGTTCCCATTCCGCGAGAGGGGTTTCCAGCACCGTGCCGCCGGCATCGTACGGTGCCGCGCCGCTTACCAGGATGTCGAGCCGACCGAGCGCTTGATGGGCCGCGGCCGCCGCTGCGTTCGTCTCGGTGTCGACGGCGACATCACAATACAGGGCAAGAGCCCGTCCGCCGGTTTGCTCGACCAGCCTTGCCGTCTCGCGCGCGCCGGCGGCATCGATATCACAGCAGGCGATCGTCGCACCCGCCTCGGCAAAGGCGATCGAGATCGCCCGGCCGATACCACCTGCCGCCCCACTGACGAGTGCGGCCCTCCCGGCCAGAGTCATGGCGCTGCTCCTGTGATCGCCAGCGCGTCAGCTTTCGCGCTCAACTCAGGCATTCGGCAAGCCGCTCTGCGTGTTAGACCACTAGTTCGGTGCGCGGATCTATCAGATGCATGCGGTTCAAATCGGCAACGAGCGGCATCGACTCTCCAGGAAGGCCGGCCGAGGCCGGATTGACGCGACCGCACACCTCGACGCCGTCGACGATGAAATAGATCATCGTCTCCATGCCCATCGGCTCGACCACGTCGAGACGAGCCGAAAACGGCACAAAGCCGGGCGCTGCCTCGCCGCGCGCCTCGGTAATGTGCTCGGGGCGCAATCCGAACAGCAGTTCGCTGCCAACCCGAGGCCGATAATGCGACTCGCGCGAGGCCGGCACCGGGAAGGAGAGCCAGTCGGAGAGCCGGACAGTCAGTCCGCTGCCATTCTCGACCAGGCGGCAGGGCAGCAAATTCATCATCGGCGAGCCGATGAACCCGGCGACAAACCGCGTCCTTGGGCTGTGATAGACCTCAAAGGGCGTGCCGATCTGGTCGATCCGCCCCGCATTCATGACGACGACCCGGTCGGCCAGGGTCATCGCCTCGACCTGGTCGTGAGTCACATAAACCGTTGTCGTCGTCACCTTCTGATGCACCTTTTTGATCTCGGTGCGCATCTGCACGCGCAACTTGGCATCGAGGTTGGACAGCGGCTCGTCGAACAGGAAGACTTTGGGATTGCGCACGATGGCGCGACCCATCGCGACACGCTGGCGCTGCCCGCCGGAGAGCGCCTTTGGCCGGCGGTCGAGCAGCTCGGTGATGTCGAGAATGCGAGCGGCAGCCTCTACCCGCGCCTTGATTTCCGCCTTCGGGAATTTCTTCAGCCTGAGGCCGAAGGACATGTTTTCGAACACGGTCATATGCGGGTAGAGCGCGTAGTTCTGGAACACCATCGCGATGTCGCGATCTTTGGGCGGCACATCGTTGACCAGCTGGTCGCCGATGTAGATCTCGCCCTCGGTGCACTCTTCGAGCCCGGCAATCATGCGCAAGGTCGTACTCTTGCCGCAACCCGAC
Organism: uncultured Alphaproteobacteria bacterium; assembly: GCA_963821795.1. Classification (GTDB taxonomy): domain Bacteria; phylum Pseudomonadota; class Alphaproteobacteria; order ATCC43930; family CGMCC-115725; genus AP-15. The sequence goes on from CAWGFH010000030.1 coordinate 151,848, forward strand.
GGTCCCACCAGCACGATGAACTCGCGATCGGCGATGTCGAGATCGATGCCCCGCACTGCGGGGGTCTTGTCAAAGGTCTTGACGACATTGCGGAGCGCCACTTGCGCCATACTGCGAGCCTTTCCTCTTAGCCTTTGCTCACGCCGGCGGTCGGCCGGCGATGGTGTGGTCCTTAGGCGTGTGTGACAGGCCTGCGGCCTGCGGCACTAATCCAGCCAGTTGTGACTTACAACAAGCTTACCGTTCCGGTCGCCACAGCATTGCATCGATTGTAGCGCAGCCATGCGAAATCGTCCCGCCAAATTTGCGCTCGGCGCTGCCATCCAGACCCGGCGGCCAGGGCGCACGCCGCTGCTTCGTTTGCCGTCCGGCGCGCTTGGATTTCACGGCGGCTGTTTGCGCTCTCGCGGTACTGCCGTCGCGTCGCCCGCGGTCGGGCTAAAGATCCCGGCATCGTCCTGCTGGGCGCCGCGGTGGCGTTCGAGCTCGTGTGCATAGCGCCGCAATGCGTAGGCTTCGCTCAAATAGCCGAGCACCCGTCGGGCGTCAGGGTTGTCAATGACCGGCAGCGTCTCTTGCGCCGCGTGACTGAAGCGGTCGAGCGCGGTGCGCAGGTCGTCGCCGGGCAGCAGATATGCGGCGGGTTCGAAGACCAGGTCACCGACGGTCTCGGCCGCTCCGGCCTCCTCGGTGCCGTTGGTCTCGGTGGGATCGATAATGCCTGACAACCGGCCATTGCCATCGACGACGAACACCTGCTTGGTGCTGCCGGCCGGAAACCGGCGGCGCAACTCTTCGAGCGGCAGGTCGGCGGAGATTACCGCCGGGTCGCGACGCATCATCGGGCCGATCAGCAACTCGTTGATCCAGCCGACATCCTCGGGGCTGCGGATTGCCAGTCCGCGCAGGTGAAAGCGCCAAGTAGCGAACGAATAGCCGAACCAATGACGCACCGCGATTGCCGCCGTGACGACCCCGACCATGACCCCGATCGTCGCCGAAAAGTCGCCGGTGGTTTCGAGGACCAGCATGATCATCGTCATCGGCGCGCCGACGATTGCCGCCGCGACCGCGCCCATCCCGACCAGTGCGTAGATCAGCGGGTCGGCGGCAAGACCCGGCCCGAGCCGCGTCAAGAGGTCGCCGATCAGGCTGCCGAACAGACTGCCGAGAAACAGCGAGGAACTGAACAGTCCGCCGCGAAACCCGGATCCGATCGATATCGCCGAGGCAACAATCTTGGCCACGATCAATCCGGCAAGAAACGGCAAGGCGAAACCCGAATGCAAGGCGCTCAGGATGCCGCCGTGGCCGCTGCCGAGAACCTGTGGGAAGGGCAGCGCGATCAGCCCGATAATCAATCCGCCCAGAGCCGGACGCGCCCAGCGCGGCACCGCTTGCGAGCGGAACAGCGCCTCGGTCGAGGTCACGCCTTTCATTGTCAAGATTCCGAGCCCGGCGGCGGCCAGCCCGAGCCCGAAGAAAGCCAGATAATCCGACGGCGCCAAAGCGATATCGTGCCAGACGACAAAGATCGGATTCGAGCCGACCAGGCCGCGCACGACCATCGCCCCGGTCAGGGCGGCGATACCGACCGGCGCCAGGGCCTGCAAGGTGTAGCTGCCGATGATCAGCTCGAAAGCATAGAAGGCGCCGGTCAGCGGCGCGTTGAACGCCGCCGCGATCGCGCCGGCGGCGCCACAGCCGACGAGCGTGCGTACGTCGTCGCGGCGCAGGTCGACACTGCGGCCAAGCCGTGAGGCGAGAGCGGCGCCGAGCTGGGTATAGGCCGCCTCCAGCCCGACTGAGGCGCCGAACCCACCCGACAAGATCGTCACCCAGACGAGGCCGAGGCTGTCGCCGAGTGACATTCGGCCGCCGAACAGCGCGTTCGCCTCGATCGCGTCGACCACCTCGCGTGGGCGCCAGCGGCGCAGCAGCAGCGCGCTTACGCCGACCAGGATGCCGCCCAGAACCGGCATCAATATCAAACGGCCCGGCTCGACAACAGCGTTGGCCTGGCTGAGATGGCCTTCATCGGGGACCGCGAAGGCAAAGCGCCGGATCAGGTCGAGTAGCAGATCGATAATTACGACGCTGATGCCGGCGGCGACGCCAGCGCCCAGCGCGAGGACCAGCAAAAACAGCTCGCTGTCGCGCAACCGCGCCTCGGCGCGGCGGCTGCCGGGGGCTGCGGACTCGATCTCATCTCTACCCTCGGCGGGTGCGATCTCGGCCACGCGCCAGCGCATAGGCGACTTGGCCGCGACTGGCAAGAGCACCTTCGGGCGAAGCTAGTTCAAGGATCGCAATTACGACTCGATGCGACCATTTTGCGCAACGTTGAGCGATCAATGACGCACGAAATATACGCGGTAAAGTTGATCGCGAAACGACGGGCTCGATCCGACGGCGGCATCGAAATCGGATTTGCCCAGGACGAAGGTGTCGAGCGGCTCGGCGGCGACAACGGTGGCGTTGCGCGGCTCGCCGCTGATCAACGCCACTTCGCCAAAAAATTCGCCGCGGCCCAGGTGCGCCACCTCGTGATCAGCGCGGACGACATCAACTTCTCCGTCGGAAATCAGAAAGAACTCCTCGCCCGCGTCGCCCTCGCGGACGACGGTCTCACCGGCCGCGAAATGGCGTCTGGTCATCTTCTCGGCAACATGGGTCAGCTGGGCCGGGGTCAATGCTCGGAACGGCTCGATAGCGCGCAGGAACTCGCAGATCCGCAATGCATCGTACAGCACCACGTCGGATGCGATCCTGCCGTCGACCATGTGAACCAGCCGATCGGCACACTCGATTATACGGTAATCGTGGGTCACCATGATTACCGCGGCGTTCTGCTCGATTGTCGTCTGTTTGAGCAGGTCGATGACAATCCGCGTCGCCTCCTTGTCGAGCGCTGCGGTCGGCTCATCGGCGAGGACGAGACGGGGACGGTTGACGAGCGCCCGGGCGATCGCGACCCGCTGCCGTTCGCCCCCGGATAACTGCCTCGGCTTATAGTCGATCCGGTGGCCGAGCTTGAGCTGCTCGAGCAGCGCGATGCAATGCCCGCGTCCTTCGTCGGGCGGATCGTGGCCGAGCTGCATCGCCATCTTGACGTTCTCGAAGGCAGTCAGGGCATCGAACAGGTTGTGCATCTGGAAAATGAACCCGATCTCGCGCCGCACCGTGACGAGGTCATGAGAAGCGAGGCGGGAGAGATCGCGGCCGAGCACCGCGATCCGACCCTCCTGTACCGAACGCAGCGCGCCGATCAGCGTCAGCAAGGTGGTTTTGCCGGCGCCGGACGGGCCGGTCATGACGACGAGCTGGCCCGGCGGGACCTCGATCCGGTTGTCGAACAAGACTTGGTTGCGCGCCGCTCCCTCACCGTAATAGTGGTTGACGCCCTCTGCGCTGACGACTGCCGAAGCGGACAAAGTATCGGCGAAGAGCGGCCTCGGCGCTTCGGCAACCATTGCCGGGCACATCAGAACACCTCCGCCGGGTCCGCCGCGATCACCCGGCGCACAGCGATAGCCGCTGAGATCAGGCACATGCCGAGGGTCAGGCCGAGGCTCAAACAGGTAATTGCCAAGCTCATCCGCATCGGCAGCAGCGCCACTTCACCGATCAGGCGGTACAGCAAGATGCCCCCAAGCCAAGCCGGAAACCAGCCCGCAAGCCCGTTCAGCGCCGCCTGCTCAAGCACGACCCGGAGCAGAAACCGGGTCGGGTATCCGATCGCTTTCAAGGTAGCATATTGCGGCAACTGGTCGGCCACATCGGTATAAGTGACCTGGTACGAAATCAGCATCCCGACGACAAATCCGACCACCGTGCCGATCGCAAAGATCGGCCCGGCCGAAGAGACCGCAGCCTGAAACCGGCGCTCGAACGCGATCAGTTCAGGCTTGGTCATCGCCGCGATCGCAGGCGGCAGCGCCTGTTTGAGCGCGGATTGAACCGCGATCGGGTCGGCGCCGCCGGCCAGCTTGATCACTCCGGCCTCGATCCCCGGCGATTTTCTGGTGCCGCCGGGAATCAGGCTGGTGAAAGTGCGGTCACCCATGATGACGGTTCCGTCACTCTGGAAATCGGGACCAAGCGCGAAATCGCCGGCAATCCTAACCGTGACGCCGTTCAATTCGGACTTCGCGGGCGCTGAATTCATTCCGAGAAAACGCCGGCCCCGTCGGTCGATCAAAATCGTGTTGGCCGACTTGAGCTCTTCACGCCTGGCATTGACGCCGGCGAACAAAAAGATCGGCTGATCGGGGTCGAACGCCAAGGCGCGTACCAGAAATGTCTTGCCGTTGGATGGGTTTTTCCAGAACACGTCGTACCAGTCGGCATAGAGCGGCCGCGCACTGGCAACCCCGGGCACCCGCTTGGCCACATCGAGCGCGTCGGCAGAAAATGGATCTTGCGTCGCGAATTGGTACTTATGGGCGCTCTGTAGAAAGAGATCCCCGTCGAGGCCGCGAATAACCTGCAGCGAACTGTCGAAAAAAGCCTGCTCGAAACCAAGCTGCATCAGCATCAGCAGCACCGCGAAGCCGATTCCGGCGCCCGAACGCACCAGCCGCCGCTTATTCGCTGTAAGGTTGCGCCAAGCGAGCGGGACCGGGCGCAAGCGCGCGGAGCCGGCAGCGGCGGATGCGGTCGTCAAGGGCGACTCGCCCGCGCTCAGAATACGTCCGCCGGATCGGCGCGCCGCAGGCCGCCGAGCGCCATCAACGCCGCCATGCCCGCCATCGCCAGTGTCGCGGCCAGCACTGTGGCGGCGTGCCCTGTCGTCATTATCACCGGCAGCAATGTCTGCTGGCGGATCATTCGATAAACCCAAACGCCGATCACCAGCGCCGGGGCAAAGGCGGCGGCGACCATTAGCAGCGACATCGTCGCCACGGTTGCGGCGAGCGCGCTGTCGCCATAGCCGATCGCTTTCAAGGTAGCGAATTGCGGCAATTGGCGGCTCACTTGGGTCGAAACGATCTGGTAGACGACCATGATCCCGACTACGACGGCGATCAGCAGTCCGGAGCCGAAAATCAGGCCCACCGAGGTCCGGGTGGTCCAGTACGAGGTCTCGTTGGCGGCCAATTCGCCGCGGGTAAAGACTTGCGTTCCGGAACCGAGGATCTCGCGCAATTGCGCCGCGGCGCGGTCGGGATCGGTCCCCGGTTTCAGCCGGACCAGACCTAGATTGACCTGCCGGAGCCCACGGCCGGGGAACAGGCGGGCGAAGTTGGGTAGGTTCGCCAACGCGACGCCGAGACCCATAAAGCCGGTTCCCAGCGTGTATTGCCCGCCGATTTTCACCTCGCGTTCGCCAATGGCGACGGTCCGGCCGGGAGTGAGCGGACCGAAGATGGGCCGCGTCGCATCGTCGACAAGGATCGTATCGGCGCGGTCGAAGACGGAGATTTGCCGCGCGATACTATCGGGAAGAAAAGCGTGGCTGGCCGGATCGAAGCCGATCACGAATATATCCGGCCACACCCCGCCCACGCCGCCCTTCCACTTCGCAACGCCAAAATACATCGGCGTCACCGCCGCGACATCGCGGGCTGCGCGCGCTCGATCGAGTTCGGTCACCGGGAACGCACCGGGTTGCGCCTGATACTCGTATTGGTCAGATGCCAAGAGAAGATCGAACCGCAGGTTGTCGTATAGCAGCATTCCCCCCTGTGGGACGGCGAAAAACAGGCCGAGCTGGACGAAGACCAGCAGTATCGCCATGAAAATACCGATCAGTGCCAGCGCCGTCCGCCCCTTTTGATAAGTCAGTATTCTCCACGCCAGCACAAAGCTCACCTCGGCCTCGTTTGCGCGGCAGCCGCCGCCGCGAGGCGGCATGCCGGGATCAATTTGACCATGGCACTCGCTTGGTCGTTACCTGAATCCGTAAAGATGATCGCCGATCGGTGGGCGCGTGCGCCAATAGAATATTCGCATTTCCGGTGAAAGACTGCGCTGTGCGGATGATCGAGGTGGGCTATGCTCGGTGCAATGGCGAAGCTCTGCATCGAAGTAGCGGGCGGCATCGTCGGAGCCGGCGATGCCTATCTGCATGACACGCCGGTGCTGCGCTCGCACGCCGGAACCCAGCCGGATCTATTCCTGCGCTGGAACGAGATACCGCTAGATGCCGCCGCGGTGGACGTTGTGGTCCATCTGCACGGATTCTCCCGCGAAGGCGGCGCGATGCCGCTCGCCGAAAAAGTCACCCGCAGCGGCCTCGATTTGTCCAGCCGCACGCGGCCGACCCTCGCGGTGCTGCCGCGCGGAAACTGGCTGCGCTACAGTTGGTATGATCATCCAGCGCTGCTCGCGGGTGGAATAAATCGCCTGATCGACCATGCCCTCGAGCGGCTTTCCGCGGCGTTGCCCGGCGCACCGGCGGTCGGGCTGGAGATGGACCGCTTTATTCTGACGGCCCATTCGGGAGGGGGTATGCCGGCAATCGATGCGATCGATGGTGCGCAGCAGCCCCCCGATGAACTCCATGTCTTCGACGGGCTCTACGGCCGCGATCCGGCGGCAGGGGATCCAATGGGAGGCCTGGACACGGTCGATCGGTGGCTCGGCGAACGGTTGGCACGCGAGCCCGAGCGCCAGGGAGCGCTTCGCGTCATTTATATCGAGCAGCAGACCGGCCCGTTCTCGCGGCGCGTCGGCGGGCTGATCTCACAACATTTAGCGGCGGTCGAGCCGGCCCTCGCCGCTCGGCTGAGCCGCCGTTATCGGGTCGAGCCGTCGGCAGTGCAGCATGGACGGATCGCCGAGCGTTGCGGACCTGACCTCCTGGCTGCGTCCGATGCCGAATTCGACTGGTCGCGCTGACGGACGGGGCGGGAGACGGCTGCAGCACCGGCGATACGGATCTCCGAGCGCGGCCGCAGCTCAGTGAAATTGAACCAGCAGATGCGGCCAGAGGCCCAGCACGCCGATCAGGATCAGATAGATCGCGACGACGTAGTTGAGAATGCGCGGCACCAGCAGGATCAGGATACCCGCGATCAACGCTACTAACGGCTGTATCGTCACGACATCGAGAGTCATCGGGTGCCTCTATTGCACTGGATCACACGGAAACATCGATGCGCCGCCGCAAGTTTCACGGAAATCACCCGATGATTGGCGGAGCGTCGCGCCCGGCCGAACCTCCGCCAATCGGCTGGACTGTGGCCACGCTGTCACAGTAAATCCCCGACGTGCTTGCGGCCTGCCGCGGCGATGGCGCAGGCAGTGTATAACGTCTGCGAACGGTGAGAAGCCGCTTGCCGCTGATGGGGGAGATCGGGCGCGCCCGTATGCCGGACGATAGCACGCAGAACCTGCCCGGAGCCGACGGGGCCGCGACGACCCTGCTGGCAGGGCGAGCCGCGCTCGCCCCTGAGCCTCGTGCGGTGCCGGATGCCGCCCCGCGCGCCCGGCGGGCGGCCGCCGCGCGCTACCGGCGGCGCGTATTGCTGGCCCTGGGTTCGATCGTGGCGGCCATAGGCCTCTATTGGGGATCGAGCTATGTCTTTGCCTATACCGACGATGCCTATGTGACTTCCGATCTTGTCGGCGTCGCGCCGCAAATCACCGGCCGCATCGTCGCCGTGCCGATCGTCGACAACGAAACCGTGACCAAGGGCAAATTGCTGGCCGAGATCGACCCGACGCCGTTTCGGCTCGACCGCGCCAAGCAGGTCGCCAAGCGGGCCGAAGCCGAAGCGCAACTCAAGGTCGACCATGACCTCGTTAAATCGGCCAAAGCAGCACGCGACGAGGCCGCCGCGAAGGAGCGGCTGGCGGCCGACAATTTGGCGCGCGCCCAGCCTATCGCCACGGCCGGCTTTTTGTCGCGACAAGCGCTCGATACGGCGACAGCTAATGCACAGGAAACTGCGGCCGCCCTCGCCAGCGCGGAGACCGCGGTCGCGAGGCAGCGACAGATGGAAGCGCTGCACGAAGCCACGATCAAGTCGATCACCGCCGAGATCGACTATCTGCAATGGCAGCTAGACCAGACCCGGGTGCTGGCGCCGACCGACGGCACGATCACCGCCCTCACTCTGCGGGTCGGCGATCAGGCGGTGGCGAACCAACCATTGCTGGGCCTTGTCGACGCCCATGCTTGGCGAATCATCGCCAATTACAAGGAGAGCGTGATCCGGCACATGCAGGTCGGGCATCCCGCCTGGGTGTGGCTGGACGCGTATCCCTGGCACATTCATCGCGGCGTGGTCCAGGGAATCGCACGCGGCATCAGCCGCCGTCAGACGCCGAACACCTTGTTGCCCTATGTCGAGCCGACGACCGACTGGATCCGCCTCGAGCGGCGTTTCCCGGTAACCTTTCTGCTGCGCAATCCGAGCACCGACGCGATCCTGCATATGGGATCCGACGCGCGCACCCTGATCTTTTACTGAGCTGAAGCGGTGTTGCGCGAGATTCCGGGTGCGCTCCAAACGGAATTGCGCTCGCTCGAATGGCGCGGTCCTCGCGGATTGGAAGCGGCGGAGGCGGCAGCGTCGGTGACGCTGGCAATCCTGATGGCGCTGGTCTTGCACTCCGACGACCCGTGGTGGGCGGGGATCTCAGCCTTCCAGGTCACCCGCGCCTCGCCTGAGTTCGCGGTGTCGCGCGGCATCATGCGCGTCGCCGGCAGCATCGGCGGCGCGCTGATCGCTCTCGTCGTGCTGCGCCTGTTCGTCTACCAGTCGCTGCCGTTTTTGTTGTGCCTCTTCCTGCTGTCGTGCGTCGGTTTGTTCGGCTTCGCCACCTCGCGCCATAGCTACGCCTGGCTGATCGGTGCGGTAACGGCGTGTCTGGTCATGCTGATGTCTTTCGATCAACCACAGCAGGCGTTCAATACTGCGGTCAACCGCGTCGTCGAAGTCATGATCGGTACCGCTGCTTCGTTGGTCGTCTGCGTCCTAATGCCGACCCTGGCCGACGCGGCCGCGCCGCCTGCCCCCGCCTTGCTGGATCCGCCACCGCTAGCCTTCTGGCGGCAATCTTATGGTAGCCGGCTGCAAAGTTGGCTCTCCGGCAACGGGCCGCTGCTGCTGCATGCCTGCCGAGGCGGGCTCACCGTCATGCTGCTTCCTGCATTGGCGGAATGGATCGCGCCAATAACCCCGGTCGCGATGGGGATCACAGCGGTAGTGGTGATGTCGATCCCGACGACCGCGATCCTCCACGCCGACGGCCGTTTCATCATCCAGCGCGCCGCGCATCGTTTTGTCGGATGCCTGATCGGCGCGCTCGTCGGCCTTGGCGTGCTTGCCTTTATCGGTAGCGACTTCCTGCTGTGGCTCGCACTGATCCCGCCCGGGATTTGGCTCTGCTCGCAGATCCAAACCGGGTCCACCGGCATCAGCTATATCGGGATGCAGGCGATGTTCTCCTATTTGATGAGCATGGTCCAGGGCCAGGGCCCACCCGATTCGATCGGCCCCGGTTTCGAGCGCCTGGTCGGGGTCATGGGCGGCCTGTCGATCCTGCTCGTCGTCACGCTGATCCTGTCGCTAGTCCCGATGGCGCCCTACCCCCGGCCGGCGCCCGCCGCCGATTGACAAGGTGGGCCGGCGACGGTCTGATCGGCTCCGGCATTTGATCAAATCAGGAGGGGACGTTGGCCAAGTTCAGGATCGCGACGCCGGCGGGCGCGAGTTTCACAGTCGCCGGCGGCGGCTATGGCTACGAGATGGAGGCGCTGACGCCGATCGAGGCCGAAATCTACGAAATCCCGGCCGGCTCCGAAGATGAATTCGTCAGCGCTGCTAGGGACGCCGACGCGCTCTACGCCAAAGGCCGCCCGATAACCAAAAAGATGATCGACGGATTGCAGCGCTGCAAAATCATCTCGCTGGGCTCGGTCGGGGTCGATAGCGTCGATGTCGACGCCGCGACCGCCAAGGGCATCCCAGTCACCAACTGCCCCGATACGTTCATCGAGGAAGTCGCCGATCACGCGATGCGGCTAATCCTGGCGACGCACGGCCGCCTGGTTGAGCAGGACCGCATGGTGCGTGAGGGCCGCTGGGCCGAGGGCCGCCCGGCATTGCTCAAAATCCCGCGGCTGCGCGGCTTGACCTTGGGCCTGATCGCGTTCGGTCACGTTGCCCGGGCGGTCGCCGAGCGCGCCAAGCCGTTCGGCTTGCACATCTGCGCCTACGACCCGTTCATCGAGGAAATGGTGATGACCGAGCGCGGGGTCGAGCCGGTCAGCCTGCCCGAGCTGCTGGCCCGCGCAGACATCATCTCGATGCATTCGCCGGCGACCGCCAGCGCTCAGCGGATGATCCGCGAAGAGCACTTCGCACAGATGAAGCCGACCGCGATTTATATCTCGACCGGGCGCGGGCCCACGACCGACGAGGCGGCGCTGATCAAGGCGCTCGACGAGAAGATGGTCGCTGCCGCCGGGCTCGACGTGCTCGAGCAGGAACCGCCGGGCGGTAACAACCCGCTACTCAAGATGGACAACGTGATTCTGACCGCGCATGTCGCCTCGGCAACGGCACGGTTCGACCCGTTCCGGCGTCGTCGCGTCGGTCTCGAATTGTCGCTGGCGCTGTCGGGCAAATGGCCGATGTCGTGCGTCAATCCGTCGGTGCTGGCGAATAGCGGCCTGAGGCGCTGGCAGCCGGTGTCGATGGAACGCGGCCCGAACTCCTGAACGCCATGGAAGGAGAATAGCGATGACGGACTCGGCGATCCTTCGTTATCCCGATCCCGGCATCAAAATCCTCGACCCGCGGTTTTCGGCGCTGGTCCTCGGCAACGCCGCGATCGAGCGCATCGCGACCGGTTGCCGCTTCAACGAAGGGCCGGTGTGGTTCGGCGACGGGCGGTTTTTGCTGTGGAGCGACATCCCCAACGACCGGATCATGAAGTGGGAGGAGGAGACCGGAGCGGTCAGCGTTTTCCGCAGGCCGTCGAATTACGCGAACGGCAATACCCGCGACCGCCACGGCCGGCTGGTGACCTGCGAGATGGACGCCCAGCGCCTGACCCGCACCGAATATGACGGCACGGTCACCGTCCTCGCCGATCGCTTCGAGGGCAAGCGGCTGACCGCCCCCAATGATGTCGTGGTCAAGTCCGACGGATCGATCTGGTTCAGCGACAACGGCGCGGGCACCCGCGGCAATTACCTTGGCCATACCGCACCGTGGGAATTGCCGCTGCGCGTCTATCGTCTCGACCCCGCCAGCCGCGGAATGACAGTTGCAGTCGACGACATGGAGCGCCCGAACGGCCTCGCCTTTTCACCCGACGAGAGGCTGCTTTACGTCATCGACACGCCCGGTCCGGGCCGCCGCTCGATCCAGGTCTATGATGTCGTCGACAACGGCGCCCGGGCGGTCAACCGCCGGCAGTTCAACGCCGCCGAACCGGGCGGCAGCGATGGCATGCGAACCGATACCCACGGCAATCTGTGGTGCGCCTGGTCGGGCGGCGAGGCCGAGGACGGGGTCGTCGTATTCTCGCCCGACGGCACGATGATCGGCCGCATCATGCTGCCGGAGCGATGCGCCAATGTCTGCTTCGGCGGAAAGAAGCGCAACCGCTTGTTCATGGCGGCGAGCCAGTCGATCTATTCGCTTTACGTCGAGACCCAGGGTGCGATGGGCGGCTGAGCCGCAAGAACACCTGTCAATCGTCGTTATGGCCGGACTTGGTCCGGCCGTCCACGTCTTGAGGTCTGATCATAAATAGCGCGTCGATGACCGGGACGAGCCCGGTCACGACGTATTTTAAGGGGCAGATGAGGCGGGTCTTCGCTCAGCTCAATACGGGCTGGTGCTGCCGCCGGCAGCGGGTCTTGACGGAGCGTCCGAGCGCATCTCGGCGACAGCGGCTTGGCCACCCATTGTCACGAACCGGGTGTCGCCGCCGACGGTGACGAACATGAAACCCATCTCGATCATCTTCTTCGCATAGGCCGGCGCGCCGCAATGAATGCCGGGCTGCACCCTGTGTCGCTTGCAGCCGTCCAGCACCTTTTTGAGCGCAGTCATCATCCAATCATCGGGCTTGTCGCCGCCGGGTGGGTGGCCGTAAGAGATCGACAGGTCGGACGGGCCGACATAGACCGCGTCGAGCCCCTTGACCGACAGGATTTGGTCGAGGTTGTCGATCGCCTCGGCGGTCTCGATCATGCCGAACGCGACCACGATGTCGTTGGCCTTGGCATGGTAATCCGCCCCGCCATACAGCGAGGCGCGGATCGGCCCCGAGCTGCGGTGGCCAAGCGGCGCATAGCGCATCGAGTTCGACCAGCTTCTCGGCCTCGGCGCGGGTATTGATCATCGGGCAGATGATGCCGTATGCGCCGGCGTCGAGGGCCTTTTGAATGTGGGCAGGGTCGTTCCACGGCACCCGCACCAGCGGCACCGTCTCGGTGGTCGAGATGCCCTGCAGCATCGTCACCATCATCTGGTAATCGATCATGCCATGCTGCATGTCGACGACCAGCGAATCCCAGCCGTGGTGCGCCATGACTTCGGCCGAGAAGCTCGACGGGATGCCGCACCAGCTGTTGATGACCGGCTTGCCCGCCTGCCACAATTCACGCATCAGGTTTGCCCGCGCCATCCCAACCCTCCTGCAAAATCCGACGGCGCGATCCCGCCAGCAACGGCCGCGGAAGTCAAGCCCACCGGCTCTTGACGATTCCGCAAGATTCCGCGGCGCTTGGTGCGGCCGACTCTGCGGCTCTTCGCCCAGGGTGCCACCGGTCGGACAAAAGTAGCAAATTCAGGGTCGCGGATCGTCGGCGGCCAGGGCGTCGGGCCGGCCTTGCGATGGTGCGGTTTGACCGAGTGCTGGCGGTTCCTTGAACTGCCAGAACACGATGTAGCGCCCGACCGCATTTTCGGCGACCTGCTCCCCCAGCACCGGCAGCGCGCGTCGAAAATCCTCCGCCGATTGCCTCTTTGTCGCCGGCCCGGTGCGGCCGTAGACAGCCCACAGATCATGGCCCGGCGAAAGCCTTGCAGCTTCTGGAGGGTTCCAGGTCACGGTCACCTGATGATCGTCGAGACCGGCTCTGGCGGCAAAGACGGCGAACACGGAGTAGGAGTAATAACTGTCGAGCAGCACCACGTCGCCGGGCTGCGCCGCGGCGGCGAGCTGCGCCGCCAACAGGTCCCAGCGCGGCTTGGTTTCGTAACGGTAATAAGGGGATAGATTTATTAGGCAAGCTGCGGCAAGGACTGCCGTTGCCGCGGCAAATTGCCGGAGGGAAAGCCCGCCCAGTCCGGCGCCGGCAACGATGAAAAACGGCCCGGCGCTCCAGGCGAAATAGCGCGGCGCGAGCACTGGCACGAAGAGCGACACAACCAGTAATCCCACCGGCAGCAGCAGCGCTGCACAGCCGATCACGGCCAGCATCGTCGGGTCATGCCGCAGCCGCCAAGCGCCGAGCGCGGCCAGCGCCCCGCTGACGGCGGCAAGCGAGGGAACTCCAGCGGGAAGCAGGCCGAAGGTGACAAAACTCGAGATTCTAAGCAGATACACTGGTGCGATGATCGACCAGATCGTCTTGGCGGTCTCCGCCGGCGCCCAGCCGGCGCCATAGAGGACTCCCTGCGCTGACCGCATAGACCCAGGCGAACGAGGGAAGCCAGATCGCCAGGATAAGGGCCTGGGCCAAGCCCCAATTGCACAGAAACCCGCGTCTCACGGTGCCGGCGCGCCCGATGATCGCAAGCGCGCTCAAATTGGACGCAATCAGCCAGGGTATGGCGACGTTGAGCACACTGAGGGCCGCCGCGGTGCCTAAACAATAGGCAGCCCACGGCCCGTGCCGCGCATCCTTCCGCCATATCGGAACGGCCGCCAGCTCCGGCTCCTGGGCCAGCCGAACCAGTCCAAAAAGTGCGGTCAGGATCAGGCAAGAGACCAGAGTATAAGAACGCGCCTCCTGGCCGAACTGAACCTGGAACGGCGAAAACGCCATCAGCAGCCCGGCAATAAGACCGCTGCGCGGATCGGCTACCTTGCCGCCGATCGCACAAGTCAGTGACGCGGCGAGCGCGCCGAATATTGCCGAGGGCAGCCGCAACAGCCATTGCGAAGTGCCGATCTTGGCGACCAACCAGAGCAGCAGGAAATAGCTCGGGTAATGGTTGTTATAAAGCGAGTCGCCGACGAGGTCGGGCACAGTCCCCGTTGCCCGCCGCAGGCTTGCTATCTCGTCCAGCCAAAACGGCTTGTCCCCGAGGCCATAAAGCCGCAGCGCCAGGGCCAATACTCCGATCGCCGCCGGAAAAGCGTAGCCGAGGGGGTCGCTGTTCCCGGCCTCGGGGCCCCGCGGCAAACGCCGCATGAATGCGGCAAAGGAATGCATCACGTCGTCCAAGCCCTCGGAGCCACGTCGCATCGGCGCCCCGAGGTGTTAGGCGCAAGACGACTGCTCCATCCCTCTCTCGCCGCCGTGGCCCCGCCCAAGGGAAGATTGCCTCGCGGCCACGCGGCACGCTCGCAACGGCGACCCACCGCTCGGTTTTCCGGGTGCGGCGCAAATTTCGGGCCATCGGTCACAGCGGTCCTGCATAAGGGGATAGCCTCAGCCGAGTACCTCCTGGTTGACGACGTTGTCGCGGATCGGCTTGCCGTCGAGCACGCTCAGGATGTTCTGCACGGCGGCAACGCCCATCCGATCGACCGCCTCGCGCGTGACGCCGGCGACGTGCGGGGCGGCAATGAAATTGGGCAGGGCCAGGAGCGGGTTGTCCTGTGGCGTCGGTTCCTCGACAAAAACATCGAGCGCCGCTCCGGCTATCCGGTTCGCCTTCAATATATCGTAGAGCGCCCTTTCATCGATGATGCCGCCGCGCGCAGTGTTGACGATGAAGGCAGTGCGTTTCATGTGCGAGAGCCGCGCCGCATCGAACAGGCCGACCGTCTCCGGCGTCTTCGGGCAATGGATCGTGATGAAATCGGCGCGCTCCACCGCGGCATCGAGATCCTGCACCGGCTCATAGCCCATGCCCCGGATCGTCTCCGAATAGATGAACGGGTCATAGATCAGTACATTGGTCTCCATTGCCGCAAAGCTTGCTCAACCCGAGTGGATCATGTCTGCGGTCGCTCAGGGGGGCGCAACTGCACTTTGTGATGCCGAGATACTTGCCCACCTCGCCTACCTAGAGGTACGAAGTCAGGTGGAACGGGTCCGAGATCCTTCGGGAGTTTTCGTATGGCGTCTCACCGAACTCTAGCCGCGCTGCCCGCGGCGGTGCCGAAACGAGCCGCCACGTGCGTCCTGACACGGGAGTGACTATATGACGTTCGAATCGCCCGCGGAGCACGCTGAGCAGGCCGCCTCGGTGCTCGCTCCCGAATCCGGCCTGCTGGCTGATCTGGACATCGCCGGGCTCGGCCGGTCGCTGGGCCTGGTGTTTCGCGGCGCACTGGGGAATCCGGCCCAGGCGACGACCGCCTGGGCTCGTTACGCGCTCCGCCTGGCGCAGATACCGCCCGGGCCGCCTTGTCCAGCGGGCTGGGTGGCCCGGCCGCCCCGCCGGTGCCACTTGACCCGAAGGACCGCCGTTTCGCCGACCGCACCTGGTCCGACAATCCCGCTTTCCACGCGCTGCGGATGTCCTACCAGGCGTTCGCTGACGTCATGGACGAGATGGTCACCGCGGCCAAACTGGACCGGATTCAGGACACGAAGGCTCGGCTGATCACCAGCCTGCTGGTGGACGCGCTAGCCCCGACCAACTTCCTGCCCACCAATCCCGCCGCGCTCAAGGCCGCTCTCGAGACCGGAGGCGCGAGCGTCGCGAAGGGCACGCGCAACTTCGTCGACGACCTGCTTCACAACGGTGGGCGCCCGCGTCAGGTGGATACCAGCAAGTTCGTCTTCGGCCAGAACCTCGCGGCCACGCCGTCCAAGGTGGTCTACCGCAACGACCTGATGGAACTACTGCAGTACCTGCCGCAGATGCCCCAAGTGCACCAGGCGCCGCTGCTGTGCAGCCCGCCGTGGATCAACAAGTACTACGTGATGGACCTCGCGCCCCGGCGCAGTTTCATCGAGTGGGCGGTCCAGCACGAGCGGACCGTGTTCGCGATCAGTTATCGCAATCCGTCGGCGGACATGTCCGGGGTTACCATGGACGACTACCTTATCCACGGCCCCCGGCAGGCCCTGGAGGTTATCCGGCAGGTCACCCAGGCAGAAACCGTAGACATCGTGGGATTGTGCCTGGGAGGCGCGCTCACCGCGATCACCGACGCCTACCTTACCACCACCGGGCAGGAGGAGATCGGAAACCTCACGCTGCTCAACACGATGCTCGATTACTCCGAGCCGGGTGTGCTGGCCGCCTTCACCATACGGACACGATCCGCGGCTGGAGAAGAAAATGGCCAAGGAGGCGGGCTGGCCGGGAAGACCATGTCAGGAACTTTCGACATGCTGCGGGCCAATGACCTGATCTTCAACTACGTCGTCTCCAATTGGCTGCTGGGTCAGGACCCCCCGGCCTTCGACATCCTGGCCTGGAATTCCGACAGCACTCGGATGCCGGCCGCCATGCACGCTTTCTACCTGCGGAACTTCTACGTAGAACCGGCTCGCCCAGGACCAGCTGACACTTGGGGGCAAGCTGATCAAGCTCGGTGACGTCAAGCACCCGGCCTATATCGTGGGCGCCGAGAACGACCACATCGTGCCGTGGAAGTCCGCCTATGCCTCCACCCGGCTGCTGTCCGGGCCGGTGCGCTAGCTGTCCTGTCCAGCGGCGGTCATATTGCGGCATCGTCAACCCGCCCGGTCCCAAAGGCTGGTACGTGGTGGGATCTGATCATCCGGCCTCGGCCGACGAGTGGCGCCAGCACGCCACCCGCCACGATGGTTCCTGGTGGGAGGACTCGGCGATGGTCCGCCGGTAACTCGGGGCCTCTCATCGACCGACCACCAACCGGCAGCCACAAATACACCGCGCTGTACGACGGGCCGGGTAAGTACATTCGCACCTGACGCAGCCCGTCGCGGCCGGCCGGCCCAGTCCGCCGTGCGGGCCAGGTGGGCGGCGGTTCGAGGTGGGTTCCCGGGCCGCTCCAGGGCCGGGCGACCATGCTGCGGTATACAGCGATCAGCGCCGTCCGCTGCTCGTCGGTCAGGCGCTGGTCCGCACGGATCGCGTCCTCGGTTCGCGTGTCTGGGTCCGTTTTGTCAGCCGGGTCCTCGCTGTCCGTGGCATCTACCAGGCCAGCCTGCGCGAGAAGCGCCTCGGTAGAAAGGTTGAGCGCGTCGGATATCGCTTTCAGCACGCGCACCGACGGCTGGTGGAGCCCTCGCTCGACCTGGCTGAGGTACGGATTCGACAGGCTGGTCATGCTGGCCAGCTGGCGCAGCGAGAGGTTGGCCAGCTGGCGCTGGTTGCGGATGAAGGCACCAAGCACCTCACGCTGGTCCTGCCATGGATCCGCCATGCACGCCTCCTGGCCTAGCGCAAAGTATAGTACGCGACAGCACCCTTGCCCGGCGCTGCCGCGTAGCTCGCGCGGCCCATGCCTAGACGGCGGCCGCGGTTTCCCGCTGCTCGTTGCTCGGTACCAGCGGTGCCGCAGCTTCAGCAGCTCCTCGCTGAACTGGCGCTGACTGGCGAGGAACTTCTCGGCGAACTCGTAGGCGCCGGTCCCACGTCTTCTGGCTTCGGCAGCTGGTCGGCGAACGGGATCGGGACTGCGGGCACACTCTGCAGCACCGGGCTGACAGCGTCGGCCCAGGCGCGGACCACGTCAACGACGGTCTGCTGGCTAGCGCGAATGACCTTGAGGACCTCGTCGGACGCGTCCTTGGGAAGGTAGCTGGTCATTGTCTTGATGCTCCTCTGTGCGGTTGTCGTTCAGGGACATGCTAACTATATCAAGCATGGATGCTATGTCAAGCTAGTGCTTTATATAGCAAGCAGAGTAAACGTCGCCCGGATGATCCGAAACCTCCGAGGAGATCGCCATCTTCAACTGGCGCTGCGCACGTCCTGGGCAGTCAGATCCGCAGCGGATCCGGCCGATGACCGCCAGCACCAGGCCAAGCGAATCCCGGTAGACCTCCACCGTCTTGGCCGCACGCCCAGGTGTGGCTGAAGTGGTGCCGAAACCGGTGCGGGTAGCGCCAGCAGATCATCGCCAGCGCGGTGACCGGCCCGACCCCGTACAGCGGCCCGTTCGGGAATGGGATGGGCTGCGGGCCTCAGCTGCGGTGGCCGCTCCACCGCGGCCCGGTCGCCCGCCACTCGGCGTCCCAGGCGCGTATCCGCTGGCGGTCAAGGACCCGCCGGGTCAGCGCACTGGCTCCCAGCACGAGCAGGATCGTGATAAGGCCGGTCCAGATAGCGGCGATGACCACGGTGCCGGCGATCATCTGGTGATCGGGCGGGGGCTGGTGACCGCGCCGGAGGCGTTGAGCCAGACTGACACGGTGCTCCCGGGGCCCGCGCAGGCTGGGGCCGGGACCTGCCCGGTCCGGGGCACCTGGCCGGGCGGCTGCCAGCGGGCCAACCCCGTGGTCATCTGGACCGGGCTGTAGGGATCGGGCATCCTGGCCGGCGGCGCCTGCTGGAGCAGGACGGCGGTGACCTGGTGTACTGCCGCCTGCTGGGCATGTACGTGACTCAGCGCCAGGTGATCGGCCTGCCGGCCGGCCGTGATCATGGCCAGCGGCACCGCCGCCAAGCAGGATCATGGTCGCTATCCGTATCACGGCCTCGATCCGGTCGGTCCGGCGGCGCAGCGGGTTGCGGTCGACGCCGAGCCGACGGGCGCAGCGCGCCAGGCGGGTTCCCTCATGATGGCGCATCGTTTTCTCCTTCCGGGCCCCCTGGGCGGCGGTGGCCGTGCCGGGGATGGTGTACGGGCCGCGGAAACCGGATATGGCCGCCTGCCGGGCCGACGCGGCGCCGATCAGCAATGCGGCCCAGCCGGCCAGCGCTGCCCGGCCGGGCATCCGAGCGCGGTCCGCGCGGTCAGCACGGCGGCGGCCAGCCCCGCGGCCGGCGCCGGTGGCGGCTGCTGCCAGGATGAGACCGCAGCGGGTCAGGTCCAGGGCTGCTGCGGTGAGCAGCATCACGGCGATCAGGTGTCGGCCGGGCCTGGGCCCGGCGGCAGGTGCTGTCTTCTGGCCATCGGCGCCTGCAGCGGTGATGTCCCAGGGCACGAGTCGTTCATCAGGACGCGATCACGTCGTGCTCTTGCAGGTGCTGGCGTAGTGCGAGTAGAGCTGGCGGATCGCGGCATCGGGTCGCCGGGCAGCTCGCCTCGGGAAGCTTGTGTGGTAGCAGCCATATCTACTAACACGAATAGTAGAAAGGTTGCGTTCACCGTGGCGGTCGCGGTTTCGGCGGCAGGCGCGTGCGGCCCGAGCATCCACCGGAGACTTCTGCGGACCCGGCGACGCCGCCGTTGAGCAGGCAAGTCCCCGGACGCCTCCGGTGAGTTCCCCGGCCCGCTGGCCGCAGTTGAGGCGGGTGGCAGGCGAAAATGAGACGATGCCCGAACCGCAGGCTTGTCCTATGCGTGTTAGTAGGTAACGGCGTACGCCGTAGGCATGGCTATGCCCGAGAGTGAGAATGCAACGGTTCGGTGGTTGATGATCAAGGAACGCCTGGGGCTGGCGACTGTGGCACGGGCGGGCGCCTTGGCGTATGAGCCGGTGACGTGCTCGGACGCTAGCGTGACCTGCGCTGGCAGATTGGCGCTCAGTGCCGGGGTGTTCGGGGTGGTGCTCATGGCCGGGTCCCTCGGCGGTACCCGAATGGCACGGTCATAACCGGGGGCGACCCGGTATTGCCGGCGATGCCGCCCGAGCCTCAGCGGCCCGTGAAATTGGGGGACCGGCGCTCCCGGAAGCCGCCGCCGACTCGGCGACGTCTCCCGGCGCCCGGCGCGCGTAACCGAGACCGGCGGTCTCGTACCGAAGGGACTCGGTCAGCACGGCGTCCACGTTGTGCTGCAGGACCCGCTTGGCCGACCGGATGGCGAGGGGCGGCAGACGCGTGATCTGCCCCGCCACCGCGACTGCGGATTCGACGGCCTCGTCCGCTCCGACGAGCCAGTCCAGGAGACCCAGGCGGTAGGCTTCATCCGCATTGACGTCGCGGCTTGTGAAGACGAGATCCGCGGCTCGGGAGTAGCCCAGGATCCTCGTGAGGAAGTAGCTCATGCCCGAGTCCGGGCTGAGGCTGCGTTCCGCGAAGACCGTCCGAAACCGGGCCGCGGGGGCGCCAACCCGCAGATCGCACGCGAGCGCGAGGCTCATGCCCGCCCAGCGGCCACGCCGTTGACTGCAGCGATGGTGGGCTTGTCGAGGCCGTGAAGCGCAAGGGCCTGGCGCCCAACCCAGCCCCATTCGTCAAGCCGCTCGTTCTGGCTCACTCCGCTCCCCACGGGGTGCTCCGGACAGGTCGGCACCAGAGCAGAACCCACGGCCGGCGCCGGTTATGACCAGGACGCGGATCTCGTCATCGTTGCGGACGTCGTTCGCCAGCGCCAGGATGTCGTCGCGCAGCTCCGCGTTGAGGGCATTGAGGACCTCCGGGCGATCGAGCGTCGCGACGGCGACGTGGTCCCGCACCTCGAAGCGGATGTGCGCGTACTTGAACGGAGATGCCGCCATGAGGCGCTCCTTCACGTAGGTCGAGTAGCCGACCCTGCCTATGATCCCCACCTCCAGCTCGTGGCTCAACCTCGGTCGAGCGATCGTTCAAGTTCAAGGAGCTCACCGATCGCAGGCTGCGCCGGGCGGTCTCCTCCAGCGTGCCCGACCTCATCGACGCCATCGAGCTGTGGGCTGAGCACTGGTACGACGACCCCAAGCCATTCATCTGGCACGCCGAAGCAACAAGATCATCGAAAGGTCCGCCGCGGACGAACAGCCCCAAGCCAGCTCAGTATGTAGAACCGTAGGCGGCCATGCGAGCGATGCCGCAGACCGCCCCCATACGGATGCGCCACGCTGGGAAGGATGCGTGTCCTGACAGGAGACCAATCACCTTCTGGTGAAAGGTCAATAATCCAGCCAAGTCGGTATGCTCTCTCAGGTAGCGTCGCATGCCGGCAAATCCCGGGCCGTCAAGATAAGCACTGGTGGTGATGAAGGCAACTATTCCCCTGGCATCCGATGTTGATTCGAATGCCTTCCACAAAGACCATCGCCAAAAGTACACGCAAGGTCATGAAGCTTATATTCATTTTTCCCTTGTCCGCCTCCTTAAAGTCATCAAGAAGGGACCGCTGGCGTCCTTCCTTGTCTAGGACCCATTTCCCTTGCCGTATCGCCCTAGTCCGATAGGTTGGGATTGAAGGACCACCATTACATCCTCGTTGGTCTTAACTTGATTGGCAGCCCGCCGTGAATCGGCTAGAGTGGCCATGCAGCGGCCGCGAGCGGGAAGCGGGATCTTGTTCGGGTCGTCAAGCGTATCGGCGATGTAGAGCCGGAAATCCTCATCACGGGCATTAGCCCTATGCGCTTCTAGTGCTTGTTCTAGTTTTAGTTCGGCTACCGCGTACGGGCCGATTATCTCGGTGACATGTATGCGGTGGACGAGTTCTTCTCGTAACCGCCCCGATCTGCTCTGTCGTTCCGGTGGTCCATTCGCGCACAACGGTCGGCGGCTGGATCCGGCGGCAGCTTTCCTGCTGGGCGCCTGGTTCAGCGGCCCGTGACTGACCGCGACGCCCCTGATCAACAGTGTCATCTGACGCAACGGGCACGGGCCTGCGAGGCAGGGAGCGGCGATGAGTGACAACGACGCCAGCTACCAGTTTGGCAGCAGCATTGGTGACGATGAGGTGGCCCGCCTGGAGGTCCAGCGCGCAGCGTATGCCCAGGCGACGCGGATGATTTTCGCCGAGGCGAGCATCCGGCCGGGCATGCGGGTGCTGGATCTGGGTTGCGGGGCCGGGCCACAGGCCAGGCACGAACCGCGCGCGGCGAACCTCGGCAGCTGCCGAGATGGCTCCTTGACTTAGGGGCCGTCCGGTGGCTATGACCGATCCCGCCCGAGCATTACCAGCAGCGGTTGGCGTGACGTTGATGCCACAGGCGACGCCGAGTTCTATCTCCGCTATCTGGACCGTGCCGCCGCCTCCCCGGCTCTGCGCGCGGCTCGCCGGGAGATCATCAGTGCGCTGGAGGTGAGACCGGACAGCTCGGTACTTGATGTCGGCTCGGGCGCCGGGGAGTTCCTCATCGAGGTGGCCAAAGCCGTCCCGGGCGTCCGGGCCGTGGGCATCGACCCCAGTGAAACCCTGGTGAGTACGGCCAAATCCGGCGGAAGCGGCCGGGATGGCCGTCCAGTTCAGCCTTGGCGACGTCGAGCGACTGGAGTTCTCTGACAGCTCTTTCGATCGCGTCCACTGCTCGCGTGTCTTGCAGCATCTGGATCACCCGGAGATCGCAGTCCGCGAGATACACGGGTCCTCTCAAGCGGCGGCCGGGCAGCCATTATTGAACCCGATTTCGATACCCTGATGGTGGATAGCGACGATCTCGCGACCTCGACCGCGGTTCTCAAGCAACTCATCTCCGGCCTGCGTAACCCCGACATCGGCCGCAGGCTGCGCCGTCTCGTCCTTGACGCTGGGCTCACCGTGACGGACCTCACTGCGCCCGCCCTCGGGCCACCGAACCTGGCCATCGCCAAGGCCGAGTTCGGCCTCTTCGATCACCTCGACGCCGCAGTCGCCGCTGGCGATGTCAGCGCCGAGGCCGCCGCTGCGTAGCGGGTGTGGCTGGAGGCGTCCGACGCCCGCGGCCGCCTGTTCGTCGCATCAGTTGCCGTCCGGGTAGGGGCCGAAAAGCCGATGTGACAGCGGAACGGGTGGCCAGCCGCCCGCATGGGTGCAAGGGTCCTGAGAGTGGTACGGAGCGAGGCATGGTGAGGTAGACCACGGGCGCGGTGCTGGTGTTGCCACCCGTCCGTTTCCTGTGGGTCCCCTCCCCACCCCGGCGTGCCCCTTTCAAGGCACCTGGCGCTCCACGGGTCTTGCCCGCTGGTCAGCTGCTGGTGGCGGCTGCTGCTGGCTCCGGGGTCCATGGGGTCGGGATGTTGCTGCTGCGGTAGCGGTAGCGTTTCACGGCGGGTTGACCTGTACGTCTTGGCCTTCACCTTGTCCTTGATCGCCTGGACGGCTTTCCGGCCGGCTTGGTGTAGACGTAGTACTTATCAGTTCCCCGCTTGCGCATCCTGCGGATGTGGTAGCCGAGGAAGTCAAAGCCCTCGTCGATGTCGACCACCCTGGTTTTCTCCGGTGCCAGCCGCAGCCCCAGCGGTGCGAGCACGGCTGCCACCTCCTGGCGCAGCTTGGCGGCGTGCTGCCGGTCGCCCGACACCATCAGGCCCGCACTTCCTACGGATAAGGGGTCGTGCCGTGTCCGCCGCGTGCCTGATGAGGCGGACGGCCGAGGGTTGTTATGGTCACTCGCGGATACTCCGTACATTGGCCAGCCTGCCGTGAGGCACGTGGGACCGATGGCCGGGGAGATCTGAAAGAGGTCCCAGGTTCAAGTCCTGGTAACCCATCGGCTAACGGGGCTGGGTGTTCTCCGGTGAGGGTAGCGGCCAGGTCCTGGCGGCGGCTGACGCCGACTTTGCCGAACATTGTCCTGACGTGGTCGCGGGCGGTGTGGACGGAGATGAACAGCGTCGTAGCGATGTCCTCGGTGGACAGTCCATCGATGACCAGCCGGGCCACCTCCCGCTCGCGGCGGGTGAGTCCCCAGGCCCGCATTAGCAGCGGTGCGAGGTCATCGGCTGGAGCGGCCTCCAGTGTGATGGCGTAACCGGCCGCGGCCTGAGGCCCGGTGGTGAGCGCCGCGGCCCGGATGGCCATCCAGGTACCGTCCGCCGCCCGGAGACGCACACGGGCGGATCGCCGCTGAGGTGAGGCGGCCACGTGCGCGGCGAGAACGTAGACCGGCGGGGGCAGCGGCTCAGCGGGGTTAGGCCCGGGGATGCCCAGGCGGTCGATCCAGCGCCAGGCCTGCTCAGTGGCGGCGAGCATCGACTGGTCCTGGGCCAGGATGATCGTCCCCGGCTCTGGGGCGGGGTCAGCACCCCGCGGACCTGGGACACGCAGGTCAGCCTGGACCCGGGGGGCAAGCAGTGGTGCCACAGCCGCGGCGAACTCCGTCCTGTTCGCTGTAGTACGTACGGGAGCTATCCGGTGCAAGTGCACCAGCGCCCAGCACGCTCCGCCCGCATTGAGCTGGATGCGCATCTTGTCACCGACACCCGCGGGACCCAACACCTCGCGCCAGCTCAGGTCGCGGCGCAGGTCGCCCCCGGTCACGGCGGCGAGCGTGGTGACCGGCCGCTGGTCGCAAACCCCTTTGGCGCAGGCCGGTTACCCGGGCCCCCTGGCTGATTCCAGGCTTGCGGCAGCATCTGGAAGAGGCGACGCAGGGCCTGGTCAACGACCCGGTTTTCACCGGAAACGTGGACCGGCAACCGGGCACCGGGATCGGTCAGCAGCCAGCCCCACCCATCGACGCCGATGGCGCGATGCACATGGCCACGGCCTCATGGCGAACGACTCGCTGTCGGGCGTTCCCCCGGCGAGGCTGACCCAGGCGGCACGGCCCGGTCCCGCCCCGCATACGTCCCCATGACCGTAGGTTACGCACAGCCGCCGCGGACCGAAATACCCCTCAAATGGGGTAGCGGCGGCCGTGTCCCCGCGGGGATTGTTGGGCCATGACCGTAGATCATGCGACCAGGGCCCGGCCGCCGACGCGAGTTGCTGGCCGCGGCCCGCTGACCATCGACGAGCTCACCGAAAAGCTGGTGGCGTTGTCGGCCTGACGACGACGCTCAACATCGTCTATCGCTGAGCACTTGCTGACGAGTCTTTCATCAATTCAACCTCTACTTTTCGAAATTTTGCCCATAGTCTTCAACGACTCCGGAGGGGAGCCATGCCGGCCCACGAACTTCCACCGCCCATGCAGATGATGCTGCTCCTGGGCGGATTCCGGATCTCCCAGGCGTTATATGCCGCCGCTACACTCGGCGTCGCGGACCAGCTCGCGGCGGCCCCGCCGCGGCGGACGTCCTGGCCGAACATCCCGGCGCCCATCCGCCGTCCCTGCGCCGACTGCTCCGCGCGCTGGCCAGCGTGGGCGTGTTCACCGAACCCGAGCCCGGCGTCTTCGCCCTGACTCCGCTCGGGCAGACGCTGGCCGGAGACCAACCCGGCTCCATGGGCGACGTAGCATCATGTTCATGGAAACCCACTACGCGCCCTTCGGCGACCTCCTCCACACCATCCGCACGGGCCAGCCCGCCGCCGAGCACTACTATCACCAGCCGTTCTTCGGCTGGCTGTCGGACCATCCCGACCAAGCCAGCCGCTTCACCGCCGCCATGGCCAGCCTGACCGGCGCGTTCAAGACCGCCGCCATAGCAGCCCTGCCGCTGGATGGAGTCCAGACCATCGTGGACGTCGGCGGCGCCGACGGCACTGTGCTCGGCGCCATCCTGACCGCCCACCCAGATATAAGCGGCGTGCTGTTCGACCTGCCCCACGTCATCGCCGCGGCGCCACGGAACACTGGCCAGCTACGGCGTCGACGAACGGGTCGAGTGCGTAGGCGGCGACTTCTTCCGGTCGGTGCCGCCCGGAGGGGACGCCTACCTCGCCTCGATGGTGCTGCACGATTGGCCCGATGACCAGGCCCGCCATCCTGACGAACATTGCAGGGGCCGGCGTCAGGGGCGCTCGGCTGCTGGTGGTCGAGTTCGTGGTGCCGCCGGCGACACCCCGGACATATCCAAGATCGCCGACCTGAACATGCTCGCGATGACGGGCGGCAAGAGCGTACGGAGACCGAATGGCGAGAGTTCTTCACCGCTGCGGGCTTCGCCGACATCGGCATACACCACACCGATACCCCATTTTCAGTCATCCAGGCGACACGATGAAATAACACCGCGCGACCTAAGCAT
>CAWGFH010000031.1:0-40112 GCA_963821795.1 uncultured Alphaproteobacteria bacterium
ATGCAGAGGAACATCGGTTGACCGCGCCGCCTATGCATTTTCCACAAATTTGCGCCGTCAGTACGCGGATCAGACGCGAAATGGTCTCTCGCGGAGGCGCTGGCCATACGTGCGCCGAATTGCCCGGCGTAAGCCCAACCGATAAGTGCTATTGCGTGGCGTGCGCCCAAATACACCTCGCGCGGCGTGATGCCGGTCCGGAGCGTAAACATCGCGCAGCTTGCCCGCCGCTTCCGGTTGGCGCAACCGCGACGCTTCGCGGCCGAAGGGCGCGATTTGCTAATCCATAAAATTCATTATTTCTGCATAGCCGCCACAGAAATCGGAGGTAGGTTTAGCGTTGTATGTTGGACGCAGCCTTGCCGGCCCGCACAAAGCAATTCGCAGACGGAGCCACGGCCATAACAACGAACGCTGCCGTCCTTGGTGCAAGCAACGGCTTCCTCCGAGGATCGCTTTGACTTACTCGGCTCGCGTAAGCAGTTCTTGTGCGGCGCAATAAGATCACTCGGAATCGTCCGTTCCTTGTCTGGGGAATATCCGTCGATAATTGCAACAGGCCTTGGCTGATCGGCTTTCGCATAGCCCTGCCGATGTCGCTCACGATCTTCGGCGTCTTGATCGCTTTTGGTTTCTTGGGCATGTTCATCGGGCCAGCCGTGATCGCCATCATGTTCACCTTGCTGCAGGCGTGGCGCGGTGCTACCGCCAGTCGTTCCGCCCCTGCAAACCTGCCGAGCTTAGCACGTTGAGAAAACCGACTTGGCTGCGGCACGTCCCGGCGGCCGGTTGGCTGACGGAGTACCGGGTAGCCTGGTTGCGGGGTGATGCCGTCGCCGGCGTGACCTTGGCGGCCTATGCGATCCCGGTCTCTCTCGCCTATGCGGGGCTCGCAGGCTTGCCGCCGCAGGTCGGCGTCTATGGCTACCTGCTGGGCGGGCTGGGCTACGCATTGTTCGGGTCGTCGCGGCAACTAGCGGTCGGACCCACCTCGGCCATCTCCCTGATGATCGCCGGCACCGTTGGGGCGATGGCGGGTGGCGACCTGCAACGCTATGCGCAGATCGCCAGCCTCGCCGGCTTTACTGTCGCCGCGTTGTGCTTGATCGCTTGGGTGCTGCGGCTGAGCGATCTCGTCAAGCTGATCAGCGACAGCATCCTGGTCGGCTTCAAGGCCGGAGCCGGGCTGACTATCGCCATGACCCAGCTGCCGAGCCTGATTGGCACCGCGGGCGGCGGGCACAATTTCTTCGAACGGGCCGTCCGGTTTGCCGAGCAGCTCGGCCAGACGCATTACCTCGTGCTTGCCATCGGCCTCGTCGCGATCATGCTCCTCGTGCTCGGCGAGCGCCGGCTGCCGGGAAAGCCGGTCGCGCTCGGAGTTGTTGGGCTCGCGATCGTCGCTGCGTCCGTGTTTGGACTTTCTGCTCTCGGGGTTCCAACCACGGGAAAAATTCCGCCGGGTTTGCCAAGGCTGGCAGGCCCGGCGCTTCGGCTGAGCGATGTCGACGGCATTGTTCCGCTGGCCGCCGGCTGCCTGCTGCTCGCCTATATCGAAAGTGTCTCCGCCGCCCGCGCCTTCGCCGCCAAACACGGCTATGCGTTGGACCCGCGGCAGGAGCTCCTCGGCATCGGCGCGGCAAATCTGGCGGCGGCGCTCGGGCAAGGCTATCCGGTGGCGGGTGGGCTGTCGCAATCGGCGGTTAACGACAAGGCCGGCGCCCGCACCCCACTCGCTCTGGTGTTCGCCTCGTTAACTCTCGCTGCGTGCCTGCTCTTCCTCACAGGATTGTTGGAAAACTTGCCGAAGGCCGTACTGGCGGCGGTGGTGTTGACCGCAATCGCAGGATTGTTCGATCTTCCGGCGCTGGTCCATATGTGGCGCGTCAGCCGCCCGGACTTCTACGCCGCGGCCATCGCTCTCGCCGCCGTGCTGATGCTCGGAATACTGCAGGGCATCCTGCTCGCCGCATTGGCTTCGGTGCTGATGCTGCTGGTCCGCGCGTCGCGCCCGCACGTCGCGTTTTTGGGCCGCATTCCCGGCACTAACAGCTATTCCGACCTCGCCCGGCATCCCGAAAACGAAATGCTGCCGGGGGTCATCGCAGCGCGTCCGGAAGCCTCGCTGATATACGTCAATGCCGATTCTGTCCTGACGTCAATCTTGCGCCGGGTCCGGGCAGCCAGCTCGACGGATATTCGAACGGTGATCTGTGACTTGTCGGCGTCGCCCTATCTCGATCTCGCCGGCTCGCGCATGCTGCACGAGTTGCACGGCGAGCTTGCCGCGCGCGGCATTGCGCTGCGCATTGTCGGGGCGCATGGGTGGGTGCGCGATCTGCTGCGAGCCGATGGGTTGGGCGATAAAATCGGCGGGCTCGACAGAGCCGACACGCTCGATGGCTTCGTCGCGGAACCGTCAGACGACGACATCCGGATCGGCTCCGCCTCAGATTAAATTAGCGAAATACTTGGCTGTCCATCGGTGGTATACTCGCGACTTGCTAGGAGTCGGGGGAGGAAGGTTGGCCGTGGGCCAGCCGTGGCAGAATTGATGGGTGAACTGATGCCTGACGATCAGAATAGCGGTGCTGCTGATAGCGGCAAACTGAAGGGCAAGGAATACGAGCGCGAACTCACCAAATTACATGTCGAGCTGGTCAAGCTCCAGCAATGGGTGGTGCACCAAGGGATCAAGGTCTGCATTATTTTCGAGGGGCGCGACGGCGCCGGCAAAGGGGGCACGATCAAGGCGCTCACCGAGCGGGTCAGTCCGCGCGTTTTCCGTGTCGTCGCGCTGCCGGCGCCGACCGAACGCGAAAAGACGCAGATGTACGCGCAGCGCTATGTCTCGCATCTACCGGCGGCGGGGGAGGTCGTGATTTTCGACCGCAGTTGGTACAATCGCGCCGGTGTCGAACGCGTGTTGGGCTTCTGCACCGATGATCAAGCCAAGCATTTCCTGGAAATGGTCCCGTTATTCGAGAGAACGGTAGTCGATTCGGGGATAATATTGCTCAAATACTGGCTGGAGGTTAGTGCAGAGGAACAGACTCGGCGGCTCGAAGCGCGCATCGAAGACGGCAGAAAGATTTGGAAGTTGTCGGATATGGACCTCAAATCCTATTCCCACTGGTACGACTATTCGCGGGCGCGCGACGCGATGTTTGAGGCATCCGACACGTCATGGGCGCCGTGGTACGTTGTTCATTCCGACGACAAGCGCCGGGCGAGGTTAAACGCAATCACCCACATTCTCAGCAAAATCCACTATGAGGAATTGCGACACGACAAAGTGAAACTGCCGAAGCGACAGCACCGCGGGGATTACCGGGAATCGGACTATCCGTTTCGCCTGATCCCCGAGGTGTTCTGAGGCTCCCGGAGGAGGGCGGCGTAGCAAATGCCGCGCTCGCGGCTCACCGTTGGGGGCGGCCAGCCGGGCTGGGTCAGGGACGGCTGGCGTAGTCGGATCCCCGCTTGGCAGGACCGGATCAGGGACCCGAGCCTTACGGTCTTGCTGATCCTTTATCTCGCCGCAATTTTCGTCGCCCTGCCGCTGGCGGCGGAAGGACTGGCGATCGCCCGGCCGTTCGCCGATACGATGGTCCTGGTAGTGCTGGCGGTCGTCGTCTTGCTTTCGGATCGCCGCGGAGCGGTCTGCGCGATGCTGGTGGCTCTTGCAATCATAGCGGCCTGCCTGACCTTCGGGAAGGGATGGGGGCCGACCGCGGAGATAGTGATCCGTCGCTGTGGAAACATCGTCGCTTTCTCGGCGCTGATCTGGGTGGTCGGCCATGCCGTCTACGCTCCCGGCCGTATCACCTCTCGGCGGCTCCAGGGCGCGGTCGTGGTTTATCTGAGCTTCGCTGCAATCTTTGCCTCGGCCTTTACCCTGATCTGGGTGCTGAAGCCCGGCGCCTTCGCCCATTTGGATTTCACGACTCCCGGCGACGCGGAGGCCGCGGCGATGCTGTATTTCAGCCTGACGACGCTGACCACCACCGGCTATGGCGATATCATTGCCGTCGATCCGCTCGCCCGCAGCCTGGCCAATCTGGAGTCGGTTGTCGGCGTATTCTATGTGGCAGTCACGGTCGCCCGCCTGGTGACCCTCGAACTCGAAGGCCGGCCCCACTGAGTTCTCTTCGAGGGGGCCTTCGAGGATCAATCGGGTCGGCTTTTGTTTGCAATTCTTCGGCCATGCGCAGGCGGCGGTCATGACCGGAACTGATCGCGCCCTGGGGCCCGACCGTTTCTAGGAATTCATAGCCTGACTCGGCGGTATATACTTGCAAGATGGTTGCATTTTCTCTCGACGTATACAGAGCTATGACTTTAAACTGCAGAGACTATATTGTGATACACTTACATTGTTAAGATGAAGTCATGATCTTCGAATTTTAGGTCAGTATCTGCTTGGACGTTGATCTAAATCAAAGAGCGGCCCGCTGCTGATTTGGTACACAAGCAGCAGATCGCCCACAATTCCTTAATTTCGCATAGCGATCACTCCTCCTCCCGAATGGTGATTCCGCTTGCCAAAACCGGAGCCCCGGCGGAGTTTCGCGCAATGGTGGGAAAACACCGTGAGCAGCTAAACGACACGACGATGCATGGCTGATGGCTGCGGGAGGGGATCGTGCCGGCGGAAAATAATCAAGCGACGGCGAAAACCGCGGAAGAGCGGCGCCTGGACGAAACGCGGGAGAAGGGCGTGCCGTGGAAGCAATGGGGCCCCTATCTCAGCGAGCGACAATGGGGCACGGTCCGCGAGGACTACAGCGGTAACGGCGATGCGTGGAATTATTTCACGCATGATCAGGCTCGCTCGCGAGCCTATCACTGGGGCGAGGATGGTCTCGCCGGGTTCAGCGACGACCACCAGCGGCTTTGCTTCGCACTCGCCCTGTGGAACGGCAAGGACCCGATCCTCAAGGAACGATTGTTCGGCCTTACCAATGGCGAGGGTAATCACGGCGAAGACGTAAAGGAGTATTATTTCTACTTGGACAGCACACCTACCCACTCATACATGAAGTATCTCTATAAATATCCACAAAACGCATATCCTTATCGCGATCTTGTCGAAACCAGCAGCCGACGTGGCCGCAACGATTCGGAATACGAATTGCTCGACACGGGAATATTCAACGAGGACCGATATTTCGACGTATTCGTCGAGTACGCGAAGGCGGCGCCGACTGACATACTGATCAAAGTCAGCATAGCGAATCGTGGGCCCGAATCAGCCCAACTGCACCTGTTACCGAGCCTGTGGTTTCGCAATACCTGGCAGTGGTGGCCCGACCAGCCAAAACCCTCCTTGCGGCGGATGCCCGGGGCCAACACGGTTACGATCGAAGCATCGCATGCCGAACTTGGCGGATTTCTGCTGCATTGCGATGGAAACCCGCAGCTGTTGTTTACCGAAAACGACACCAACAACGAGCGAATCTTCGGCTCGCCCAACGCGACGCACTACGTCAAGGATGGGATTAACAATTATCTAGTGGCGGGCCTGCAGGAAGGTGTTAACCCGAACCAGACCGGGACCAAGGCCGCCGCACACTATCAGCTCGACCTGCGCGCCGGCGAAACCGCCGTCATTCGACTGCGGCTCAACAATGTTGCCCCGCGGGACCCCTTCGGCAGCCAATTCGATCAGATCGTCGAACAGTGCCGCCGCGAGGCCGACGAATTTTACTTGGCGATTACTCCGACCAGAGTTAGTCAAGACGAAGCCAATGTGATGCGGCAAGCATTGGCCGGGATGCTGTGGAGCAAGCAGTACTTTTTTTACGATACCGACCGATGGCTAGAGGAACACGGCTACGATCCGATGAATCCGACCCCGCTTCAGGTGCGCAACCGCGAGTGGTTCCACATGATCGGCGACAACATCATCTCGATGCCGGACAAGTGGGAATATCCATGGTTTGCTGCTTGGGATCTGGCCTTCCACACGCTCGCGCTCGCGACTGTCGATATCGACTTCGCCAAGCAACAGCTCGATCTGCTGCTTCGCCAAACTTACCTGCATCCGACTGGGCAGATCCCGGCCTATGAGTGGAACTTCAGCGATGTCAATCCGCCGGTCCAGGCCTGGGCAACAATTTTTCTTTACCGCATGGAACAGGCGGTGCGCGGCCAAACGGATCTCAATTTTCTGAAGCGAATGTTTGGCAGGCTGAGTGCGAATTTCGGCTGGTGGGTGAACCGCAAGGACCGATTTGGCAGGAGCCTGTTCGAGGGTGGGTTTCTCGGTCTTGACAATATCGGCGTGTTCGATCGCAGCGCGCCGTTACCCACCGGAGGCCA
Source organism: uncultured Alphaproteobacteria bacterium (assembly GCA_963821795.1). Lineage (GTDB taxonomy): Bacteria > Pseudomonadota > Alphaproteobacteria > ATCC43930 > CGMCC-115725 > AP-15. The sequence goes on from CAWGFH010000031.1 coordinate 6,322, forward strand.
TCTAGAACAGGCGGACGGCACCGCTTGGGTCGCGTTGTTCTGTCAGAACATGCTCGAGATCGCTTTCGAACTCGCTGCACACGACTCGACCTATGAGGAGTTGGCAGCGAACTACGCAATGGAGTTCGTGCTGATCGCCCGCGCGATGAATGGGATTGGCCCCGACGGGATGTGGGACGAGGAGGACGGGTTCTACTACGATGTTCTGCGTTTGCCAGATGGAAATGCCACTCGGCTAAAAGTCCGCTCGATGGTGGGTCTGTTACCGCTCTGCGCTACGACAGCGGTAGACAAATGGCAGCGTGAACGGGTCCCCAGACTGACGGCGGGCGTCGCCGACCGTCTGCGACGCATGCCAGAGCTTCGCGAGTTGATCCATGCGACCGGGGTCGGTCATTTTGGAGTCGCGGAGCGTGGCATCATAGCTCTCGTCAATGAGGAACGACTGCGCCGCATCCTGACCCGCATGCTTGACGAGAACGAGTTCCTGAGCCCCTACGGGATCCGCTCGCTGTCGCGCTACCATGCCGAGCATCCCTATGTCTTCTCGGCGGCCGGTCAGGAATATCGCGTGAGCTATTTGCCGGCGGAGTTGGACAGCGGCATGTTTGGCGGCAACTCGAATTGGCGCGGGCCGATCTGGATGCCGGTCAATGCGCTGATCATCCGGGCCCTGATGCACTACTACGCCTATTACGGCGACAACTTCAAGATAGAGTGCCCGACCGGCTCCGGCAACTTGATGAACCTGTTCGAGGTGGCGCACGAAATCACCAATCGGTTGACTCGGATCTTTCTACACGACGAGAGCGGACGGCGGCCGGTCTTTGGCGGCGCCGAGAAATTCCAGCGCGATCCCCATTGGCGGGACAATTTGCTGTTCTATGAATATTTCCATGGCGACAACGGCGCCGGGATCGGCGCCAGCCATCAGACGGGTTGGACCGGGGTCATCGCCGCTCTGATCGACATTTTCGGTAAACTCGATGCCGAGACCTTTCTGCAGGGCGGCCGCGAGGCGGCGTTCGGCCGAGAGAAAGAGACGGCGTAGGCCGGGAGGAACGCATGCCGGCCTCGCCCCGCTATCCGTCATTGTTTCAGATCAACACTCGCGTTTGGCTCAATAGCCTGTCACGCAAATCCGGCAAGCGAATAACACTGGCCGACATCGACGACGCGACGATCGACGGCTTCGCAGAACAGGGCTTTGACTGGATCTGGCTGTTGAGCGTCTGGCAAACCGGCGCTGCCGGCCGGGCCGTTTCGCGCGGCAATCCGCAATGGCGTGCCGAGTTCATGGCCGTTTTGCCCGATCTGACCGAGGACGACATCTGCGGCTCCGGCTTTGCGATCACCGCCTACACCGTCGGTGACGCCCTGGGCGGTGAGAAGGCGCTGGCGCAATTCCGCGAAAAACTGGCGCGGCGCGGCATCAAGCTGCTGCTCGATTTTGTGCCGAACCACACCGCCCCCGACCACCCGTGGGTGAAGACCAATCCCGACTACTATGTCGAAGGCAGCGAAGAGGCGCTGGCGAACGCGTCGCAGAATTACCTGAGATTCCAGACCGACCGCGGACCCAAGATCCTGGCCTATGGCCGCGATCCGAATTTTCCGGGTTGGCCCGATACCTTGCAGCTCAACTACGCCAATCCCGCCCTGCAGGCGGCGCGGGTCGATGAATTGATCGCCATTGCCGGCAAGTGCGACGGCATACGCTGCGATATGGCAATGCTATTGCTGCCCGAGATTTTTCAGCGGACCTGGGGAATCACGCCCGAGCCGTTCTGGCCGAAGGCAATAGCAGCAGTGCACGGGAAATACCCTGCTTTTACTTTCATGGCGGAGGTCTATTGGGACCTCGAATGGACTTTGCAGCAGCAGGGCTTCGACTATTGCTACGACAAGCGGCTCTACGACCGCTTGCGGGACGGGCATGCAGTGCCAATCCGCGGCCACCTGCTCGCCGGGCTTGATTATCAGGACAAGCTCGTGCGCTTTCTCGAAAATCACGACGAGCCGCGCGCCGCGTCCGAATTTTCCTGGCCGCAGCATCAGGCCGCCGCGATCATCACCTACCTGTCACCTGGCCTGCGTTTTTTTTATCAAGGCCAGTCCGAGGGAGCGCGGGTGCGGGTGCCGACGCATCTCTGTCGCGGCCCGGTCGAGCCGACAAATTCCGAGATCGCGGCCTTCTACGCCAAGCTATTGCAGGCCCTGAAGCAGACGCTCGCCTTTCGCGAGGGTGCCTGGTCGCAGATCCAGCCGCAGCCCGCCTGGCCCGGTAATTCGAGCTCCGACGATTTCATCGCCTACGCTTGGGCCGGCGATAACGACACCCGCCATGTGATCGTCGTCAATTACGCTGGCAACCGGAGTCAATGCCGCCTACCGGTGCCGTTCCCCGAACTGCGCGGCAAACGGTTGCGTCTGAGCGACATGATCGGGACAGAGGTTTACGATCGCGACGGCCGCGAATTGGTCGATCCCGGCCTCTTTATCGATCACGCTCCGTGGCATTTCAACGTATTCGAGTTAAAAGCAACGTAGAGACGGACAGTGCCTCGAAAGCTCGCCGCTGCTCTGCTGAGCCTCTTGCTCGCGGCGTGCACGAGCATCGGGCCGGGGACGGTGCCGCACGACCGGATCGACTACGCGAGCGCAATCGGCAATTCTTGGAAGGAGCAGACCCTGCTCAACATCGTCAAGCTGCGTTACGCGGATATGCCGATTTTCCTCGAAGTTGCGCAGGTCATTGCCGGTTACCAGTTACAGAGCGCGATCGGCGGCAGCTTTACCGCGGGGAACTTCACCGCGGGCATCGTCGGTCCGTTCACGGCGCTCGGAACTGCCAACGCCGCAGGCACCTACACCGATCGGCCGACGGTGGTCTATCAGCCGCTCACCGGGGTGGATTTTCTGAAGCGGCTGATGACGCCGATCCCCCCGAGTTCGGTGCTGTTTATGCTGCAGTCGGGCTATTCGGCCGAGCGCATTATGCCGATCATGTTGGACTCGATTAACGGCATCAACAATGAGTTCGAACCGGCTCCGGCGCCCAGCCGACCCAAAATTTACCCGCCTCGTCGAGCTGATGCGCGAGGGCCAGCTCGCCGGCGCCATCCAGATCCGGATCGAGCGGCCCAAAGATGGTGGCGAGAGCTCTGTGCTGATTTTCGGACCAAGCAGGGACCCACAGCTCGCGGAGAAGGGCAGGGAAATAAAAGGCATCCTTGGGATACGACCGGACATCCGGGAACTCAAAGTCAATTACGGCGGCTACTCGGGCAGAGACGACGAGATCGATATGATGACGCGTTCGATGTTGCAAATCATGCTCGAATTCGCGGCCGACGTGCAGGTGCCCGAGGCAGACGTGGCGCAGGGGAAGGCGGCACCCGGAGTCGTCGACACTCAGGGAGCAAGAGCGCTGAATGGTCCGCCTTTACGCGTGCTGGTCACAGATGCGCCGCCGCAGGACGCTTATGTCGCCACGCAATACGACAAGAGATGGTTCTGGATCGCGAACTCCGATATCCAATCCAAATACACGTTCGGCATCATAATGCTGCTGTTCTCGATTGCCGATACCGGAGTAAAGGGGGCGGCGCCTGTCGTCACCATACCTGCCAACCAGTGAGTGTTGTCCTCCGGGAGAGCGCCGCATCAGGACCAAGCCAGCCGGCAACACGATCCAGTATGGATCGAGCTTTTTCAGTAGGTTAAGAAACACCCGGCAACTGCCGGAGATTTTCCTACGCTGGCATCGTAGGGGGTCACTGGTTCAATCCCAGTCGCGCCCAGCATAATTTTCGAATGGTTCGAGAAGACGCGAAGCCCGCAGCGGCGGCGCGGAAAGCCGAGGCTGGCTTCCACGCTCTTCCTCAATTGGAACTTATATCTAGGGTTTGGATCGGCATTTTCGTGCGAGGGCTTCACCGGCCAAGGCGGCGGGGTGCCGCCTCGGAGGAGTGTATCCGCGAGCCTCGCCCGACAGGATCACAGCCCGTTGGCGCGGAGAAGTCCGTAGGCGACCGCGATCGAAAAAGCGGTGCCGATCCATGCTATGGCGCGAAACATCATGCCTCTGTTTCAGCCGAAAAACTAGCGGCGCGCGGGGGCGTCGCGATAACATTGAAATCGGGTAACCCGTAAGGCCCCGATGCCATAGGTTCCCATCGCTTCTTGCCAGCCCAGGAACTCTTCGGGCGAGAGTTGGTAGCGCCGGCATGCTTCATCGAGACTGATCGCTCCGGTCTGCACGCCGTTCACCACGGAAGCCTTGCGATATGGAGACCAGCGAACGGTGTCGCCCGGCGGCAGATCCAGATTTGGGAATTCCATCGTTTCTCGTCCTTGCGCTTCTGAATGGGAGTTGACACGGAATTGACACATCAGAGGCAGAACTTATTCCGCCCCTCAGACGATTTTTTGACGTCCGTCGGTACAATCGTGCTTAACGGCTCGTGCGTAGCGTACCCGTGTTCCAGACGAGCAACTGTGGACCGCGATCGGAACGCGCCCCGCAACCACAATTCGCGCCGCCAGGGTTACGAGCGGCGCGCGCCTCGCTGCTACTGACTTGGTCTGGGAGCGCGGCTCAGGGATGCCAGCCGAAGCCTCGTCGCGGTCAATTCGCTCGAAGGCAAGCGAGGATCAGCACCGCAGCGGTTGCGAAACTGAACCAGAGGAAGGCGCTGAGCCATGTCGCTGCATCGGTCTCGCGCTGGTCGACATAGCGGGCGACTGCTATCGCCGCCGGGCTCTTTTCATCCACGGGCCTTCTCATGCTATTCCTCCTCGCGTGTGGTGCTGCGAAGGGCGTAGCACTGCGGCGCCGGGCAAATCTGTGAAGCAAATCACACAAGCGCCGTTATCGTTAATTTGTAGCGCGCTACCGGGGTTTGCGTCAGGCGGGCGTCGATCGGTCCGCCGCATCCTTCCGGTCTACCGAGGCTAGGGCGATCGGCCTGCGGCGATGCCCTCGGCCGGCTTTTCTGCGGTCGCGGCCTGGTCGGAGGCAGGCTGCGCCGCTTGGCGGTGCCGGGCGGCGTAATGGGCGATCGTGCCGACGATGCCTTGGCGAAACACCAGCACGCAGAAGACGAAGATCATGCCCTGGATCACGGTGACCCATGACCCGAGCTGGGCGAAATAGTGTTCCATCGCGATCAGTACGAACGCGCCGACGGCTGGGCCGGTTAGAGTGCCGACCCCGCCGACCAGAGTCATCAGCACGACTGTGCCCGACATCTCCCATTGAATGTCGGTCAGCGAGGCGAGCTGAAAGACCAAAGCCTTGACCGATCCGGCAAGTCCGGATAGCGCTGCCGACAAAACAAAAGCGACGAGCTTATAATGATCGGCGTGATAGCCAAGCGACAAGGCACGCGGCTCATTCTCGCGAATCGCTCTGATCACTTGACCGAACGGCGAATTGACGGCCCTGACGATGATCGCGAACCCGATCAGGAACACGGCCAGTACGAAATAGTACATCGTCAGCGTGTTGTTGAGATCGACGACACCGAAAAGATGACCGCGCGGTACGGCCTGGATGCCGTCCTCGCCTCCGGTGAACCGAGCTTGCAGCGCGATGAAGTAGACCATCTGGGCAAGTGCCAGCGTCACCATCGAGAAATAGATGCCCTGGCGACGGATCGCGAGCCAGCCAAAGATGCCGCCGAGCAAAGCTGCCGCGGCGGTGCCGGCGAGAATGCCGAGTTCCGGCGGAAAGCCCAGGGCCTTGACGGTATAGGCGGCGATATAGGAGGCGGAGCCGAAAAACGCCGCGTGGCCGAAGGACAGCAGGCCGACATAGCCGAGCAGCAGGTTAAAGGCGCAGGCGAAGAGGGCAAAACACAGCGCCTCCATCAAGAAAACCGGATAGAGCGCGAACGGGGCGGCGACCGCCGCCGCCAGCAGGACCGCGCTTGCGATACGCCGTTGCCGGGCGGACATCGCCATCTCAGCGGATCTGCCCGAAAATTCCAGCCGGCTTGACCAGCAGCACCAAGGCCATGATTACGAAGATCACGGTGCTCGATGCCTCGGGGTAGAAGACCTTGGTCAGACCCTCGACGACGCCCAGCGCAAAACCACTGACGATCGCGCCCATGATCGAGCCCATGCCGCCAATAACGACGACGGCAAAGACGGTGATGATCATGTCGCGGCCCATCAGCGGGCTGACCTGATAGATCGGCGCCGCCATGACTCCGGCGAGCGCTGCGAGCGCGGCGCCGGCGCCATAGGTCAGGGTGATCATCAGCGGCACGTTGATGCCGAAAGCCCGCACCAATGCCGGGTTCTCGGTCGCCGCCCGCAGATAGGCCCCGAGTTTGGTGCGCTCGATCGTGAACCAGGTGGCGAAGCAGACCACTACCGAGGCAAGGATGACCCAGGCGCGGTAGATCGGCAGAAACATGAAGCCGAGATTGCGGCCGCCCTCCAATGCGGGCGGGATGTCATAGGGCAGGCCCGACGAGCCATATTGCTGACGGAAGACGCCCTCGATGATCAAGGCAAGCCCAAAGGTCAAGAGCAGACCGTAAAGCGGGTCGAGACGGTAGATGTGCCGGAGCAACGCGCGTTCGATCGCGACCCCGACGACGCCGACCATGATCGGCGCCAAGACCAGCGCGGGCCAAAAGCCCAGGCCGAACGCATTCAGCAGAAACCAGGCGCAAAAGGCGCCCAGCATGTATTGCGCGCCGTGGGCGAAATTTATGATGTTGAGCAGACCGAAAATCACCGCCAGGCCAAGGCTCAACATCGCGTAGAAGGCGCCGTTGATCAGCCCGATCAGCAACTGCGCGAAGAGCGCCGGCGCCGGCGGGATTGTCAGCTGAAACCAATCAAACATATGGGCGGCGCGCTCGCCCGTCGCGACAATTGCGCCGATAATTTCACCTGCATGCGCATTGGATTGGACAAATCTTCCCCGACGATACCCACCCGCATTAGGGGTGGACGGCGTCGACCTGAGGCGTCGTGAAAGGTTCGGTGCGATGCACGACCTCGTCCTCGTACAGCTTTTCGACCTCGGACTGGCTGAACCCGAGGATCTTCGTCAGGATTTCGGTCGTGTCTTCGCCGATGGACGGGGCTCCCCGCCAGATGCGGCCGGGAGTCAGCGACATCTTCGGCACAACGCCGTAGACCCGGATCGGCACGCCGGATTGGTGGTCGAGCACCGGGACGGTCATCTCCCGCGCGTTGTAGTGCTCGTCCTTATACTGGTCCTCCATATTGAACACGCGTGCGCAGCCGATCTGCGCGTTGTTCAGCGCCGTCTCGACCTCGAGGCTGGTGCGGGTCGCGCAATACTCGCGCAGGCGCCGGTCAAGCTCCTGGCCCCTCTCGGAATTCACCGCTGCCGCGTCTCGGGAGCAGGTTTCATGGTTGTAGACGTCCGGATCGAGCCCGAGGAATTTCGGCACTCTGGTATAAATTGCGCCGCCAAGCGCGCCGATGAACACCCATCCATCGATGCATTTGAAGGTGTCGTAGGGCTGAAAGCCCGGTGCCCGGTTGCCGGTGTGCCCGTATGTCGCGCCCTCTCCGGTATAGAGCGGCATGCAGTTTCCCTGGGTCTGCGCCACGGCCTCGTACTGCGCCAGGTCGATGACCTGTCCTCTTCCCGTTTTCTTGACCTCCCACAGCGCCATCATCGTCGACGCCCATCCGGTTAGCGCGGTGATGTAGTCGCCGGTATAGACCTTCGCCCGCTGGGGCGGGCCGCTCGGATCGCCGGTTACGTTCATCATGCCGCCATAGGCCTGGGCCAGGGCATCGTAGCCGGGGCGCCCCAAATATTCCTGTTTGCCGAACTGGCCGTAGGTGCTGACCCGGACGATGACGAGGCTGGGGTTGATCGCCAGCGCCAGTTCGTTGGTAATCCCCGCCCGCTCCATGGTGCCCGGCGCCGACGACTCCATCCACACGTCTGAGATTTTCCACAGCGCCATCAGCAGTTCGATGCCGCGCGCGTGCCTCAGATTCAGCCCTAGAGACAATTTGTTCTTCGCGACTTCCGCCTCGTCGCAACCATGCTCCCTCGGACCTCGGGTCAACAGCGGCGCGGTGAACCGAAAGGTATCTCCGCCCGGCCGTTCCGCATGAATGACTTCGGCGCCGAACTCGGCCAGCTTGGTGCCGATATAGGGCTGCGCTATCAGGACTCCGGTGCTGACGACGCGAATGCCTTCGAGCGGTCCGAAGCGCGGCACGACCGCCGGTGTCGCCGGCCGTTTCAGGCGCTTGATCCAGTCGGGCACCTGCTTGCGAAGTTCCTCGATCTGCTCTTCTTGCTTGAGGATCCTCTGGTCATGCGCCATATGCGTGTTCCCCCTTAGGAGTGCCGTAATTCTAGCTTAAGCCCAGCGACGCGGTCACCCCTTGACCAGCGGGCATGGGTTCGGGCCGGACCGCTTGAAGGCTTCCTCGCCCGGTATCACCGCTATCTGCTTGTAGTAATCCCACGGCCCCTTCGATTCGGCGGGCGTCTTGACCTCGAAGAGATACATGTCGCGGACAAGCGTGCCGTCCTCGCGGATGTGACCGTTCTTGGTCATGAAATCGTTGACCGGGGTGGCCTTCATCCATTTGACCACGGTCGGGCCGTCGTCGCTGCCGGTGGCCTTGATCGCGTTGAGGTAATGCGGTGACGGCGCCGTAGACCCCGGCCTGCACCATGGTCGGCTCGCGTGTTCATCTTGGCGAAGAAGCGCTTCGACCAGGCGCGCGTCTGCGTCGTTCTGATCCCAATAGAAGGCCTCGGTCAGTGTCAGGCCCTGTGCGGTTTTCAGGCCGAGGCTGTGGACGTCGGTGATGAAGACCAGGAGGCCGGCGAGCTTCTGGCCGCCGCTGACGATACCGAACTCGGCCGCCTGCTTGATCGAGTTGATCGTGTCGCCGCCGGCATTGGCGAGGCCGATGACCTTGGCCTTCGAGGATTGCGCCTGCAGCAGGAACGAGGAGAAATCGGCGGTGTTGAGCGGCACGTTGACCGAGCCCAGCACCTTGCCGCCCGTCGCCTCGACCACTGTCGTCGTGTCGCGTTCCAGCGCATGGCCGAAGGCGTAATCGGCGGTGATGAAGAACCAGGTGTCGCCGCCCGCTTTGACCACCGCCGCGCCGGTGCCGATGCGCCAGCGCATAGGTGTCGTAGGTCCAGTGGATCGAGGTCGGCGAGCAGGCCTTGCCGGTCAGATCGGAGGCGCCGGCGCCGGAGATCAGGAACACCTTGTTCTTTTCGCGCGCGACCTCCTGCACGGCGAGCGCGACGCTCGAGGTCGGCACGTCGACGATCACGTCGACGCCGTCATGGTCGAACCATTGCCGCGCGATGGCGACGCCGACATCGGGCTTGTTCTGGTGATCGGCGCTGACGATCTCGATCTTCTTGCCGGCGACCGTGCCGCCGAAATCCTCGACCGCCATTTGCGCCGCGACGACCGAGCCCGGGCCGCCGAGATCGGCGTAGAGGCTCGGACATGTCGGTCAGCACGCCGATCTTGACGACGTCTGCCCGAGATCTGCGCCGAGGCCGCTGACGCAGCGCCAGCAGAGCGGCAAAGCGGCGGCAGGCGGTCAGATCTCATGGCATTTCCCTCCGACTGCTCCGGTGTCTTAGACCCCGAGATAGTCGTGCAGCTTGGCCGGCATTCGCGTCGAGCTCGGCCATTGTCGATCATGTCGATGACGCGGCCGTTCTCGACGACATAATGCCGATCGGCGACGGTCGCGGCAAAGCGGAAATTCTGCTCGACCAGAAGAAGGTGAAGCCCTTCTGCTTCAAGGTCGCGGATCACGTCGCCGATCTGCTGGACGATGACCGGGGCCAGCCCCTCGGTCGGCTCGTCGAGCAGCAGCAGCCTGGCGCCGGTGCGCAGGATGCGGCCGATCGCCAGCATCTGCTGCTCGCCGCCCGAGAGCTTGGTGCCCTGGCTGCGCCGGCGCTCCAAGAGGTTGGGGAAGATCGCGTAGATCTCGTCGACGCTCATGCCGCCCGGCTGCACCACCGGCGGCAGCAGCAGGTTCTCCTCGACGTCAGGCTGGCGAAGATGCCGCGCTCCTCCGGGCAATAGGCGATGCCGAGCCGGGCGATGCGGTTCGAGGGCAGGCCGATCAGCTCGTTGCCGCGAAACGCGACCGAGCCGCGGCGCTGCGGCGAGGATGCCCATGACCGCGCTGCAAGGTCGTCGTCTTGCCGGCGCCGTTGCGGCCGAGCAGCGTCACGACCTCGCCCTCGGCCACCGCAAAGCCCATGCCGTGCAGCACATGCGATTCGCCGTACCAGGCGTTGAGATCGGCGACCCGCAGCAGCGCCGGCGCGTCGCGCCGGGAGCCGGTCAGGCATGGCCGGTCCCCATATAGGCCTCGACGACTTCGGGGTTCTGCGAGACCTCGGCGTAGTCGCCTTCCGCCAGGATGCGGCCGCGGGTCAGCACGGTGATCGTGTCCGAGAGATCGGCGACGACCGACAGATTGTGCTCGACCATCAGCACGGTGCGGTCGCTGCGATACGCTGCGGATCAGCGCCGAGATGCGGCCGATATCCTCCTGCCCGAGCCCCGACATCGGCTCGTCGAGCAGCAGCATCTCGGGATCGAGCGCCAGGGTCGTGGCGATTTCGAGCGCGCGCTTGCGGCCATAGGGCAGTTCGGCGGCCGAGACGTCGGCGAAGCCGGCGAGGCCGACCGCGGCGAGCAGCGCGTCGGCGCGTCGTTGAGCTGATCGAGAACGCTGCTCCGAGCGCCAGAAATGAAACGAATTGCCGAGCGGCCGCTGCAACGCGACGCGGACATTCTCGCGCACGCTCAGATGCGGAAAGACCGCCGAGATCTGGAACGAGCGCACCATGCCGAGCCGCGCGATCTGCGGCCGGCCGCTCGGGGTGATGTCGCGGCCGTTGAAGATGATCCGCCCGGCCGATCGGTTCGAGGAATTTGGTCAGCAGATTGAAGACCGTGGTCTTGCCGGCGCCGTTCGGGCCGATCAGCGCATGGATCGTGCCGCGGCGAACCTTGAGGTCGACCCCGTGCACCGCGGTGAAGCCGCGGAACTCCTTGGTCAAGCCGCGGGTCTCGAGGATCGGATCGTCCACGCGAAAAGCCGTCTCGTTCCGATCGCCAAAGTGTCGTATCGGCGCACCCTAATGCGGGAATATGCTGAGGGCAATCGATGGCTGGGCCGGTAGTGTTCGAGGATCGCCAGCGGTTGGTCGCGGCCGGACAATGCGCGGCATGTTGAGTTTCCGCCGGGGGTTCATTCGGCTCGGGATTGGCTTGTTTGGGTTGTGGCTGGTGTTTTGGACCTGCGCTTACATACTTAGGCCGCAGGCGTCGGAGAACGCGCAGTCTCTGCCTCCGGCGCTGACCTTGCCGACGGATCTCGTTCTGATGGCCACAGTGATACTTGGCTTGCCGTGGGTCGTTTCGGGTTTCCGGCCCGATTAGGGCGCTGCCGTCTGCCGGGGGGCGCTGGTGGTGAGCAGCGCTGATGGCCAGCCCCGGCGTCTCGGCACCGAGCACGGGTTTGAGCCTCCGCCGCTCGTGGATCGCAATCCAATCCGCGAGTCCGGCGGTCCTGTTTGGCCTGCGCCTCTGGGGCTCGGTCTGCCTCGCGCTTTACGTCGCGTTCTGGCTGGAACTCGACAACCCGTTTTGGGCCGGGACCACCGCGGCGATCGTCTGCCAGCCGAGCCTCGGCGCCTCGCTGCGCAAGGGCTGGTACCGGATGATCGGCACCGTGGTGGGCGCGGTGGCGATTGTCGTGATGACCGCCTGCTTCCCGCAGGACCGCGCCGCCTTTCTGGTGACCCTGGCGCTGTGGGGCGCCGCATGCGCGCTTGTCGCAACCCTTCTACGCAATTTCGCGGCCTATTCCGCGGCATTGGCCGGGTACACCGCCGTGATCATCGCGAGCGACCAGCTCGGCGCCGTCGGCGGCCTCAACGGGCAGGCCTTTATGCTCGCCGTGGACCGCGCCAGCGAGATCTGCATCGGCATCGTCTGCGCGGGCATCATTCTCCTCCTAACCGATCTTGGCGGCGCCCGGCGTCGGCTTGCCAGTCTTTTCGCCGCGATTTCGGTCGAGATCGCCGGCCGGTTCACCGGCACATTGGTCACTGCCGGAGCCGAATTCGAGAACACCCAGACAATTCGGCGCGAACTCCTCCGCCAGGTCATAGCGCTCGACCCGGTCATCGACGAGGCGCTCGGTGAGTCTTCGCAACTGCGCTACCACTCCCCGGTCTTACAGGAAGCTTTGGACGGATTGGTCGTTGCCCTCGCCGGGTGGCGTACGGCGGCGCATTTGCTGGCGCGATTGCCGGAGCCGAGCGCGCGGCAAGAGGCGAGCGCGGTGCTGGCCCGGGTGCCGGAGCCTCTTCGCGTGAAACCCGGAGAGGATGCGGCGGCGCGCTGGATCGCCGGTCCAGCGCACCTAGTCCAGGTGTGTGACACCGCGGTGCGCAGGCTCGTCGCCATGCCGGCGGCCGTGCCGTCGCTGCGGCTGCTCGCCGACCAGGCGGCTGAAGCGGTGGCCGGACTCTCGCATGCTCTCAACGGGCTGGCCTTGCTGGTTGCCGATCCAGCGCAGCCGGTTGATCGCGGTCGCGGCAGACGCCGCCTCCGCATCCCCGATTGGCTTCCCCCGCTGCTCAATGCCGGGCGCGCCTTCGTCGTGATCGGCGCCGCCGAGCTGTTCTGGATCGTCACCGCATGGCCCGATGGCGCCAGTCTGATTACCTTCGCCGCGATCATCGTCATCCTGTTCACGGCGCGAAGCGACCAAGCTTACGCTATCGCGATCGGCTTTATGATCGGCGCCATCTTGACCGTGGCTATTACCGCAACCCTTAAGTTCGCGGTGCTGCCCAACGTAGAAACCTTCGCTAGCTTCAGCTTGATAATCGGTTTCGTACTGGTGCCGGTGGGTGCGTTTCTTGCCTTGCAGTGGCAACCGGCGATTTTTACCGGAGTTATGACGGCCTTTGTCCCGCTCCTCGCGCCCACCAACCCGATGAGCTACGACACGCAGCAATTCTATAACGAGGCATTGGCGATCGTTGCCGGGGTGGGCGCCGGCGCATTGTCGTTTCGCTTGCTTCCGCCGCTGTCGCCGGCATTTCGGACGCGCCGGCTGCTCGCGCTAGCATTGCGCGATTTGCGCCGCCTCGCGACGGATCCGATCCCGGATAGGCCGGACGACTGGGAGGCCCGCATGTATGGCAGGTTCGCGTTGCTGCCGGATCAGGCGCAACCGTTGCAGCGCTCGCAGCTCATGGCGGCATTTTCGGCAGGGACTCACATCATCCAACTTCGCCGCATCTGTCGCCGGTTCGATCTGAGCCCGGGCCCCGATCGCGCGCTCGAGGCCGTCGCGCAGGGCAGCAGCGCAACCGCGATCGCAAAGTTTGCCGATCTCGAAACCGCGCTCATCTCTCGTCCGGGCGCCGCCGCTCTTCGTGCGCGCGGCCTCATTCTTGCCATTTCCGAGGCGCTCACCCAACATCCCTCCTATTTCGACGCGGGAGAGGCCGGGTGAGGTTTACCGAGATCAACCTCTTTGGCGTCTATGTCGCGCCGATTTCGTTGATGATGGCGGCAGCCTGGCTGATTGTAATCGGGTTGAGGTGGGTTGCGGCGCGTTTCGGCTTGTTGCGCTATGTCTGGCACCCGGCTCTCTTTGTGCTCGCGGTCTATATGATGGTGCTGTCGTCGCTCGTCCTGTTCATCGCGGCCCGTTAGGGATTTGCCGATGGCCGACGTCGAAGCGAAAACAAAGCGCGATAAGACGCAAGCCGATGGCCCGGAAGTCTGGGTCCCGCCGAGCAGTGCGCGCGACCGGACCAGACCGCGCCTCCGGATATTTTCGTTTCTGATCACGTTGGTCGCAGTCGCGCTTGCCGGGGCGCTCGGCTGGTCCATGTGGAATGCCTATATGGGGGCGCCCTGGACGCGAGACGGAACAGTGCGGGTCTATGTCGTGACCATGGCGCCTCAGGTCGCGGGCCAGATCGTAAAGTTGCCGGTTACCGACAATCAGTTCGTGCACAAGGGCGATCTGCTGATGGTGATCGACCCGACCGACTACAAGATTGCTGTCGACCTCGCTCAAGCGGCGGCACTGCATGCCCAAGCTACGGCTCAGAATGCGCAGCGTGAGGCGCAGCGCCGGCAGGAGCTGACCCAATTGTCGGTCACCAGGGAGGAAAAGCAGACCTACGAGAGCGACGCGGTCGCCGCACAGGCGACGTATCAGCAGGCGGTGGCGAATTTGAATCAGGCGCGGGTCAATCTACAACGGACCGAGATACGTTCGCCGGTCAATGGGTGGGTGACCAACCTGCTGGCGCAGCTCGGTGACTACGCCACGGTCGGGCAGAATCAAATTTCCGTGATCGATGCGGATTCCTTCTGGGTCGACGGATATTTCGAAGAGACCAATCTCGGTCCCATTCAAGTCGGTGACCCTGCGACCGTCAAGCTGATGGGCTACAGCCAGCTCGTTCGTGGCCACGTCAATAGCATCGCCCGCGGCATCAATGTCGCCAACGCGGATGCGGCCCAGCAAGGGCTCGCATCGGTCAACCCGATCTTCACCTGGGTCCGCCTGGCTCAGCGCATCCCAGTGCGCATCCACATCGACCACGTCCCAAAGGGCGTGGTTCTCGTTGCCGGGATGACGGCCACGGTTCAGATCGATCCGCGCTCCGGCCATCGCTGAGTAAGGCGACGCCCGCGGCGCGCGGGGCCGATTGCGCCGATAGAAAAACCTTCACGGAATAAACCGGTGTCCGACGCGTCGTTATCATCGGAGGCGGCCGTGTCCTCTGACGCTTGGTGTTTGACGCCAAACTCGGGTCGAACCGGCGTGAAGGATCACACCAGAAGGGGGGATGGCATGCGTAGAACGAGACTCCTCGAAACGATTGGAGCGGCAGCCTTTGTCGCTCTCTGGGGCGGTGCGGCGAATGCGGGCGGTGGGACGAATGCGGACCAGTACTCGGCCCGACTATCGGGTTTTCAGGAAGTCGGCGCCCTCAATAGTGAAACAGGGGCGATCCTGACCGACGGGACAGGCACGTTCCAACTCGATCTCGACAAGAAATCCCAGACGGCTAGTTACAAGCTGACCTATTCGAACCTTACCTCGGCCGCGACGATGGCCCACATCCATTTCGGCAAGACACACGTTCCCGGCGGCATCATGGTCTGGCTGTGTCAGACTGCGGTGAAGCCGAGCCCGGTGGCGGGCACTCCGTTCTGCCCGACGGCAGGCGGCTCTGTCAGCGGTACGATCACGGCTGCGAGCATCATCGCGGTGACGGGGCAGAACGTGCCGGCGATGAGCTTTGCCGCACTTGAAGACGCGTTGGCTTCCGACGCTGCCTATGCCAACGTCCACACTGTGAACTTTGGGGCCGGCGAGATCCGCGGCCAGGTTCGCAGCAGCGACAAGAACAATCAATAGCGGCCCCCCGCCGCGCCCGCCGATGACGTCGCGGCCGGATGTCCGGCCGCGACAGACCGTAGCCTCGACACGCCGGCGGCACACGCCGGCGGCGGCCTGCCCCGGTGCAGCCACGATTGCTGACCTGCGCTTGGCCGATACCGCGCGAAGGCGCTAGGGCCTTGGTGCTTTCAGAAATAACCGTGAATCAAAGAATAATCCCGCCCAGCGTTACTCAAACGCGTGGGAATTAATACGTGAAATTATACCTATAAATACAGCGAATAGTTTAAGTTAATTGTGGAAGTTATTTTTTGTTTCTAACACGAATTACATAACTTCTTGATCTGAGGACGCCGCGTTTCTATCAGTTCAGAATATCGCGCCTCGCAGACATGTGATCGGGCGCATGCGCTGGCGCCGGTTGATTCTGGCGTGGCAATGTTGCAGATATGTTTAACGCGAGCGCTGGGTCGGCTTTGCCGCTCGGGCGAACTTTGTCGAGGAACTTTACAGTGCGGACATACCTGTCCGAAAAATCCTCGGAGTTTCAAGTAGATGCCTAGCTGGCATGGTATTTGCCGCATTCATAAATTGCCGTGCCAATGGACGCCACAGCGCCAAAAGGCGGCGGGCGAGGAGCGAACCTTATGGCGCAAGCTATTCCGCTAGCGGGTCAGAAGCTGCCGTGGTCGACGGCGATATTGTCGAATATCGTGCTGACATTGCTGATGTGGAATTTGGCCTTGCGCCTGGCCATGGCTGTCGGCGACTGGGCAAGGGTGATGCTGTTGTGACGGGCTGAACGCTCGGAGCTATTGGGTTCGCGCCTTCCGCACGGCTAGCGCCATCGCATTATCCAACCGGCTGTAAAACAGCTTGGTCGTGCCCTTCGTCAACATCGGCCGGCCGCCCGAATCCTGCCAATTAACTAGCGCGGTGCAGTCGGAACCCTTGGTCGCCGCTTGCCGTGCCGGCGGTAGCGCGGCGCTGGCGCATACGCCGCTCTCGTGCAGGACGCGCGCCAAATAGGATGCGACCTCTGCCGCCGACGAATCGATCGGCCGTCCCGCCTTAACCCAGGCTTCGAGGTTGCCAATGCCCCAGTTATAGGCCGCGATCGCATCGGGCCAGTCGCCGTAGCGGCGATGGAGCAGGGCCAAGTAGGCCCGGCCGATTTGCCGGTTTTGCACGGTATCGAACCGGTCGCCGCCGCCAACGTCGCTCGCCGCGGCCTCGCTTACCTGCATCGGTCCCTGCGGGCCGCTGGGGTCCGGGCGCCACATCGCGGCGTCGGCGCCATGGCTCAATTCGGCGCCGTCAACCGCCAAGGCGACCCGATCGAGCGGATCGCTGACAGGCGCCGACGCCGTGGTGCGCGATGCTTTCCGCGGACCCGCCA
Source organism: uncultured Alphaproteobacteria bacterium (assembly GCA_963821795.1). Lineage (GTDB taxonomy): Bacteria > Pseudomonadota > Alphaproteobacteria > ATCC43930 > CGMCC-115725 > AP-15. The sequence goes on from CAWGFH010000031.1 coordinate 23,186, forward strand.
ATGTCGGCAGCGCAACAAATTGGCTCAGCAAGAATATGATCGCCGCCGCAAGCGACCAGCGCATTATCGAGTTTCCATAAAGACCTGACAGGCGCAGAATAGCTGGCGCTGACGGATGGTCAACACAATAACTCGAATATTTGTGACAATAAAAAGGTAAAGAGGCGCGAAACAATATATGGTAGAAAATTATAATAAATCTTGGGTATATTTAGGGGAACGCGAAATACGATCCATCTTGTTCAACCATAAGCTTCGGCGGCTACAGCACTTCGAACAGTCCCGCCGCACCCATGCCGCCGCCGACGCACATCGTCACGACCACATAGCGCACGCCGCGCCGCTTGCCCTCGATCAGCGCGTGGCCGACCATGCGCGCCCCGGACATCCCGTAAGGGTGGCCGATCGAGATGGCGCCGCCGTCGACATTGTAGCGGGCGGGGTCTATGCTGAGCCGGTCGCGGCAATAGAGCGCCTGGACGGCAAACGCCTCGTTCAACTCCCACAGGCCGATATCGTCGATGGCGAGCGCGTGCTGCTGCAGCAGCTTTGGCACTGCGAAGACCGGTCCTATCCCCATTTCGTGCGGGGCGCAGCCGGCGACCGCGATGCCGCGATAAGCGCCGAGCGGCTGCAGCCCGCGGCGCTCGGCTTCGGCCGCCTCCATCAACACCGAGGCTGACGCGCCGTCGGAGAGTTGGGATGCGTTGCCGGCGGTGATGAAGCGGCCCTCCTTGACCGTCTGCCCGTCGCGAAAGACCGGTTTCAGCCCGGCCAGTCCGGCGAGCGTCGTCGACGGCCGGTTGCCCTCGTCCTTGTCGAGCGTCACGGAAACCGAACTCCTCTCCCCTGTCTCGCGGTTCTCGACCAGCATTTTCGACGGGAGCGGCGCGATCTCTAGGTCAAACCGGCCCTCGGCCTGCGCCGCCGCGGTGCGCTGCTGCGAGGACAACGCGTACGCGTCCTGCGCCTCGCGGGTCACCTGATAGCGCTCGGCGACGATCTCGGCGGTTTCGATCATCGTCATATACAGATCGGGTCGGTGCTCAACCAGCCATGGGTCCTGGGCGCGGTACTCGTTGCGCTTGTCGTTCTGCACCAGCGAGATCGAACTCGACGCCGCCGCCGACCGCGATGGTCATGCCGTCATGAATGATCTGTTTCGCCGCGGTCGCGATCGCCATCAGCCCCGAGGCGCATTGCCGGTCGACCGTCATGCCGGCGACCGTGACCGGCATTCCGGCGCGGATCGCCGCCTGACGAGCGATGTTGTAGCCGGTCGAGCCCTGCTGCAATGCGGCGCCGAGCACGACATCCTCGATTTCGGCCGGATCGACGCCAGCGCGCCGAACCGCCTCGCCGACGACGTGGCCGGCCAATGCCTGGGCTTGGGTGTCGTTGAAGGCGCCGCGATAGGCCCGCCCGATCGGGGTGCGGGCGGTCGAGACGATGACGGCTTCGCGCATGGTGTCCTCCCTGGGCAGCGGCGGAGCGCTGTTCGCTATCGCCCGGATGCTCGGGATAAATAGTAGAATCCTTCGGCGTCATGTAGCATCACCTTCGCACGACTTTTCCGGAGGCAACCAGCCATGCCCGAGACTTATCCGCTGCCCGAAGCCGATCCCGCTAAGCTCGGCTTCGCCGCGAAGCCACTGCAGCATCTCGACCGGCTGATCCGCGAGCATATCGGGGAGGGGCGCTATCCCGGCGCGCAGATTGCGCTGGCGCGGCATGGGCAACTGGCGCTGTTCCGCAGCTATGGAGACGCCAAGAACGAGCCGGGCAAGATGCCAGCAACCGGGGAAACCCTGTTCCTGCTGTTCAGCCAGACCAAGGTCCTGACCAGTTCCGCGGTCTGGGCGTTGATCGAGGAGGGGCGGCTGTCATTCATGGACAAGATCGCCGACCACCTGCCCGAATTCGCCAAGCGCGGCAAGGGCGAGATCACCCTGCATCAGGTCATGACGCATCAGGGCGGCTTCCCCTCCGGTGACGTGACCCAGGCGACCTGGACCGACCATGCCAGGATGCGCGCCGAGGTGTGCGACTTCTCGCTCGATTGGACGCCGGGGACGCGGCTGCAATACCACCCGCGCGCGGCGCATCTGACCCAGGCGATGGTGATCGAGGGGGTCACCGGCCAGGACTACCGCGATGTGATCCGGGAAAAAGTCTTGGCGCCGCTCGGCCTCGCCAACGACATTTTCGTTGGCGTGCCAGAAAAGGAGCAGGGGCGCTGTGCCGATACCTACGCGCCCGAACCGCGCGACAACTCGGCGGAATTCAAGGCCGCCGGAATGCCGAGCGGCGGCGGCTATGCGACTGCGCGCGGCATGGCGGCGTTCTATCAGATGCTGCTCGGCGGCGGCCGGCTCGGCGATGTGCGGATGTTTTCGCCGCGGCTGATCAGCTATGTCACCCGCAGCCATACCGGCGAACGCGGCGACGACGCGATGGGCGGCATCCCGATGCATCGCGGCCTCGGGCCCCATGTGCGCGGCGACAGCGACCGCATCCGCGGCCTAGGCGCGATCGCGGCGCCGCAGACCTTCGGCCATGGCGGGGCGGGGACGTCATATTCTTGGGCCGATCCGACGAGCGGGGTGTCGTTCACCTACATCACCAACTTCGTGGCGCCCGACCCGTTTCATTCAGCCCGGCTCGATCGGGTCGCCAACCTTGTCCACGCCGCGATCGACTGAGCGTGAAACCGACGAGATCCGCTATGTTTCGTCGTTCCCGCGCAGGCGGAGAATCCAGGGCAAGCGCCCCGGCAGATGGCTCCTCGCCCCCCGCTTTCGCGGGGGCGACGATTAGTCGGCCGATAGAGTCGATGGCGCCGCGCGTCGATCCGGTCCGTTCCGACGAGGCTCTGCCGGCGCGGGCCGATGTCGTCATTATCGGCGGCGGCATCATCGGCGTCAGCACCGCGTTGTTTTTGGCGGAAAAGGGCATCTCGGCGGTGCTGTGCGAAAAGGGGCACATCGCCGGCGAGCAGTCGAGCCGCAATTGGGGCTGGTGCCGCAAGATGGGCCGCGACCCCCGCGAAATTCCGCTGGTCATCGAGAGCCTGCGGCTGTGGCAAGGCATGAACGAACGGGTCGAGGCCGAAACCGGCTTTCGCCAATGCGGCATCATGTATCTCGCCGAAAGCCCGGCCGAACTGGCGCAACTCGAGGGCTGGCTCGATCACGCCCGGCAATACCAGCTCGACACCCGGCTGCTGACTCGGTCCGAGGCCGCGGAGCTGATGCCGGGTCTCACCGGAGACTGGGCCGGCGGCCTCTATACCGCCAGCGACGGCAAGGCCGAACCGCAGCGCGGTGCGCCGGCGATCGCCGAGGCGGCGCGGCGGCGGGGGTCGGCAATCATGACTGGCTGTGCGGTGCGCGGCATCGAAACCGCGGGCGGCCGGGTCTCGGGCGTGGTCACCGAAAGGGGCAGGATCGCATGCGGTTCGGTCGTCCTCGCCGGCGGCGCCTGGTCTCGGCTGTTTTGCGGCAATCTCGGTATCGAATTGCCGCAGCTCAAAGTGCTGGCCTCGGTGATGCGCACCGATCCGATCGCGGGAGGCCCGGAAATCTCGGCTTCGGGTAGCTTGTTCGGATTTCGCAAGAGAATGGATGGCGGCTACACCGTAGCGACCCTGGGGGTGCGTACGATCGACCTCGTGCCGGACAATTTCCGGCTGCTTGGGGAGTATCTGCCGGCGGCTCGGCTGCACTGGAAGAAGTTGCGCTTCCGTGTCGGCCGGCGCTGGGTCGAGGAATGGCGGATGCCGCGCCGTTGGACGCTGGATAAGTCGACGCCGTTCGAGGCCGTGCGCGTCCTTGATCCCGAACCTGACCGGTTTGTCCTCGATCGCGCCAAAGCCGCGGTCGCCCAGGCCTTTCCGCTGTTCCGCGGCGTGGCGGTGGCCGAGAGTTGGGGTGGTATGATCGACGTGATGCCCGATGCGATCCCGGTGATCTCCCCGGTCGAGAGTTTGCCCGGGTTCTTCGTCGCCACCGGCTTTTCCGGGCACGGTTTCGGGATCGGCCCCGGCGCCGGCAAGCTCGTCGCCGATATGGTGGCCGGCGATCCGACCTTGGTCGATCCGTCACCGTTCCGGCTGTCGCGCTTCACCGACGGCTCGAACCCACGCCCCGACCCGCTGGCCAGCTGACGCTCGGCCTGTCTGCCGCTAACCGCCGAGAACGGTACCGGCTGCGATGCCGGCTTCACTCGACGCGATCTTTGCCCCGTCGTCGAGGCGCAGCCGCGAGACTTCGACACAGCCGCCCTGGGCCAGGATCCGCAGGCCCTCCGGACCGACGGAAACGACCTCTCCGATTTTCTTGCCGCGCACCGCGCCAAAGGTCGGGGCAGTGATCTTCTTCGCATCGAACAGGTAGAGCTTCTGCTCGCCGAAGGTGGTCCAGGCGCCCGGCGCCGGGTTGCAGCCGCGGATCAAATCGTAGATGAAGTCGACATGGCTCGCCCAGTTGATCTTCGACTCGGCATCGCGCACCCAGCCCTCGTAAGTGGCGCGGCCCTCGTCCTGGGTGGTTTCGGTCGCCCGCCCCTTGACCACCAGGTCCGCGGCCTCGACCAGAGCCTCGACCCCGAGCGGAAAGATCTTGTCGAAATAGAGCGAGCCGGCCGTATCGTCGGGGCCGATCGGAACGCGCTTTTGCAATATGACCGGCCCCTCGTCGAGGCCGGGAGTCGGGCGAAAGATCGATAGGCCCGTCTCGCTGCGGCCACGAATGATCGCCCAAGGGATCGAGGACGGCCCGCGATGCAGTGGCAACAGCGAAGGATGGAACTGGATCATGCCGTGCTTGGGGATCGCGCAGAATTCGGGCGGCGCGAACAGCAGCACATAGGCCATGACGCCCAGATCGGCTTTGAGGTCGGCGAGCGCGGTTTTGGCTTCGTCGGCCGAATAGCGCGGAAAACGGTGGACCGGCAGCTTGCGCTCCTCGGCGGCGGCCACTAGCGGGTCGGGCCGCGCCCCCGGCCGCTCCGGCGCGGCGAAGACGCCGGCGACCTCGTCGCCGCGCGCGACAAAGGCCTCGAGCACGGCCTTGCCAAAGGCCTGCTGGCCGACAATGACGATGCGCATCTCGCTCCCTCCGACTTGCAATCCTTCGACCGTGCCGTGCTCACGGGCCCCCGGCCGCGGCACGACCGCCCGAGCCGCACAGTTTCACGGTGGACCACTTGCGGGCAAGCCTGTCGCGCCTTCCGGCGCCGCCTGCTCACGGCTGCGCGGCAGGCGCAGGGTGACGGCGGTGCCATGGCCGACTTCGCTGCGCAAGCTCGCCGTACCGCGGGCGTGTTGGGCAAAACCGTAGATCATGCTTAGCCCGAGTCCGGTCCCCTTGCCCGGCTTTTTTGTCGTAAAGAACGGCTCGAATGCGCGGGCGGCGACTTCGGGCGGCATCCCGGTCCCGGTGTCGGACGCTTCGAGACTCCACGAAGTCGCCAGCCTCGTTGCCGGGATCGGCGGAGACCGTGCGGTTTGTGGTTCGCAGGCGCAGCCGGCCGCCATTGGGCATCGCGTCGCGGGCGTTGATGGCGAGGTTCATGACCGCCAATTCGAGTTGAGTCGGATCCACATCGACCGGCCATAGATCGGGCGCGAGGTCGGTCTCGATCGCGATGCCGCTGCCGACGGTGCGGGCCAATAACTCGGTCATCCGGCGGAGCTCAAGGTTCAGGTCAATGCGCGCGCTGGCCAGCGGTTGGCGCCGCGCGAAGGCAAGAAGCTGTGCTGTCAGTTTCTCGCCGCGTTCGACGGTCTGCAGCGCCAACGCAACCCGAGCTTGCAGCCGGTCGTCCGCCTGCCGGCCGTTCAACATTTCCAGACAACCCTGCAGCACCGCCAAAAGATTGTTGAAATCGTGCGCGACTCCTCCGGTGAGTTGGCCGAGCGCTTCGATCTTTTGCGCCTGGAGCAATTCGGCTTCGGCCTGCGCCCGTCGATCGATCTCGCGCCTCAGCCGCCGCGCCGTGGCGTGCCAGCGCCATCTCGCGATCTTTTCCCGCTGGATCTGCCGCACCGCGAGAAAGGTCATGCCGAACAGCGCGAGTGAGGCCGGTACGGCGAACAGCAGGTAGTTGACGAGATTGCCGCGCCATGAGGGAATGGCGTCGCTGGTCGGCATGCCGAACACGACATCGACCGGATAGCCCGAGAGGTGGCGAAAAGCGTAAATCCGCTCGATCCCGTCGGCCGCCGAACTGGCCCGGATCAGGCCTTGATCCGATCCCGCCGCGATCGTCCTCAGAAATGCATCGCCCGGTCCGGAAACCGGCTTGGGCTGTTCGGGGTAGCTGGCCAGTATCGACCCGTCGGTGCGCAGCAGCAGCACCTCGAAACCCCTCTCGCCTGACATGGAGCCATAGAAATCGCTGAAATATCGGGCCTTGGCGGAAACGATGATGACTCCGTCAAAGCTCCCGCCCGGCGCCACCCGCCTCCGGGAGATGTTGAATTCGCGATGGTGCGTCAACGGGTCGACGCCTTCGCGCCCGACCAGAATCCCCCCGTCATGCTGCTTCAGTGCAAGGTAGCTCTCCTCGACAGGTTTGTCGGGAGCGACCGGCGGCGGGAAGGCCCGTCCGCTGGCGCGAACCCGGCCGGTGGAGTCGACCAGCCAAACCGCGTCGATCTGCGGCAATGTCTCGAGATTGGACAGCAGCCGCTGAAGTTCCTGATCGCGCTGGATGTGATCCCAATCCTGCCCGCGAATGCGTTCGTCGATCCAAGCCAGCGCCAGCAGGTAGGTCTGGAAAGCGGTGAGGTCATGCTCGCCGAGTTCGCCCGCTTCGATCGTGATCCGCTCTTCCGCCTGATGCTGCACAAGACGAAAATTCTGCCAGGAGGCAATCGCCAGCAGCAGCAGAGGGACCGCCAGAGAGGCGGCCAGCAGCCCACGCAATGGCCAAGTCAGCCCGCGTCGCGGGCGCTGCAGGATTGCCGTATCTGGTCGCAAAGCGGCATTGACAAGCCGCCGAAATCTGCCGGGTGCGGGCCGGGATCTGAGCCCGATCGTGGCTCATTCCGAGGCGTTTCGTCCGCGCGGCGAGCGCCGAAAGCCACCGGCTGCGCCGCGCCGCGCCTTCACGGCCGGACCGCCCGCTCGGCAAACAGCGCGCGTAATCACGAGATCGTCTCCCTGTTCCCCTTTACGCCGCTGCGGGGAAATCGCTGCCAGATCAGGGATGGCGGGCTGACCGCTCATGCGGGTCCGCTCACTCCTGCCTCGGCGAAAGTCGCCATGCCATTGTGGCAGGCCACGGCCGCTTTTAGAAGGATGAGCGCCAAGGTCGCGCCCGAGGCTTCGCCCAACCGCATGCCGAGATCGAACAGCGGGCGCTGGCCCAGCCGCTCCAACAGCACCCGATGGCCGGGCTCGGCCGAGAGATGTGCCACGATGCAATGGTCGAGCGCGTGCGGGTCGGCGGCGAACAAGACCGCGGCGGCGGCGGTCGAGGTGAAGCCGTCGAGCACGACCGGGACTCGCCCGAGCCGCGCCGCCATCACAGCGCCGGCGATCGCGGCGAATTCGAGCCCGCCCAGCCGGCGCAGCAGATCGAACGGGTCTCGCGCCGCGGGGCGGTGCAATGCCACCGCCATCGCGACAGCGCGGCGCTTGTTTTCCAGCGCCGCCCCGGTGACGCCGGTTCCCGGCCCGGTCCACAGCGCGGCATCGCCGCCGAACAGCCCCGCGCACAAGGCCGCCGCGGCGGTGGTGTTGCCGATCCCCATCTCGCCCGACGGCGAGCGCGTCGATGCCTGGCTCGACCGCCATCATGCCGTAAGCGATCGCCTTGGCGCATTCCTCCTCGCTCATCGCCGGCTCGTCGACGATGTCGCCGGTCGGCGTGTCGAGGTTCATCTCGTAGACCCTGAGATCGGCATCGACGACCCGGCACAGCTGATTTACCGCGGCGCCTCCGGCGATGAAGTTCTGCACCATCTGCGCCGTGACCGAGGCCGGATAGGCCGAGACGCCGCGCGCCGCGACGCCGTGATTGCCGGCAAAAACGATGGTGCGCGGATGGTCGAGGCGGGGCGGGTGGCGTGCCTGCCAGGTCGCGAGCCATATGGCCAGCTCTTCGAGCCGGCCGAGCGACCCTGCGGGCTTGGTCAGCTGCGCCTGGCGCAAGGCGGCGGCGGTGCCGGCTTCGAGATCGGGCCCGGGCAGATGGGCCAACAGCGCGCGGATCTCGTCCAGGTTCGCGACCGGTTCGGGCATCGGCGTACTCCTTTGCCGCGGATCGTATCGAAGCCGCGAACGAACCCAAGCGAAAAGGACCCCGAGCGCTGGCGGCTTCGGTTATCGTTCGCGCGATGACCGATCCCGACCGCGCTTCGCGCCGCGCCTGGCTGTCGGTGCCGCCGTCGGCTTCTTGACCCGGATCCCGGTCGGCGGCGCCGTCGGCGGCCGATGGCTCTGGCCGATGCAGGCTGGGCGTTCCCGCTGGTCGGCGCCGGTATCGGAGCGGTCGGCGGGTTTCGTGTTCGCTTGCGGCTCAGCTGATCGGGCTCGGCGATTGGCTGCCGGCACTGTTGGCGATGCTGGCCGGCCTGCTGTTGACCGGGGCGCTGCACGAGGACGGCCTCGCCGACGCCGCCGACGGGCTGCTCGGCGGCGCACGACCGCGAGAGCAGGCTCGCGATCATGCGCGACAGCCGGCACGGTACCTACGGCAGTGTTGGCGCTCGTGCTGAGCGTCGGCCTGCGGGCGGCGGCATTGGCGCAGATCGGCGAGGCGCTGCACGCGGGCCTGGCGCTGGTCGCCGCGCATGCGGCTTCGCGCGCCATGCTGCCCGCGGTGATGCGCGTACTGCCGGCGGCGCGCGACGATGGCCTCGGCGCCACGGCCGGCAGGCCCGGTGCGGCGACGGCGATCGTGGCGGCCCTGATCGGGGCCGGGATCGGTCTGGCGGCGCTGGGCCCGTCGCGCGGCGCTGTCGCGCTCGCCGTCGCGGCGGCAGCGGTGCCTCGCGGCGGCGGCGCTTGCCCGGCGTCAGGTCGGCGGCTACACCGGCGATGTGCTGGGGGCCCTTCAGCAGATCGCCGAGATCGTCATGTTGCTCGCCGCGGCGGCAAGATGAGTGAGATCGCGACCCGTTTCTGGTGGGTGCGCCACGCGCCCGTGGCGCATGGCGGGCGTATTTACGGCCAGACCGATCTTTCCTGCGACTGCTCCGAGGCTGCGCTGTTTGCCGGGCTCGCAACGCAATTGCCGGCGGACGCGGTTTGGGTGACGAGCAATCTGCGCCGCACGCACGAGACGGCGGCGGCGATCATCCGCGCCGGCGTGCCTGGGCCGTGTCCGGTCCCCGGCCCGGAGGCGAAAGCGCTGTCAGATCTCGCCGAGCAGAATTTCGGCGAATGGCAAGGCCTTACCTACGAGGCGCTGAGCCAATCGCGCAACGGCGACTTCCATCGCTTCTGGCATGCGCCGGCGCATCAGGCCCCGCCTGGCGGCGAAAGTTTCCTCGCGGTCGCCGAGCGTGTGAGCCGGGCGATTCACCAGCTGGTCGAGGCGCATCCCGGCTCGCGACATCATCGCCGTCGCCCATGGCGGCACGATCCGCGCCGCGCTGGGGCTGGCGCTCGGTCTCGATCCAGAGGCGGCGCTGGCATTTTCGATCGACAATTGCTCGGTCACCCGCATCGACCGGATTGACGGCCCCGGCATGGGCCACGGTTGGCGGGTGGTGACCGTCAACCGCCCGCCGCGGTGACGCGCTAGCTTCGGGTGGGCATGCCCGGAAAGCGTTGCATGTCGCCCTCGAGCTTTACCCAAGGCTGGGCGCTGGCGCAGTAGATCTGCATCGTCGGCTTCACCCAGCTGGCGTCATTGAGGGTGCCGGCGGGAATCATCACGACGTCGGGCATTACTTCGGCTTCGACCGCGATCGGCGAAGCGCATGTCGGGCAGAACCGCCGGTAGGTCGCCTTGCCACTGTCGCCGTGGCCTTCGAACGTCGCCAAGGTGCCCTGCATGCTGACCGCCGGCTTAGGCAGCGCCACGACGACGTTGAACGCGCTTCCGGAGCCTTTTTGGCAAGTGGTGCAATGACACATGCCGACAAAGATCGGCTCCGCATCGGCCGAATAATGCACTTTGCCGCACAAACATCCGCCCTCGATCTTCATTCGCCTCTCCTGCCGCTTGACGGCGCGCCCTTGCGCCGGTCCTTCAGCATAACGAAATCTTGGCGACAAATGTGCGACGACGAGCGCCCGCGCGGCGTGATACGATGCGCCGGCGAATGCGACGGGGAAGTCCGGTGCGACACCGGCGCTGCCCCGCAACTGTAACCGCGAGACCGCGGCAACATGCCACTGGCAACCCCCTACTGGCCTCGTCACGGCAAAGGGGTCCGGCAAGGCGCCGCGGGCGACGATCCCGAGCCAGGAAACCTTCGCATCGCGCGGATCGGGACGATTCCTCGGGCGGAGGAGGGGAGACCAATTTCCGTGACGAACGCCCGCAGAGCGGGTGCCGGACTGCCCCCGGTGACCCTGATATTGGGGGGCGCCCGGTCGGGAAAGAGTCGTTACGCCGAAGCTCTTGTCGAGGGCGGGGCCACCGGCGGGACCTATTGTGCAACGGCCGAGGCCGGGGACGCCGAGATGGCGCAGCGCATCGCCGCGCACCGGGCCCGGCGCGGCCCATTCTGGCGTACGGTCGAGGAACCGTTGGCGCTGGCCCCGGTCATCGCCGCCGAAGCCTCGCCCGGGCGGCCGCTGTTGATCGACTGCCTGACCTTGTGGCTGTCGAACCTGATGCTTGCCGAGTGCCCGATCGAGCATGAAGCCGAGGCGTTGCAGGCGGCCTTGCGCCTGGCGGCGGGGCCGGTTGTGCTGGTTGCCAACGAGGTCGGCATGGGCCTGGTCCCCGCGACGCCGCTGGGCCGCCGCTTTCGCGACGCCGCCGGCCGGCTCAATCAGCAGATCGCAGCTCTGGCTGACCGCGTCGTCTTTGTCGTCGCGGGCCTGCCATTGGTCCTGAAGGAGAATTGAGCCAATGCGGCGCGTCCCGGCCACCGTGATCACCCGCTTTCTCGGCGCTGGCTGAATGCACCTCCTCGCCACCTTGCCGGGGGTGATCGCCGACGGCTCGGCGGCCGTCGATCTGGGCCAGACGCCGGCCGACATCGTCCTGCTGTCGAGCGCCGACACTGAATTGGCATTGCTGGCCTCGGCGGCGCAGCGGCGGCGCGCGCAGGACCCATCCGCCCCTGCCTTGCGCCTGGCTTCAGTCCTGCGGCTCGGCCATAATTTCTCGGTCGACCTCTACATGGACACGGTCACCCGCGCCCGCCTGGTCATCGCGCGAGTGCTCGGCGGCAGCGCCTATTGGCCCTATGGGGTCGAGCGTCTAGTCGAGACCTGCCGCACCAACCAGATCCCGCTGGCCTTGCTGCCGGGTGACGACAAGCCCGATCCGGAACTGGCCGAACTCTCGACCCTCGCCGCCGGCGCCAGGGGCCGCCTGTGGCGCTATCTTGCCGAGGGCGGACCGGCCAACGCCGAGAATTTGCTCCATTACGCCGGGTCGCTGATCGGGCATGCGGCCGCCTGGGCTGAGCCGGCGCCATTGCTGCGCGCCGGGCTTTACTGGCCGGGCCTGGCCTTGCCGGGCCTCAACGACGTCGCCGCCGGCTGGCGAGGGACCGCCGGAATCGTGCCGGTCGTGTTCTACCGCGCGCTGGTCCAGTCGGGAAACACGGCGCCGGTCGATGCGCTGGTGCATGCACTTGTGGCGCGGCGGCTGCAACCGCTGCCGATATTCGTGCAGAGTTTGAAGGATGGGGAAGCCGTCGCGCTGCTCGGCGCGGCCTTCGACGCCCATCCGCCCGCGGTGATCCTGAATGCCACGGGCTTTTCAGTGCGCGCGGGCGCTGTCATCGATCCGTTGGCCGCCGCCGGCTGCCCGGTGTTGCAAGTGGTTTTCTCCGGCGGCGACGAAGAGAGCTGGCGCACCGGAAACCGAGGTCTTGGCCCACGCGACCTGGCGATGAATGTGGCATTGCCCGAGATCGATGGACGCATCCTGACGCGCGCGGTGTCGTTCAAGGCGCCGCTCGGCCGCGATCCGGAGACCGAGATCGACCTGGTCGGTTATCGCCCGGTATCCGACCGGGTCGCTTTTGTCGCCGACCTCGCGCGCAACTGGGCACGGTTGCGCGCAAAGCCGCCGGCCGAGCGCCGCGTGGCGCTGATCCTCGCCAATTATCCGAGCCGTGACGGCCGCATCGGCAACGGTGTCGGGCTCGACACGCCGGCCTCGGCGCTGGCAATCCTGCGCGCGCTTGCCGATGCCGGCTACCGGGTCCGCGATATTCCTGCAGATGGCGCGGCGCTGATTTCGCGCCTCACATCCGGCCCGTCCAATGCCCGTCCGGCGGCGCCCGCCGAAGAGACATTTTCTTTCGCCGATTACGCATCGTTCTTCGCGACCCTGCCACAATCTGTCCAGGATGCCGTCTGCGGCAGGTGGGGATCGGCCGAACGCGACCCGTTTTTCCGCGAGGGCAGGCTCGATTGCGGCCGGTTCGCGGTCCCCGGCTTCCGCTCGGGCAATATCGCCGTGCTGATCCAGCCGGCGCGCGGTTGGGGCATCGATCCGAAGTCGACCTATCACGACCCGGCCTTGCCGCCGCCGCATGCCTATCTCGCCGCTTATGCCTGGCTGGCGCAGGAGTTCCGGGCCGACGCCGTGATCCATCTCGGCAAGCACGGCACCCTCGAATGGCTGCCGGGAAAGGCGCTGGCATTGTCGGCCGAATGCTTTCCGGAGGCGGTGCTGCCGCCATTGCCGCATCTCTATCCGTTTATCGTCAACGATCCCGGCGAGGGCACTCAGGCCAAGAGGCGCGCCCAGGCGGTGATCGTCGACCACTTGACCCCGCCGCTGACCCGCGCCGGCAGCTATGGATTGATGGCCGAGCTCGAACACCTGATCGACGAGTATTACGAAGCCACCCACGGCGATGTCCGGCGGGTGGCGGTGCTCGCGGCGGCGATCCTCGAGCAGGCGCGGTCCGCCGGGCTCGACGGCGATTGCGGCATCCTGGCCGGCGACGACCCGGCGACGGCGTTGCGCAAGCTCGACGGGCTCTTGTGCGAGATCAAGGAATTGCAGATCCGCGACGGGCTTCATGTCTTCGGCCAAAGCCCGGAGGGCGAACAGCTCGACGCCTTGCTGGTGGCCTTTGCCCGCCCCGGGCGCGGCGCCGCCGCCGAGGACATGTCGCTGCTGCGCGCTTTGTCCGCCGATCTCGAACTCGGCACGGACCCGCTGGCGCTGGACCTGGCCGAGCCGTGGTTGGGTCCGCGTCCGGCGGTGCTGGCCGGCCCCCAGCCGTGGCGGAATGCCGGGGACACCGTCGAGCGTTTGGAGGCGATGGCCTTGCGCCTCGTTGCGGGTGAAATTCGGGCTAAGGAAGGCTGGCGACGGACCCGCGCGGTTCTCGCCTGGATCGAGCATGATCTGCGCCCAACCGTCACCCGCTGCGGTGGCGCTGAGCTGGCGGGCCTGCTCGCCGGTCTCGACGGCCGTCTTGTAGCGCCCGGCCCGTCCGGCGCGCCGAGCCGCGGACGCCCCGAGGTCCTGCCGACCGGCCGCAATTTCTACTCGGTCGATGCCCGTGCGGTGCCAACCCAGGCGGCCTGGCAGCTCGGTTGGAAATCGGCGGCTTTGCTGATCGAGCGCCACGCGCAGGAATACGGCAGCTATCCGGTGCGCCTGGCTTTGTCGGTCTGGGGCACGGCGAATATGCGCACCGGCGGCGACGACATTGCCCAAGCATTGGCGTTGATGGGTGTCCAGCCGGTATGGGAGCGGGCGAGCGGCCGGGTGACCGGCTTCGAGATCATGCCGGCCGCGGTCCTGGACCGGCCCCGGGTCGACGTTACCCTGCGCGTCTCGGGCTTTTTCCGCGACGCGTTTGCGGGGTTGATCGACCTCTTCGATTCGGCGGTGCGTGCCGTCGCCGCCCTCGACGAGCCGGAATCGGTCAACCCGCTTGCCGCCCGGGTTGCCGCCGACCGCCATTCGCTCGAAGCCCAGGGCATTTCGCCGGAAGAGGCCGCGCGCCGCGCCGGCTATCGCGTCTTCGGGTCGAATCCCGGCGGCTATGGGACCGGGTTGTCAGGATTGATCGACGCAGCGCTTTGGCATGACGAGGCCGATCTTGCCGCTTCCTGGCTCGAGGGCGGCAGCTATGCATACGACGCCGGCGGTGAGGGCCGTCCCGAACCCGCGATGCTCGAGGCCAGGCTGGCCGGCGCCGATGCCGTGCTGCACAATCAGGACAACCGCGAGCACGATCTGCTCGACAGCGGCGATTACTACCAGTTCGAAGGCGGCCTCGCCCTCGTCGTCCGCCGGCTGTCGGGGCGGGCGCCGGCGGTCTATCACAACGACCATTCGCGCCCCGATAGCCCGCGCATCCGCACCCTGCGCGAGGAGATCGGCCGTGTCGTCCGCGGCCGGGCGGCAAACCCGCGCTGGATCGCCGGAATCATGCGCCATGGCTACAAGGGTGCCGCAGAGATCGCGGCGACGGTCGATTACCTGTTTGCCTTCGCGGCGACGGCGCGGGTGGTCGACGACGCCCATTTCTCCGCACTCTACGACGCCTATCTCGCCGACGAGACGGTGCGGGACTTCATCGCGGAGCATAACCCGGCGGCACTTGCCGACATCAAGGCACGGTTTGCTGAAGCGATCGAGCGCGGGTTGTGGCGCCCGCGCCGCAACAGCGCCCGCGCGGCGCTAATGTAGCGGAGATGGCGTGATCACTCCGCTCGAAACCGAGGACGAAATCAACCGCCGCCATAATGAGAAGATGGCGCGGCGCAAGGCGGTGCGCGACCGCATGCTGGCAACCAAAACCCAGGAACGAGGTCTGCTGATCGTCCATACCGGGACCGGAAAGGGCAAATCGACCGCCGCGTTCGGCATGGTATTGCGCTGTCTCGGCCACGGGATGCGGGTCGGCATCGTCCAATTCGTCAAGGGCGTGTGGGGGAGCGGTGAGCGGGCCGCCCTCGAACGCTTCGACGATCTGGTGACCTGCCGAGCGATGGGTGAGGGCTTCACCTGGGATACGCAGGACCGTGCCCGCGACATCGCTGCGGCGCGCGCCGCGTGGGAGGTCGCGAAGGCGATGATCGCCGACCCCTCTTACCGGCTGGTGCTGCTCGACGAACTCAACATCGTGCTGCGCTACGACTACCTGCCGCTCGACGAAGTCGTGGCGGCGCTGAAGGCGAAGCCGCCGGACCTGCACATCATCGTCACCGGCCGCAACGCCAAGCCGGAGCTGATCGAGGCAGCGGATCTCGTGACCGAGATGACCCTCGTCAAGCACCCGTTCCGGGGCGGCGTCAAAGCTCAGCAGGGCATCGAGTTCTGACCGCGCTGGCCCTGATGCTGCAAGGGACCGGATCGGATGTCGGCAAGTCGCTGCTGCTGACCGGGATGGCGCGCGCCTTTACCCGGCGCGGATTGAAGGTGCGGCCGTTCAAGCCGCAGAACATGTCGAATAACGCCGCGGTCACCGCCGATGGCGGCGAGATCGGGCGGGCTCAGGCATTGCAGGCGCGCGCCTGTGGGGTCGCGCCGGTGAGCGACATGAACCCGGTGCTGCTGAAGCCGCAATCTGAGAGCGGCGCTCAACTCGTGCTCGGCGGCCGGGTCTGGGGCAATGCCTCGGCCGGCGACTACCGGCGGATGGCGCCGAGCCTGCTGCCCTCGGTCCTCGCCGCGTTCGCGCGGCTCGCCACGGCCGTTGATCTGATCCTCGTCGAAGGCGCGGGCAGTCCGGCCGAGATCAATCTGCGCACCGGCGACATCGCCAATATGGGCTTCGCCGAGGCGGCGGGCCTGCCGGTGGTGCTGGTCGGCGACATCGAGCGCGGCGGCGTGATCGCGCAACTCGTCGGTACCTGCGCGTTGCTGTCCGAGAGCGAGAGGGCGTTGCTGGCCGGCTACATCGTCAACAAATTTCGCGGCGATATCCGGCTGTTCGACGGCGGCATTGTGGCGCTCGCCGAGCGGACCGGGCTTTGCTCGTTCGGCACGGTGCCGTATCTGCCGGTCGCTGCGTTGCTGCCGGCGGAAGATTCGCTTGCACTCGCCAACGTGAGAAGCCTCACCCCCCCGCCGGAGGGCGAGGGCGACGGCGCCGGCCGGTCCGTATCGCGGTGCCGGTACTGCCGCGAATCGCCAATTTCGATGACCTCGATCCGCTGCGCGCCGAGCCGGAGGTCGAGCTGGTCATGGTCCGGCCGGGACATCCCCTGCCGCGCGACGCGGCGCTGGTGATCCTGCCGGGTTCGAAGGCGACGCTTGCCGACCTGGATTTCCTGCGCCGCGAGGGCTGGGACATCGACATCCTCGCCCATCGTCGTCACGGCGGGCACATCCTCGGTCTGTGCGGCGGATACCAGATGCTCGGGCGGACCATCGCCGATCCGTCGGGTATCGAAGGACGCAGGGCGACCGCGGCCGGATTGGGTTTGCTCGATGTCGATACGGTGCTCGGCGCGGAAAAACGGCTGGAATCGGTTGCAAGGGGTCGAACTCGCCAGCGGTATGCCGGTCAGCGGCTATGAGATGCATCGGGAAGACGACCGGGCCGGGGATTGGAACGGCCGATGCTGCGCCTGGCGGGACATAATGACGGCGCGGTCAGCGCCGACGGTAATGTTGCCGGCTGCTATCTGCATGGGCTGTTCGCCAGCGACACATTCCGCCGCAGCTTTCTCGCGCGCCTTGGCGCCAACGCGGGCGATTTCGCCTATCAGCAGCGGATCGAAGCCACCCTCGATGCGCTCGCCGACCACCTCGAACGTCACCTCGATCTTTCCGCACTGCTGAATGCGGCGCGTCCACCGCGCCCTGG
>CAWGFH010000032.1:0-53702 GCA_963821795.1 uncultured Alphaproteobacteria bacterium
CTCACTGCTTCAGCCAAGCCTGGAAGAGCCCCTCCTTGCAGGGATCGGACAGCTCCTGCAGGTGCGCCTTCATGCAGGCCTTGATCCGGCCCTGTCCCGGCGCGACCTGACTGCAAAACCGTGCGATGTGTCGGGCTTGCATGCGACCAGCACCGATCGCGCGCCAGGCTGCAACTGCGCCATTGCGGCCGATGCCGACAGCAGCAAAACCGCGGCAATAGCGAGGACTTTCCCGTTTCGCATGATCTATCCCTGGGCGCGTTCGCCGGCAGACGGCCAGAACATGTTCGGCACCGGAGCCGACCGGACCTTATCACGCCCAGCGCATACTGCCCACCCTCCCGCCATCGCCGCAATCGACTTGCGACGTATCGGGTGCCGCCGGGCGTCTCTTCTTGGCGGGATCTAGTCGAGCGGCGGCAGCAGCCGATGGCGCAGGCTGCGCGGCAGGATGCCGTGCAGGCGCGGATCCTCGAACGATACCGGGCGGCGGGCATAGACGACAAAGCCGGCGCGCTGATAGACCCGCAAGGCGTTCGGATGGTCGTAGGTCGAGGTGTGCAGCCACAAGCGGTCGATCGGCCGCGCGGTCCAGGCGCGGTCGATTGCCGCCTGCAGCATGAAGGCGCCGTAGCCGCGGCCGATGAAATCGGGAACCAAGCCGAAATAGCACAATTTGGTCTCGCGCGGCTCGGCGGCGTCGAGTTCGAAAAAACCGGCCGGCACGCCCCCGACGTAAAGAACGAAGATCTCGATCGTCGGCTTGGTGATCAGCTGGACCAAGGCGGCGTCGCCGAACAATTTGCGCTCGAACCACAGCCAAGGCTCGCCGACCGCATCGTAGACATAGCGGTAGAACGACGCGGTGCAGTTCTCGGCGCGCATCAGCGCGAGCCTGCCGGCCGGGGTCGGCGCCCGTCCCGATGTCGGGCGCGCCAGCATTTCGAGATAGGTGATCGTGTCGTGCAGCATCGGGTTCAGGCCCCGGCCGCCGGGCCGGTCTCGACCGGGGTGTCGCCGGGCAGACCCCATTCGGACCACGAGCCGTCATAGACCGCGGCCCCCGGATGCCCGATCAGATGCAACGCGAAGGCGAGCGCGCAGGCGGTGACGCCCGAACCGCAGCTGGTCACGATCGGCCGGTCGAGTGCCACTCCGGCATCGCGGAAGAGCGCCGTCAACTGCTCGGCGCTGCGCAGCTGGCGGGTGGCCGGGTCGGTGACCTGCTCGTAAGGCAGGCTGCGGCTGTCCGGGATATGGCCGCTGCGCAAGCCCGGCCGGACTTCCGCCGCAGACCCGTCGAACCGCCCGGTGGCGCGGGCATCGACCACTTGCTCGCCCCGGCTCGAGAGGTTCGCGAGCATCGCGGCCTTGTCGCGGATCAGCGCAGGATCGAAACGCGCCGTGAAATGACGCGGCATCGGGTGCGAGGCCGCGCTGTCGAGTGGCCGCCCCTCGGCCTTCCATTTCGGCAGCCCGCCGTCGAGCAGCGCCACATTCCTATGGCCGAACAGGCGCAGCATCCACCAGGCCCGTCCGGCCGAGGACAGCCCGTTGCCGTCATAGACGATGACTCGATCCCCATCGCCGATACCGAGCGCGCCGATCTTTTGCGCGAAGCGATCGGCCGACGGAATCATGTGCGGCAGGCCGGTGCCGGGCTCGGCGATATCGTCGATGTCGAAGAATACCGCACCCGGTATGTGGCCCGCGTCGTAATCCGTCCTGGCGGTCGGGGTAATGCCGGGCAGTTTGAACGAGCAGTCGACGACCCGGACGTGAGGATCGTCGAGATGGTCGGCAAGCCACTCGGTGCCGACGAGCGCGTCGGGATGGGCATAGGGCATGGCGTAGCCTCCCCTCAATTGACAAAGGCGATGATGATCCGGCGGTTCTGCCGGCCTTTGTTTTCGATCTTGGTCACCGCAACCGGGCCGATCTCGGCGGTGTTCCGGACGTGGGTGCCCCCGCAGGGCTGCAGGTCGACGCCCGGGATTTCCATCAGCCGCACCCGGCCCATGCCGGTCGGCGGCTTGACCGACATGGTGCGGATCAGCTCGGGCTGCGCGGCGAGGTCGTCGTCGCTGATCCAGCGCGGACCCACCGGATGCGCCCCGGCGATCAGCGAATTGAGCCTGTTGGCCAGCGCTTCCTTGTCGAGGCTCGACCCTGGCACATCGAAATCGAGCCGCCCCCTTCCGTCGGCGACTTGACCGCCGGTCACCGCTCCCGGCACGATCGCGCACAGCAGGTGCAGGCAGGTGTGCATGCGCATCAGCCGGTGGCGGCGCTGCCAATCGATCTCGGCGGCGAGGTCGGTTCCCGGCTCCGGAGCACGGCGCCGGCGGCAGGGACGTGGATCACCTCATCCGGCGCGCCGCCCTTGATCGTGTCGGCGATCGCCATCGTTTCGCCGGAAGCGAGCCGGAATATGCCGGTGTCGCCGGGCTGCCCGCCGCCGGCGGGATAAAACACGGTGCGGTCCAGCCGGATGCCGCGCTCGTCGACGCCCACCACCCGCGCCGCGCAGGATCGCAGATAGCCGTCATCGCGAAACAAGAGTTCGGTCATCGCGCTGCCCCATCCAGCTCGGGAGCGGGAGGTCGCGTTCCTTGAGAAAGGCGGGGTTGAACAATTTCGACTGATAGCGCGTCCCGGAATCGGCGAGGATCGTCACGATCGTGTGGCCGGGGCCGAGTTCGCGGGCGAGATGGATCGCGCCGCACACATTGATCCCGGTCGAGCCGCCCAGCACCAGCCCCTCCTCGACGACAAGATCGAACAATACCGGCAGCATCTCCGCGTCGGTGATCTGGAACTGGCCGTCGGGGGTGAAGCCTTGGAGGTTGCCGGTCTCATGGTTGTTGCCGATGCCCTCGGTGATCGAATTTCCTTCGGGCTTCCATTCGCGGTGGGCATACCAGTTGTAGATGCCCGAGCCCATGCAGTCCGACAGATAGATCTGCACCTTGGGGTTGCGTTCCTTGAGCGCGATGCCGACACCCGACAGGGTGCCGCCGGTGCCGACCGAGCAGGTGAAGCCGTCGACCGTGCCTTCGGTCTGGTCCCAGATCTCCGGGCCGGTCGTCTGGTAGTGGCCGCGGCGATTGGCGAGATTGTCGAACTGGTTGGCCCAGATCGCCCCGTTCGGCTCGTTCGCTGCGATCTCCTTGGCAAGGTCGCCGGAATAACGCGCGTAATGCATCGGGTTGGAATACGGCACCGCGGGCACCAGCCGCAGATCGGCGCCGCATAGCAGCAGCATGTCCTTTTTTTCCTGGCTCTGCGTCTCGGGCATGACGATGACCGCGCGATAGCCGCGCGCATTGCCGACCAGCGCCAAACCGATCCCGGTATTGCCGGCTGTGCCCTCGACGATGACCCCGCCCGGCCTCAGCAATCCGCGTTCCTCGGCATCGGTGATGATCGCCAATGCCGCCCGGTCCTTGACCGAGCCGCCCGGGTTCAGGAATTCGGCCTTGCCCAGGATCGTGCACCCGGTCATCTCGGAGGCGCGCCGCAATTTGATCAGCGGCGTATTCCCGACCGTCCCGACAAACCCGTCGCGGATCTGCATGCTTCCTCCCCCGGCCCTGACACGTACAAATTGCCCAAAGACACTAGCTGTCGCCGTATATTGTGGGCAAGCGGGGTGCGATTTACGCCTCGGCGCTGATAGCTTAGAAGAGGATATTGTTGCCGATTGGAGGACCCTGCCGAATGATCCGAGGGCAGGCAGGCGCGCTGTTCCCGCTGCTTGAGCCCGAGCCGTCGACAGGGGAGTTGTTCCCCCCGCCCGAACCGAGGGAGCTCGAGCACGCAACCGGGATCCTGCCGTATCAATTACTGCGCGACGCGATAGATCGCACCCGCGAGATCCAGTCGCTGGAGCCGATCGTTGACGATCAGATCCAGCCAGCCAGCCTGGATTTGCGCCTAGGGAATGTTGCCCATCGTGTCCGCGCCAGTTTTCTTCCCGGTCCGGATTGCACGGTGGCGCAGAAGCTGGACGCCCTGAAGCTTCATACCCTTGATTTAACCGAGGGCGCGGTGCTCGAAAAGGACTGCGTCTACATCGTGCCGCTGCTGGAACATCTGGCGCTGCGGTACCGCACCTCGGGCTCTGCCAATCCCAAGAGTTCGACCGGACGCCTGAATGTCTTTGCCAGGGTTATTACCGACTATGGAACAGAGTTCGATAGCATAAAATCAAATTACTCCGGACCGCTTTATGCAGAACTCTCGCCCCGATCCTTCAGTATTCTAATTCGGCAAGGTTCTCGGCTTGTCCAGCTCCGTATCCGGCGAGGAAGGCCGACATCGAGCAATGCCGCCTTGCGCCGCCTGCACGAAGAGGTCGGCTTTAGCATAGTGCCACCCGGTTCACCGATCGGCAGGGAATTAATCGAGGGTGGCCTTGCGGTTACTGTCGACGTGAGCGGCACTCTTCGCAATGGTTTCGTCGGATACAAGGCACGAAAGCATACCCCGGTAATCGATGTCGATCGGATTAACCATTACAATGCCCAAGATTTCTGGGATCCGGTCTTTGGGCTCCAAGGTCGCGGGATAATCCTCGACCCGGAGGATTTCTATATACTGGCCTCGCGCGAGGCTGTCGCCATACCCACCGACCAGGCGGCGGAAATGCTGGCGTATGACACGCTGGTGGGCGAATTTCGGGTACATTTTGCCGGCTTTTTCGATCCCGGCTTCGGCATGGCTGAAACTGGCGGCAAGGGCAGCCGCGCGGTGCTCGAAGTGCGTGCGCATGAGGTGCCGTTTCTGATCGAACACGGCCAGATCGTAGGGCGCCTCGTCTATGAACGGCTGATCGCCCGGCCCGAGAAGCTCTATGGCCGTGACGTCGGCTCGTCCTACCAAAGCCAGGGCTTGGCCCTGTCCAAGCACTTCAAAGAATCTTCGGCGCCCTGTAGCTAGCCGGTGATCGCTGGAACAAAGTATCTCTTTGTCATTTCCAGTAGCTCGCCGCAATTGTCACCCGACGCTTCGAAAAATCCGATAGCCTGGAGGCCGGTGAAGATTTGTATTGTCAAGCGCGAGTGCTCGGTGAATTGTCCGTCAAATGGAGCTTGCTGAATATTAGACATCACAACTCGATTGGTAACCCGATCGATATTCAGAAATGTGACAGTTCTATTTGGTTGATTTAAAGAAAATTCCATATACATTTTTCCCGATAACAATATCAGATTTGAAAATTCGACTCCCCCCAAGGCATCGGTCGGATTCTCAACAAATATGAATTCGGGAGGAGAGCCGATGGCAGCTTGAAATTCTGCGACGAATTCTTGTACCCTACTTTGCATCAATGGGCTCATATACAAGCGCTCCAAATATTCTCTTGTATTTGATCCATCAAATATCGGCATCGTGGTGCTCCTACGCTCTAGGGACCCAGGCAATCATTCCTCCGCGAACAGGCGCGGTTTGGACGTGGCCTGATTGCTGTGCGAGTTCGCTCGCGCTACCAGCGCGGGCGCGGATTGACAAAGGCATCGTGATAATGCTGGCTCAGGGCGCGGAGTTCCTGAACCTGCTTCTGCAGCGCCAAGGCGGGATCGATTGCGGCCGCGGCGGCCGGTCGCTGCGAGAGCGAGTTTGCCGGGGCAACCCCGATCGGGTGGACCGCGACCATCGGTTGCTGCGCCGGCTCGGCCGTCACGGTCAGCTGGAGGACCAGCTCTTTCGCCTCCTTGTTGGATGGCTGAAGTTTTACGACCTGGCGGTAGGCCGCCAGCGCCGCCTTGGTTTCTCCCAGCGCCTGCAGCGATTGCGCGAGGCAAAACCAGGCATTGTCTCCTTCGGGGGCCACCTCCACCGAGCGGGTCAGCAGCCTTTTCGCTTCGGCGTGGGCGCCGTTCGCGGCCTTCAGCCGGCCGAACCGATAGAGCGCCAGCGCGTTATCCGGCACCAGTTCCAAGACCTGGCGATAGCCAAGCTCCGCATCCGCTGTTTCGTTCTGCTCCTCAAACTCCGAGGCCATCTCGATCATGGCGGGAAGCCCACGCGGATCCAGCTTGCCGCCCAGGTTGCGACCGCTCTTGGTGACTACCGATAACGGTTTTTGGTGGCGTTCCACCTGGGGATTGAACAGGTATTTATACGGCTCATTCCCCTTCAAGAATTCGTAGGTGGTGAAGCCGTGAGCGATGGCGTGCCGGATACTGAAAGCATGCAACAGGTACCCGGCGGGCATTTCGCGATAGCTCTCGTCCCGTCCGGTGATGAAAAACAACAGCGATCTTTTGCTGCGGTCGACCACGGTTGCGAGAGCGGCTACGACGCGATCGCCATGCCAGAACATCGGTAGAAATAATGCACTGTTTTTTGCGCAACGACCTAGCATCCATTTGTTCAAGTTGACGACGTCTTCGGTTTTCTTCTCTCCTTTGCTAGGGAGCCATTTGACTTTCCAGAGATCTAGAAGAGTTGAGAGATTCTGCTCCATTTCTTCGGGGTCTGAAACCGTTATACGGTAATCTTTTGATGAATCGACCCTCTTCAGCAGCCGGCGCATTTTTTGGCGGTTACTGGACCCCAGACCGCCAAGGTATGCATCCCAGGTTTCCGGAAGATTTACCAGCGGACAAATGGCGTGATCGGTTGGCGCTTCGGGATATTTATAACTGATCGGGTTCTGCACGAATTGAATTTTATCAAAAGCGCGGGTGAATAGACGACGCCGCTGATCCGACATCGTCATATTTTCCATCTTAAACTCAGCCCAATTGAGGTTTCGCTTCAGGTACTCGGCGAATGCAGGCGCCGCCTCGGCCTCGAACTGCGGTTCGGTCAAAATCCCTGTATAGTCGGAGAAGCCCGACCCGGCGAAAGAGATCTCGTTGGTAAATCCGTGCTTTTTGTTGAATTCTGTTCGCAGCCGCATTGGCAAAAAGGCGACGTATTCCGCGTCGGTCGCGCGGCGTTTGGCAGCAAGGATGAACCAAATCGTCCGATACGTGGTCAGCCAATCGGCCAACCACTGCCAAGACAGAAAATAATGCGCCTCCGGATCAGCCTCGTAGACCGCGTCCCAGTTGCGTCGGAGGGCGTCGAACTCGCTGAATTTGTCAAAGACATCAATATGCATGCGTCGTGCCTCCACTATAAATTCAGTCTACGCAATTTCGCCACAATAATCCATCGCTTTGGTCGATCGGGCTCTGGATGGCGCCCCTTTGAGCGCATCCCTTAATTCATCTAATTCGAGGGCAAAGGCGATTTAACTATCCGGCGCCGGCCTGACCCTCCGCGGAGACTTCGCCGTCCGGCGTGAGGGCGAGTAGCCGCGCCCGTCGCGGTCGAGGGCCAGTCTCCGTTAGACGCCGAACAGAACGGGCGAGTGCCTTATCCGTTCAGCCACAGCCGGCGCAGGCGGTCGCGGTGGCGCAGCAGCCAGTAGAGGGCGACCAGGCTGTGGCCGTTTTCGATCGCCCCGCTGTCGAGCAGCGCTTCGACCTCGGCCAGGGTCCTGACCACGACGCGGATATCTTCGCCTTCCTCGGGCACGCCGTGCAGGCCGGCCGCCTCGGTCGCATCGACGCGGGCGCAGAACAGAAAGACGCTTTCATCCGATGCGCCGCACGACGGCAGATAACGCTGGATCGGGATCGGCTCGCCTTTGATCGCGAGCCCGGTTTCTTCACGCGTCTCGCGGATCGCGACCATTTGCGGCGTCTCGCCGGCGTCGACCAGTCCCGCCGCCACCTCGACCTGCCACGCTGACGCCCCGGCCAGCAGCGCCGGCAGGCGCAATTGCTCGATCAGGACGACTTCGTCGCGGTCGGGATCGTAGAGCGCGATCGCGACTGCCTGACCGCGCCGCAGTACGTCGTAGGTTCGCTCAGCGCTCCATTCGCCCGAGAACCGGCGATACCGGAAGCGAAACACATCCATCCGCAAGAAGTGCTCGAAACCCTTCCTCGCCTCGATGATTTCGACGCCGGGATGAGCCCGCGCCGCGGTTTCGCTCATGCGGAGGCGCCGGTGGCGATTGCCGGAGCGGCGGCCGCGAGACGGTGCGGCAGGTGGATGTTGAATTCGGTGAACTCGCCTTGCCGGGTGTCGACCGCGATCGTACCGCCATGTTCCCGGACGATGATGTCGTAACTGATCGACAGGCCGAGGCCGGTGCCCTCGCCAGTCGGCTTGGTGGTGAAGAACGGCTGGAACAGCTTGTCGCGCACCTCGGGCGGCATGCCGATGCCGTTGTCGCGTACCCGCACCTCGATCGCATCGCCCAGATTGCGGGTCGTGAGCGTCAGGCTTGGGACAAAGCCAGAGTTGCCGCTTTCGCGGCGGCGCAGGTTGACCGCGTAGAATGCATTGCCGAACAGGTTGAGGAAGACCCGGGTGATATCCTGCGGGACGGTTTCGACCGGGCCGAGATTGGGGTCGAAGTCGCGCTCCAGGGTGACGTTGAAGCCCTGATCCTGGGCGCGGGCGCCGTGATAGGCGAGGTTGAGCGCTTCCTCGATCAGCGCGTTCAGATCGCTCTGCCGCCGCTCTCCGCTGCCGCCGCGCGAATGGAGCAGCATGCTCTTGACGATGCCATCGGCGCGCCGCCCGTGCTCGGCGATCTTGGCGAGATTGCTGTCGAGCGTGCCGATCAGCTCATCGAGATCCTCGGCGCCGTTCGCAGCGGGGTTCGCCTCGACAGCCTCCTTCACCTCACCGAGCAGTTCGCGCGACAGTTCGGCAAAGTTGTTGACGAAATTGAGCGGGTTCTTGATTTCATGTGCGATGCCGGCGGTCAGTTGGCCGAGAGACGCCATTTTTTCCGACTGAATCAAATTCGCCTGTGCCGCTTTGAGCTGATCATGTGCGGCACGAAGCTCGGACTCGCGCTGGCGCTGCTGATCGATCAGGTTGCGCAGCGCTTCGAGAGTGTCGCGAAAAGCCGCCAAGGTATGCGCCATCGCGCCGATTTCATCCGGTCCCGCCGGCGGGATCGAAACGGCGAGGTCGCCGGCGTTGAGGCCGTTCATTGCGACGACCAGCCGGCGCAGCGGTATCGCAATCGACCGCAGCACCAGCAAGGTCAGCACCGCGCCAATCACCACCGCCGCCGAGACTACGATGCGCGACAGCCGCGTGGCTTCAGCCGCCTCGGCGACCACCTTCTCGCGGGCGGCGATCGCCTCGCGGGTCAATTCGGCGACAATCGCAGCCAGCTGCCGGTCGGCGACGACGCTGTGCTCGCTCGCCTGCGCCAGGAGCGAGTTTCCGATCACGCGATGGTCGGCGGTATATTCGTCGACCGCCTTATGGGCGAGCTGCTGATACTGCTCCAGTTCATTGCGCACCGCGGCAACGGCTTGCGGGCGATATCGCGCCAGCTCGTCGAGATTCTGCTCCATGCGCGCGCGGGCCGCATGGGCGTTGCGCTCGGAGAGCATCAGCAGGCTGACGGCAAGATCGGTCATCCAATAGCGCATCTTGCCGAAGGCGATTTGCGCGCCATTTGCCTGCTCGATGACGCCCAATAGTTCCGCCGCTTTGACCATTCCCTCCGAATTCTCGGCCAGCTTGCGGTTGAGATAGAAATTGGTTGCGATCAGCACGAGCAGGCCCATGCTCGTCAGCAGGATGAGCCGGGTCCGGATCGTCAGCCGAGACATCATCGCACCCCGCGCGCCGGACCAATCTCAGCGGAACAGCGTGATGCTCATCACGCCGCCAAGGTCGCCGAGCTTCCGGCCCTCTTTGGGGTAGCCGGTAATGTCGAGTGCGCCTTTAGGCGTGCCGTGACAGGCAAGACAAGAGCTTGTGTAATATTCGGGGACCGCGATTCGGTACGCGATGCGGCCGTTGGTGTCCACGGTAGCGGAATAGGGTTGGCCATGCGGCCAGTCGGGCCTGAGGAGCTTGGTCTCGATGACCTGGTTTTCCCAGGAATCGGGTAATGCCTTGCGGTTGCGGACGAGATCGGTCGGTGCGGTGATCTTGATCTCGGCTTCACCCTTTACCAGGCGGTTAAACGACTCGCTGACCAGACGTCCGAACACCGCCGGGATGAAGCCCTTGAATCCGGTTCCTTTCTCGTTGATCGTCTTTTGGTTGTCGTCCATTACCTCGATGATGGCGTTCTTGACCGCTTCCATCAGGCGCCCCTGGCGGGAAGACTTGTCTGTCGGTTCAGGATCGAAACCGGTGTTCTTTCGATAAAGCGCGCTGGCGTCGTCCCACACCTTCTTCCCGGTCAGCTGCTTGTCGCCACCACTCGGGTCATTGATCAGGGCCTGGTTGTTCGAGATGACGGTGCGCGCATCGCGCAGCATCTCGGCCAGGTTTTGCGCGATGCCGGCATCTTTTTCGGCCGGTGAGGTTTCGGCGGCGGCGGTCGGCGCCGTCAGAACGGCGACAAGCAGGAGAAGCAGCGCGACAGTCATACCGGGCAGACGCCGCCCCATTCCCGCCGCCGACATCTTCGCACGCCTTACCATTGTCCACGGGCAACTGTGCACACGCACGCAGAGAGAATCAATCAATTTGGGGCAATATTGTGCCGGGTCCGTGGTAGCGTGTCATTTATCCGGCGAATGGGGGGTCAGCTTCGCCAGATGCTGCTTCAGCTGATCGAAGTCGACAGGCTTGGCGAGAAAGGCGGCCGCGCCGAGCTCCTTTGCGGTCCGCATCCGCTCCTCGTCGCCATAAGCCGTGACCATGACCACAGCAAGCTCCGGCCGCCGGCGCTTGATCTCCCGCAACAGCGCCAACCCGTCCATCCCCGGCATGTTGATGTCGGACAGGATCACGATCAGCTCCGGGCCTAGCTCGATCAGGCGGGCCAACCCCTCCTCGCCAGAGGCGGCGAAGTGCAATGCATATTGTCCTTGGCGGACTTCGCGGCGAAAGCGCTGGCGAAACAGATCGGGCAGGTCGGGCTCGTCGTCGACGATCAAAATGCTGAACGGCATATTGCTTGTCTCCGGTTGTCGCTGCCGCCGGCAATCATAGGATCTGCCCGTCGAGGATGGTTTGCGGCGTCGCGCTTTCGATTTCCACGACCCAGAGGTCCGGGTCGCGCCGACGCTGGCGCGCGATGTAGGAATCAGCGTCGGCCTCGGCGACCGGGGCGGCGCCGGTCGCCCGCATCCACAGCAACTCGCCGGCCTGCCCGCGCGCCTGGGTCAGGACCGAGCAGCCATCGTTGCGGTCATTGAGTTTGATCAGGATTGCGCCCGCATCCCCGTCACCGCGAGCCACCACCGCGACCGCGACCGCGGCAAGATCGCACCGCCGAATCAACGCCTTGATCCAAATGCCGGATTTGAGGCGCGGTTCCATTCAGTGATTTCGCAGATCGCCAGCGCCGCGGCCGGGCGCCAGCGGCAGCCGGATATGGATCCTCAGCCCCTGTGGGATCCGGTTCTCGGCAGTGATGGTTCCCTCCATCGCCTCGACGTTGCGCCGCGCGATCCATAGACCGATTCCGAAATAGGTCGCCGCGGTTTCGTCCGCCGCACCGCCTGCGCCGTCGGCGCGGCGTTCCGAGTAATAGCGCTCGAAGATGCGCTCGAGCTGTTCGTCGGGCACGCCCGGACCGCGGTCGGAAACCGTCAGATGGGCATAGCTGCCGTCGTGAGTGAGGTGGACCAGGATTTCTCCGCCGGGAGGGGAGAACGAGACGGCGTTGTCGATCAGATTGTCGAGCACGGTCTCGATCATCGCTTCGCTGCCAAGGACGTAGAGCCCGGGCAGCAGATCGGCGGTAATGGTCAGGTCGCGGCTGGCCAGGACAATCGTCACGTCGCGGCTGTCGAGCACGGCCGACCGGGTCTGGATCATCCGGCCGATGACGCGTCCGAGATCGACCGGCACCAAAGGCTCGTCGATCAGGTCGGCGGTCGCCTCGTCAAGCTCGCGCGCCGAAGCGACGAGCCCATCGAGGCGGTCGAGCGCATGCTCGACGACGCCGATCGCCCGCTGGGCTCGATTGTTGTCCTCGGGCAGGGCGCGCCGCAACGGTTCGAGCGACTGACGGATGACCGCGATCGGCGTTTTGAAGGCGTGAGCATTGTCTTCCGCCGTCTGGCGGATTTCGGCGGCCGAACGGTGCAGGGCCTCGACCATGCGGTCGAACTCGGCCGCAACCTCGGCCAGTTCCGGCACGTCCGCGCGGACGCCGAACGAGCCGGCATCGGGTCCTTGGTCGCGGATCCGCCGCGCGCGCCGGGCGAAGCGGCGCAGTGCGGAGCGTACGCTGAATAAGGTCGTAAAGGTGATCAACGCCATCATCACATAGATCAGCGCGGCGATGCGCACCGGCGGCGTCGCCCAATAAGGCTGACCAAAATGAGCCGAAGGAAAGGCGTCCTGGGAGAACGAGGTAACTACCGCCCAGCAGCCCGCTGCAGTGGCCAGCGGACTCACCGCGGTCACGATCTCGGCGCCGCCGGTCGGGCGGTGATAGATCAGCGAGAACGGCAACTCGCCGCGGCAATTCTGCGCGAGATGGTCGAGCACGCCTTGTTGCGCCAAGGTTTCGCGCTCGGCCTGGAGATTTGCGGGCGCCACGGTCGGCCAGGACGCCACATAGTAGAAGCCGTCGCCGCCGGCCCCGGCGGGCGCCAGCAACAGCTTGACCGTCGTCACCTCGCCGGCAAAACGGGCGAGGGTCGACCCCAATTGAGGCAATGTATCGATATCGGCGGACTGCAGCAGCGGCAACAGGGATTGGCTGATCACGCGCCCTTCATCGCGCACGCTGCGCAGCAGCAAATCCTGGCTTTCCTCGTAGGCGTTGCGGAACTCGATGTAGAGAAAGGCCGGGACGAGCAGAAATATGACCGCCAGCGATCCGATCTTGGTCGTCAGCGACGCCCAACGCAGGCTCCGGCGCGGCCTAGTTTGGTCCGGTCCAACGGTATCCGAAGCCGGCATAGTTTCGGATATGGTCGAAATCGGGGTCGCTGTCGCGGAATTTCTTGCGGATTCGCTTGATGAAAGTACGGACATTGGCGCGATACCCCTCTGCCCCGTGACCGGCGAGAAAGTCCTTGCCGTGAACGAGATCGTAGATGTCGCGATAACCGACATCCTGCCCTGCCTTCTCGGCGAGCAGCACCAGGATTCTGAATTCGGTCAATGTCAGTTCAATCGTATTTCCGGCCCATAGCGCACGATTGGTGTCAAAGCGCAGCTCCAGCGGGCCGAGTCTGAGCACGTCTACCGCAGGCGACTCGGCCTCGGCGACAGGCCGCGCGCCTTCGGTGATCAGCTGCAGACGTTTGACGAGGATCGGCAGGCGTCGGGACTTGTCAATGAAGTCGATCGCGCCTCCGGCAAGGGCAGCCTCCTCATAGATATCGTCGGACAGCGCCGTCAAAAAGATCACCGGGATCGCGATGCCACGGCCGCGCATCTGCCGTAGCACCTCGATGCCGGTCAGTTGCGGCATTCGCCAGTCGAGCAGCATCACGTCGGCGCCGCCGCCCCGTTCGAGATAGGCCAGGGCATCGCGGCCGTTGTCGAAGCTGGTGACCTCGTATCCCTCATCGATCAGATTGAGTCCGAGCAATTCGCGGAACAGGTCGTCGTCGTCCACCAGCAGCAAATGCGGCATTGCCGGAAGCGGCCTAGTTGGCGCGGGCGACCACGAGCGAGCGCAGGCAGTCCTGCTGCTGCGCCGGGTCGGCGGCGTCGCCCTTGAACGTGTAATGCAGGGTCCGCATCTTGCCGCTGCGCAAATCGAGATAAAAGAACAAGTCAAGCTCGCACGACGCGGTGCGATAACGCCATACCGTCGCAGGCGGAATCTCGGATTTTTCGGTAGCAGTGCCGAAGAGGTGCGCTGCCGCCGGCTGGTCGAGCCCAATCAGCTTGCTCACCCGCGGCGGCGCGTCGACCGGCTCGGGGGGATGCGCCGGCGCCTCGGGGCCGGCCATCGCCAGCGAACCATCCGCGGTGTCGGATCCCGCCGCATCGTCGGCCGGCGGCGCCGGCTTGTGCTCCGGGACCGGGAACACCCGGCGCTTTGCGACCGGATGGGGCGGCGGCAGGGGCGGCGGCGGCAGCTCAACCGTCTGCGGCGGCGGGGGCGGCGGCTTTTCGGCGCAGGAGGTCAGCAGGCCAGCTCCCAAGCCCATCAGCGCCGGATAGATCAGCCAATGCCACCGGTCAGTGCGCGTCACTCCTGCCACGATCCAATCCGCAAGTCCCCTTCGGTCCAGACTTAAATATAACACAGGTTAACGGCGCGCCAGCTTCTCGATTGTCCCGATTTCCCCGTCCCGGTAGAGCGCAATGAGCATGTCATCGCTCTTGAGGATATAAGTCTGGTCGCCCCGATCACAGCGAAGCTGGGCGACGGGATAGGTCGGCGCGACCAGCAGGTCGGACAAATTCTTCGCGAGGCCGGGTTGGCGCGGCAAAAGCGCGGTCAGCATCGGGGTATTCCAGGTGGCGTAGGTAAAGCTGAAAACGCCGTTGCACGTGCTGCTGTCGAGTGGGATTTGCTGACCATTCGGCTGGTTCAAGACAACCGTATCGGCGCGAATCATGATGGCGTCATTGTCGGCTGTGGCCCAGGTCCCGATAAATGGGTTGCGGATCTGGGGCCGGGGCGCGGCGCAGGCGACCAAAGCCGCCAGGATCGACATCAGAAATACGCGCGGGACAGGCCATCGGCCTCGGCAGCTAGGCACGTTTCGCCTCTATCGCGATTTGGAGCGTGCCAGTATATCGCGAACGTCTCGGTAGCGCGACAGGCGCCGCTGCCGGCTCTGCCCTCTAGGCTCACGGCCCCCCGCGGCGGCGGTCTGCGAGTTCCAACGTTACGAGGCGAGCGACAGTAATGGCCAGGTAGAATTGTCCGACGACCGCCTCGAGATTGGCCAAGCTGCGGGCGAACGGACTCACCGGAATGATGTCGCCATAGCCGGTGGTGGTTAAGGTCGTAAAGCTGAAATAGAGCATCAGGGCGATCTGTGTGGGATTCATCCCCGGGGCGCCCGCATTGGCGGCGGTACCTAAATAGGCGAAAGCGCCGGGGTTGAGCTCCCAGATCAGGTGAAAAGCCGAGGCGAAAATTGTCCCGAGATTGAGGTAGAGCACCACTGCACCTTGGAGGCGTCGGAAGGTTATACGGCCGGGGGCATAGACCGCATGGGCCACAACCCAGCTCAAGGCCGTAAAGGTCAGGATGCTGCCACCGCGGCTCAGCAGGGTTTCTGCTACCGGCGCCACCTCCCGCTGCAGCCACAAGCTTGCGAATGTTGCCGACAATCCCAGTAGGATGACGAAGATGGCGCCCGGCCGGTGCGAGAGCATGACGACGATCACGACCACCGCCAGGACCAAGCTTTCGCCGATGACCCGAGCGACCGGGGGCCCCTGCGCGGCCAGCGGGACAGCAACAAAGAGCGCGCCGACTTGCAGGATCAACAGAACAGTCAGGCTCGGATCTCTAATCCGATCCTGCCAAGTGCGGATCGCAGTTCGCCGCATCGCCGAAGAACGAGGAATAGCCGATCGGTCCTATGCCGTCAGGGTTCAGCGTTTCTGTGCCAGCGCAGCGATTGGAAGTCGAGGGTGACGTATCTTTTCGGTATGCCTGGATGACGGGTGCCGCCAACATGACCGGGCGCCGCCGCGTCGATTCCAATCCGAGGCGGTAACCGCTAAATTCACTTCAGCCGCGAGGAGGCCGGCCGCCCGACCGGCGACCAAACTGGGGAGGCCCGCGATGCCGTCGATGTTCAACGCCCGCGACGCCGCTAATTACGAAAACCTGATGGGCCGCTGGAGCCGGCGGTTGGCGCCGATCTTCATCGAACATGCCGGCATCGCCGATGGCGAAAGGGTGATCGAAGTCGGCTGCGGCACCGGCAGCCTGACC
Source organism: uncultured Alphaproteobacteria bacterium (assembly GCA_963821795.1). Taxonomy (GTDB): domain Bacteria; phylum Pseudomonadota; class Alphaproteobacteria; order ATCC43930; family CGMCC-115725; genus AP-15. The sequence goes on from CAWGFH010000032.1 coordinate 15,866, forward strand.
TTTGCCCTGCCCAAGGCAGCCAGCATCGCCAGCCTGACCGCGATCGACCATTCCGAGATTTACCTTGCCGCCGCCCATGCGAAAAACCAGGACCGGCGCATCACGATCGAGCACGGCGACGGCGCCGCCCTGCGATTTGCCGATGCCAGCTTCGATCGGGCAGTGTCGATGCTGGTGCTGCCCTCGGTCATCCCACGGCCCGAACTCGCGGTCGGCGAGATGCGGCGGGTCACCCGTCCGGGCGGCGTTGTCGCGGCCGCGTTCTGGGATTCGCCGGGCGGCGCCGCCGCCAACCGCATGTTCTGGGACACCGCCGCCGCACTCGACGAAGCGGCGGCCGATGCCCGCGACCGTACGATGTCGCGGCCGATCTACGCGCCGGGTGCGCTGCCGCAAATCTGGGCCGAAGCAGGGCTGACCGACATCGACGAGCGGTCGCTGATGATCCGCATGGATTTCGCGGATTTCGCCGATTACTGGGAGCCGTTCGCGAGTGGCGAGGGGATGCTTGGCGAATATGTCGCCGGTCTGGACGCTGCCCGCCGCGACCGCCTCGTCGGCTATTTGCGCTCTGCCTACCTGACCGGAAGGGCGGACGGTCCGCGCTCGTTTGTGGCGGTCGCACTGTCCTGCCGCGGCGTCGTGCCCGCCTGATGCGTGTGCTTGGCGCCGGCTGCGATCATTCGGCCGGGAGCGGCACTGGCATCCCTTCGCGGCCGCGGCGGCCGATAAACAGTACCATCACCGCGGCACCCAGGCACATCAGGCCGGCCAGCATGAAAGCTTCGAGGTAAGTGCCGAGTGCCGTTCGCAGCGCGCCGGCGCCGAAGGCGGCGATCGCCGCGCCGAGTTGGTGCGCGGCGGCGATCCAGCCGAACATGATCGGGCCACGTGCGGCGCCGAAGATCCGCGCGGTCAGGCGAACCGTCGGCGGCACCGTCGCGATCCAGTCGAGCCCGTAGAAGATCGCGAACAGCGGCAGGCCGTAGAAGGTCACGCCGAAGGCAAAGGGCAGGTAGATTAGCGATAAGCCGCGCAGGCCGTAATACCACGCCAAGAGCGCGCGGTTGCTCCACCGGTCGCTGAGCCAGCCGGACAAGGTGGTGCCGACAAAATCGAAGACCCCCATGGTGGCCAGCAGGGTCGCGCCCGTTACCTCGGGAATGCCGTGGTCGATGCAGGCAGGGATCAGATGCGTGCCGATCAGCCCGTTGGTCGAGGCGCCGCAGATGAAGAAGCTGCCGGCGAGCAGCCAAAAATCGCGCGAGCGCAGCCCGTCGCGCAAGGCGAGCAGCGCAGTCATCGCCGGGTTGCCGGCCGCGGCGGCGGTGGGGACCGCAGCCGGTTCGGCGCCATAGGGCGCGAGGCCGACATCGCTGGGCCGGTCTCGCATCAACAATGCCACGACCGGGATCATGGCAACCGCTACCCCGGCGACCACCAACGACACCAAGCGCCAGCCGTGATTGACCGCGATGCTCGCCAGCAACGGAAGAAAGACCAATTGGCCGGTCGCGGTGCTGGCGGTCAGCACTCCCATAACCAGTCCGCGCCGCACCGCAAACCAGCGCGAAGCGACAGTCGCGCCGAGCACCAGTGCCGTGGTGCCGCTGCCCATGCCGACGACGACGCCCCACAGCAACACGAGCTGCCATGGCCGCGTCATCAAGGGGGTCAGCGCCACACCGGCCGCGATCAGGGCAAGCGCGGCCAGCATCGTGCGGCGGAGCCCAAACCGGTCCATCACCGCAGCCGCGAAAGGGCCGATCAGCCCGTAGAGGAAGATGTTGATCCCGACGGCGAATGAAATCGTCGCACGCGACCATCCGAACTCGGTCTCGAGCGGCACGATCAGAACACCGGGGGTCGCGCGCACGCCGGCCGCTGCCAGCAAGGTCAGAAAAGTGACAGCGGCAACCACCCAGGCGTAATGCAGCTTGCCCCGCCTTGCCATCGGTCCCATCCTCGGCCAAATTAGTCGGCAATGTGAGAGACAGGTCTGTCTCTTGTCAACCCGCATGCGCAGGGCAGGGAATGTCGGAAGAGCGGAAGCCGGTACGTGAGCGTATTCTGGAAACCGCCTCACAGATGTTCTACCGCGACGGGATACGGGCGGTCGGCATCGACGCGATCATCGCGCGTTCCGGCGTCGCCAAGATGAGCCTCTATCGCCATTTCCCATCAAAGGACGCGCTCGTCGCCGCCTGGCTTGAAGACCGCAACGATTTCTTCTGGCGGCGCTGGGACAAGGCGGAGGCGGCGCGGGGCGACGCCTCCCGCGGCCGAATCGAGGCGATCCTCGATATGATCGCGGCGACCGTGTCGCAGCGAAAGTGGCGGGGATGCCCGTTTCTCAATACCGCGACCGAATTCCCCGAACCCAACCATCCGGCGCGGGCCATCATTCTCGCCAACAAGCGGGCCGTGCACGCGCGCCTGCAGACGCTCGCCGCGGCGGCGGGCGCCCGCGATCCCGATCTTCTCGCTCAGCAGCTCCAGCTTTTGATCGACGGCGCCTACGCGATCGGCCAGAGCCTCGGGCCGGATGGTCCGGCGAAGACCGTCGCCGCCGCCGGCCGGGCGTTGATCGCAGCGCAGATCGGCGCGTGAACGAGTAGCATCAGCGCGTGAACGAGTAGCATCAGCGCGCGAATTCGAACCGCGCGAGCCGATGGAGCCAGCGATGCCGATGATCCGCCTCGATGAAGGTTTTTCCCTGCACTGCGCCGTCGACGATTACCTGTGGCCGTGGGAGACGTCAATTCCGGTGCTGATGCTGCACGGTTTCGCGCGCAACGCGACCTTCTGGAACCGCTGGGTCCCGACGATCGCCGACAGCCGCCGCGTCTATCGTCCCGACCTCTTGGGTTGCGGTGCTTCCGATAGCCCGGCCGCAGGCTATCGCTTTACGCCCGAAAGGATTGCCGGCCAGATCATCGCGCTGCTCGATGCAATGTCACTGCCGCGGGTTCACTGGGTCGGCAAATCGTCAGGCGGCTTGGTCGGACTGCTGCTCGCCGCCCAACATCCCGCGCGGATCGCGAGCCTCGTCTTGTGCAACACGCCGACCCGCATTTCCGACGAAATCAAGGGCATTTACGCGCTCGACCAGGAGAGCACGGCGGCGGCGATCCGGACCTACGGCACCGGCGAATGGTGCCGCCGCACTCTCGGCTACCGGCTGGATCTGGAACATGCCGATGCGGAGTTGCGCCAATGGTGCGTCGCCGAGATGGACAAGACGCGCCCGGACATCGCCGCCGCATTGCATGAATGTTTCGAAGGCGTCGATGTGGTCCCGGTGCTGGCCGGGATCGGCGCACCGGTCCTCTTGCTGAGCGGCGACAAAAGCCGCATCGCCTCCGAGCAGCAAAAGGTTTTGGCCCAGACCTTGGCACGCGGCCGGCTCGAACTCTTTGCCGGCTACGGGCACGGGGTCAACCTGCTGCAGCCACAACGATGCGCTCGGGCCGCGCTGGATTTCTGGCGCGAAATCGATGCGTAGCGCCGGTAGTCTTTGGCTGCGCGCCCGGACCCGCGGCGGGCGAGCGCCGGCAACGGGTGCCTACTTGCTCGCCAGCGCCCGAGCCAGCTGACTTACCGCTTCCTGATGCTTCTCGTTGCGGATCTCGGAGAAGTTGCGGGCGATTTCGAGCAGCATCCGCTGATGCGGCGTGATCTGCCGCGAACCCTCCTCGCCAATCCCTTCATAAAAATGAGCGACCGGAGCGTTCAGCGCGCGGGCGATCTCGAACAACCGTCCGGCTGAAACGCGATTGATCCCCCGCTCGTATTTGTGGGCCTGCTGGTAGGTGACGCCGATCATCTCGGCTAGCTGCTGCTGCGTCAGCCCCAGCATGATGCGGCGTTCGCAAATCCGTGCTCCGACGTGATCGTCAATTGCGGCCGTCGACCGCCCTCTTTTCGGCTTAGCCATACCCTCACCTGCACAAGTTTGCTTCAAGCGCTGATCGTGCTCTGCGCCGCCTCTACCAACACGATAGGGGCCAATCAATTCCACCGGCCCGAAGGCGCGGTCGAAAGAGCGCGTTCAGAAGCCAACGGCCCCGCAGACTATCAACGAGAGCGGCAGTCGGAGCCTCCGATGATCCACAAAGTGGTATCCTGCCGACCGCGTGACAAGAGGGTGGACAAGGGTGCACTTCGTCTGGGTTTGCGCCGGCGCGGCGCGGATAGCGTTGCGGCGTTCCTCGGCATATTCGAGGGCTCGGGATGACGAGAACGCCGGTCGACCGCGATCCTAATGCGAGGGCTGGGCAGGCGCGCGGCCTGGTATTGGCGGGGCTTTTGGCCGGTCTTGCCGGCATGGTCGACGCGATCGGTTTTCTTCGCCTCGGCCACCTGTTCGTCTCGTATATGAGCGGGAACAGCACCCAATTCGCGGTCGAACTCGGCCGCGGCCGAGTGAACGAAGCCGGCGCGATCTTGTGGCTGATCGTGCTGTTCGTGGCGGGAGCCGCCGGCGGGCAAATCATCGCGCATTTCTCCGGCGCCAAACATTTGACTGCCGTGCTCGGCGCGGTGGCGCTGTTGCTGGCCACTGCGGCGATCTTCGGAACGGCGCCCGAACCGATGGTGCTAGCGATGGGCGCCTTGAACGCATCGATGCACCGCGCCGGGAACGTCGCCGTCAGCCTTACCTTTGTCACCGGAACTTTGGTCAAATTCGGTCAAGGACTGGGCGATTTTCTGACCGGGCGGGGAACCGGATGGGCGTGGCTGCAGCAAGCCTTTCCATGGGTCGGGTTGATCGTCGGGGCGACTGCCGCGGGCGCCGGATATTCGCGGATGGGTCCGGCCGTGATCTGGATTCCGATTGCCGCAGCCGGTGTGCTGACCCTTTGGTCGCTCGTTATTCCGGAGCCGGAATAGCCGGAACCGCCAGACAGCAGGCGAGCCGGTCGCGCAGGTCATCGGCGTTGAGATTTCGTCCGATCAGCACCAACCGGTTGCTCCTGGGGCCGGAAGCAGGGAGTGGGTCGAGGGTAAACCGTCCACCGACGAGGTGAAAAACGTGGCGGCCGTCGCTCCCCTCGATCCACAAAATCCCCTTTGCCCGGAACACGTTGCGCGGCATTCCTTCGAGAAAGGATTGAAACCGCCCGGCTGAGAATGGCGCCTCGGCCGAGAACGAGACAGCCTCGAATCCGTCGGCGGCGAGATGATCGTGACCGTCGCCGCCACCGTGATCGGCGAGGTACCGGTCGGACTGGAACCGGCCGGCGCTGAGAATCAATGGCAGCGGAATCCGGGCTGCGGTAGTGCGCAGGATGCGGGTTTCTTTGCCGATCGTGCGGATATGTTCCTCGATTGCCGCGACGGCATCGGGTCCGACCAGGTCGCATTTGTTCAACAGCACAACGTCGGCATAGCGCAACTGGCGGGCGGCGGCGGTGCTGTCGAACAGGTCGGAGCTGAAGCTCGCCGCATCGGCGACCGCGACAATCGAATCGACGCGGACAGCGTTGCAGAATTCGGTTCGCAGAAAGGTCAGCACGACCGGCAGCGGGTCGGCGAGGCCGGTGGTCTCGACGATCAGATAATCGACCCGCGGCTCGCGGCTCAGCACGCGAAAGATCGCGTCGACGAGATCGTTGTTGATCGAGCAGCAGATGCAGCCGTTGCTGAGTTCGACCATGCCGTCGCCGGCGCCGACGATCAACTCGTTGTCGATCGCGAGATCGCCGATCTCGTTGACCATGACCGCGATCCTGAGGCCGCGCTGTTCCGCCAGGATGTGGTTGACCAGGGTGGTCTTGCCGCTGCCGAGAAAGCCGGTGACGATCGTGACCGGCAGGCGCGCCTCACCCTCCATCAGCGGGCAAAAGTGTAGGTCGTGCCGACCGCGGATTGGCTGACCGCGTCGCCAAAGGCATTGGCGAGCGCGTGCAATGCGCGCCATCCGGTGCAATGCCCGGTGATGATATGTTCTATCGCGAACGGGCGCAGCCCCTCGACCGTCTCCGGTATCAGCCGCTCCATGACGCCGCCGAGATGCAGACCGCCGATCACGCAATGGATCGGGATGTCGGGAAAGACGCGGCGCACCTCGGTGCAGACATTGACGATGCCGGCATGCGAGCAGGCGCTGAAGACGATTAACCCCAAACCGCGCATATGGGCGACGAGCATGCGCTCATCCAGCAACAGCGGATCGGGCTGCCAGGGCAGGTCGGGATGGGGGCGGCTGAGGTGATCGACCCGGCCTTTTTCGAAGGCGCTGAGCCGTGGAATTTCGCCGCTCAAATAGAAATGGCCGTCGCACAACAATCGTGCGGCCGGATCGTTGACGACCGCGGCGCCCAGCGCCTCCATCTCTGCAGGGGAGGGAACCTTGGCGGCCGGTACGATCATCCCGCTGCCCAATTGGACCGCGCGCTCGTTGAACATGCCGGGGTTGACGTGGACCGCGGCTTTGCCGCCTTGCTGGCCGATCGCGTCGAGTGCCGCGGGCAATGCCGCCATGTGGTCCCAATGGCCGTGGCTGACCGCGATGCATTCGATCTCGCCCAGCGCGATTCCTAGATTGGCGCAGTTGCGGACGAAGATGGCGCCTTCCGGCCCGGTGTCGAACAGCATCGTGTGACGCGCGCCGCCGGCATTCGAGACCAGCCGGCAGCCAAAGCCCAGATTGGCGCACAGCAAGACCTCGCCCGACAACGCCTTGGCGCCGGCGCGCACGATATTGGCGAACTCGGAGACCGCGAACAGCGTCTTCGAAACGTAGTTGTCGCTGACGTCGTCGGTGATGACGTCGACTGACAGAGAGTCGAGCGGGACCAGCGGAATTGCAGAATTGCCCGTGTCGCTCACGCCCGATCCTCCCACGCCGTCCCGGCGGAACCTAGGCCAGGCGCAGCGGCGAGGCAATTTCCGCGGGCCGACGGTGGTGTCTCTAACTGAGACACTTCCGGGCCGACGCGGCACTTGCCGGCGGCGGCACCCGCGCGGCAAGGTGGCGGATCTCTGCTGTCGAGAGGAAATCATGACCGAACCGGCCGGCCTCAAGGGCTTGTCACGCGGCCTCACCAATTACGGCGACCCGGATTTCGCGCTTTATCTGCGGCGCTCGTTTGCCCGCTCGATGGGCTATTCGACCGATCTGCTCTCGCGTCCGGTGATCGGCATCGCCGACACCTATTCCGGCTACAACAATTGCCACCGCCATTTCCCCGAGCTGATCGAGGCGGTCAAGCGCGGCGTCTTGGCGATGGGCGGCTTGCCGCTGACCTTTCCGACGATCTCGCTCGGCGAAGTGTTCTTGAACCCGACCAGCCTGATGTTCCGCAACCTGATGGCGATCGACACCGAAGAGATGATCCGCGCCCAGCCGATGGATGCGGTGGTACTGGTCGGCGGCTGCGACAAGACCGTGCCGGCCCAGCTGATGGGAGCGATCTCCGCCAACCGGCCGGCGATCCAGCTGGTCGCCGGGCCGATGATGACCTCGCGCTGGCATGGCGAGCGCCTCGGCGCCTGCACCGATTGCCGGCGTTTTTGGGCCCGGTATCGCGCCGGCGAGGTCTCGGCCGACGAAATCCACGAGGTCGAGGGTAATCTCGCGACCACCGCGGGCACCTGCGCGGTGATGGGTACGGCCAGCACGATGGCCTCGATTGCCGAGGCATTGGGCATGATCCTGCCCGGCAGCGCCGCGATCCCGGCGGTCCATGCCGACCGGCTGCGCGCCGCCGAGGCGACCGGGCGCGCGGCGATGCAGCTCGCGCGCAGCGGACTGACCCCGGACCGTATCGTGACGCCGGATGCGGTCGAGAATGCGCTGCGGGTGCTGATGGCGATCGGCGGCTCGACCAATGCGGTGCTGCACCTGACCGCGATCGCCGGCCGGGCCGGGATCGACATCGATCTGGGGCGGCTCAATCGGATCAGCGACGAGACCCCGGTTCTCGTCGATCTGAAACCGACCGGCCCGCATTACATGGAGGATTTGTTCGCCGCCGGCGGGATCGGCGCAGTGATGCGCGAATTGCAGCCGCTGCTGCGTCTCGATTGCATGACGGTGACAGGCGAAACCGTTGGCCGAGCGTCTCGCGGCCCCCGCCGGCCCGGTCGATCGTTCGGTCATCAAGCCGCTTGCCGATCCGCTGCAGCCGGTGGGCGGGCTCGTGGCGTTGTTCGGCTCGCTGGCGCCTGACGGAGCGATCTTCAAGCGCTCGGCCGCGGACCCCAAACTGTTCGAGAAAGAGGGAAGGGCGGTCGTCTTCACCTCGCTCGAAGATTTGTCGGCGCGGATCGACGACCCCGGTCTCGATGTGACCCCGGACGATTTCCTGGTGTTGCAGAATGCCGGGCCGCTCAGCGCTTCGGGGATGCCGGAGGCGGGCTACCTACCGATCCCGCAAAAGCTCGCGCGCGCCGGGGTCAAGGACATGGTGCGAATCTCGGATGCGCGGATGAGCGGCACCGCCTATGGCTCGATTGTATTGCACGTGACCCCCGACGCCGCCTCGGGCGGCCCGCTGGCCAAAGTGCGCAACGGCGACCGGATTCGCCTTTCGGTCAAGGAGCGCCGCATCGACCTGCTGGTTCCGCCCGACGAACTCGCCCGCCGCCCGGTCGCCCCGCCGCCAATCCCCGAGCGCGGGTACGCCCGCCTCTACCGCAACGAAATCCTGCAAGCCGACCGCGGCTGCGACTTCAACTTCCTGCGCAAACACCCGCTCACCACGGCGGGGCTAGGGTAGATGTCCTGCGCGCTGAGCGGTTTTACGGAGTTGTAAGGCGGATGCAATCCGCCTCCTTCGCGCGTGTGCCGTACAGGATGCGGTTTAGGACCGGTATTAGCGAAGATGGCGGATTGTATCCGCCCTACACTTGCATATGACCGGATCACATCTAACCGATAAGCCTCCGGATGATCCTGCGGGGAACCATGGATCAGAGCGTCGAAATAAGGCATTGCGAGACCTTGGACCAATTCTGGAACCTTGTGTCGCCCATCGGCGAATACCTTAACCGGCCACTCGCCAACCTCGTTTTCCGAGGTCAAGCGGATACCCGCTGGAAGCTAGTTCCGAAGGTGTTTAGGGCCGACATTCTTAAAAAATACAAACGCGGAATTGCATCGCTTCACCGAGACCATCCGGGCCATTTTTTCTTTGAATGGCATTTGCTACATCGATTCATGGAGTATTGCGACGCTAGAGGCTTAGCGATTCCAAACGATTCCATGGAATTTCGCCAATATTTTTCGCAAGACAGCATAACGACACTCCACGGTAGAAATACTGATTCTTGGCCAGAGGAGCGGGTTGTTCCGCTGATGGCTTTAGCGCAGCATCACGGGATTCCAACAAGACTCCTGGACTGGTCACACAACCCGTACGTCGCATGCTACCATGCAGCAGCTTCAGCCGTTACAGCCGACAGAGAACATATAAGCGACAGAGGTAGAATTGCTTTGTTCACCCTCGATCTGACTGGCATTCACGCCAAGGCTAAAGACGTAAAACCGGTACGGGTTCCAGGCAGCACGTCCGCAAATCTCTATTCCCAGGGCGGATTATTCATTTTGGTAAATCATTCTGGATGGAGAGGTGAAGAATTTACTCCCGATGTATCGTTGGAGTCGAGATTGCCAAATTACACGAAGATCTTACAAAAGGTGACGTTGCCGAAGTCATTGGCGGGTGATCTTTTACTTCGCTGTGATAAGTTTGGATTTTCGGCCGCTTCCATGTTTCCGGGCTACGATGGTGCTGCCAAAGCCGTACTGGAAACAACGCTTGCATTTAATTTCAATAGTTAATACGGATCTGGAGCTTCAGCGTCGGTTGGCGAATGCAATCGTATGTTGAGCGACGACCTGAGCTTCCAAGAGGCACGCTTTTTCGACGACAGAAGGGTCATCGTGTTCGTAATCGGTGCTTTGTGTGCAGGCGTGAACCCACGGGTAAAAATCCGACATGCAGCCTTTAGTCAGACTGTCCAAGACCGTCAGGAAATGGTCATTGCCAGCTGCCTTGTAAATGCATGATGCTAAATCTCATGTTATCTCTGGATCAGACCCCGGCAATGTGGTTGTCAGCGCGCTTACTAATTGATCAGCTGTACTTATATTAGTATTGGGGAATGGAGGCCGATGCTTTCTAAGTAACAGCTGGAGCGCAGGCTCATCTTGCGAAGGTTGGGAGAGCTGTGCCAGTCGGACACTCGAACTCGCTAGGGCAGCTTCAGCCGGGAATACGGCGGTTCCGGCCATCAGCACGCACAGAAAAGCAACCCGGATTTTCTGAAAACAGCGCTCAGATCGGACATCCATGCCAAACCTCCCAATCTTAGAGCAACCGGCCATAATCGTTAGCTGCAACGCATCGCTTGGAGCGCAGTACGCACTGGCTCAAAAACCCACGAGCGTGAACCGAAGCCAACATGTAGGCGCCCGATCAGAATGTCACCGCTGTGCCGCGCCGTCGCGATTAACCGGCGCCACGAGGAGTGGGTCGCCGATCGCGATTTCACCGCCGGATAGCACCTCGGAGTAGACGCCCATATTGATGTGGCCGAAATTGCGGTCGAGGGCGGCGGGGATGTCGAGATCGCGTACGGCGGTGGCTGGATTGACCTCGGTTGCCGCACACCGTGTGATCGGCGAGACGACGCGCAGCCGGGCGGCCCCTAAAATAATCTCGGCGCCGATCCAGTCGTGCTCGCGCCACGCCACCTCGCCGTCGAAATAGAAATTGGCGCGAAACCGGAGCGGATCGATCGCCGCGTCCATCGCCGTTTCGAGCGCCGCGATGCTGGCATGGTTGATCAGCGAGACATATTGACCGGTCGTGGCGTTCGGCCTGCGCCGCGCATCGGCAAAGGCGTGCCCCGGCGCCTCGACGACGCGCAATGGCCCGTCAACCCCGGGCCCGAGAAAATTCGTGCAGAATTCGGCGATCGCACGACAGCCTGCGGGCTCGGTCAGCCGCGCGCGCAGCAATTCCCGGCCGCTTTCGGCGATTGTCAAAACGCCGGTTTCGGCGTCAAACCTGGTTTGCAGCAACGCCAGTTTTCCGTCGCGCATCAGCATGACGAATTTGGTCTTCGGCAGCCATTCGGGGTTGTGCGGATCGAAGACGGTCGAACCGAGCGCAATCGCAAACCGCCGGTCGTACGGCAGGCATTCGCCCGGGACGAGCGCCACCCGCTCCATCTTCTCGGCGCTCAAGCCTTTTACCGGGTAACGATAGATCGCGCCGACCCTCATGACCATGGTGCCCGCCTTCCGCAACCGCCACCGCAGTTTAGCGCGGGACGAAGCCGGCCTTCATCGCGAAACTGCATACGCTCGACCGCTCGGGTTTGCCGCCGGCGTAGGCGGGGTCTTGAAGCCGATCGGGTTTGCAGGCAAAGCTCGCACCGGACGCCGGATTAGCGGAGCAGGAAAAGCAAAATGGCCGATTACATTCTGCGCGGCGGAGAGGTCATCGATGGCAGCGGACGGACACGGTTTCGCGCCGATGTTGCGATCGCCCGCGATCGGGTCGCCGCGGTCGGCAAAGTCGACAAGGTTGCAGGCGCGCGCGAGATCGACTGCTCGGGCAAGATCGTCGCCCCAGGCTTTATCGATGTGCACACCCATGACGACCGCGCCCTGTTCGCGACCCCGGAGATGGCGGCGAAGGCAAGCCAAGGTGTCACCACCGTGGTCACCGGCAATTGCGGGATCAGCCTGGCGCCCCTGACCATCTCTGACGCGCCACCGCCGCCGCTGGATCTGATCGGCGCCGCCGCCGACTACTGTTATGGGCGGTTTGCCGACTATCTGACCGCGCTGGAAAAGACGACCGCGGCGATCAATGCCGCCTGTCTCGTCGGCCATTCGACCCTGCGGGTCGGCACGATGACCGCGCTCGACCGGCCGGCCGAGCCGACCGAGTTGGCGCAGATGAAGCAGCGATTGCAGGAGGCGCTCGACGCCGGCGCGGTCGGGCTGTCGAGCGGGCTCGCCTACGCCCCGGCCGAGCATGCCCCGCCGGCCGAGATCGAAGCACTGGCGGCACTGCTGCGGCCGGCGGCCGCTCTCTATACGACCCATATGCGCAACGAAGGCGCCGGCGTGCTCGACAGTCTCGAAGAGAGCTTCGCGGTCGGCAAAGCGGCCGGGGTGCCGGTGGTGATCTCGCATCACAAGACGATCGGGCAGGCCAATTTCGGCCGCACCGCCGCGACCCTGCCGGTCATCGCCGCGGCGATGGCCGGGCAACAGGTCGGGCTCGACGCCTATCCCTACATCGCATCCTCGACGGTGCTGAGCGCCGGGCAGGCCGAGCGTGCATCAAAGGTGTTGGTCACCTGGTCGCAAAGCGCACCCGAGCAGGCGGGCCGCGAATTGTCGGCGATCGCCGCCGATTGGGGCGTCGGGGTCAAAGATGCGGTCGACCGGCTGCAGCCGGCCGGAGCGATCTATTGGATGATGGACGAGCCCGACGTGCAGCGGGTGCTGAGCTTTCCGCATACGATGATCGGCTCGGACGGGCTGCCCCACGATTTCCACCCGCATCCGCGGCTATGGGGCACCTTTCCGCGCGTGCTCGGTCATTACTGCCGCGAACTCGGTCTGTTCGGGCTAGAGGAGGCGGTGCGCAAGATGACCGGCCTGCCCGCCGCGCGCTTCGGCCTGAGCGGGCGCGGCAAGGTCGCTGCCGGCGCCTATGCCGACATCACGGTTTTCGACCCGGCCACGGTCATCGATCGCGCCACCTTCGAGCAGCCGAAGACCGCTGCCGCCGGCATCGAGCATGTCTTCGTCAACGGCCTCCCGGTCTGGGCCGAGGGCAAACCCACCGGCGACCGTCCCGGCCGCGCGCTCCGCCGCCAGCAGATGGCGGCCGAGATGCGGTGAGGGCGAGGCGGCCGGGTCATCCAGCTGATCTTTTCCCGCGCAATTCGTCCGGCTGCCGACAGAAAAGGCCGCCGGGAACCTGCGGCCCGATGTCGGGGGTTATCAAGGCCATCGGCGCAACTCCCCGCGGGCCAATAAATTGCCGACTGTGACCGACGTCACGTTGTCCGACATCAAGCTCAGCTTTAATTTGCCTGAACGGCAAGCCGAGCAGTTCGGTCCGTCGCGCAGCAGGAGACCGCCATGACCAACTTTGCCAAAGCCGCATTGATTGCCTTCCTGTTGGTTCCCGGCGTCCCTGCCGGCGCGAGCCTGACGGTGACGCCAGGATTGACCGTACAAAATAAGTGCCCGAGCGACATCATGATTGCCGTTTATTACCTCAACCAGAAGCGGTGGATGACGACGCCGTTTATCAACATACCGGCGCACGCCACGAAGGATAACGTCGCTTATTCCGATAACTCTGTCTTCTATTACTATGCTGAAAGTTTGTCAGGCAAAAAGGTCGCCTGGTCTGGCAATCGAAACCAAGAAGTCGGTGGAAAAATCTATCCGATGAAAATGAAGACTTTAGAACTCGATAAGGATCGCAACCGCTACTATCTTGGGCTTAGCTGCAATTAGAATACGATGTCCGCGGATGGAACGACGGCCGCGAGAGGCCGCGGGCATCCGCACCAAAACCTTGTTGACTGGCGGAAGGCCGACCTCCGGCGAACAAAAATAGGTCAATGTCAGCGAAATGAAATGGGCCTTGAGGTAAGCTCGGCCGATGCTGACGCTCTACCATACCCATGCCACCCGCGGCGAACAGCCGGCCGACCTTGTCCGGGGTACCTTGCCGCCCGAGGTCGTGTGGATCGATTTGCTGCGGCCGGAACCGGACGAAATCGGCTACGTCAGCCGAAACACCGGCATCGATGTTCCGAACATCGAAGACCTCAGCGAAATCGAAAGCTCGAGCCGCCTGCGCAACGAAGCTGGCGCGTTGTACATGAGCACACCACTCGTCTACCGGTCCGACACCGATCAGCCGGTGGCAACCCCGGTCGGTTTCATCCTGACCCGAGAGCGCCTGATTACCGTGCGGTTCGAACAGCTGCCGTCGTTCACGACTTTCGCCAGCAAGGATCTTGCCGAAGAGAGCGATCCGCTGAGCAGCGGGGCAGTTTTTGCCGGCCTGATGGACGCGGTCTCCGACCGCCAAGCCGACGTGCTCGAAAATATCGCGGCCGAACTGGACGACCTATCGCATCGGCTGTTTCGCAGTCCTGCCACGCAGACCGGTAGGCGGCGGCCACCGGCGCGCGAAAGCGCCGATCTGCGGATTATCTTGCGCCGTATCGGCCACAGTGGCGATCTCGCCTCCAAAATCCGCGACAGTCTGCTCGGAATCGCGCGGATCGTGCCGTTCGTGGCGACCCACGGTACCGATTGGTTGCCGGTCGACATCAAACCTCGGTTGGAGACGGTGCGGCTCGACGTGGTCTCGCTCAGCGACTACGACATGCACATCGTCACCAAGGTCCAGCTGCTGCTCGACGCCACCTTGGGCCTGATCAACATCGAGCAGAACAACATCATCAAGGTTCTGACGATCGTGTCGGTGGTCGGCATCCCGCCGACCTTGGTTGCCAGCATGTACGGGATGAATTTCAAGAACATGCCCGAACTCGACTGGAGCTGGGGCTATCCCTACGGATTGGTGCTGATCGCGTTGAGCGCGATCGCGCCGATCGCATGGTTCAAATGGCGGGGGTGGATTTGACTTGATTTTGCCGGCGCAAAACAAAACGCCCCCGGAAGCCGGGGGCGTTTCTCGCGATCTACGCGTTATCGAGCGATGTCGGGCGGCGCCGTTCAGGCGGCCTGTTTGTGCTCGACCACCGGCTGATGCCCGCTGCCGATCTCGATCTTGCGCGGCTTGGCCGCCTCGGGCACCTCGCGGACGAGGTCGACATGCAGCATGCCGTTATCGAGGCTGGCGCCGACGACCTTCATGTGGTCGGCGAGGCTGAAGCGGCGCTCGAAGGCGCGCCGGGCAATGCCGCGGTGCAGATAGCGGCTCTCTTCCTCTTCCTTTTTCGCCTTGCCGGTCACCAGCAACGAGTTCTCGTGGACCGTCACATCGACCTCGTCGGGCGAAAATCCGGCCACCGCCATCGTTAGGCGATAGGCATCCTCGCCGGTCTTCTCAATGTTGTAGGGCGGGTAGGACAGCGCCGTGCTGTCGATGCGGCTGGCAGCGTCGACCATGCGGGTCAAGCGATCAAAGCCGATCGTCGAACGAAACAGGGGGGAGAAATCAAAACGATCCATAACCACATCCTCCAATGAGCAACATGGGCTCGGCACCTGCAACATTGCCCGGTGCCTGACTTAACGCTGTGCGATCCCAAAGTGGCGACCGCACGAGTACGAGATAGTGCTTGCCGAAGCCAAGTCAAGGGGGCTGTTCGCGCTCCCCTCGACTTATGGCTTGATGCCGAATCCCTGAAAGCGTTTGTTGAACCGGGCCAATTGTCCCCCGGTGTCGATCAGCCTCTGTTGGCCGCCGGTCCAGGCCGGATGCGATTTCGAATCGATGTCGAGACGCAAGGTGTCACCCGCCTTGCCATAGGTCGAACGCGTCTGATAGGTCGTCCCATCGGTCATCACGACGGTGATCTCGTGATAGTCCGGGTGAATTCCTTGCTTCATGCTGCCGCCTCGTAAGATCGCGGCGCGGTATAGCGCAAGCGGTCCGGCGGGGCAATCGGCCAGGCGGGCAATCGGTCAGGCGGTCGGACCAGCCGGCATCAGGCGATATGAGCGCGAAAGCGCAGGCGGACATAGTCCGCGATCCAGACGCCGGTTTCGTCCATCAAGATCGGGCGCAGCAGATCGACTACTTCTCCGCGGGCAGGTCCTCGATCGGATAGCGGCAAGGCGCCGAAAAAATCTTCGGTGAAGGCGTCGAGCCAAGCTTCGAGCCCGGCCGGCAGCGGGGTCGGGCGCGGCACGATGCGGATATCGTCGACGGTGAACCCGGCAGCCTCGAGCTTCGCCCGATAAGCATCCGCCGATGGGAACCACCATGGGCTCAGCCGCCCCGCATCGATGCCGCGCCGCCCCATCACCGCTCTGATCGCGACCATGATCGCTGCGGTATTGTTCTGGCCGCCCATCTCGCCGACGAACCGGCCGCCCGGCTTCAATGCCCGATATACCCCGGCAAGGACAGCCTCGGGCGGGTGTATCCAGTGCAATGCCGCGTTCGAGAACACCGCATCGAACTCGCGATCGAAGGCCAAGTTCTGGCCGGCCACCACTCGCGCGTCGAGGCCGCGGGCGCGGGCCGCGGAGACCATGTCGGGCGCCGCGTCGACGCCGACGACCGTGGCCCCGGCAGCGGCGATCTTTTCGGTCAGCACCCCGTCGCCGCAGCCGAGATCGAGGATATGCTCGCCCGCTTCAGGCGCCAGCAATTCGACCACCGGCGCACCGAGCGCCGGGACGAAATGCGCGACCTCGGCATAGCGATCCGCCGACCAGTGTTGCTTTGACAGTTCGGACACAATCAACTCCCTACTGCTCCCACGCGAACACAGGGCCCGCCCGGACGGAGGCCGGGAGCGACGCGTGTCTTGAGATCATCCTGCTGCGCCTTCTGCAGCAAAAAATCGAGCAGTTGGTGGCGCGTGTCGAGGGCTGCGACATTCTGTGCCGGTCATCCTCGATCACGGGCGGCAGGGGCATGGCCTAGCACCTATGGGCGACGATGCGGCACCGCGGGACCGGTCAGGTCGGTGATGTCGCTTGCGGCCCGCCGAGCCGGGGGTTAAGAAACGCTCGGGGTGGTCCGGTGAAAAGTCACAGCTCTTTCTGGCTCTGCTGGATTGTACCGGCGGTCGCGCTCGCGCTGGCGTCGTGCAAGCCGGATACCAAAGCCCAGGCGCCCGAAGTGCGGCCGGTGCGGACGGTCACCGCCACCCGGGGCGAGGCCAGCGATGCCGTAGTCCTTACCGGCCACGTACAAGCCGAAGACGAGCCGGCGCTCGCCTTCCGCATCGCCGGGCGGCTGATCGAACGACCGGTGAATGTCGGCGAGCGGGTCAAGGCGGGACAAGTGCTCGCCAAGCTCGACCCGGAGAATGAACTCAACGAGTTGCGTTCGGCGGAATCCGCCCTTGCCGCCGCACAAGGACAATTGACCTACGCGCGCGGCACCTTCGAGCGGCAGCGACAACTGTTGGCGAATGGGCATACGCCTCGAGCCCGCTTCGATCAGGCCCAGAACGCATTGCAAAGCGCGCAGTCCCAGCTCGACAACGCGCAAGCTCAGTTGCAGATCGCGCGCGACCGGGTCGGCTGGACCACCTTGACGGCGGATGCGACCGGAACGGTCACCGCCCGAGGCGCCGAACCGGGCGAGGTTGTGCAGGCCGGACAGATGATCGTTCGGCTCGCCCGGCAGGGCGGGCGCGACGCCGTTTTTGACGTGCCGGCTCAATTGCTGCGCTCGGCGCCAAGCGACTCGCAGATCACGGTGCGGCTAACCGACGACCCCAGCGTGATGGCGACCGGGCGAGTGCGGGAAGTCGCGGCCCAGGCCGACCCTGTCACCCGGACCTTCGAGGTCAAAGTCGGGCTGACCGACCCGCCCGAGGCGATGCGGCTCGGTGCGACCGTTACCGGGACCGTCAATCTGCCATCCGAACCGGTCATCGCCATTCCCGCCACCGCCCTGACCGAACTCAATCGGCAACCCGCCGTGTGGGTCGTCGACCCGAAAGCGCTGACAGTCTCTCTGCGCAACGTCGAATTGCTGCGCCACGACCCAGGCACGGTCGTAATCGCCGATGGTCTCAACACGGGCGATATCGTCGTGACGGCAGGAATCCAGGCGCTTCATCCCGGCCAGAAAGTGCGACTGCTCGGGTCGTCCTCTTAGATGCAGTTCAATCTTTCGAAGTGGGCGCTCGAGAACCGCTCTCTCGTCGTCTACATCATGATCGCGGCGACGATCGCCGGACTCGCTGCTTTCTTCAGCTTGGGGCGAGACGAAGATCCGCCCTTCGTCATCAAGACGATGGTCGTGCAGGCCGCGTGGCCCGGCGCGACTTTGAACGACACCTTGCAGCAGGTTACCGACCGGCTCGAGCGGACCCTTCAGGAAACGCCGAACCTCGATTTTCTGCGGAGTTTCACCAGCCCCGGACTGACGACCATCTTTGTCAATCTGAAAGGCGAGACGCGCGCCGCGCAAATTCCCGCCATTTGGTACGACGTTCGCACCAGCGTCGGCGATATGCGCCACACGCTACCGGCTGGCGTGGTCGGCCCGGGGTTCAACGATAAATTCGGCGATGTCTACGGCATTATCTACGGCATCACCGCCGATGGGTTTACTCATCGCGAACTGCAAAGACTATGCAGAGAATATCCGCTCCCGGCTGATGCGGGTGCCGGATGTGGCGAAAATCGAAATACTCGGCGCCCAGGACGAAAAGATCTTCGTCGAATTCTCGGTCCAGCAACTCGCCGGTCTGGGGATCGACCGGTCGGCTCTGGCGGGCGCCCTGGCGGCGCAAAACATCGTCAGCCCATCCGGAGTTCTGCAAACCGGCAAGGAAAGGCTGATCCTGCGGGTATCGGGGGCATTCGAATCCGAGCGGGACATCCTGGCGGTCAATTTCGTCGCCAATGGCCGCCTGATCCGGCTGCGCGACATCGCCCAAGTGCACCGCGATTACTCCGACCCGCCGCAGCCGATGTTCCGGGTCAACGGAAAACCGGCCATCGGCATCGCCATCTCGATGCGCGACGGCGGCGATATATTGACCCTCGGCCGGAACATCAAAGAGGCTATGCGCGAGATCAAGGCCGATCTGCCGCTTGGCATCGAGCCGATCCTTGTGGCGGATCAGCCTTTTGTCGTCGATCACGCCATTCGCGACTTCACGACATCGCTGTGGCAGGCAATCGCCATCATCATGGCCGTGAGCTTTGTCAGTCTCGGGATTCGGGCCGGCGCCGTCATCGCGCTTTCGATCCCGCTGACGCTGGCCCTGGTATTCCCGGTCATGGAAATGACCGGGATCGATCTGCAGCGGATTTCCCTGGGCGCGCTGATCATCGCCCTGGGCCTGCTGGTCGACGATGCGATGACCACGGTCGACGTCATGACCTCCCGCCTCGCCGCCGGCGACAGCAAGGAGGATGCGGCGACATTCGCCTATAAAACCCTCGCGGTGCCGATGCTGACCGGGTCGTTTGTCACTGCGGCAGGTTTCATACCGATCGGCTTCGCCAGGAGCTCGGCCGGCGAATACACCTTTTCGATTTTCGCGGTGGTCTCCTACGCGCTGATACTCTCCTGGTTTGTGGCGGTCATCTTTGCGCCGTTGCTCGGCGTCGTGCTCCTGGCCAAACCCAAGGCGAAACCGTCCGACCAAGCCCAGCGCGATCCTCGGCTACTTTCGCGGGTTTCTGCTCGGCGCGATGCGGGCGCGCTGGGTCACCATCGGTATAACCGTGGCGGGTTTTGTCGCGGCGGTGCTGGCGAGCCCGTTCGTAGCCCGGCAGTTCTTTCCGCCGTCGGATCGCCCGGACCTTCTGGTCGACCTGTCGTTGCCGCAGAACGCCTCGATTTTCGCCAGTGAAGACGCGGCTAAAACACTCGATGGCCTGTTGGCGGGCGACCCCGACGTCGATCGGTGGAGCACCTATGTCGGGCGCGGCGCGATCCGCTTTTATCTGCCCCTCAACGTGGAACTGCCGAACCCCTTCTTCACCCAGGCTGTCGTCCTTGCCAGGGATGTGGCGGCCCGTGAACGGCTGCAGAAAAAGCTCGAGGCAGAGCTTGCCGAGAAAATCCCGAGTGCGGTGAACCGAGTGTCGCCGCTGGGTCTAGGTCCGCCGGTCGGATGGCCTGTGCAGTATCGCGTTAGCGGTTCGGATATCAGCGAGCTACGCGACATCGCGCTGCGGCTCGCCCAGATCGTGGCAAGCGATCCCGGTGCGAGGCATGTCAATTTCGACTGGATGGAACCGGCGCGGATGGTTCGCAGTCCAGATCGACCAGGATCAGGCGCGACTGCTGGGCGTGAGCACCCAGGCGATCGCCGCGGTAATGAACAGCGTCGTGACGGGCCAGCCGGTTACCCAGGTCCGCGACGGCATATATCTGGTCGACGTCCTGACGCGGGCGACCGACGAAGATCGTCTGTCGATTTCGACGTTGCGGACATTGCAGATTCCGCTGCCAAAACGGACGCACGGTTCCGCTGAGCCAGATCGCGACCTTCGATTTCGCTCAGGAGTACCCGCTGATCTGGCGGCGTGACCGTCTGCCGACATTGACCGTACAAGCCGATGTCGCCCCGGGTGTGCTGCCCGAAACCGTGGTCGCCGCGCTCGCTCCGGCGGTCGCCAAGCTGAGCGCCGAGCTCCCGGCATCCTATCGGATCGAGGTTGGGGGCACCGTCGAGGAAAGCACGAAATCTCAGGCTTCCGTTTTCGCCGTCGTGCCGTTGATGCTGTTTGTGATGATCTCGTTCCTGATGCTCCAATTGAGAAGTTTTAATCGGCTCTTCCTGGTCCTGAGCGTCGTCCCGATGGGCCTGATAGGCATCGTCGCGGCGCTGCTTTTGTTCGGTAAGCCGCTTGGGTTCGTGGCGATTCTCGGTATCCTGTCGCTGATTGGAATGATCGCCCGCAACGCGGTGATCCTTATCGAGCAGATCGATTACGAACTGGCGCAAGGTCTCGGATGTCTGGAATGCGGTGATCGAGGCGAGCGTGTCGCGCTTCCGCCCGATCATGCTGACAGCGATATCTACGGTACTCGGGCTGATCCCGATTGCGATAACGATATTCTGGGGCCCGATGGCCTATCGCAATCATGGGCGGGGTTGCTGGTCGCCACGGTTCTCACTCTGATCTTCTGCCGGCACTGTACGTCGCGTGGTTCCGTGTCAAGGAGCCGCATCGCGCAGCCGGGAGAAGGGTCCGGTGCCCGGCCCGGCGTACCGCCACGGACCTGGCCATGAACGCGGCGCTCTCCGCCGCGGTCAGCGCTGGTCCGGGCGGTCGGCTTTCTGGTCATCTGGGTCATCCTCTCCGGCGGCGTTGAGCGACCTTGCGCCCGGCTTGGTGGCGGTAGCGGCGGCGACGTGGACAGCCTGCGGCTGCTGCCGCCGGGCCGAGGCATCGTCTAGCCCCGTTGGCGCTGGCCGGATTTGCACTGCGGTTTCTGGGCCAGTCCGTCGTCGCCGGGGCTGATGTTGCGCGGCGTGCGCTCGATTTCCGGCTTCCGTTGCACCCCGGCTTCGTGCTCTATCCGGCGCGCCTGCCTCCAGGTCCGGAGCGGAGCATGTTCACCTCGCTGATGAGCTTGCTGCCGGGCACCGTGCCGACCGGCTCCGATGAAAGCGGCGCGGTGCTCGATCCATTGCCTCGACGTCCGACAGCCGGTGGCGGCGCAGCTCGCCGCCGAGGAGGCGCTGTTTGTCGGAGTCATCGGCGGGGCGGGAGGGGCGGGATGGCTGACTTCTTGCTCGCCGCCGCGCGGTTTCGTGCTGGCGATGGTGGCGCTGGGACTGGTGCGGATCCTGCGCGGCCCGGGCAGACGCCGACCGCATCATGGCGGCGCAGCTGCTCGGCACCGGCGGCATCGCGGTGCTGCTGCTGCTCGGGCGAGGCGACGGGCGTACCCGCTGCGGTGGATGTGGCGCTGATGTTGGCGTTGCTCGCGGCCTTCGTCTCGGTCGCCTTTGTCAAGGGTGCCGCTCGTGCGGAGGCGGACCGGGCATGAGCCTCGCGCTCGACGTGCTGACCATTCTCGCGGTCTGCGCCGGCGCCTTTTTCTTTCTGGCGGGAACGGTCGGGCTGCTGCGGTTTCCCGGACGCCCTGAGCCGGCTGCACGCGCTGACCAAGGCGGACAATCTCGGGCTCGGTCTGGTCGTGCTCGGCCTGCTTGTTTCA
Source organism: uncultured Alphaproteobacteria bacterium (assembly GCA_963821795.1). Taxonomy (GTDB): domain Bacteria; phylum Pseudomonadota; class Alphaproteobacteria; order ATCC43930; family CGMCC-115725; genus AP-15. The sequence goes on from CAWGFH010000032.1 coordinate 37,714, forward strand.
GGTGCAGGGGCCGCTCGCGGGGCTGAAGCTGATCAGCGTCTGGCTTCTCGCTCTGCTGGCTGGAGCCGCCGTCACCCAGCTGATCGCTCACACTGCCCGGCCGGGCGGGCGCGCCGAGTGACGATCCGCCTTGGCCTTTGACGCCGGCCTCGCCCTGTTGGTCCTCGGAGTGGCCGCCTGGATCATCGCCGCGCGCGACACCTTCGCTGCGGTCGTCGGGTTCGTCGCTTATGGGTTGCTGCTGGCACTGGTTTGGGTGCGTCTCGCGGCGCCGGACGTGGCGCTGACCGAGGCGGCGATCGGCGAGCGGGGTAACCGGCGTGTCTGCTGGTCGGCGCGAGCACCCGCTTGCGCCATGCCGCGGCGCCGGCGCGCCAGGCGAGAGACCGGGCACAGCCCTGCGGATTGCCGCGGCTGTTGCTGTGCGCGCTGGTGACAGCGGGACTCGCGGCAATCGTGCTGCTGCTGCCCGAGCCGGCGCCAACGCTGGCGCCGCTGGCAGCCGCCCACATCGCGGCGACCGGCCTCGGCAATCCGGTCACCGCTGTCTTGATGGCGTATCGCGCGATCGACACATTGCTCGAAACGGTGGTGCTGACGATTGCGCTTTTGGGGATCTGGTCGCTCGCGCCGGACGGCGTGTGGGGTGGCGTCCCCGGCCCGCGCCGTCATGCCGAGCCCGACAGCGTGCTGGCTTTTCTTGCACAGCTGCTGGTGCCGATAGGGACGCTTCTCGGCATCCACGTCTTCTGGGTGGGCTCGGTTGCTCCCGGGGGCGAATTCCAGGGTGCCACGATACTGGCCGCCATGTGGGTTCTCGCGATAATGGCGGGGCTGGGCGGACGCGCCAGCGGTGAGCCGGCGCTGGCTGCGGCTGCTGCTGGTCGCCGGACCGGTGACGTTCCTCGCGATCGGGCTCGCCGGCTTCGCGATGGCGGGCGCTTTCCTGGCCTATCCGGAGGCTCACGCCAAGCTGCTGATCGTGACGATCGAAGTGCCGGTAACGCTTTCGATTGCCGCAACGCTCGCCCTGCTGGTAGCCGGGCCACCGGAACGGGCCCGCGGCGATGAGCGCTGCGACCTTGTACGGGTTGTGCGCCGCCATGCTGGTAGGCATGGGTCTGTTCGGCCTGATCGTGCATCCCCAGCCGTTGCGCAAAATCCTCGCCTTCAACCTGATCGGCGGCGGCGTGTTCCTGCTGCTCGGGGTCGTCGCCCGAAGAGGCGCCGCAGCCGGGTTCGGCGGCGATCCGGTGCCGCAGGCGTTGGTCATCACCGGCATCGTCGTCGCTTTTTCGGCGACGGCGCTGGCGGTGACGCTGGTGCTGCGGCTTTTGCCAGCTGACCGGGCAAGCGACGTTGGCGTCGGATGAATAGCCAAACCTGATGCCGAATTCTGCGACGGCTGGCGGGTTCCTTCTGGTCCTGGCGATCGTCCTGCCCGTCGCCGGGCGTGCTCCTCGCGCTGCTTCTGGGTGGGCGCTACGCGGAGCGTGTTGCCCTCGCGGTGATGCCGTTCGGGTTCGCCATTGCGATAGCGATTGCCGCGGCAGTTTCGAGATACCCGGCAGGTGCTGCAATACATTATCGGCGGCTGGCAGCCGCCGCTCGGCGTGGCTTTGCGGGCGGATGGCCTTTCCGCGGCGATGATGCTCACCGCTGCGCTGCTGATCCCGGCAATCGGGCTGTATGCACGAGGCCAATTTTCAACGCCGCCAGGGACGGAAGCGCGCGCGCCGCTGGTCTTCTGGATATTGTTGCTGGCCGTCTGGGCGGCGCTTAACGCGGTCTTCCTCGGCGCGGATCTGTTCAATCTCTTCGTCGCGCTCGAACTATTGACTTTTGCGGCGGTGCCGCTGGTCTGCCTGGACGGTCGCGCCGAGACCCTCGCCGCCGCATTGCGCTATCTGCTCTTCGCGCTGCTTGGCTCCGCACTCTATCTGCTCGGGACCGCGCTGCTGTACGCCGCCTACGGCACGCTCGACATCTTCCTGCTGTCCGCCCGAATCCGTCCCGAGCCCGCCGCGTGGGTAGCGCTCTCGCTGATGACCGTCGGGCTGCTGGCCAAGGCGGCACTCTACCCGCTGCATCTGTGGCTGCCACCGGCCCATGCCGGAGCGCCGGCGCCGGCCAGCGCCGTGTTGTCGGGGCTCGTGGTAAAGGCGCCGTTCTTTCTGGTGGTTCGGCTGTGGTTCGACGTCATGCCCAGACTGCCTGACCGCGTAGCGGCGCAAGTGCTCGGCATTCTGGCCGCGGCGGCCATCCTGTTCGGCAGCGTGCTAGCCTTGCGGCAGATCAGGTTGAAACTGCTGATCGCCTACTCGACGGTGGCGCAGATCGGCTATCTGTTCCTGATGTTCCCGCTTGCCGGGGGCGCCCAGATAGGCCAGCCGTGGGGCAATTCAGCCTGGACCGGCGGCGTGCTGCAGGCCATCTCTCACGCTTTTGCCAAGGCGGCCATGTTCATGGCAGCCGGGCTGGTCTACGAGGGCCTCGGGCATGACCGGATCGCGCGGGCTCGCCGGCATCGGCCGAGCCTTGCCGATCACGGTCTTTGCGTTCGGGCTCGGCGGGATGTCGCTGATGGGTCTGCCGCCCAGCGGCGGCTTCGTAGCGAAAGCGATGTTGTTGACGGCTGCGGTTGCCGAGGGCCGGTGGTGGTGGGCCGTGGTCGTGTTGATAGGCGGGGTGCTTGCCGGCGGCTACGTTTTCCTCGTGCTGGCGCGAGCGTTGGCCGATCCCGGCGAGCCGCTGGTGTTGGTCGCGCGCATATCACGCAGCCGGCAGGCGATCGTGCTGGTGCTGGCGCTGTTCGCGGTGGCGCTCGGCTTTGTGCCGCTCCGGCCGTCGACGCTGCTGCTGATCGGACGCCCGGATACGGTCGCGATGGGCTTCCAGTGAGGCGCGGCTTGTCGGCTGCCTTCACGGCCGAACCGGGATCGGTTTGGGATTTCCGAGCGTGATCGCCGCCTCCGCGCTGCTGGTTCTGGCGCTTGTCACGCCTTTGGCGATGCTGGCGGCTTGCGTTTCCCGCCAACTGCGGCGCCGCATGCCTGCAGTGGCTGGCGTTTGCCCCGGTGCCGGCCCTGGCGGCAGCATTGTCGGCGTATTACCGCGCGCCGCTCGGTAATGTTCCCGCCACCGTTGCGCATGACGCTGACCCTCGATGTCCCTGCGGCCATGCTGCTCGGCGCCGCCGCTCTGCTGTGGATTATCGCAGGCGCCTACTGTCGCGACGTATCTGCGCCACGAGCCGAATGCCGGACGGTTTGCCGAGTGGTGGTTGCTGACCCTCTCGGGCAGCCTCGGCGTCTTCATGGCCGCGGACTTGGTAAGCTTTTATTTGACCTACTCCGTGGTCAGCCTGGCCGCCTATGGCCTGATCGTGCATGAAGGCCGCCCGAGACGACTGGCGCGCCGGCTCGGTCTATGTGGCGCTGGCGGTGCTCGGCGAGGCATTTCTGTTGATGGGGTTCGTGTTCATGGCGTTAGCCACGCCTAACGGCAGCCTGCTGATACGCGACGCCGTGGCGGCGCTGCCGGGTTCTCCTTGGCGCGATGCCTCGCTGACCCTGCTGATCCTCGGCTTCGGGCTGAAGATCGGGCTGGTGCCGGGGCATGTTTGGATGCCGCTCGCCTACACGGCGGCGCCCGACTCCCGCAGCCGCGGTGCTGAGCGGCGCGGCGGTCAAGGCTGGAGTGATCGGGCTGATCCGCTTTCTGCCGTTCGCAGTCCCGATGCCGGGGTGGGGTGAAGCGCTCGCCGCCGCGGGGATGCTTTCGGCCTTTTACGGTGTGGCTGTGGGGATCACGCAAGACAACCCGAGAACGGTGCTGGCCTATTCGAGCATCAGCCAGATGGGGTTGCTGGCGGCGGCGCTGGGCATGGGCTGGGCCGCGGGCGACCCCGGTGCCGCAATGGGGGTGGGTTTTGCCGCGGCAAACCATATCCTGGTCAAGGGTGCGCTGTTCCTTGGGATCGGCGTTGCCGCGGCCTCCCGGCCGCGCGTGTGGCCGGTGATGACGCCAGCCGCGATCCTGGCGCTGGGGCTTGGCGGGTTGCCGCTGACCGGCGGCGCCCTGGCGAAGCTGGCGCTCAAGGCGGAGCTGGGACAAGGTCTTGTCGGGGTACTGGCGACGTTCTCGGCGGTGGGCAGTACATTGCTGATGCTGCATTTTCTGCGTCGGCTAGCCGCTATCGGGGCGTCGGCCGCCGAAAACGCGGCGCCGGCAGGTCTCGTCTCGCCGTGGTTGGCGATGGCGTTCGCCGCAATCGCGGTGCCGTGGGGCATCTATCCGCTGGCCGGCAGCGGAACGCGGCTCGACGCCATTGCACCGGCAGCATTCGGGGCAGCGCTGCTGCCGGTGTTGCTCGGCGGGCTTTTGTCCGTCTGGCTGGCGCGCTCGGAGTACCGTTTACCACGCGTGCCGGCCGGGGATATCGTGGTCGTGGCGCAGCCGATGATCCGGGTGTCAGCTGTCTGGGGCGCGGCAGTCGAGCGAGCCGATCGGTGGCTGCGGCAATGGCCGGTGGCGAGCTTGTCGCTGCTGCTGCTGGCGATCGTATTGGGCGCCGCAATGCTGGCGTCGCGCTGAACTCCTCGGATCGCGCCGAGCCGTGGACCCAGATAAACCCGCAAATCCGGCCGGAGACCGCGCGCTCCGGCTTTCAGCGGTGGTCTGCGCCGTACTCCTGACGCTTGCGGCGCTGTGGGCGGCGCGCGGCGTAATGACGCCGGTGGCCTTCGCGCTCTTCATCATCGCGCTGGTTTGGCCGCTGCAACGGCGGTTGAAGGCGCACCTGCCGCAGCTGGTTGCGATCCTGCTGACAGCCATTGTCGCCCTTCTCGCGATCGGCGTCGGCTGCTGGCTGATCGTGTGGGGGTTTGGCCGGATCACGCAGTGGGTCATCGCCAATGCGGCGCGGCTGCAGGGCTTGTACAGCCACCTCGCTGATCTATTGGAACAGCGTGGTCTCTACGCCGCCGAGCTGATCGCCGAGCAATTCAACGTGTCCTGGATTGTCGGAGTCCTGCGCGGGGTCGGCGGCAGCTTGCAAGGCATTGTCAGCTTTGCCCTCGTAACCTTTATATTCGTAATCCTGGGCCTCCTGGAGTTGGAGCCGCTGGGGCGCCGCCTGGGCCGGATCGGCGACGGGAGTTTTGGCGACGAGGCGATCAGCGTCGCCGCGGAGATCGCCGGCCGGCTTCAGACCTATATGCTGGTACGCTTCGGCATGAGCGTGCTGACCGGGCTCGGCTTTTGGGCTTTCACCGGGATCTACGGACTGGAGCTCAGCCGCGAGTGGGGTGTTATCGCCTTTGTCCTCAACTTCATTCCGTTCATCGGCTCGTTTGTCGCCACTCTGCTGCCGACCCTGTTTGCCGGCGCCCAATACGTATCGTTTTCCTCGGCGATCTGGGTCTTTCTCGGTCTGAATGTCGTCCAATTCGTGGTCGGCAGTTATATCGAGCCGCGCGTTGCCGGGGCGGCGGTATCGATCTCTCCTTTCATGGTGCTGTTCGCGGTGTTTTTCTGGGCGATGCTGTGGGGCATCGCCGGCGCGTTTATCGGCGTCCCGATCCTGATCGCCCTGGCGAGCCTGTGCGCCAGAAATCCGGCGACCCGCGGTATCGCGGTGGCGCTCTCGTCGGAAGCCGCCACGGATGACCGAGCCCGCCGCTAAGGATGCGATCCGGCGATGAGCGCCCGCCGCCTGTCCCGGAAAGCGCGCGCATGAGCGCCCGCGTTTGGCGCATGCGCAAATGGGCAGTCCTTGCGATTGTCGCGGCGCTGCTGCTCGCCGGCGGCTGCTCGCTGACCGCGCAGATGAACAAACCGCTGCGATCGGCTGCCGGGAACGCCGAATATCGCCTGCTCAACGTGAACCGCAGCGGCGGCGCTGAAAGCGACCTGGTGATGGTGGCCCTTTCCGGCGGCGGCAAGCGTTCTGCGGCTTTCGGTTTCGGTGTGCTGCGCGGAATGCGGGATATTCACATCCGGGCCGAGGGGAAAGACAGCACGTTGCTTGACGAAATCGACCTGCTGGCCGGTGTGTCGGGCGGGTCCTTCCCGGCGGCTCATTTCGGCCTCTACGGGGAGAAGTCGTTCGATACCTTTCCCGATGAGTTTCTTTATCGGGATATCGAAGCCTACATTTGGGGAACCTTTCTGTTGCCGTGGAATTGGGACTGGCTGTTTAACCCGCTGGTCGGCACCAACGACCGGATGACGCAGATCTACGACCGGTTGATGTTTCATGGTGCGACCTTTGCCGATCTCTATCGCCGCGGCCGTCCGCAGGTCAGCATCAATGCCACCGATATCAGTTTCGGCAGTCCGTTCGGCTTCTTGCCGCAGACCTTCGATGTGATCTGCTCGGATCTCGAAAGCCTGCCGGTCGCCCGCGCGGTCGCGGCCTCCAACGGGTTTCCGGTGATATTCGGCCCGATAACCTTGCGCAACTATCGTGGACCGGATTGTCCATTGCCCGCGCCGGCGGCGCCGCAGGAATGGGAGCGGGCTCGAGACAATCTGCGTGTTCGCGCGTTGCTCGAGAACCTCTACCGTTATTCCGATGGCAAGCGCACCCCATGGATCCATCTGATGGATGGCGGAATTTCCGACAATTTGGCATTGCGGGTTCTGCTTAACGACATGCTGTTATTGGACCCGGCGGAGGAGCGGTTTGCGGCCGGCCTGCTGCCGCTGCGACGCATCATCGTGATCAGTGTCGACGGCCAGTCGGAGCCGAACCCGAACTGGCCGCGGCAGCGCATCATCAGCGGGCTGGGGCAGATCATTTCGGCGGTCACCAGCGCGCAAATCGGCGCCTACAACATCGAGACCCTGATCGCGGTAGAGAGCACGATCGGGGATCTCGTCGAGAAACTGCGCGAACTACGCTGCCGTCAGGCTCCGGTCATCAATGGTTATCCGTGCGACGACGTGGCCGGCAAGGTGCTGCGGGTCAGCTTGTCCGACTACCCCGATCCCGAGATGCGGGCCCGGCTCGTCGCAATCCGCACCGGGCTCAGCTTGCCGCGCGAGCAAGTCGATGCGCTCGTCGCGGCGGGCGAGACGATGATCCGTCGCGACGCTGGAACGATCGCGGCGTTCCTGGGATCGGAGCCCCCGATCGCCCAGTTGGTGCGCCGCCAATAGCAAGCCCCGAACCAGCTACGCCGCGCCACCGCAGCGGATCGGGCGCTATGGCCGGCTCAAGCGGTTCTTTCGGTCAGGGCCGGCATCGGACGCGCGCGTTTCGCGGTTCGGATGATCAGCTTTTCCGCCTCCACAACCAGGAAAAACACGAAACCGCCGACGAACAGCCACGGCCAAACCCACAGCGGAACGGCCGCGGTCTCGAACAGTTCCTGGAATGGCGCGGTGTAGGTGAACAGAAGCTGCAAGACCACCACGGCGCCGATCCCCATCGCCAGATACTTGTTCCCAAGATGTGCGGTCAGAGATAAGGAGGAGTCGAGCTTGTAACGGCTGTTGAGCAAATAAAAGACCTGGCCGATTACCAGCGCATTTACCGCGACTGCCCGCCCCAACTCGTCGGATGCGTCCTTCGACTTCATCCAGAAAAAGGCCCACAAGGTCAGCGCCAGCAGCGCCAGCCCGACAAAGACGACGCGCCAGATGCCAAAGCCGTCGAGGATCGGGGGGTCGGGCGCCCGCGGCGGCCGGTGCATGACGTCGAGTTCGTGCGGTTCAAAGGAAATGACGAGCCCGAGCGCCACCGAGGTAACCATGTTGATCCAAAGGATCTGCGGTGCCGTGATCGGCGCGGTAAAACCGATGAAAATGGCCGCCATAATCACCAGCGCCTGGGCGACGTTGGTCGGCAGCATGAACAGAATCGCCTTTTCTATGTTGTTGTAGACCGTTCGCCCCTCCCTGACGGCGGCGGTGATCGAGGCGAAATTGTCGTCGGCCAGCACCATCTCGGCCGCCTCCTTGGTGACCTCGGTGCCCTTGATCCCCATCGCCACGCCGACATCGGCTTTCTTGAGGGACGGCGCATCGTTCACCCCGTCGCCGGTCATCGCCACGATCTGCTTGTTTGCTTGCATGGCTTTGACGAGGCGGAGTTTGTGCTCCGGGCTCGCGCGGGCAAAGACGTCGACGTCCTGCACCCGGTCCTGCAGCGCCGCCGTGTCCATCTCCTCGATTTCGGCTCCGGTCAGCGCGGTCTTGCCGTCGCCGATTCCGAGCATCTTGGCGATCGCGGCCGCGGTGATCTTGTGGTCGCCGGTAATCATCGTCACCCGGATGCCTCCGGCATGGCACTCGGCGACGGCCTCGATCGCTTCCTTTCGCGGCGGATCGAGCAATCCGATCAGGCCGAGCAGAACCAGATTTCCGGGCAGATCCGCGGGACCAAGGTTGCCGGCGAGGACGCCGGGGCCCTCGAGCCACGCCAAGGCCAACACGCGCTCACCTTGCGCCGCCAGTTGATCCGACGCCCGGAGAAAAAGATCGCGGTCGATCGGCACCGTCTGGCCGCCGCTGGTTCCGTGCCGATCGCAATGGGCGAGGATGACCTCCGGCGCGCCCTTAACCAGCAGGAACTGCTTGCCGGCGGCATCCTGGTGCAGGGTCGCCATAAACCGGTGTTCCGATTCGAACGGGATCACATCGATCCTGGGGTAAGCGGCCTGCTCTTGCTGCCGTTGCAGCCCGAGCTTGTTGCCGAACGGGTAGAGGGCGCCTTCGGTCGGATCGCCCTCGACCGTCCAGATCCCATCCACCTGCCGCATCTCCGCATCGTTGCACAGCATCGAAACGCGGCCCATCAGCCTCAGAACCGGGTCCTCGGCCGCCGGCGCTCCGTCTTTGACAACCTCGCCTACGGGCGCATAGCCCTCGCCGGTGACCTTGCAGACCGTATCGGCGGTTACCGCCGACACCACCATCATTTCCATCAAGGTCAAGGTGCCGGTCTTGTCGGAGCAGATCCGCGACACCGAGCCCAGGGTTTCCACCGCCGGCAGCCGCCGGATGATGGCGTTGCGCTGAGCCATGCGCTGCACGCCGATCGCCAGGGTGACCGTGATCAGCGCCGGCAGCCCTTCGGGAATTACCGACACGGCGATGCTGACCACCGCCTGGAAGATGGCGACGAATTCCATGCCCCTGACCCATCGGCCATAGGCGAACACGATCACCGCCACTACGGCGATCACGGCGGTGATCGCGTAGCCGAACTTTTTGATCTGCCGAAGCAAAGGCGTGTCGAGCGTGCTGACCCCTGCCATCAACTGGTTGATCCGTCCCAGTTCGGTTTCGCTCCCGGTGGCGACGACGACGCCCTTGCCGCGCCCGGCCGCGACCAAGGTTCCGGAGAATGCCATCCCCTCGCGATCCCCGACCGTCGCGCGCTCCGCCACCGCGTCGGTCGTCTTGTCGATCGGCACGGAACTCGCCGGTCAGCGCCGCCTCCTCGGTTCGCAGGTTCTTGACGTCGACGAGGCGAAGATCCGCCGGAATCCGGTCACCCGATTCGAGCAGCACGACGTCGCCCGGGACCAATGCCTCTGCCGAGATCAGACGGGTGTCGCCGCCGCGTATGGTCCGGGCCTCGGCGGAGAGCATGTTCCGGATCGGAATCCAAGGCCTTTTCGGCCTTGCCTTCCTGGATGAAGCCGAGCAGGGCGTTGATGACGACGACGCCCAGGATGACCCCGGCGTCGAGCCATAGGCCCACCATCAGCTTCACGAAGCCGGCCGCCAGCAACACGTAGACCAGGATGTTGTTCAGCTGGGCCGAGAACCGCATCAACGGTCCCCGCCTCTTGCCCTCCGGCAGGCGGTTGGGACCGTATTCGGCGAGGCGCCGAGAGACCTCGCCGCTGTCCAACCCCGCTACTGGGTCGGTCTTCAGCCGTTCAATTGTTTCGGTTGGTCCAACGGCATGCCAAGCTGCCGTTCCGTGGCCGGTTGCGGCGCGCGCTGCCTCAGACATACTGCGTCCTCCTCGCTTTTTTCGCCGGCTTCACCAGCTTTCGGCGACAACCCGCACGCCTTTGAGCGAAGCCAGATCGTCGTAGGCATCGTCCATGACGCGGTCGGGCAGCTTTGCCTTCTTTTGCGGGACCTTTTCGTATGGAATGAGACTGAGCAGATGGCGAATGCAATTGAGGCGCGCCAGTCTCTTGTCGTCCGAGCGGACAATGTACCAAGGGGCGAATTTCGTATTGGTCGCGGCAAACATCGCATCGCGCGCCCGCGAATACTCGAACCACTTGCTGCGTGAGCACAAATCAGTGGGGCTCAGCTTCCACTGACGCATCGGATCCTCGATACGGGCGAGGAAACGGCGCTTCTGCTCCTCGTCGCCAACCTCCAGCCAGTATTTGACGAGCTGAATGCCGCCGTCGACAATGAAGAGCTCGAATTCGGGACAGACCTGCAGAAAGCGGCGGTATTGCTCGTCCGTGCAAAAACCCATCACGCGCTCGACGCCCGCACGGTTGTACCAGCTGCGGTCGAAGATCACGATCTCACCCGCCGTCGGCAGGTGCCCTACGTAGCGTTGTAAGTACAATTGGCCCTTCTCTCGATCCGACGGCGCCGGCAGCGCGACGACACGGAACACGCGCGGGCTGACCCGTTCGGTGATGGCCTTGATCGTGCCGCCCTTGCCCGCGGCGTCGCGGCCTTCGAAGACCACCACCACCCGCAAGCCCTCATGCTTGACCCAGTCCTGCAGCGCGCACAGCTCCACCTGGAGCTTGCGCAACTGCTTTTCATATTCTTTGCGCTTCATCGGTTTCCCCTTATGAGGCGGCTGGCTGGTTGCCGGCGGCAATCCTCAACAATTCGGCAAGTCGCCATGCGTGATAAACTGCCCCATCCGCCCAGCCGAGCAATTCGAGGCCGCTGCGGGCCGTCTCGGCGGGCATACGCTGCAATGCGACCTCCGCCAACAGCCTGTCGCGTTCGATCCTGCGCGCGGCGCTCAGCTGCTTTGAGGCATTTTCAACAGCGCCGACGATCGCCGGATCGGGTGTTGCCGCCGGGTCTTTCATAGCGTCGAGCCACGCCGTTAACGAGTGGGCGGCATCCTTGAAGGCGGCCGGGCGCTGCCAGTCGCTCTGATTGGATGGCGTGCGCCCCAAATCGCCGTGGAGTTCATTCAGATGATCGACCGCGTGGCACAGCCGAACGAGACGCGGCTCGAACGTGCGCAGATCCAGCGTTTCAAGCGAGAGCAATTCCAGGAATTGCTCGGTCTGCCGCACCGCATCGACTGGTGGGTCGTATTGGACGGGTTCGCCGATCAGCCGGCGGCGAATGGCATCGGTGGAGCCCTGCGCGATTTCCAAGATCGCCCGCCAGGCAGCCTCGAGTGCGACAGCCCCTCCTGCCTCGGCAAGCACCGGATCGAGCCGGCTGACAGCGGTCTCGCTGCCTCGTCCGAATTCGCTCGATGCAGCGTGAGAAACCGTCGAGCCAGGGATAGAACGCAACAACCCCGACGAGCTTGAAAATACTGCTGAACGCGGCGAGAGCCAGCACGCCGTCGGGATCATCGAGCCGAGTACCCACCCAGCCGACCAGCCGCCGCGAGCGGGCTAAGCAGCAGTATTCCGATAATTCCGACTGCAACATTGTAGACGATGTGCGCCAGCGCGGCACGCCGCACCGCGAGCCCGGCGCCGATCGCCACCACCGCGCTGGTCGCTGCGGTCCCGACGCTCTGCCCGACGATCATCGCGCAGGCCTGGTCGAAGGTCAGCGACCCCGCGTTCAAGGCGACCAAGGTCGTCGCCGCCGCGGCGCTCGAGCTTTGCATGACGATCGACATCAAAATCCCAATTCCGGCCAGAATCCATTGCCAACCGAAACCGCTGCCGCCCACGGCGTCGAGGTTCCAGGAGATGCCCTCCATCCCGGTCTGCAAATAGTCGATCCCGACAAAGAGCAGGCCGAACCCGGCGAGGATCGCCCCGGCCGAACGGGCTTTGCCCTTGGCGATGATCCAGAGAAAGGCGCCGACACCAATCATCGGCATGGCAAATGCCGAAATGCGCAGGCGAAAGCCAAAGACCGCGACCAGCCAGGGGGTCGAGGTCGTGCCCAACGTCGCGCCGATGATCACCCCGACCGCCTGCGCAAAGGTGACCAATCCGGCGCTGACGAAGCCGATGACGGTGAGGGTCGTTGCGGTGGAGGACTGAATCGCCACCGTAAACAGCGCGCCTGAAACGACCGCGCTGAAGCGGCCGCCGACGAGGGTCTGCAGTGCGCGACGCAACGAATCGCCGGCAAGACCCTTCAAACCTTCGGTGAGATGATGAAATCCCGAGCAGGAACAGGCCAATTCCGCCCACAAGGGTAACTGCGGAGGAGGCGTTCATGAACTCCCTTCAGTGTGCCGTCTTTTGCTCGGCACTTTTCTACGCTGCGATCCGGAGGCCCTTGTAGCTTCTACCGCCGGCAGTTCTGGTCTTAATTGGTCATTTGAGCGCAGGTTTTGCCGCTGTGCAACCGCGCCCGCCGCCATCCCCGGCATCGAGGAAAGCTGCCGTCCCGGCTATTGCACGGCACGCGCGCGAAGCTTCGAATATTCCTCGGCGGAAATTGTGTTCGAACTCTTCAGCCGCTCGAGTTTCTCGAGTTCGTCCGCCACGCTGAAGCCGACCACTTGGCGCAGTTCTTCCCGAGCCTGCTGGGCCCGCTGGGTCTGCCGCTCCGCCATCCCTCGCCCCTGCGTGATCAGATAGACGAAGACCCCGATATAAGGGAACACGATCAGCGCGATCACCCACACCGCCTTGCCGACGCCGGACACGTCGCGCCGGCGGAACAAGTCGCTGAAAACGGTAATCAGCAACCAGAACCACAGCACAAAAATAAATATTGAAAACACGTCGGTCAGAAAGTTCGGAAATGTGAAACCGCCTCCGAACAACATGTCAGGCTCTCCTTTCTGGGGTGGGTCCAAACCTATTCATCAAGCATTTTCAAGCAAACCGGCTGCCCAGAGCCGTCCGAAAATCTCAACCGCCGGCTTTCGCAGATGCCTCTCGTGCCCCCGCAAGCGCCGCTCGCAGCGCATCTTTCTTAGTCTCGTCGCACAAGCTGCGCATCACCGGACCGGCGACGCCGCGCAGAGCGGCCAGGACCTTGTCGGTCGTCATGTTGCGGATCAGCAGAAACAGCGCTGCGTTGCCGGATTGCAGGGTTCTCGCCGCCTGCCTGATGAACGCGTCGCTGAAGCCGAGATCGGCTAACGGCCCGCTGATTACGCCGAAGGCTGCACCGGTCTGCGCGCCCGACAGCGGCATCAGGAACAGCAATCCGATCAGCGAGTCCCAGAACGTCCCGGACAGTGCGCCCGGTTCGACCGGCGCTGAGAGCTGGCTTTGCTTGAGGCGGCCGCTGGCGTCCTTCACTGCAACGACGGCATCGCCGGGTTCGATCAGATACTCGCTCTGCATCGCGAGCAGTAGCTCACGGACGCCTTCGGCCTTCGTTTCGCCGGCAAATTCGATGACAAGCAGATCAGACAAGACGGGGTTCTCCATCCGCGGCCACCCGGAAGAGCCGGGGCGGGCGGATGTCGCAGCGCCGGCGGCACGCGCCCGTCGGTTTGCTCAGAGGTCTAGCTCTTGATCTGCAGGGTCGTCGGATCGAATTGGACGACCGCCAAGCCGCCACGGGGCAGCTGGACCACGGCCACGCCCTTTGTCCAGTCCAGCGCGACAATCAGGCTGGCCTCATGCCTGATCTTGATATTGTTCAGCAGCATCACCTGCAGGATCTCGGTGACCGAGTTGCCGCCGACAGCCCGTGCTTTAACCTGGGCCCGCAGCTCGGGGCTAGGCCGGAGAGTTCGGCCTGCTCCATCTGTGTCGCCGCCTTGGCCTGGGCGGCCGCGCCGCCGATCAGGGCGAGGGCCGCGCAGGCCGCCAATGCCGCATTTCTGCACTGCCGTCTCATGATGTGATCTCCTTCCGGACGATGTTCCCATGCCTGCGCGCGGCCGCCGGCCGCAGTCGCCGAGGCGCTCGGGTGCCAGGCAGGAGTCTCAGCCAGAACGCAGGCGCGCTGGATCAGCCCAAAATCCCGGCCCAGGACGCGGTGTCCCAATATTTCGGGCGCATTCGGCGATCACCGCAGCAAATCGCCAACGGGGTGATCCCAAGCCGGGCTTAAAATCCCCGCAGCAGCTCGGCAAAGTCTTCGGTTTCCGCGGTTTCGCGGACCTTCAGAGCCGCGGGCGACACGAAGCCGGCCTGGAACCCGGGCGCGCTTCACCCGGGCTGTAGCCCGACTCGCATTTGAAGGCGCGGCTGAAACTCGAAGCATCCGCAAACAAAGTCTCCTCGGCCAAGCCGGATATCGATTTGGGGACTCACGGCGTTCAATACTGCATCGCTTCGACGACGTTCTGGCTCTGAATATATGACAACGTCTCCGCGCTGTATTCAAACAGCGTAGAGATTGGATCGTGACATCCCGACCAGCCGCAAAGGACTTCGGTCGAGGTCGGGGTTCGCAGTGACGGCCCGCCTGCCGCACCCGCTCCTTTCGCCGAGGTCGATCTGCCGCCGAGCGACCGCGATCCGCTGCCGAGGGAGCAACCGCAGCAGCAACCATCGCACCGACCGCGTTCTCAACGGAGAATCAACCTGCGTCAGGTGCTCAGACGGCGTTCCAGGGCAGTCATATAGTCGCCCGAGGCAATTGTGCGGGGCAAATCCAGCGCCGATCCGCAACCAGCGTCGAGCAGCGGCGCCATACGTGAACACGGCGCCGCGCGTCATAAAATTGGACCCGGTCGGCATCCGTTCCGCTCGTCCGGATCTGTGGCCCAACAACCAGAGGAACGAGCGCTTTCGAAGGAACTCAGGATTCGGTCCCGCTGTCCGGGCGAAGTGCGGGCCCCGCAGGCAATAGCTCGTGACCTCAATGATCGACCGGATTGCGCCTGGATTCTCTTGCTCTAACAACATGGACCGGCAAGGCGGAGGTGGTGCAGCCGCCCGCCGAGCCGCCACTTCCAAATCTGGGTTTTGGCTGGAAACCCGTAACAGGTGGTTGCTCTGTAGAAACCTGGAGAGCGGGCGAGACCCGTGCGCACCAGGCTCAGAGCTGATCGCGCGGCCGGACGGCCTGGCTCGTGGAGATCTTGGGCGTCATGGTCCGCTAACATTGGCTCTATGATATTGCAGCTCAAGCTACGGCCCGTCTACTTCGGGACAGTATCAACCGCCTTTTTTTGCCTAATAATAGTCCGCCACTAGGCCGCGCGTATTTAATCAAGGCTTCGATTTATAATGGTAGATGGTGGCATTAATGGGCTGAGGCGATATTCAAACAATACGCTCGGGCAGGCGGGTGCACTGGAACGGCTGCCCCGCCGCGGCACGCGACGTGCGGCGGTGTTAGGATCAATGGGGACGACGTGCATAGTTTCTGGAACCCGGAACCCAGAACAGTTCCTCCACCAGCGCGCTATGTTGGCCGTCCGCATGCCAAACCGTCATGGATCGTGGCACTTGGCAAATGGAGGCGCGCCGGCGGTTGGGGCTGATGTGGCGCGTGATGGGCTCCATGGGCCGGTCGCGGCCGCGGGCAGCGACCGGCCGATGGAGCCGATCATGCGCCACATCAGCCCGAACCGCCGGCGTGCCGTCAAGTTCAAAGTGCACCGCGTCGCGGGTTGGCATGCGGACGGCCAACATAGTCGCGCTGGTGGAGGCTGTCTTATCAGGTTCCGGAAACTTGTGCGTCGTCCCGATTGATCCTAACACCGCTGCTGGTCGCGTGCCGCGGCGGGCAGCCGTTCGAGCGCGCGCCTTGCCGAAGCGATCGTTTGACATCGCTCAGCCGTATGTGACCATCTACCATTATAAATCGAAGCCTTGATCAAATACGCGGCAGGCCTAGTGGCGACTATTATTAGGCAAAGGGCGGGTCGGACACCGCCAGCAGCGGCTGTAGCTTGAGCTGGAATATCATGAGGGGAA